>NZ_JAUHHY010000012.1:0-210258 GCF_032377435.1 Bradyrhizobium sp. SZCCHNS3002
GAAGGCCGGACCTCGACTGAGGCCCGTGGCCCGCCTGCGAAAAAAATGCAGGCGGCAGGTACCACAGGTCAGCCGGACGACCCGGCCCTCCCTGCGCGATGGGCTTACGATTTATACGCAGTCTCCCCGGTGTCCGGGCTTGTTAGCCACCGTCGTCAGCGCGATGCCTGAGGCATCCATCGCCGGCTTGACGCCAGCATCGGGGCGCCAGGACGCTGCGATTTCATCGTCCTGCCGGACTCGTTCGTCCACGCGCATAGAGCACGCTGCGATCCGACAGGCCACCGCTCCCCGCCTCGCGTATCGTGACGATCGCGCGTAACGCCCCTTGGGTGAGGCGGGATGGGCGGAAGCATCGTCCTGATTTGCCCGACGACACAAGCTGATCGGCCTGCGGCAGATTGGCTCGACGGGCAGTTTGCGCATGGCAGATCAGCGATTCTGCTGATCCGAAGCTCGGAAGAGCCGGAACCGGAGCCGCGGCTGGCGCGTTGCCGACAACATCAACACGCGTTGCGTCAACCGATTTTCGACTGAAGCCCCTGCTGCGGACAGTTCTGCATGAAGGATTTTTCAGACGCTGCGTTTTCGCCTGATGTCATCGTGCTGATGACGCAGGCCCTCGACAGTGCCATCGCCGCGCTGCCCGAGCCGGTGAGCTCGACCCATGTCACCCTGCTTGCCGAATCGGTGCTGCGTGCCGCCAAGACCGGAGAGCGGGATCCTGCCGCGATGCAACGACTGGCGCTGCTCGAATTGCAGATCATGCCGCGCGTGTAGCGCGCATCGCGCTACCCAGCCGCCATCCGATATCCGCGACGACCTCCACAGTCGTTGTGCGCTGCATCGCACCCATTCGTAATTGACAAACCAATTCGTCAATGTCTAACTCGCTGCCACCGCCGACAGAGCGGGGCAAACGGGGAGGATCTTCATGCGACGGCAGTGGCTCGCCTGCGCGTTTCTGGCAACGACGACATTCATTTCGACCCACGCCTCGGCCCAGGTGTCCGACGACGTGGTGCGGATCGGCGTGCTCACCGATCTCTCGAGCTGGGGGCGCGACAACAGCGGGCCGGGCTCGGTCGAGGCGGCGAAGATGGCGGTCGAGGAATTCGGGCCCACCGTGCTGGGCAAGCCGATCGAGATCATCAGCGCCGATCACCAGATGAAGACCGACGTCGGCACCACGGTCGTGCGCGACTGGTTCGACAACGGCAAGGTCGACGCCGTCGTGGACATCCCCAACTCCGGCATCGCGATTGCCGTGCACAACATGGTGCGCGAGCGCAACAAGATCGCGCTGCTGTCCGGTCCGGGCGCGAGCTCGCTCACCGACGAGCTGTGCAGCCCGAACACCGTGCATTTCACCTACGACACCTATGCGCTGTCGAAGGTGACGACCTCGGCCGTGATCGGCCAGGGCGGCAAGTCCTGGTACTTCATCACCGCGGACTATGCCTTCGGCCAGCAACTGGAGAAGGACGCGACGCGCTTCATCAAGGAGCTCGGCGGCACCATCCTGGGCGGCGTCAAGCATCCGACCAACACCGCCGATTTCTCCTCGTTCGCGCTGCAGGCGCAGAGCTCGAAGGCCGACGTCGTCGCCTTCGCCAATGCCGGCCAAGACACCGACAACGCCATCAAGCAGTCCGGCGAGTTCGGCCTGGTCAAGGGCGGCCAGAAGCTGGTCGGGCTGTTGATGTTCGACACCGACGTGCATGCGATCGGGCTCGAGGCGGCGCAAGGCACCTACATGACGACGGCGTCGTACTGGAACATGGACGATGCCACCCGCGCCTGGTCGAAGAAGTTCTACGCCCGCGCCAAGGTGATGCCGACGATGATCCAGACCGGCGTCTATGGCTCGGTGCTGCACTATCTCAAGGCGATCAAGGCGGCCGGTACAGACGATCCCAAGGCTGTCATGGCGAAGATGCGCGAGCTGCCGATCGAGGATACCTTCGTTCACGGCGGCAAGCTTCGCGAGGATGGTCGCGTCATCCGCGACATGTATCTCGCCCGCGTCAAGAAGCCGTCGGAGTCGAAGGAGCCGTGGGACTACCTGGAGATCGTCAAGACCGTAAAGGGCGAGGATGCGTTCCGGCCGGTCTCCGAATCCAAGTGCCCGCTGCTGAAGAAGTAGGAGCGCGCGCATGAGCGGAGCAGATCACCAGGCCGGCGAAACCCATGATTGCGACGTGCTGGTGGTCGGCTCGGGCTGCGCCGGGCTGTCGGCGGCGGTCACCGCCGCCCAGGCCGGGCTGAAGGTCGTCGTCACCGAGAAGGAGCCGCGCTTCGGCGGCACCACGGCGCGCTCCGGCGGCTGGCTGTGGATTCCGGGCACGTCGCTGGCCAAGGCCTGGGGCATCGACGAACCGCCCGAGCTGGCGCGCAGCTATCTGCGCCACGAGGCCGGCAACAGCTACGATGCAGCGCGGGTCGACGCGTTCCTGAGCAAGGGCCCGGAGGCGGTCGACTTCTTCACCAGCAAGACCGCGCTGAAGTTCGACATGCCGCTGACCTTTCCGGACTATCACGCCGAGGCACCGGGCGGCACGCAAGGCGGCCGCTCGATGGTCACGCGGCCGTTCGACGGTCGCGAACTCGGCGACCACATCAAGGATCTCGGCCAGCCGCTGCCCGAGCTCACCGTGTTCGGCATGATGCTCGGCTCCGGCAAGGAGATCATCCATTTCATGCGCGCGACCAAGTCGCTGGCGTCAGCGTTCTACGTCGCCAAGCGGCTGTCGAAGCATGCGCTGGACGTGCTGCGCCACGGCCGCGGCATGACCTTGACCAACGGCAATGCGCTGGCGGGGCGGCTGGCGAAGTCGGCATTCGATCTCGGGATTCCGCTCTGGCTGTCGTCGCCGGTGGCCGAGCTGATCCGCGACGGCGAGGCCGTGCGCGGCGCCGTGGTGATGCGCCAGGGCCGACGTATCCGCGTCAATGCGCGGCTCGGCGTGGTGCTGGCCTGCGGCGGCTTCCCGCATGACGTCGACAGGCGCAAGGCGATGTTTCCGCATGCGCCGACCGGACAGGAGCATGTGTCGCCCGGCCCTGTCGGCAACACCGGCGACGGCCTGCGGCTCGCGGAAGCCGTCGGCGGCCGGGTCGAGGATGGCCTGCCGCATGCGGCGGCCTGGGTGCCGGTCTCCGTCACCACGCGCAAGGACGGCAGCAAGGGCGTGATGCCGCACTTCATCGACCGCGCCAAGCCGGGCGTGATCGCGGTGACCGCGGATGGCGTGCGCTTCGCCAATGAAGGCAACTCCTACCACGACTTCGTGCAGGCGATGGTCAAGGCGGCCAAGCCGGGACGCGAGATCGCGGCCTGGCTGATCACCGACCACCGCTCCTTGCGCCGCTATGGCCTCGGCTGCGTGCCGCCGTTCCCGATGCCGCTCGGGCATCATCTGAGCACCGGCTATCTCAAGCGCGGCGCGACGCTGGCCGAACTCGCGAGCACGACGGGCATCGATCCGCGGGGGCTCGAAGCAACCGTGGCCGCGTTCAACGCCGATGCCGCGCTGGGCCAGGATCCCACGTTCGGCAAGGGCTCGCGCGCCTACAACCGCTATCAGGGCGACGCGCTGCATGGGCCGAACCCGTGCGTGGCGCCGATCAAGGACGGGCCGTTCTACGCGATCAAGATGGTGATCGGCGATCTCGGCACCTATGCCGGCATCCGCACCGACGAGCATGCCCGCGCGCTCGACGCCCAGGGCCAGCCGATCGAGGGGCTGTATGCCGCCGGCAACGACATGGCGAGCATCATGGGCGGCAACTATCCGGGTGCCGGCATCACGCTGGGACCGGCGCTGACCTTCGGCTACATTGCCGGCCGGCACCTCGCGGAACGCGCGGGCCAAAGGAGCGCCGCATGAGCGACCATCAGATGTTGGCCGGAAAGCTGGCGCTGGTCACCGGCGCCGCCAACGGCAATGGCCGTGCGATTGCGCTGGGACTCGCGGGCCGCGGCGCCGATGTCGTGATCACCGACATCGACATGGAGGGTGCGGAGCGCTGCGCCGCCGAGATCCGCGGCCATGGCCGCAAGGCGTGGGCCTACAAGCTCGATGTCACTGACGCCGCAGGCTGCGCGGCATTGGCCGCGCAGCTACGCGCCGAGGTCGGACCGATTTCCATTCTCATCAACAATGCCGGCATCATCATCCGAGAGAATATCGACTCGCCGCGGGCCGCGCAGAACTGGCAGCGGGTGATCGACGTCAATCTCAACGGCGTGTTCAACGTCACCTACGCGTTTCTCGCCGCGTTGCGCGCGACGCGCGGCACGATCGTCAACATCGCTTCCGTCGCCTCCTTCATCGGCATCAGCAACACGCTCGGCTACTCGCCCTCCAAGGGCGGCGTGAAGTCGCTGACCCAGGCGCTGGCGCGCGAGCTCGCCGCCGACGGCATCCGCGTCAACGCCATCGCGCCCGGCGTGATCGCCACCGCGATGACGGAGACGACCCGCAACGATCCGGAGCGGCTCGCCGGCTTCATGAGCCGCACGCCGCTCGGCCGCGTCGGCCAGCCGGAGGAGCTCGCCGGCCCAGTGGCGTTCCTGGTCTCGGACATGGCGTCCTACGTCAACGGCGTGACCCTGCCGGTCGACGGCGGCTTCCTGGCGGTGTAGGCACGGCGCCGAACCAGGGGCACAACAAGACATGGGACGAGAGAGCCGCGGCATCCAATCGATCGAGGTCGGCGGCACCTTGCTGCAGGCGCTGGCGCGCAGCGGCGAGCCGATGATGCTGCGCGACCTCGCGCGCGAGGCCGGGCTGCCGCCGGCCAAGGCGCATCCCTATCTCGTCAGCTTCTCGCGCATCGGTTTGATCGAGCAGGACGAAACCACCGGACGCTACGAGATCGGCCCGCTCGCGCTCGAGCTCGGCCTGATCAGCCTGCGGCGGCTGTCGGCGGTGCGGATCGCCACTCCGAAGATCGCGGCGCTCGCCGGCGCCATCGATCACGCGGTCTCGCTCGCGGTGTGGGGCACCAATGGCCCCACCGTGGTGCGGCTGGAGGAGCCGAGCCATCCGGTGCACATCGTGATGCGCGTCGGCTCGATCATGGCGCTCTTGGAAACCGCGACCGGCCGCGCCTTCGCGGCGTTCCTGCCGCCGAAGACGGTGAAGGCCGCGCTCGACGCCGGCCTCGACCGTCTCGGTGTCGGCTACAATCCGAAGCGCGCACTGAGGAGCCCGAAAGTGGCGGAGATGCTGGCCGAGGTGCGCGCGCAGGGACTGGCGCGCGCCGTCGGCGATCCCCTGCCTGGCGTCAATGCCTTCGCCGCGCCGGTGTTCGATCACGCCGGTCATGTCGCGCTGGTCATCACCGCGATGGGACCAGCCGGCACCTTCGATGCCGGCTGGCAATCGCCGCTCGCCAACCGCCTGCGCGCCTGCGCGGCCGAGATCTCCAAGCAGCTCGGCCACGGCATCGCGCAGCCGTGAGCCTCAGGCCGCGACCGAGCGCTTCTCCGGCCACGGCTCGGCCCACGCCGGCAGCCGCATCAGCCCGTCGAGCCAGCGCACGATGTTCGGAAACGCCTCCATCGGCATCTCGGCCTCGCGCCAGTCGGTCGCCATCGAAGCGGCCGCGAAATCGGCAATGGTGAGCCGGTCGCACGCGATGTGGCTGCGCGCCCGCAGATGCGCATCGAGCACGGCGGCGAACGTCTTCAGGTTCGGCACCTTCGCGACCAGCGCGGCACGGTCCGGCGCACCGATCCCGAACGTCTTCTTCACGATGTGCTCGAAATAGAACGGCCCGACCGCGGGCGCCCAGTGGCAATCGGTCCACGCCAGCCAGCGCAGCACCTCGATCTGCTCCTGCGGATCGCGCGCCGGCCACATGTCGCAGCTCTCGCGGATGCAGAGGTGCGCCATGATGGCGGTCGACTCCCACAGCACGGTCTCGCCATCGACCAGCACCGGCGCCTTCATGTTGGGATTGAGCGCGGCATAATCCGGCGTCTTCATTTGGCCGGTGATGTCGATGAACTCGGCCGGGACGCCGAGATGCTTCACCAGCGCCAGCACGCGGCGCGGCGCCTGAGCCTTGATCCAGTAGATCTTCATGACGGGTCTCCATCTCATGTGCCTCGAAGACGAACGTAGCAGCACCGGATCGACAGTGACCGAGCAATAATTCAGCGGCGGTTCCGCTGACTCGTACGGTTCCCGTAGCCGTCACATCGCGCGCACCGCCGCCCGTGCGGTGAGAATGCAACCCGGCAGGAACGTGCCCTCCAGTGACCGCTTGCCCGACGCGCCGCCGCCGCCGAAACCGGCGGCTTCGCCGACCGCGTAGAGGCCGCCGATCGGCGCGCCCGTGGTGTCGAGGACCCGACTCTGCAGATCGGTCTTGAGGCCGCCGAGGCTCTTGCGGGTGATGAGTTGCATATGAATGGCGATGTAAGGCCCGGCGCCCGGCGCCTGCAGCGGCGCAGGCTTGCAGGTGCGGAGCTTGTCGGGCCCCCATTGCCGCGCGTGCAGGATGCGGCGCAACTGGTCGTCGTTGTGGAGCTTGTCGCCATTCCCAAAGTTCGCGTCGAAGGCGTCGGCGGTGGCCTGGAGCACCTCCGGCTTCACGTCGCCGGTGCCGGTCAGCGCATTCATTTTGGCGGCGAGGCCAGCCAGCGTCTCGTCGACCAGGAAATGCCGGCTCTCGCGCTGCATCTGCCTTACCAGGCGATGATTGCCGAGCAGCGTCTCCTTGAGGAACATCGGCATCTGCCGGTCGCGGATGCGCGGATTGTGCTCGGCGCCGGAGATGGCGAATTCCTTGGCGGCGATGCGCCAGTTCAACAGATGCCACGTATACGGCTTCTCCTGCGCCGCGACGCGCTGGCACAGATCATGGGTGTCGAAGCCGGTCACCAGCGGCTCGGGCCCGATCCGCTCGCCGCGATGGTCGAGCCACAGCGCCGATTTGCACGGCACCAGCGACAGGCCGTGGCCGTCGAAATGCGGAAACGGATGCGGGATGCCGGCGGCGTAGTTCCACATCTCGCCGGCATGCGTGATCTCAGCGCCCAGCGCCTCGGCCGCAAGGTGATGCAACTTGCCGTCGGAGAACGGATGCGCGCCATTGAGCATCGCCGCCGGCAGCGGCCGGCTCTTCAGCCAATTGGCGCGGGCCTCCTGGTGGCTGCCATTGAGGCCGCCCATCGCCAGCACTGTCAACGGGGCCGCGATGCGGATCTCGGCGCCGGTCTCCTCGTTGACGGCAACGACGCCCGCCACGGCGCCGCCGGCGCGATCGAGGCCGACGACGCAATGGCGGTGCAGAACCGTCAGTCTGCCGCCACGATCGGCCGCGCGCATCGCCGCGATCATCACGCGCGTCAGCCGCTGCGAGGTGCCCCAGACGATGTGATAGCGCGGCAGCGCATTGCCGTCACCCTGCCGGCCGCGCTCGACCCAGTTCACGGCCGGCATGAAGTTCACGCCATGCGACAGCAGCCAATCGTAGACCTCGGCGCGCGAATGCTCGACGTAATAGCGCGCCCATTGCAGCGGCCAGTGCTCGGCCGCGTCGAGCTCGCCGAACCTGATCCAGTCGCGCAGCGCGATCTCCGGCGTATCCGGGATCTTCATCCGGGCCTGCAACGGCGTGCCGACCAGCGCCATGCCGCCGAATGCCCACAACGCCAGCCCGCCGAACCGCTCCGGCGTGTCCCGGTCCACGATGGTCACCGATTTGCCGGCGCGCAGTGCCTCCAGCGCGGTGACGATGCCGGCGAGACCGCCGCCGGCGATGACGAGGTCGGATTGCAGCGTCGCGCTCATGTCACGGCGCGATCTTGCGCTTGAGCATCCGCGCCACCGGCAGCGGGACGCGGTCGAGCGATCCCAGGAGATGCGGCAGGAGCTTCAGCTTGAGGCCGGTCAGCGCCGGCGGCACCATCGCCTCGATCAGATGCGGCCCCGGCCGTGCCAGCGCCCCCTGCAACGCGCTGGTGAGTTCGTCCGGCGTGGTGACGCGTGTCGATCGCACGCCCATGCCGTCGGCGATCTGCGCGAATTTCAGGACCGGCCCGTGCAAATCGAGCTGCGCCCGCGCCTTCGGTCCGATCTCCTCGGCGCCGACCCGCTCCAGCTCGACATTGAGCACGGAGTAGGAGGCGTTGTTGAAGATGATGGCGGTGACGTTGAGCCGCTCGCGCGCGATCGTCCACAGCGACTGGATCGTGTACATCGAGCTGCCGTCGCCGATCAGCGCGATTACCGGCCGGTCCGGACAGGCGATCGCCGCGCCGATCGCGTTCGGCAACCCCTGCCCGATGGCGCCGCCGGTCAAGGTGATCAGATCGTGGCGCGGCGCGCCCGCGGTGAACTTCGACAGCATCAGGCCGGAGCTGATGGCCTCGTCGATGATGATGGCGTTCTCGGGCAGGAGATGACCCACGGCCTTGCAGACCTTTTCCGCGGTGAGCTTCTTGCCGCGCGGACGCCCGGGCCGCGAGGCCGGTGACAATGCCGGCGTGGCGCTGTTGGCCTCCAGCGCGGCCGCAAGCTTGACCAGGCTGCCCGCGGCGCATTGCGCCGGCGTCGACAAGGTCAGCACCTTGCAGCCGTCATGCGGCAGATAGCTCTTCTTGCCGGGATAGGCGAAGAACGACACCGGCGCCTTGGCGTCGACCAGGATCAGCGTGTCGATCTCCTTGAGCTGGATCTGCGCCATCTCGGCGAGATAGGCGATGCGCTCAACGGCCGGCAGGCCCGCTCCCCGCTGCATGCGCGTCGGAAAGGTCTCGGCGTAGACTTTCACGCCGCAGGCCGCCGCGATGCGCGCGGCCGCCAGCAGCGACTCCTCGTGCAGCGCGGTGCCACCGAGCAGAAAAGCGCTGCGGCCGCCCGCCCTGATCGCCTCGGCGACCGCCTGCACGGTCGCATCGTCGGCGGCCGCCGGCGGCTCGATCACCGGCGCCGGCTCGGCGACGCCGCCCTCCCCCCAGGACACGTCGGCCGGCAGGATCAGCGTCGCAACCTGTCCGGGCCAGGAGCACGCCGCCTTCACGGCCGCCACCGCGTCGCGGCACAATTCCGACGTCACCTGCGAGGTCCAGACGAATTCCGGCGAGACGTTGCGCGCGACGGTCTCGATGTCGGACTGGAGCTGCGCGTCATACGGGACATGGTAGGTGGCGTGGTCGCCGACGATGTTCACGACGGGCACCTTGCCCTTGCGCGCATTGTGCAGATTGGCGAGGCCGTTGCCGAGGCCGCAGCCGAGATGCAGCAGCGTTGCCGCGGGCGTGCCGGTCATGCGGGCGTAGCCGTCCGCCGCGCCGGTCGCCACGCCTTCGAACAGGCACAGCACGGCGCGCATCTCCGGCGCGGAATCCAGCGCCGCGACGAAATGCATCTCCGAGGTGCCGGGATTGGTGAAGCAGACCCGAATGCCGGAATTGACCAGGGTCCGTATCAGAGCTTGCGCACCGTTGGGCATGAGAAGAGCCTGTTGCCGGGAGACTGCCGCAGCGCGGGGCGACTTGGCCAACCCCGCCATGGCATTTCCCCTGTTTGTATTTGCGCCATTTTGGAATTGACGGTCTCAGAAATCCAATGAATTGTTATGGCTGGATCAATGATTTCGGCTCATCGATGTACACCCCCACCCTGCGCCAGCTGCAGCAGTTGGTCTACCTCGCGGAAGAGCGGCATTTCGCCCGGGCGGCCCAGCGCGCCCACGTCACGCAGTCGGCGCTGAGCCGCAGCTTGCAGACCTTGGAGGACGCCGCCGGGATGCGGCTGTTCGACCGCAGCTCGCGCTCGGTGGAGATCACCCCGGTCGGCGAACGGCTGGTGGCACGGGCCCGGTCGCTGTTGTCTGGCGCCGACGATCTCGGCCGCGAGATGCGCCTGCTCCGCTCGGGAGATGCCGGCGAGGTGACGGTGGGCGTCGGCGCCTTCACCGGGCTGACGCTTCTGCCGGATGCCATGGCGCGGCTGTATTCGGAGCACCCGTCCGTGCGCATCATCGTGGTGCAGGACAATTGGCGCGCCCTGATGGAGGTGCTGCAGCAAGGCAAGCTCGATTTCTTCCTCGCGCACATCACCGACATCCGCGCCGACGACAGCCTCGACATCGAGCCGCTCGGCGGCCTTCCGGGATACTTCTACTGTCGGGCGGATCATCCGTTGGCGCGCCGACGGGAGCTTTCGGCGCGCGAGCTCGCCGGCCAGCACTTCGCCTCCGTTGCGCTGCCGCCGGAATTCGGCAGGCGCCTGGAAGCGCTCATCGCTGCGCCGGAGGGCCGCGGCTTCGACGTCGCGCTCGAATCCGAGAACGCGAGCCTGCTGGTGCAAATGGCCATTCGCTCCGACATCGTGCTCGTCGCGGGCGACGCCGTTCTCACCCACGAGCTGGCCTCCGGTCAGTTGATCCGCCTCAACGTGGCCGAGCTGAAAGAGCCGCGCGCATCGGATCTGCTGATGGCGCAGTTCGGCATCCTGCGGCTGAAGGGGCGGACCCCGTCGCCCGCAGCGATGATGTTGATGGACCTGGTGCGCGCGCAGGCCGAGCGAACGCTGATCGCGCCACGCCGGCCTCCGGCCCCCCGCGCCGCGCGTGACACGAAGCGGTCGCCGGCCACGACACGCAAGAAACCGAGTGGACTCCGGCGAGGCCGATCGCATCACGTCGGCAGAAGCAAAGCCTGACTGATCGCCGTCCTGCCATCGCTAGGTGGCGGCGCTGCGAGACAGCTCATGCAAGAGCAGCACGGCTTCCTTGCCTCGTGCTTCCGGCACGAACAGATGATCGTGGTGAAACGCCGAGACCGCGTTGACGCTGATGCCGGCGGCCGCGAGCTTCGTCGTCACCGCGGCAAGGAAACCCACCGCATCAAGCGCTGATAGCACCGAGAGCGTGATCAGGCGCGAGGCGAACCGGCAGGGCAACCCTGCCCGCTCTGCTTCCTCGCGCCGCACGATGAGCGTGATCGCTTCGCGCTCCCGGAACAGCATGAGGGGCGTCAGCCCGGCCGGGATGTCCTGATGCGTGTCGACAGTGCAGAACACGAACACGCCGTCCTGCAGCTCGGGAGCCATCGTGCGCAGCAGCGTATCGAGGTTGCGTTCACCCGCCATGGATCCTCGTCAATTCGTCGCCAGGCGCTCGCGCCCATGCGGCGCGGTGAAATCCTGCCGCGGCCCGACCGGGACGATGCCGGTCGGATTGATGGTGCGATGGCTCTCGTAATAGTGCCGCTTGATGTGCTCGAAATTCACTGTCGCAGCGATTCCCGGCCATTGGTAGAGATCGCGCGTGTAGGCTGCGAGATGCGGATAGTCGGCGATGCGGCGGATGTTGCACTTGAAGTGGCCGACATAGACGGCATCGAAGCGGATCAGGGTCGTGAACAGCCGGATGTCGGCCTCGGTCAAGGTGTTGCCGAGCAGGAAGCGGCGCGCCGACAGCCGCTCCTCCAGCCAGTCGAGCGTGGCGAACAGCGGACCGATCGCCTCCTCATACGCCCCTTGCGTGGTCGCGAAGCCGCATTTGTAGACGCCGTTGTTCAGCGTGTCGTAGACGCGCGCATTGATGGCGTCGATCTCGTCACGCTGGGCTTGCGGATAATAGTCACCTTGCCTGGCGCCGACGCCGTCGAACGCCGAGTTCAGCATGCGAATGATCTCGGACGACTCGTTGTTGACGATGGTGCGCTTCTGCTTGTCCCACAGTACGGGCACGGTGACGCGGCCGGAATAATGCGGCTCTGCGGCGGTGTAGATCTGGTGCAGAAGGCCGGCGTGATTGACGCTGTCGGCCACGACGCCCGGACCCTCGGCAAAGGTCCAGCCCTGCTCGCGCATCAGCCAGTGCACGACCGATACCGAAATCATGTCATCGAGCCCCTTCAGGGCACGCATGATCAGGGTGCGGTGAGCCCACGGGCAGGCCAGGCTGACATAGAGATGATAGCGGCCCGCTTCGGCCGCGAAGCCGCCGGTGCCGGACGGGCCCGGACGGCCGTCAGCCGTGACGAAGCTGCGGAATGCAGAATCCTTGCGGATGAAACGGCCGCCGGACGCCACCGTGTCGTACCAGACGTCGTGCCATTCGCCGTCGACCAGCACTCCCATGACGCTCTCCTCTCACGCCGTGACCTGCGCGGGGGCGCAGCAATGTGCCGCCCTCTTGCCTTGGCCCTTACGTGACAGGAGTACACGTCACCCCGCCTCTGCGCCAGCAGAGAGCCCACGCTTCGACGAGACGGCTCCGCCGCGCGACACGCGGTCACGACTGGAACGGGATGGTGCGGCCCGGCTGCGCCGCCTGTTCCCGCGTATAGGAGACGCCGTGCACCTTCACGCCTGCGGCATTCAACAGCGTGATGATGCCGCCCCGGTTCGACAGCGCGACCGGCGCGACGATGGGCACCACCAAGGTGGCGCCGCGCGCGATCGTGCCGCTGAGCTGCATGGCGTTCTTCTGCTTGTCCTTGATCTGCCAGCCGGTGAGATCTACGTCGACATCGGCGGTGTTCAGCAGCGTGACCGTCTCGTGCTCCGGCGTGCGCACGTCGTTGACATAGGCCGCGATGATCCGCACCAGCCCGTCGGGCACGTCGAGCGGCGGAATGTGGTCGCGGTCGGGCGGCGTATGCGGCGCGTTCGGGTGATCGGGATCGGGCGGCAGGATGACCCCGCCGCTGACATCGTCCGAATGCCAGGCCTGGGTCTGGAACTTCAGGAAGATGGCGACCCATTGCTGCTGGTCGGGAAACTCGAAGATCAGTCCACCGTCCTGCCAGGGACCGTTGTCCCCGGCGTATTTGCCGGCCGGATTGCCCTGGTTGAAATGGATATCGTGGATACCGCGGCCGGGCTTGAAGCCGAAATAGCGGTCGGCCTTCTCCTCCGGTCCCCATGCGACGCCGAAGGCATAAATGAGAGCCGTCTCGTCGGACATGGCGCGCTGAACGTAGGCGTCGATTTTCTCGTTGAGATCGTTGTCGGGGCCCGCGGCCGACAGCGGCAGCGGCTTGAGCTCCCACGGCTGCATCAGATTGCCCCGGATGAAATCGAGCGCCACGCCGCCGGGCTTGCTCTCCAATGGATGCAGCCCCTCCGAAAACGCCTTCAGGCCGTCGACGATCGGATGTTCGAAGCGCGAGCGGACCAGGAACTCGACCTCGCTGCCGTCCTGGGAACGGACATTGATGGCGATGCGATAGAGCTCACCGTCGGCGGAGACCTGCACCTGATAGTGCGGACTGCTTCCCGACGCCAGACGATTGTTGATGGGCCGACCCTTGAGAAGCGAATAGTCGTTCAATGGCATGGTCGTCTCCAACTCTGTCCGTAACGATATCTAGGACGAGAACAGCAATCGATCGCGTTCGGCCTGCGAGCCGTCGACGTAGAAGCGCTCGAACCAGGCCGGCTTGCCGGACAACGCCGTCGGCTTGCGCAGCGTGATCGCCGCAGGCGCGGACGCGGAGCGCTGCCGCTCGGACTTGCCCTTGAACGCATCGCGCATCCGGTTGCGAAACTGCAGGTGATCGAACACGCGGGTGGCCTCGATCGCATAGGAGGTGGCGATCTTTCTGTCCTCGATCATGATAAGATGGTCACCGTTGCCCTTCTCTCCGCTCGGCGAGAAGTTGCTCGATCCGGTGAACACTTTCGCGGTCGGCAGGCTGAAATCGGTCACCAGGAATTTGTGATGGATGTTGCGGCCCTTGCCGCCGGACCATTCGCTGCGGAACGGCTCCGGCGCCTTGCTCGCGAGATAGGCGAAATCGACGAGACCGATCGAGCCGTCGGGCTTGCGCAGCTCCAGGGCGCCGCGCTTGTCGACCGTGCCGTAGCTGAAGATCGGCCGCTCCATCACGCGGTCGAACGCGTCCTTGGTCGGACCGTCGCCGAGCTGGCTCAGAAACGCGACCGAGTAGAACACCGACGAGGTGGCCTGATCGATCGCGGCCCGGATCGGATTGAGCGAGAGATCGGTGGCCTGGTGCGGCGAGAAGCAGAGCTGTACGGTCGGCTTTCCCTCGGTATGGACGGCGTGCCACTTCTTGGAGAAATCATTCTTCCGGAAGACCGAGGGGTCCTCGAAGGCGATATCGAACATCTCGCCGAACAGCCCGGCGACATCAGGCGAATGAAAGACCAGCATGTTGTTGGCCTGAATATAGAGGCCGCGGAAGGTGAAATTGGTCGAGCCGCACAGCACCTTCTCGGGCTTGCCGTCGCGGCGCGTGATCAGGACCTTGTTGTGCTGGAGGTTGCTGAAATGCGTGCGCAGCACGGCAGCACCCGCCTGCTTGAAGCGCTTGGCGCTGCGCGACTCCGCGCTGCCCGGCAGCTTGTGACTGTTATCCTTGGCATTGGAATCGTCGATGATCGCCCGCAGCCGCGGACCGAACTGCTCGAGCTGGCCGATCACATCGGGCTCGTTGAGGTCATAGGCCATCACGTCGAGCGTGAGCCCGGGATCCGCCAGGGCCTCTTTCAAGAAGCCGAACAGGAGGTCGTAGGCCTCGAACCCCAGCCACTCATAGACGCTGTCGCCGGCCTCGTTGGTGAGGTCGAGCTTGTCGAAGCCCGGCCCGTCGCGGCTCTCGACGGGAATGATCTCGGCATTGTTGCCGAACTGATCGCGATAGGCCTGAGACGAGGCGAAGTTGCGGGTGAAACCGACGTCGACCAGGCCGTCATAGGTCACGGCGCTCTGCGTGATGTCGAGCGTGAGGCTGGTCCCCGCCACCAGCGTGCCGTCGTTGCGCATGTGCTGCTTGGCAACACGATACGTATAGACGCCATCCTTGGGCCGGTAGGGAAAATGGATCCAGCGGAATTTCTGGAACGGCGCCTCGGTCGACGGGAAATTCCGGTTGCCGTCGACCGCCGCGCCGGCTCCCGCCGGATAGGAAAACGCGATCCTGTTGCGCAACTGAGAAAAATCCCGTGCGCCCGGCGACTTCACTTCGATCGAGAATCCGACCAGGTCGGGTTCGGGCTCGGCAACGTCGAAGCCGATCATCGTCATGCGCTCGCCACGCCACAGCTTGGACGTGAACCCGTTGCTGGATTTGCGGTTCTCGAAATCGCTCATGATCGAAATGCCCCACGATGATGAAAAAAGGCGCGCACGAAACGCATCTCGTCGAAGGGCTGTAATCTTCGCCAGGACCCGCGGCCGACGCAACCTCAAAATGATCTGAGAACTATCATCAACCAGGATTGTTGCACGATCCTGCGTCGGTCGTGTGAAGACGGATGTGAATGACGTCACAATCGGAGACGGTATCGGGATCAGCTTTGCCGCGATGCCCGCGGTGTCGTCAGTCTCGACGTTGGCGAACGAGCGCGCGGGCACATGACGACGAACGTCGAAAACGAGCCCTATCGCAAGGCGGGCCTTGCCCGCGTCACCGCGTTGATGAAGCCCTCGCGGGCGTCGGAATGGCCCTGCCCGCGCGGCTCCAGCACATGACGCAGAAGGAACAGGCCGGTCAGCCGGAAACCGTCGAGCAGATCCTGCTGCGACCAGCCATCGCCCTGCTCGCCCTCGCGCAGGAAGGGCGGCAACGGCAGCAGGCGGTCGGCCCATGGCGCGCCGGCCGTGCGCGACACCGCGCCGCCCGACTTCGGCGATACGTAGATCAGGTCCGAGGTCTCGCCGGTCGCAGCGCAGGAGTCGAGATCGAGCCCGAAGCCGAGTTCGGCGAGGATCGCCAGCTCGAAGCGCACGATGTGGACAGCGGCGCTGCCCACATCCTCGAAATCATCGAGCGCATGTTCGAGCCGCAGATACATGTCTTCGTGCGGATCGCGCTCCGGCAACAGCCGGGCCAGCGAGGCAAGATGCGTCACGCCGTAGGCGCCGTGTTGCGCGGAGATCAGCCCCGCCGCCCGCAAGGTCAGCGCGTCGATGGCGTACATGCCGAGATGCTCGTCGAGCCGCGCGCGCCAGGTCGCGCGCACCGTGTTGCCCGGCTGCAGCACCGGCCGCATGCGCTTGCCGCTGGCCCCGCGCACGAGACCGAGATGCCGGCCATGCTCGCGGGTCAGCAGTTCGACGACAGCGGAGGATTCGCCGTGCCGCCGCACGCCCAGCACGATGCCATCGTCGGTCCATTCCATCTCACGAGCCGCCCAAATGATTCCACACGCGCTTGCCTCCTAGTGCCGTCCGCGGGTGGACAATCAACGTAGCTTGTGCGCGCTGCCGCCACAAAACTCGTCATTGCGAGCGCAGCGAAGCAATCCAAAGTCGGATCGCAGCCCTGGATTGCTTCGCTGCGCTCGCAATGACGTCTTGGTGGCCTTCTGCGCTAGCCCCCAACCTTGGTGGGCGCGCCGCGCTCTACGGCCCTTACGGTCAAAGCGTCACGCGTTGAACCAGCCGCGCGCATCGCCCGTGAACGAGTAGTACAGACCCATCGTCGTCAGCGCGCAGGAGATGACCTCGATGCCGGCATCGAGCGTCATGCCCTTCTGGCCGATCACCTGCACCAGGGAGATGTCGGACAGCACCAGCGCCCCCAGCAGCACCCAGCGCGGCCAGTTCCTGCGGCGCTGCGCCGCCAGATAGACGAAATAGAACAGCAGCAGGATGACCACCCCGTTGAGCACGGTCTGCGCGGTGATCATGTCCTCGGTCATGTCGAAGGTCGGCGTCCGGTCCGACACCGCAACGGACAGCGCGTCCAGCATCAGCGAGATGTAGAGCAGCACTTCGAACCACAGCACGTTGCGCGGCACGCTCATTGTCATTCCCTGGGGAACTCGAGCCCCATCTCCCGGTAGCGGTCGGGATCGTCGCCCCAGTTCTCACGCACCTTCACGAACAGAAACAGGTGCACCGGCACGCCGGTGATCTCTGCGATTTCCTTGCGCGCCTGCGCGCCGATCGACTTGATCGTCGCGCCGCCCTTGCCGAGCACGATCTTGCGCTGGCTGTCGCGCTCCACGAAGATCGTCTGCTCGATGCGGATCGAGCCGTCCTTGCGCTCGGTCCAGCTGTCGGTCTCGACCGTGGACTGGTAGGGCAGCTCCTGATGCAGATGCGAATAGATCTTCTCGCGGGTGATCTCAGCCGCGAGGTGCCGCATCGGCGCGTCCGACATCTGGTCCTCGGGATAATGGAACGGGCCGGGCGGCACCATCTCCGCCAAGGCCCGCCTGAGATCGTCGACGCCGTCGCCGGAGATCGCCGAGATCATGAAGGTGCGCGCGAACGACAGCTTCTCGTTGGCGGCCGCGACCAGCGCCAGCAGCTTCTCGCGCGGCACCAGGTCGACCTTGTTGACCACCAGGATCTTTTCGTGCGCGACCGCAGCCGCCTTGTCGATGATGGACTGCGCCTCGTCGTCGATGCCCTTCTTGGCATCGAGCAGCACGCAGACGACATCGGCGTCATGCGCCCCGCTCCAGGCCGTCGTGACCATGGCGCGGTCCAGCCTGCGCTTCGGCGCGAAGATGCCGGGGGTATCGACCAGGATGATCTGAGACGCCCCCTCGATGACGATGCCGCGGATCAGCGCCCGCGTCGTCTGCACCTTGCGCGAGACGATCGTGACCTTGGAGCCGACCAGGGCGTTGACGAGCGTCGACTTGCCGACATTGGGCGCGCCGATCAGCGCGACGAAACCGCAGCGGGTCCCGGCAGCCGGCACCGATTGTTGTTCAGCCGTCATTGCTGCCGCCGCTCACGCCTTCGCGCTCGATCATGACAGATGCCGCCACCTTTTCTGCCGCGCGCTTGGAGCCGCCGATGCCTTCGGCCGGCTCCAGCCCCGGCAGGTCGACGGCGACACGGAACTGCGGATCGTGATGCGGGCCGGTGCGCTCCACCTCCCGGTAAACCGGGGTCGGCAGGCCCTTGCCCTGCGCCCATTCCTGCAGCACCGTCTTCGGATCGCGCAGCGGGCGCCGCGGCTTGTGCATGCGCTCGGTCCAGTTGCGCTCGACGAAGCCCGCCGCGGCGGTGTAGCCGCCGTCGAGGAAGATCGCGCCGATCACCGCCTCGCAGACGTCACCCAGCACCGACTTGCGCAACCGCGCCCCGGCGCCGGCGCCGACCGCGCCGAGCTTGATGTCGTCGAGCAGGCCGAGCGACTTGGCGACGTCGGCGCAGCTCTCCTTGCGCACGAGATCGGCGAGCCGCTTCGACAACTCCCCCTCGTCCGCGCTCGGAAACGAGCGGTACAGCATGTCGGACACGATCAGGCCGAGCACGTGGTCGCCGAGAAATTCGAGCCGCTGATAGCTGTCGCCGCGCTTCTTGGACGATTTCAGCGCCGAGACGTGGGTGAAGGCGGTGCTGAGCAGCGACGGATCGGCAAAGTGATGGCCGATGCGCGCCTCGATCGCCGCATTGGCGGCCTTGTCCGCGGCCTTGGCGCCCTTGGCGCCCTTGGCGGCGCCGGTCCCCGCGCTCTTGGCACGGCGACTGCCCTTCGCCTTGCTGCGCGGCTTGCCATCGGATTCGGCCTCGGCAACGAGCGCGGTCGGGTCCACCCCATCGTCGGTCGGGCCAGCGGGCCCCGATTCGGACTCGACGGTCTTCATGTCTGGCTTGGAGACCGGCTTCGCCTCGGTCCTGGAATCGGCCTTTGGCTCGGTCTTGGGCTCGGTCTTGGGCTCGCTCTTCTGCTCGGGCTTGATCTCAGACTTCGGCCGCGACACAGCCTTGGGCGACGCCTCCAGCGCACCCGTGCCGGGTTGCGGGCTCGATGCGGCAGCCTGCGTGGTCTGGATATCGGGTGAGTCGTCGATCATCGCACGAATTTGAAGATTCGATTCCAGCGCACCGATACCGGCCAGCGCCAGAACGCCCAGGCATGCTCGCCTTCGGCAATGGAAAAGAAGATCAGCTGCGCACGGCCGACGATGTTCTCGAACGGCACGTAGCCGACCTGGCTGAGGAAGCGGCTGTCGGTCGAGTTGTCGCGGTTGTCGCCCATCATGAAGAAGTTGCCGGCCGGCACGGTATACACCGCGGTGTTGTCGACATAGCCGTTGTCGACGCAGTCCAGCGTCTCATAGCTGACGCCGTTCGGCAGCGTCTCCTTCCAGCGCTTGACGCGCGCGGTCGAGTCCGGCTGCCCGCAGGGATCCTCGCCGATGAAGTCGGACAGCCGCTCGCGCTGCACCGGCTTGTCGTTGATGTAGAGCAGCCCTTCGCGCACCTGGATGCGGTCGCCAGGCAGGCCGATCACGCGCTTGATGTAGTCGGTGGTATCGTCCTTCGGGAGACGAAACACGACGATGTCGCCGCGGTTCGGCTCCGAGCCGAAGATGCGGCCCGAGAACAGCGGCGGCGACAGCGGGATCGAGTAGTGGCTATAGCCGTACGAATATTTCGATACGAACAGATAGTCGCCGACCAGCAGGGTCGCCTTCATCGATCCCGACGGGATGTTGAACGGCTGGAACAGGAACGTACGGATCACCAGCGCGATCAGTAGCGCATGAACGACGACACGAACGGTTTCACCGAGGCCGCTCTCAGTCTTGGTTCCGGAGGTCACGCTCATCGCTCTTTCAATGTCCCTTGGCGAATGGTCCGACGATTCGCCAGCCGTTGCCGAACACCCCTCCGTCCGCGAACACCATACCGTTCCGCGGCTTAAGGGAGTCTGTCCTGATTCTGGTGGTTAAGGCCAACTCCGGTTTGACCCAGAATCCGCCCGTGATGCAGCCGGTTCGATCCCGGCGGGTTTTAGACGACTGCGCGGGGCCGCGCAATCAATCGCCGTATCAAAACTACATAACTCGCTGAAATCGATCGCATTTTTGTTTTTCCTGCTGGGGGCGGCCGCCCGTCAGGATGTCTCGCGGCGCACCGCCGAAATTATGACGAAGGCTTGCGCCAGCGGCCAGTCGTCGGTGATCGACAGGTCGATGCGCGGCTCGTGGCCCTCGGGGGTCAGCGCCTTCAGCCGTTCGGCCGCGCCCCCCGTGAGCTGCATGGTCGGCCGGCCGCCGGGCAGATTGACGACGCCCATGTCGCGCCACCATACCCCCTGACGGATCCCGGTGCCGAGCGCCTTGGCGCAGGCCTCCTTGGCGGCGAACCGCTTGGCGTAGGTGGCGACCACCATCTTCTCGTTCTTGGCCCGCCGCTCCGCCTTGGCGCGCTCGGCCGCGGTGAAGATCCGGTTCAGGAAGCGCTCGCCGTGCCGGTCCATCACCTCGGCCACGCGGCGGATGTCGATCAGGTCGGAGCCGATGCCGATGATCATGCCGCCGTCCCCAACCGCGCACGGCCGCGATCCATCGCCGCGCGCATGGTGCGGACGGTCTCGGCGAGGCCCACGAACAGCGCCTCCCCCATCATGAAGTAGCCGATGTTGAGCTCGACGATCTCCGGCAGCGTCGCGATCCGCTCGGCGGTGGCATAGTCGAGCCCGTGGCCGGCATGGACCTCGAGCCCGGCTGCATAGGCCTGCCGGGCGCCGGTCACGATCCGCTCCCACTCCGCCGCCGCCTTGTCATCGTGGCCGTCGGTGATGGCGTCACACCAGCCGCCGGTGTGGATCTCGATCACGGGCGCGCGCAGCCGCGCCGCCATCTCGATCTGCGCCGGGTCGGCGGCGATGAACAGCGAGACCCGGATGCCGGCATCGCTCAGCCGGGCGATCGCCGGCGCCAGCGCCTTGTGCTGGCCGACCACGTCGAGGCCGCCCTCGGTGGTCAGCTCCTCGCGCCGCTCCGGCACCAGGCAGCAGGCATGCGGGCGCGTCGCAAGCGCGATCCGCACCATCTCCTCGGTGGCCGCCATCTCGAAATTCAGCGGCTTGGAGATCTCGGCCTTCAGCCGCGCCATGTCGTCGTCGCGGATGTGCCGGCGGTCCTCGCGCAGATGCGCCGTGATGCCGTCGGCCCCGGCCTCGATCGCAAGCAGCGCGGCACGCACCGGATCGGGGCTGCGGCCGCCGCGGGCATTTCGCAAGGTGGCGATGTGGTCGACGTTGACGCCGAGGCGCAGCTTCGGAGGATGTGACATCGACGGATCGGACATGGGCCGGCTCGCAGGACTTTCGAGTAGACTACGGCTTGTTTAGCGCATCCCGAAGCAGAACGCCGCAGCCATCCCCGCAGATTAGCCATTCACCCGATCGACCCGCGCCACGATGGTCTTGGCGCGCAACTGGTTGATGATCGCCGAGAGATGCTTGAGGTCGTAGACCTCGAGATCGATCGTGAGCTCGGTGAAGTCAGGCGAGCGGCGGCTCATGCTGATGTTGTCGATGTTGCCGTCATGCTCGGCGATCACGGTGGCGACCTGGGCGAGGCTGCCCGGCTCGTTGACGTTCTCGACGCGAATGCGCGCCGGAAAGCGCTGCGGCGAGGTCTCGTCGACGTCCCAGCGCACGTCGAGCCAGCGCTCTGGCTCCTCCTCGAAATCCTTCAGCGCCGGCGACTGGATCGGATAGATCGTGATCCCCTCGCCCGGCGTCACGATGCCGACGATGCGGTCGCCCGGCACGGCACCGCCGTTGGGCGCGAACTTCACCGGCAGGCCGGAATTGAGCCCGCTGATCGGGATGGCAAACGGGCCGCGGTGGGGCTCGGTCGGAGGCGCGGCAGCCTTGGCTGCCGGCGCGGCGGCCATCTTCTTGGCGCCGTAGCGCACGACGCGCTCTTCCTTGTAGTCCGGATACATTGCGCGCGCGACGTCGGAGGCCTTGATCTCGCCGCGACCGACCGCCGCCATCACGTCCTCGATCGAGGCGCGCGCCAGACGCGGCAGCGCGCCCTTGAGCTTGTCGTCGGCATATTCGAGCTTGGTCCGCTCGAACAGACGTTCGACGATGCGCCGGCCCAGCCCGGCATATTGATCGCGCACGGCGGTTCGGGTGGCGCGCCGGATGGCGGCGCGTGCCTTGCCGGTGATGGCGAGCGTCTCCCAGGCCGAGGGCGGCGCCGACTGCGCGTCCGACGTCAGCACCTCGACCTCGTCGCCGTTCTGCAGCTCCGACGACAGCGCGGCGAACTTGCCGTTGATCTTGCAGCCGACGGCGCTGTTGCCGACGTCGGTATGCACGGCATAGGCGAAGTCGATCACGTTTGCGTGGCGTGGCAGCGCGATGAGCTTGCCCTTCGGCGTGAAGCAGAACACCTGATCGTGAAACAGCTCGAGCTTGGTGTGCTCGAGGAACTCCTCCGGATTCGCGCTCTCCGACAGGATGCCGATAGTGTGGCGCAGCCAGGCGAAGGCATTCGATTCGCGCTTCAGCCGCTCCGTCGGCGAGGCGATGTCGTCCTTGTAGAAGGCATGGGCCGCGATGCCGAGCTCGGCGATCTGATCCATGTCCTCGGTGCGGATCTGCAGCTCGACGCGCTGCTTGCCTGGGCCAATCACGGTCGTGTGGATCGAGCGATAGTCGTTCTGCTTCGGCGTCGAGATGTAGTCCTTGAACCGGCCGGGCACGACAGGCCACGTCGTATGCACGATACCGAGCGCACGATAGCAGGATTCGAGATCCGGCATGATGACGCGAAAGCCGAAGATGTCGGACAGCTGCTCGAACCCGATGGATTTGCGTTCCATCTTGGTCCAGATCGAGAATGGCCGCTTGCGGCGACCGAACACCCGCGCCGTCAGGCCATGCTCGCGAAACTTGCGGGCCAGCTGGCTCTCGATCTCGCCGATCAGGTTGCGATTGCGCTCCGCCAGCGCATCGAGCCGCTGCATCACCACGCTGTACGCCTGCGGGTCGAGCGTCCGGAACGAGAGATCCTCGAGCTCCTCGCGCATCTCCTGCATGCCCATGCGGCCCGCGAGCGGCGCGTAGATGTCGAGCGTCTCCTCAGCGATCCGCCGCCGGGATGCCTCCGGCACGAACTCCAGCGTGCGCATGTTGTGCAAGCGATCGGCGAGCTTGACCAGCAGCACACGCACGTCGTCGGCGATCGCCAGCAGGAGCTTGCGCAGATTCTCGGCCTGCTTGGCCTCGCGCGAAACCAGCTCGAGCCGTTTCAGCTTGGTCAATCCCTCGACGAGCGCACCGATCTCGGGGCCGAAGAAGCGGTCGATCTCGGCGCGGGTCGCCTCGGTGTCCTCGATCGTGTCGTGCAGCAGCGCCGCGACGATGGTGGCGTCGTCCAGCTTCAGGTCGGTCAAAATGGCCGCGACCTCGAGCGGATGCGTGAAATACGGGTCGCCGGACGCGCGGGTCTGCGACCCATGCGCCTTCATGGCGTACACATACGCGCGGTTGAGCAGATCCTCGTTCGTATCCGGATTGTAGGAGCGGACCCGTTCCACGAGATCGTACTGTCGCATCATGCGGGAGCGCGGCTTCGGCGGCCGCGGCCGCTCAGCCGGCGGCGAAGGCGCCAACGCGGCCGATTCGGCCGCCGCCTGCATCTGCTGAGGAGTGTGGCCCGAAACCACCATGGAAAATGACTAAACCTTTATCTTCGTGACCAAATCTGCCGGATGGCAGGCGTTTGTCGCAGCCCTATGGTAATCACGGAATCACGTTCAAATGCAAAGGCCCGGACGTGGTCCGGGCCTTCACATTCTCACAAGTTAGCTGGAGCTCGCGCTGACGGTGACGAGACCGTCACTCGTCCTCTTCCGGCTGCTCTTCCGGCGGAGCGAGGCCCTCGAGGCCCTTCAGCAGCTCTTCCTCGGTCATGCGCTCGACGGCGACCTCGGTGTCGTCGGCATCGACGCTGGCACCGGCCGAGCCGATCAGCGGCACCGTGTCCGGCTCCGGCTCGTCGACCTCGACGAACTTCTGCAGCGAATGCACCAGTTCTTCCTTCAGATCCTCGGGAGAAATGGTCGAATCCGCAATTTCCCGGAGTGCGACGACGGGATTCTTGTCATTATCTCTATCAATTGTAAGTTGTGATCCCGACGAGATCATGCGCGCGCGATGCGCGGCCAGAAGAACCAGGTCGAACCGGTTGTCGACTTTATCGATACAATCTTCCACAGTGACGCGCGCCATTGTCGCTCCGGTCCTTTGTGTGCTTAATATGCTGATTATGCTGGGCTAGTTATAGAGGCTGGCTGGCTTTCGCAAGGCAAAACTGGCGTCAGGGTTCGGTAAGGGGCAAGGAGTACCGAATTCGGCAACCTTGACTGGCGCTCCGTCCAGACCCGCGGAATTCGGGCCTTGGACAAGAAAACGCTTCATTACGTCGTCACAAGTACGCCTTTGTTGCCCCGATCACTCCGGTTTGCGGTAACCTCACACCAGATGGACCGCCGACGCCTTGGCAGTATCTTGAAATGGAGTGCGCGACCGACTGGAGTCGCGCCCAAAATAGAATCTAACTGAACGCGAGACACTGAATGTCATCTTCGACCAACAAGATTGCGCTCTTCATTGACGGCGCCAACCTATACGCCACGGCCAAGACGCTCGGCTTCGACATCGACTACAAGCGCCTGCTCAAGGAATTTCAGAGCCGCGGCACGCTGCTCCGCGCATTCTATTACACCGCGATCATCGAGGATCAGGAGTACTCGTCGATTCGGCCCTTGATCGACTGGCTCGACTACAACGGCTATACCGTCGTCACCAAGGCGACGAAGGAGTTCATCGACGCCAGCGGCCGACGCAAGGTCAAGGGCAACATGGACATCGAGCTCGCCGTCGATGCCATGGAGCTCGCCGAGCATATCGACCAGATGGTGCTGTTCTCGGGCGACGGCGACTTCCGCTCGCTGGTCGAAGCGATGCAGCGCCGCGGCGTTCGCGTCACCGTGATCTCGACCATCTCCAGCCAGCCGCCGATGATCGCCGACGAGCTGCGCCGTCAGGCCGACGTCTTCACCGACCTCATGGAGTTGCAGTCCAAGCTCGGCCGCGACCCGTCGGAGCGCCCCGCCCCGCGCGAGCCGCGCCACCATTCCCCGCAATTCCTGCAGCGCTCCACCACGCCGGCCGCCCGCGCCACGACCACCGCCACCACCACGCCCAACGATGACGATTTCGAGGACTAGGCGGACGGGCACTCAGCCTGCGCCGCCTGCCCTGTCTTCGACCAATCCCGATCGAGACTGTCCGCTGTGCCCTCGCCTCGTGGAATTCCGCGAGGCGCAGCGCGCGCGCGAGCCGTCATGGTTCAACGCGCCTGTGCCGTCGTTCGGTGATCCCGATGCGCGGCTGTTGATCGTCGGGCTCGCGCCGGGGCTGCAGGGCGCCAATCGGACCGGGCGTCCCTTCACCGGCGACTATGCCGGCGAGCTGCTCTACGGGACGCTGCTGCACTACGGATTTGCGAAGGGCCGATTCGAGGCACGTCCCGACGACGGGCTGACGCTGGTGGATTGCCGAATCAGCAACGCGGTGCGCTGCGTGCCGCCGCAGAACAAGCCGCTGCCCGCCGAGATCAACCAGTGCCGGAGCTTCCTCGGCGCCACCATCGCCGCGATGCCGCGGCTGCGCAGCATCGTCGCGCTCGGCCGCATCTCCCACGACACGCTGCTGAAGCTGCTGGGCCTGCGCGCGGTCGCGGCGCCCTTCGCCCACGGCGCCGTGCATCAGGCCGGCGGGATCAGGCTGTACGACAGCTATCACTGCTCACGCTACAATACGAACACCGGCGTGCTCACGACCGAGATGTTCCACGCCGTGTTCGCGCGTGTGAAGGCGGATCTGGATTAGGTCGGTCCGCCCCATCCTCACGCGGCGACGCGGTTGTCCTTCAGCCACGCCAGCACGTCGCCCGCGTTCCTGTCCGGAGGAAACACCGGATAGAACACGTGGGTGATGCAGGCGTCGTCCACGATCATGGCAAGCCGCTTGATCATGGTCAGCCCGGCGATCTCCATGGTCGGCAACCGCAGGGCATTGGTCAGCTCGAGCTTTTCGTCCGACAGCACCGGAAACGGCAGGTGCAGGCGCGAGGCCATCTCGGTCTGATAGGCATTGCTCTGCGTCGACAGGCCGAACACATGCGCGGCGCCTGCCGATTTCAACTCGCCGAACAGGTCGCGGAAGCTGCAGGTCTGCGGCGTGCAGCCGCGCGCACCCGGGATCATGTCCCAGTCCTCGACCAGCGACACCTTGCCGGGTTCGCCGGTCCGCGGATACGCGAACACGACGGTCCGTCCCGGCAGATCGGACAACGTGACCAGCGTGTCGTCGGTGGCACGCAGTCCGATCGCGGGAATGATCGTCCCGACCAGATGATCGGCTGCGCCGTCGTCGGTCGGAGCCGGAATCCGGCTCCAGTCGACATCCAAGAGGTTCTTCTGATTCATCGGATGCTGTCCCAAGGCTCAGGCGTGCCGCCGAGGAGCGCGCGGCAAAGGTCTCGTTAGCCGCGCGCCCGCAGCAGCCGGCCCTTCTCGCGGCCCCAATCGCGCTTCTTTTCGCTCTCGCGCTTGTCGTGCAGCTTCTTGCCCTTGGCGACGGCGAGCAGCAGCTTGGCGCGGCCACGCTCGTTGAAATAGAGCTTGAGCGGGATCAGCGTCATGCCTTCGCGCTCGACCGCGCCCATCAGCTTGTTGATCTGCTTGCGATGCAGCAGCAGCTTGCGCGGCCGCTTCGGCTCGTGATTGAAGCGGTTGGCCTGCAGATATTCGGGAATGTTGGCGTTGATCAGCCAGATCTCGCCGTCGCGCGAATCCGCATAGGATTCCGCGATCGTCGACTTGCCGCTGCGGACCGACTTCACCTCCGTGCCGGTCAGCGCGATGCCGGCCTCGATGGTGTCCTCGATCGCATAATTGAACCGCGCCTTGCGGTTCTCTGCGGCGACGGTGATCTTGGGCTCGTTCTTGTCTGCCACGTCAGGCCTTCTTCAGGAGATCCCTGATTTCGGTCAGAAGCTCGACCTCGGGTGTGGGCTTCGGCGGAGCAGCCGGCGCAGCCTCCTGCTTCCGCTTCAACGTGTTCATCAGCCGGATGACGATGAAAAGAACGAAGGCAACGATCACGAAGTTCAGCGTGATCGTCAGGAAGCTGCCATAGGCCAGCACCGCACCCTGCTTCTTCGCATCGGCAAGGTTGCCGGCACTTACCGCTTTGGACAGCGGGATAAAGTAGTTGGAGAAATCAAGGCCGCCGGTGACCGCGCCGATGATCGGCATGATGACGTCGCCGACCAGCGAGTTGACGATGGCGCCGAACGCCGCGCCGATGATGACGCCGACCGCGAGGTCGACGACGTTGCCCTTCATCGCGAATTCACGGAATTCCTTCAACATGCTCGCATCCCCCTCAAGATACGTCGGCTCAGTTGATCAGTCCGGCATGAACCATCGCCTCGCGCACCGCGACCCGGGTCGGCTCCGACACCGGCACCATCGGCAGCCGCAGCTTCTCCTCGATCTTGCCGAGCAGCGACAACGCGTATTTCACCGGCGCCGGGTTGGACTCGATGAACAGGTTGGTGTGCAGCGGCATCAGCTTGTCGTGGATCTTCAGCGCGGTGGCGACATCGCCCTTCTGCCAGGCCTGGTGGAATTCCGAGCACAGCCGCGGCGCGACGTTCGACGTGACGGAGATGCAGCCATGGCCGCCATGCGCCATGTAGCCGATGATCGTCGCATCCTCGCCCGAGAGCTGGTTGAACTCCTCGCCCATCGCGGCGCGCTGCTGCGACACCCGCACCATGCTGGCGGTGGCGTCCTTCACGCCGGCGATGTTCTTCAGCTCGAACAGGCGCTTCATGGTGTCGACGGACATGTCGATCACCGAGCGCGGCGGAATGTTGTAGATGATGATCGGAATGCCGATAGCGTCGTTGATCGCCTTGAAGTGCTGATACAGGCCTTCCTGCGTGGGCTTGTTGTAATAGGGCGTCACCACCAGCACCGCGTCCGCCCCCGCCTTCTCGGCGTGCTGGGCGAGCTCGACCGCCTCTTTGGTCGAATTGGAGCCGGCGCCGGCGACGACCGGCACGCGTCCCCGGGCCTCGGCAATGCACCACTCGACCACCCGCTTGTGCTCGTCATGGCTGAGCGTCGGGCTCTCGCCCGTCGTGCCGACCGGCACGAGGCCGTTGGTGCCCTCGTCGATCTGCCAGTTCACCAGGCTTCGGAAGGCGGCCTCGTCGACGGACCCGTTCTTGAAAGGAGTGACCAAGGCGGTGAAAGAACCCCGGAAATTCGTCTTGGCTGCCATGAAACTCCCTCCCAAACGCCGTTTGGCCCCTGTGCGAGCCACTTCATACCGGGTCTACCGACGGGGCGGAAGGCCCGCCCGCGGTTGGGCTGCCTTCTCAACAGGCACACGAATCGCCCTGCCGCCCCCGCGACAGCCCGGCCCGCACACTCCGCACCGGGCAACCACGCTTCTCGGAACCCCCGGGCCGGCCACACGCCGCCCTTCGGTCGTGATTTCGCCGCGGTGTTGGCGCAGGTTGCAATCCTTCCCTGTATATTTAGGATTTGTTCACCTTTTCGATAGACCCATGTTGGTCAGGGGATCGAAGTCATCCGCCGCAAAAGGAACGCCGTGCCCTTTTCTGCCCGCGCCACTGCATTGCGATCGACCGCCCTGTCGGTGTCACTCTCGGTGTCCTTGGCCGCCGGCCTGACACTCGGATGGGCTCTCGCCGGACATGGCGCCCTCGCCAAGGACCAGGCTGCCAAGTCCAAGGTTTCAGAGTCCAAGGTTTCGGCATCCAAGGCTCATACGGCCAAGGTTCCCGTGCCGAAGGCGCGTCCGATCGCGCGCGGCGCGGTCCCCAAGACGAACACCAACGAGGCGGCCGGGACGAAGAGCAAGGTCGACGCGCACGCCGAGGCGAAGGCCGAGATCAAGAACACTCCCAAAGGCGCCGGCGCGGCGCCAAGGGACATCACGCCCGGTGCCGCGGCTGCGGCCCTGCCGGTCCGCCAGCATGCCGCCCTGCCCGCCTCCCGCAAGCCCGTGGTGCCGGCTGCGATCGCTGCGACGTCATCGACCTCGCAATCCGACAAGGAGGCGCTCGAAAACGTGATCGAGCTCGTCCGCAAGCGCAAGCCCGGCGACGCCAACGAGGTCGTGCAGGCGATCTCGGATCCCGTCGCGCGGAAGCTCGCCGAATGGGTGATCCTGCGCAGCGACAACAACAATGCCAGCGTCGAGCGCTATCGCGCATTCATTACCGCCAATCCGTCCTGGCCGTCGCAGACCTTCCTGCGCCGCCGGCTCGAGGCCGCGTTGTGGGACGACAAGCGCGACGATTCCGTGGTCTGGTCGTGGTTCGAGAACGAATCGCCGCTGTCGGCGAAGGGCAAGTTCGCGCTGGCCCGGGTGATGCTCAATCGCGGCGACCGCGCCAACGCCGAGCGCCTGGTGCGCGATGCCTGGCGCAACGACGCGATGTCCGAGGAGACCGAGAACAACATCCTGGACCAGTACGGCGCCCTTCTATCGGGCGGCGATCACAAGGCGCGGATGGACACACTGCTGTATGGCAGCGAGCACGAGGCGGCGATGCGCGCTGCACGGCGGCTCGGCTCGGGCCACGTGGCGCTCGCAAAGGCGCGAATCGCGACCTACCGCAAAGCCTCCAACAGCCAGAGCCTGCTCGATGCCGTGCCGCGCGAGCTGCACGGCGATGCCGGCTACATCTTCAGCCGCATCCAGGTGCTGCGGCGCGACGAGAAGTTCGCCGAGGCGGCGCAGTTGATGCTCAGCGCGCCCAGGGATCCCGGCCGCCTGCACAATCTGGACGAATGGTGGATCGAGCGCCGGCTGCTGGCGCGCAAGATGATCGACACCGGCGAATATAAGAGCGCCTATCTGATCGCCCGCGACGCGGCGCTGCCGAACCGCGACATCTACAAGACCGAGCAGGAATTCACCGCCGGCTGGATCGCGTTGCGCTTCCTCAACGATCCGGCCACGGCGGCCCAGCACTTCGCGCGCATCGGCGTCGGCAGCGTCAATCCGACCACCCTGGCGCGGGCCGGTTATTGGCAGGGCCGCGCGGCAGAAGCGATGGGGCGCATGCAGGAGGCGCGCGCGGCCTATATGTCGGCGGCCGAGCAGTCCACGAGCTATTACGGCCAGTTGGCGCGGGCGAAGCTCGGCCTGCCGCAGCTCGGCCTCAATGCTGCGCCGAGCGGCCGCGGGCGCGGTGTCGAGCGGCTCGAGGTGGTGCGCGCGGTGCAACTGCTGTACGAGCTCGACGAGGGCGAGGTCGCGATCCCGATCTTCGCCGATATGGGCGACAACGGCGACCCCGACGTCCTGGTCGGAATCGCGGAAGCCGCCGCGCGAAACAGCGATGCGCGGGCGATGCTGCTGGTCGGCAAGGCCGCGCTCAATCGCGGGCTGCCGTTCGATCATTACGCCTATCCGGTCACGGGCATTCCTGCGTTCCGCTCGCTCGGACCGGAGGTCGAGCCGAGCGTGGTCTTCTCGATCGCGCGTCAGGAGAGTGCCTTCAACCAGGCGGTGGTCTCGCCGGCCCAGGCCTATGGGCTGATGCAGGTCACGCCGGATGCCGGCCGCTACGTCTGCAAGCGCGCGGGCGTCAGCTTCGATCTGAACCGGATGAAGACCGATCCGGTCTACAACGCGCAGCTCGGCGCGGCCGAGCTCGGCGGCCTGCTCGAGGACTATCGCGGCTCGTACATCATGACGTTCGCGGCCTACAATGCCGGCCGCGGCAGCGTACGGAAATGGGTCGAACGCTATGGCGATCCGCGCGATCCGAAGGTGGACGCGGTGGATTGGGTCGAGCTGATCCCGTTCGCGGAGACCCGCAACTACGTGCAGCGGGTGATGGAGAACCTGCAGGTCTATCGCGCCCGCTTCGGCGGCGGCTCGCGGCTACAGATCGAGGCCGATCTGCGCCGCGGCGCTGTGGTGGAGTAGCGAAACCGACATCGGATCGTCGTCAATCGCTATTCGCTACTCCCTATTCGCCTCTCATCACCAGTTGCGCTGAGCGCGCAGCAGCAGCGAGACCGAATCCTGGTCCTTCAGCTGATAGGTCGTGGCCGGTTTGGCAACCGCCGCAACCGCCGGCGCATTGGCGACGCCCGCGAACTTCTGATCCAGCCGGGTCCAGGCGACGTCAGCCGAGAAGGTCAGATTCTTGACCGGCGTCCAGCGCGTGATCACACCCAGAGTCGAGATGTTGAAGTCCGGGTTGCAGTTCGCACCGACGATGCCGAGAGCGACCATGCCCGCACCGTTGCAGATCAGGCCCTTCGCTGTCGCATTATAGCGCACGGCGCTCCATGAGCCGTACACCGCGGTGTTCCAAGCCGGATCCCAGTTGTGGGTGAAGGCGCCGCGCAAGCCGTAGGTCGTCGTCAGCTGCTGCTGGGTATTCGCCCCGAACACCGAATCCGACACGCCCGCGAAGCCCAGGCTCTGGAAAGCCCCCGCCATGTTGCTGCCGCCGTACATCGCGTAGTTGATCGGCGCGAGGCTCTGGAAGTTGTAGCGGCTGGCACCGTTGGTGTAGACGCCCTGCAGATTGATGGTGTCGCCGGCGCCGGTCGGGATGTTCTTGATCGACAGGGCGAGCTGACCGGCATAGCCCCATTTGTCGGCGGGATGCCCGGTCGTCTCGTTGGCACCGAAGAAGGCGGCGTGGTTGTCGTGCGCCGCGAAGGACGCCTGGAACAGGCCCCAGGCCTGATCGACGCGCACCATGCCGACGATGTCGGGCGCGACGTTGCCGCCGAAATTCGACGTGCCATAGCTGCCGGTGAGCACGCCGGCGGCCGTCTGTCCCGCCGTATTCCAGATCTGCGACTGCGAATACTGCGTCGCATCCTGGGCCGAGATCGCGGCCGTGATGCCCGAGCCGAAGTCCGCGGTATAGGTGAACTGGTTGACGCCGGTGATGGTGCCGCCGCCGCCGGTCAGACCGTCGAAATTGTTGCCGGGGTAGTTGGCCCAGGGTGCGTCGAACTGCGACACGGCCTTACCCATGGTGAAGCCGGCGAACTGGATGAAGGCATAGAAGACGCCGATCCCGCCTTGCGCGATGTTGCCGTCAGCCTGCGCTCCAGGCGCGCCCGCCGTCGAATAGGCGGTTGCGCCCGTGGGGGAGCCGGTCCCGGCATAGCTGCCCCCGGTCCACTGGAAGACACCGTCGAAGAAGGTACGCACGACGCCATATTCGGTCGCGGTGCGGGTGTCGATGTTGAGGTCGGCGCGCGAACGCGTCGTGTAGTAGTTGCTGAGACGATTTCGCCCGCCGGCGACGCCGTTCACGGCATTCTGGAAGATCGTATTCGTACCGAAGCCGGCCTCGGCACGCAGGTAGCCGCCGAGCTTGATGCAGGTGTCGGTACCCGGAATGTAGAAAAATCCGGCGCCGTACATCGAGCAGACCCTGACATACTCGACCGCTTTGGCCTTGATCGGAAGGTCGGCGGCCTGAGCCCCACCCATGGCGAGCAACGCCGCCCCTGAGCCCAGAACAAGGCTCCTCACAGTCTTCATACTAACCTCCAAATTGCTCAGTTCAGACCGGCCCGGCTCGACATCGAACGACCGCCCCAACGGTCAGCCCGTCTCCAGCTGCACCACAGTGCTCGCGCATAGCGTTGCAGTGGGAACGATCGCGAGGCAGAGTTGGTGCTTTATCGGACCATTCTCGTGACCGGCCGGATCACGCATGTGGCGCGGCCGCGGCACGGCACACGGTCGCCAGATCCCCAAGAGTAATGTGTCAGGGAAGACTTTCGCCGCCGAATGCGTGTCGCGCTCGTGGCGGGAATGCAGCAGGACGCACGTCGAGAAGCGCGGCGAGCGCGAGGTTCCAATTTTCTGGCTCTGTCATCCCGGCGATCGTGACACGGGCCCTCGCCTGCCCGGGATCACGCAGGCCAAGCTTGGCTCAAACGTGCGGTCGAACCGAACGACCCCGCCGACCGCCTCTCACGCATGTTTGAGCCGGATGGCCACGAGGCGGTCGCGAAATTCCATCCAGATCGCACTCCGTCGCGTGGCCGCGCGGTGTGGTTCTCGGGCGGGTCTGCAGCATGTTTGTCAGCGACAGAGCGGAGCGGCGAGGAATGCGGATCTCGGCGCTGGAGCACGCGCTGGCGAGGCAAAGAAAAACCCCCGGCAGTTGCCTGCCGGGGGTTCGTCAAACCGTCGTCAGACGATCTGGATCAGAAGTTGCGCTGAGCGCGGAGCAGCAGCACAGCCGACTGCTGATCCTTCAGCTCGTACACCGCGGCCGGCTTCGCGACAGCAGCAGCAGCCGGAGCGGTGACCGAACCGGAGTGCTTCTGGTCGAGCCAGGAGTAGGCGAAGTCAGCCGAGAAGGTCAGGTTCTTGACCGGGGTCCAGCGCGTGATCAAGCCGAGGGTGGCCAGATCGAAGTCCGGATTACAGGTCGAACCCGCGTTGAAGGCCGCGACAACGCCCGGGCTGGTGCAGATCAGGCCCTTGGCCGTGCCATTGTAGCGGACGGCAGCCCACGACCCGTAGATCGCAGTGTTCCAGGCCGGATTCCAGTTGTGGGTGTACGCACCGCGCATACCGTAGGTCGTGGTCAGCTGCTGCTCACCACCGGTCGTGAAGACCGAGTCGCCCACACCGGCAAAGCCGATGCTCTGGTAGGCGCCAGCCAGACCCGTGCTGCCGTACATCGCGTAGTTGTTCGGCATCAGGCTCTGGATGTTGTAGCGGCTCGCACCGTTGGTGTAGACGCCCTGCACGTTGATCGTGTCGCCAGGTCCGGTCGGGATGTTCTTGATCGACAGGGCCAGCTGAGCCGCCCAGCCCCACTTGTCGGCCGGGTGGCCGGAGGTCTCGGACGCGCCGTAGTAAGCGACGTGGTTGTCATGCGCCGCGAACGACGCCTGGAACAGACCCCAGGCCTGGTCGACACGGACCATGCCGACGAAGTCCGGAGAGACGTTGCCACCGTAGTTGCTGGTGCCGTAAGCACCACCGATCACGCCAGCCGCCGTCGAACCCGCCACGTTCCAGAGGTTGTTCTGGTAGTAGGCGCTCGCATCCTGAGCCGAGACCGAGGCCGTGATGCCGGAGCCGAAGTCAGCAGTGTAGCTGAACTGATTGACGCCGGTGACCGTGCCGCCGCCGCCGGCGAGACCGTCGAAGTTGTTGCCCGGATAGTTGACCCAGGGCGTGTCGAACTGCGACACAGCCTTACCCATGGTGAAGCCGGCGAACTGGATGAAGGCATAGTACACGCCGACCGAGCCCTGCGCGATATTGCCGTCGGCCTGTGCGCCCGGCGCACCAGCGGTCGAGTAAGCGGTAGCACCGGTGGCCGAACCCGTGCCGGCATAGCCGCCGGAGGTCCAGCTGAAGGTCAGGTCAGCGAAGGTACGGACCACGCCGTACTCGGTCGCCGTGCGCGTGTCGATGTTGATGTCCTGACGAGCGCGGGCCGTGTAGTAGTTGCTCAGGCGGTTATGCGCACCACCCTGGCCGCTGTACGTGCCGTTGAAGTCGCTGTTCGTGCCGATCGCCGTTTCAGCACGGAGATAGCCACCGAGCTTGATGCAGGTGTCGGTGCCGGGAATGTAGTAGAAGCCCGCACCATACAGGGAGCAAACCTTCACATACTCGACCGCTTTGGCCTTGATCGGAAGGTCGGCCGCCTGAGCCGCGGACATGGCGAGCAGAACTGCCGCCGAGCCGAGGACAAGGCTCTTAACCGTCTTCATTTAAACCTCCAAGTTGCTCTTTTGAGAAAGAACCGGACCAAGATCCCCCAGGACGATCCGCTTCCTCTGCTCCCGAAAAACCGCTTCAGCCGCTTCGCGCCATCGGACACACCCGCATCACGCGAGGGACTTAAGCGAACCACCTGTCACGGGACGATCGAGTAACCCCCCACCGTCGTCAGGAACTATGCCTTCGCTCATTCGGTAAGCAAAATAGTTTATGCAGTCAGGTAATTGAATGAAGCCGAAATGTGTCTTGAGGGCAACACAATGGCAGCTTGTTGTGCAGCGCACGGGGGACGGCGCATGTCCTCCTAGATAAGTGATTTTGTTGCGGATTTTTTTTCTTTAGGGTCGAGCTTCGTACTGGAACTCCTGAGCAATGGCGCCCTTGAAGAACATGTCTGCCGCACCTGTGGAAGCGGACGCGCAACCGCAGACTGCCGAACATCTGCCGAAGAATCGCGACGCCATTCTTCGCTTCGCCAGGGAGATCTCCACGATCAACGTCCATCTGGAGGAGCTGAGGTACTTCTGGGCCAAGCGAATCGGCATCAGTGGCCCGCAATGGATGATCCTGATGGCGATCTCCGAGCTGGATCAAGGCGAGGGAGTCGCCGTGAATGCGGCGGCCAAGCGGCTGCACGTCGACCCTTCGTTCGTCACGACGCAGTCGAAGCTGCTGGAGAAGAAGGGCTTCATGGAACGCAAGCCCGCCCCCAACGATGCACGCGTGGTCCGGATGTCGCTCACCACCAAGACATCGGAGCAGTTCGCCGAGCTGGAAGCCCAGCAGGCGCAGATCTTCAGCTTCATCTTCGAGGAATTCGACGCTCGCGAGCTGGCGACCTTCACGGACAAGCTGGCTGGCCTCAAGGACCGTTTCGAGAAGGCCAGCGCGCGACTCACGATGGGGCTCTGAGGCCCAAGAGGCGGTCACGGCCCGACCGCCTCTTGCAGGCAGCGGGCCCAGACATGCGGTCGCGTCAGCCTGGAGGCCGCTGAGACCCCGCCAGACGCCTCGCGATCCAGTCGAAGACGAAGGCATCGGCTTCGAGCCAATCGGCGCCCGCGCTGGAGACGATCTTCAGAGTGATGTCCGGGTGCTCGCGCTTGATCTGCGCGATCAGCCGGGTTGCGATGTCGGCTCGAAGCCAGCCACGCTCCGGCACCGTCACCAGCAGCGGACACATGATCTGCCGCGCCGCCAGCCCTTCCGTCGCGATCGGCGGCCTGCCCCGCTCACACGCACCGGGTCGGCGCGACAGGAAGACACGCTCGTGAATATCCCACAAGCCGGCGTCGCAGACCGCCGCAGCATAACGCGGATCGAGTGCGATGCCGCGCGCGACAAAGGACGAACTCCAGTCGTCGGCCAGAATCGCGATCCGGCCTTCGTCCACGTCATCGCGGGACGTCACGTAGTCCGTCACGCTCGCGATGGCCGATTCGAGATCGCGACGGCCGACGATCTCCTCGAAGCGGCAGTCCGGTCCGCTGCCCAGCAGATCGACCACCAGCAGCGCCAAGCCGCGCTGCTCCGCATGGGCTGCAAGCTTGAACAGCGACGTTTCCTTGCGACGGCCGGGCTCACCGATGCAGATGACGGTGGGCGCCCTGCCCGCCTCGCCACGCGCCGGCAGGAAATAGGCTTCGAGCGGATAGTCGGCGCGCCAGTGGATTGTGACGACCTCTCCTTGCGGATCGGCACAGCGCAGGAATTCGCGCGCACATTCGCGCATGCGGGACAGCACGACGTCCTGGCGGGAACGCGAGCTGCTGAACGGACAGGCCGCAGCCTCATAACAATCCACTGCGCGCGACCATTTGCGAAACGCCAGCTCGGGACGACCGCTGCTCACGGCGTCGGCGGCGGCAGCCTTCATGGCGTCCGCGCATTGCATCCACTCGCGATACCAGGACTCGTCGTCGCTGGCGTCGATCCGCTGCGCAACCGCCAGACATTCCGCAAGCTCGGCCCGGCCCTCGGGCCGCGCTTCCAGCAGCCGCGTGATGGCGCCCGCCAGGTCGTCTTGCTCGGACCACGGACGCAGCACTCCCACAGAGCCTTCCGAACTCATCTTTGGACACATTCCTCACTGGCGTGACGGTGTGGCCCCGTCATCTGACGGTCATGGTGACCATCCGGCATTTCCCGGTCAAGCCGATGCACAACGATTTTTAGTGAGACGATGGATGTATGCGCTGATGGCACGCGCCTGCGGAGATCACGCTGAGGCTCTGCAATCGAGAGGCAATGTCAGATCTTGGGTGCCGAGGAGATCCCGATGTGAAAAAGCCTCCGGCGGGGCATCGCCGGAGGCTTCCTGGAGTCTAACATCGTATGATCGTCGTCTTGCGTCTGCGGTGTCGTCCTCACGAGGACGAATGATTACTCAGGCATGAGAAAATTAGCTTATCAACTCATCTGTTTTCAACACCATTTTTAAAAAAAATACCAGCGTGCAGCCAACCTACTGAAACGAATGCGACTTTCGAGCTACAGGCAATCGAAGCTCTGCTCAATTGGCTCGATCCATCGATCTGGCATCGATCGCTTCTCGAGCGCACCGGACCCGGAGTCACTCCGGAATGAGCGCCCGCACACAAGCAAAAACCCCCGGCAGTTTCCTGCCGGGGGCTCTTGAACCCGATCAGACGATCAGGATCAGAAGTTGCGCTGAGCGCGGAGCAGCAAGGACACCGAGTTCTGGTCCTTGAGCTGATAGACCGCAGCCGGCTTGGAAGTCGTGGTCGTAGCCGGGGAAACAATGTTGCCCGAGTACTTCTGGTCGAGGTTGGTCCAGGCCACGTCGGCCGAGAAGGTCAGGTTCTTGACCGGGGTCCAGCGGGTGATCAAGCCCAGCGAGGAGATGTTGAAGTCGGGGTTGCAGGTGAAGCCTGCGCCCGCGATCGCACCCATCGCCGCGCTGCCGCAGATCAGGCCCTTGGCAGTGCTGTTGTAGGACACGGCAGCCCACGAACCGTAGATCGCGGTGTTCCAGGCCGGGTTCCAGTTGTGGGTGTACGCACCGCGCATACCGTAGGTCGTGGTCAGCTGCTGCTCACCGCCGGTCACGAAGACCGAGTCGCTGACGCCAGCGAAGCCGAGCGTGCCGTAGACACCAGCCGTGCTGCTGCCGCCGTACATCGCGTAGGTGGTCGGCACCAGGCTCTGAGCGTTGTAGCGGCTCGCACCGTTGGTGTAGACGCCCTGGATGTTGATGGTGTCGCCGGGGCCGGTCGGGATGTTCTTGATCGACAGGGCCAGCTGAGCAGCCCAGCCCCACTTGTCAGCCGGGTGACCGGTGAGCTCGGTGGCGCCGTAGTAGCCGGTGTGGTTGTCATGCGCCGCGAACGACGCCTGGAACAGACCCCAAGCCTGGTCGACACGAACCATGCCGACGATGTCCGGGGACACGTTGCCACCGAAGGTGTTGGTGCCGTACGAACCGCCGATGATGCTGGCCGCGGTGATGCCCGACACGTTCCACATGTTGGTGGTGTAGTACTGGCTCGCGTCCTGCGCCGAGATCGCCGCAGTGATGCCCGAGCCGAAGTCGGCGGTGTAGGTGAACTGGTTGACACCGGTCACGGTGCCGCCGCCGCCCCACAGGCCGTCGAAGTTGTTGCCCGGGTAGTTGGTCCAGGGCGCGTCGAACTGCGACACGGCCTTACCCATCGTGAAGCCGGCGAACTGGATGAAGGCGTAGTACACGCCAATGCCGCCCTGAGCGATGTTGCCGTCGGCCTGAGCGCCAGGAGCGCCAGCCGTCGAGTAGGCAGTCGCGCCGGTCGCCGAGCCCGAGCCAGCGTAGGTGCCGCTGGTCCAGGTGAACGTCAGGTCAGCAAAGGTGCGGACCACGCCGTACTCGGTCGCGGTGCGCGTGTCGATGTTGAGGTCCTGACGAGCGCGGCTGTAGTAGTAGTTGCTCTGGCGGTTCATGCCGCCGGCAACGCCGTTGACCGCGTTGTTGTACTGGCCGTTGCTGGCGAACGACGTTTCAGCACGCAGGTAACCGCCCAGCTTGATGCAGGTGTCGGTGCCGGGGATGTAGTAGAAGCCAGCGCCGTAAAGCGAGCAGACCTTCACATATTCGACCGCCTTGGCCTTGATCGGAAGGTCAGCTGCCTGAGCCCCGGACATGGCGACGAGAGCGGCCGCCGAGCCCAGGACAAGGCTCTTGATCGTGTTCATAATGTTAAACCTCCAAGTTGCTCAGTCAGGGAAGGTTCCGCCTCCGCTGGGTGAGAGACACCCTTGGGGTTGGACCCGTTATCCCTCTTCGACCCGTCGCTCAGCCGCTTCGCGCTATCGGACACACCCGCATGAACGCGAGGGACTTGAGCGAACGACCTAAACGGGACGACGTCGGGATGCCCCCCTTCGTCGTGCGAGCAGAATTACCGAAGGCCTTTGCACACGCAACAAAGGAACCATCATTGCGGCGCCCAAGCGGCGCCTTTTCGGACCGGTGTTGCACAAAAGGCACGGAACCGTGGTTCTGCGGGAACACCTAAGTCGCTGTTTATGTTGTCGTTTTGTCACAACGCAATTTGAGGTGCTTAAGGCCGCGAGCACTCGCCCGCCCGGAACCCGCCCCAAGTCAGGCGCCGGGGCCGAGAAATCCAGCCACGCGCTGAACGAGAATCGGGCTGGAGGACGCTGGCGTCTGCGTCCCCTCCCGCCGGCCGCCTTTGCTGCAGACGACCCTCTATATTAGGGGTCCTCCGCGTCAGGGATCATCGAGAGGGCTCGCACCGCCCGTCGACTTCGACGCGTACCGCGGCCGATCAAACGGCAGGTCCAGCCCGGATCGATGAGCCGAAGGTGAAGACCACCGCCCGCACCGGTCCGGCGAAGCCGCGGCCCTGTGAGGATTTCGAAACCGCATGCAATCTGCCGCTTGCGGCTCAGCGCGGCGTCGGGCATACCGACCGTCGCCGGAGACGTGGCCGAGTGGCTGAAGGCGGCGGTTTGCTAAACCGTTATAGGGTTGTAAAGCCCTATCGAGGGTTCGAATCCCTCCGTCTCCGCCAGCCAATCTTTTCAAGCACTTGACCATCGATGCGACCGGCGAAGCCCGGCCGCAGTTGGCGCGGATGGCGCGGATCGATGCGGTTTCCACTGACACAAAACCCGGCACAGTCTGTGCTCGCTCCGTTCCCGCGGCCGGCGCCATGAAGGGCGACCCGATCCGCATCATCCCGCACAGTCCGCCCGGCATTCCCGATACCGGCAGCTTCGAGGTGCGCTTCGCCGACGGCCGGCCCTCGGTCTATTTCTACTGGGACGACAACCCCGGCCGGCGGGCGATCTCGATGAGCGGCGTCACGTCGGCCGCCGAGGCCAGGGCGGCGGCGCGGGCGCTGGCGCGCATGGAACTGAAGCGCCTCGGCAGACTCGACTCGTCATGAAGATCTGTCTGCGATGTGCGGGCGCCCGGTTCGTCTGCGAGGCCCATCCCGATCGCCCCTGGACAACCGGCGCCGGCGGCTGCCGCTGCGGCGCGCCGGGCGATCCCTGCCCGCTCTGCAACGGCACGCTGCGCGACGCCGAGCCGCCTGCGATCGATCCCGCCGAGATGGACGGCGTCGAACAGGAGCTGATCGCGCTCGCGCTGCGCGCCAGGCGGAGGCATTGATGGCGCGCCCGCCGCTCCAGTTGCCGCCGAAGGTGGCGCGCGATTTCATGGCCGATCTCGCCGCCTACCGCGCGGCCGCGACCAGCTTGGAGAAGGAGGAGATCGCCGCGCGTCAGCTGCGGGCGCTGCGCGAATATCTGCGGCCGTCCGACGGCAGGCTGAAGCTTCCCGACGTGCGCAAGCTGATGGACGCGATGGCCGAGGAGATCGCCAACAAAACGCCCGGCGACGCGGGCAAGCGCGGCCGGGCGAGGCGTTGAGCAACTTGGTTGGTGAGAGGCCTGGGGACCTCTATCCTACGACGAAGCCGGAATGTACCAGGCCTGCGCACTGACCGAGGCCGAGCTGAGCGGATTGCTGGCATCATCGCGAAGCGCTTCGCGCCAGCCGAGGGATCCGCTGCAGCTGACCGAGATGACGTGATGCTCCGGCGCATCGTCCGCGAGCAGGTCGATGACGGCGCCGGCATTCGTCAGAGCGGCTTCCTTATCGCGCGCATGAATCGGCTGCGTCGCGATGACTGCGTCGAATGCCTCGGCAACAGCCGCCTTCGCTTCCAGCTTGGTTGCGCCTTTGGCGCTGAACGAATAGCTCATTTGTCGACTCCACATCCGGTTTGCCGGCGACCGGCCGGCGCGGTTGTTACTCGTCATCACAGATCAAAGGCTTGACACGCCCACCGGTCCAACTTTCCAAGCGGCCCCGGGCAACGTCGCTGTGTCTGATCGCGTCGAGAGCCTCTTCGCGTTCTTTAGCGCGGTGCTGTTCGATCTCCTCGCGAGAGCGCTTGAGCGGCTTACGCATCACGCCCCTCCCGGGCTGCACGAATGGGACCGCAAAGATCTCGCCGAGCTTCGGCGCCTCTCGTCCCATGCGGCCACGCGGCTCAGCAGCCACAGTCCGACGACGATCGCACCGGCAACGCGCCAGAAGCCAAATGCATCGACGGCATGATCCATGACGACGCAGACGATAGACAGGATCAGGCAGCCGGCGACGAAGTGCAGGAAGTCGTCGTACATGGTCAGGCTCCGCCCGCTTCAGCGCTTGGGCACGGCTGTCGGCCGGAGGATGGCCTTGATCTCGGCCACCCCGTCCTTGATGGTGTCGACGCGCTCCTCGAGGCGGGTCAGGCGATCGCCCTGCGGCGCGGCCCGGTCCGCCTTGTGCTCGAGCGCCTCGACGCGGGCGTTGATGGAGGATCCCCACCACACCACGCCGCCGGTCTGGATCACGATCGTCAGGATCACGGCCAGCGGCACCTTGCGGTCGAGATGCCAGTGCGCATCGCTCTCGTCGATCACGGCTGCCGGCGCCGGTCGGTGTTTCGCCATCGGTGCATCCTCACGGCGTGAAGTGTTCGATGGTCTCGCCGAAGGCCCACAGCAGCCCCGCGAGCCAGAGCAAGCCGTAGACGCCCAAGGCGGCGTATCCGACGATGCCGCCTTTCATTTCGCGTAGGCCCGGCACTGGTCGCGCAGCAGCTTGTAGTCGGCGATCATGCCCGGCGTGACGGCCTTGGGGTTGGTCGTCAGCAGGCCGCGCAGCTCGGCGCCGGCGCGCTTGAGCTGCTCGGTCTCATAGCTGCGCAGTGGCGGGCAGCGCGTCTGTACGACGACGTCGGGTGCATCATGGGGAAACGAGCCCATGGCGCTAGAAGGCGTCGCCACGCTCCAGGCCAGCAACGACAGTCCCAATGTCAGGCCGATCGACGGCCACCTGGTTCGCGCGACGCTCCGCATCGGCAGTCTCCCGGTTGAGGGTGGATGTGGTCCTGGCCGCGCCCAGCTCGCGATTGGTCTGCTCGGCGCGCTTCGCGGCCAGCCAGTCGTTGAACGACCGGCCCATGGCCTCGAACAGGACTTTGAGGATCGGCGCGAGCACCGTCAGCAGTGCCGCGCCAGCCGTTCCCGTGAACACGGCCCTACTCGCCGGCGTTGGCCGTCGTGGTCACCAGCTTCACCGCGCTGGCGTCGGCCGCGGGCTCGAGGTCGAGCCGGCCGAAGATCTTCTTGGCGAGACCTTCGGGCCCGCCGGCCCATGACAGCAGCCAGGCGGGCGCATTCTCGACCGCGTATTGCAGCGCTTCCGCCAGCACCTTGTTGCCGACGTCGACCGACAGCGTCTTGCCTTTGGCGGCGTCCTTGACCGCGTTGAGGCCATAGCCGATCGCATTGTTGATCAGCAGCTCGACGCGGGCATTGCCGAACAGCGCGACCACGTTGGCCGGCAGCTGGCGCAGTCCCCAGGTCACCAGCGCGGCGAGCGAGGCGCCGATCAGCGGCATCCAGTCGGAGACCCACTGGCCGTAGGGAATGGTCACGGCGCCGTCGCCGGCGAACGCGCCGGATTCGAGGACGACCAGCGTCGCCACGAAAACGGCGGCGAAGATGAACGCGGTCGAGCGCCAGACCGGCGCGCGCAACAGGAACGTGAGCAGAGCTTTCACGGGACAACCTCATGATGTCAGGAATGCGCGAGACCGTCGCGCGGCGGATAGATTCAATCAGCGCTTGCGCGGCGTGGGAGGTGGCGTGGTCGGCCGCCAGGGTGGCCGGCGCGCCCCGCGGGGCAGATGGTCGTCGATGTTGGCGCCGGTGATGACGGCAGCCAGGCCGACGTAAAGCACCAGCACCGGCCAGCCGCCGAGCCAGACGAAGCCGCCGGCGATCAGGAGGAGGCCGAGATAGACCAGCAGCCGGCTCATGCCAGCGCCCGCCAGGTCATCGGCCCGACGATGCCGTCGGCATGGAGGTTGGCGCGGCCCTGGAATGAGCGCACAGCGGCGTAGGTGACCGCGCCGAACGCGCCGTCGATCTCGAGCGCGGCGCCGTGCGCGACCAGCCGCTGCTGCAGCCATTCGACGTCGGGGCCGTCGTCGCCGCGCCGCAATGTCCTGGGCGGCGGCACATAGACCGGCGCTGACGCCGCGGCATGGCTACCGATGTCTGCCACCTCGGGCATCGCCCACGGGCTCACGTCGTCCGCCAGCGCGCCGGAGACGATCGAGACATGGCAGTGATGGTCATGGGCATTGGTGCCCGTGTACGGCCGCCAGATACCCGGCTGCGGCCCTCGCGGGCCAGAGCCGATGCGGCGATTGGAGATGACGTATTTCAGCCGATGGTCCTGCTTGCGCAGCAGGAAATCGGCAAAGGCGTAGCTGTCGAGGCCGCCATGCGGATCGTGGGTGATGTCGATCGCGTGCACCACGCCGGCGGCGTCCGGATTGTGGTCGGAGACGCGCGCCGAATGCGAGGTGTCGCCGACCGATCCGTCGCTATTCTTCGATCTGTCAGGCCATGCCTCGTTGACTTGCTCGCGCAGCTTCTCGAGCCCGCGCGCCAGACGCCAGGTCATTCGCTTTCTCCATGTGTCAGTGGACCGCCCACAAGGCGGGGTTGCACGCTCGGCAATTGTGGTGGTATTCAGGCACTATGGTCTCAATTCGTAATGCCATTTTGGTCGTCATCGGATGTGCCGTCACCGCGGCCAGCCTCGCGTCATTTCACGCCGCGCGATCTTCGGTTGCAGAGCTGCACCGGTCGCTCGAAGCCATCGACAACCGGACCAGGAAGATCGACACCGAGCTCTCCGATGCGTCGCGCGAGGTGCGCCTGCTCTCACCTTACGACCTCGGAAATCGACGGATCGAGGTTCGCCTATTCATGATCAAAAGCCACCTCGCTCAGGCGGATCGACCGATCGTGTTCATCGGCGACAGCATCACCGAGGGTGCGCTTCTGCCGAGCACGATTTGCGGCCGACCTGTCGTGAATGCCGGCATCGGCGGCATCAGCGCCGCTTCACATGCGGCCTATCACAAGGTCGCCAGAGAGCTTTTCGTTTCGCTGAATGCAGACCTGATCGTGATCGCCTTAGGGACCAATGACGCGGCCAAGCATGTGAGGTACGATATCCGGCGCGACTACGAAGATCTCCTGCAGATGGCACGCCAACACGCCCCGAAGATCATCGCTGTCGGAATTCCGCCCATCCAGAATGGAGGGCTAACGGCTTATTTCGACCCGAACGCGGCGGCGAACATCGATCGTATGATCCGCGACCTCGCGCACGAGAACGGCGCGGAGTTTGCCGACGTCCGCTCCGCAATTACATCTGACGATGCGACGATCGACGGCGTTCATCTGAAACCGGCAGGATACAAGCCATGGATCACGACGATTGAGCACGCCATCGCGCGGTCATTGCCGTGCGATGCCCTTACCTTGGCGCAGTAGTACTACATCGCCTTGCAGAAATCCGACGTGTTATCGTTGCATCCCTCCAAGGCCTGCCAGTTATCGTTGACCGCGAAGGGCGGAGACCACAAGAACGGCGCACCGCTCGCGTGCATCGCATTCGCGATGCCCGTCGCCAGAGCCGAGACACCACTGTCGTTGAAGTGCGTATTGTCCGCAATTCGGTTGCCGGAGCCCAAGCTGTCAGCGTTGAACCCTGCCCAAAACTTGGTGTTGTCGACGATCCCCGATTGAGCAGACTGAATCGTGGGGTTCACGGTTCCAGACAGCCAGGTCTGGATGTTGACGAAGAACCGACCGGAGAAGCCGCAGCTTACGGCCTTTGCCTGGATGTTATTGAGAGCTGCCTGATAGGCTGCGAGCGTGGTGCCGGTATCAGACTCGCCCTGCACCCAGACGATCGCGAAGGTCGTGTTGGTGACACTGGGAGTAATCCCGCGATTCGCCAGGCGCTGCATGGCCTGGCAGATGCGGTTATAGAGCGGCCCGCCGATACTGTGTTGGCTGATCGATGTTCCACCGACCGCGACTGGCGCAATAATGACGCGGTTGAACGTCCCGGCGGGAACGGTTCCATTCCCTGAGATGAAGATATCGGCGATGCGCGCGCCGACGTGCCCACACGACTGCAGCGTGGCGCACGTCGACCCCGTGCCGCCGAACGACTGATATGCCCAGGTCGAGCCGAGCGGAGGATCCACCCAAGGATAGATTCCCCCGTCATAGATGTTGAGATTATCGATCGCGCTTCCATTGGTCGGTACGTAGGCCGACGGAGCCTCAGTCGCACCGTTGGATTGCCCCGCGATGATCAGCACCAGGTTCTTGATGCCCGTATTGATCTGCGGAGCGGTGCGGAGTGTCCGCGCTCCAAACGCATTCAGATCATTATAGCCGGCATCGTTGGCCCAAAGTCCTCCACCTTGAACGACGTCAGTTATTTGCAGCGGGTCCGGCGCACCGGGTCCCGAGAGCGGAAAAGCTGCCGCCGCGATGACATGAAGAGCGGCAATGATCGAAGCGGCGACGCAAGCGAGCTTTCTCATCACCACCACCAGTCGCCGACCAGCCGTTGGTCTAGCACACCGCCAACTATCGTTTGCGCTCCCGTGTTCGCTTGCATCGCTTGGATAAAGTTGAGCCCAAGCGGCGGGACCTCGTCGCACTCAGCACTCGACACGAAGTCGAGCCCCTGCGTACCATTCTGAATGCCGAGCCCGCGGCTACAATTCGCAGTCTGAGCCAAGCCAGTCGAGTTGAGCCCCATGGTCAGCCAAGAAGCAGCCCCGTTAGCATTGAGCTGAATGCGGCCATAGAGTTTCGTTTTGAGCGGTGTGGCGCCGTTGCAGCTCAAGACCGAAATTCGGTTGTTGGCCCCGGCTCCCGTCCCCGCATTGTTGAGATTACCGTTGCCACTCGTCCAAGACGTTGTGGTATCGACCACGCGGGCGATGGCGGGCACCTGGTTATATGCGTTGCAGACACCGAAGATCGCAGCTCCACCCCCGACAGCTGCGGAGCCGAACTTGAAGTCAATCTGACCGGCGTTGCCGTTAGTAATAAACGCGCCAAGCCAAGTGCACTGATTGATTGCACAAGTAAACGTCGTCGTATTGTTGTATCGGCATGTCATCGACGCCGCGTTTGTCAGCAATCCTTTGAAAACCGCCAGGCCTGCGCTGCGTGCCCCTGCACCTGCTGTGCTCGTCGTCCACGCCGGGCCGGAACAAATGCGCACAGCTCCCGAATCGAGACCGACGAATACATCGAATATCGTGCTTGCCGCCCAATTCGAGCCCAGCGTGATCGAAGGCCCTACGGTATCCGTATCATTGGCAGTGAATGCATAGAGCTGCATCGCCGATCCATTGAAGATCGGCACGTACTTCCCCGAGAAAGGAGAATAGTAGACGCTCGTCGCGCCGGCTTGGTCTGTCGTCATCCACGCCGCAACGTTGGATAGCGTCAGACGTCCACCAGGGTTCATCTGCTCCAGTGTCGTCCCACCGCCTCCACCGGAGTTTCCGCAACTGATGCTCTGCGTAGACCGCGTGTAGTTGAGATGCTGGCCGGCGGAATCCGGACAATCTGGCAGCGACTTTGGCGCCAGCGTCGAAGGGCCAGTCGCGATCGGAATATCATGCTGAGCGTATGAACTCAGGCCAGTTCCACCATTTGCAGGTGGTAGGACACCGGATACCGCCGAGCCGAGTGGAATGTTGCTGAAGGTATTGCTCGACCCCGACATCGTCTTGTTCGTCAGCGTCTGCGTGGCTGCCGCACCGACAATTGTATCCGTGCCCGAGAATAGCGTAGCCGTTCCGCCCCCGGTTGCCGGCGCCTTCAACGTCGATGATCCGGAGGTCACGCCGAGCAGGATCAGCGTGCCGTCGCCGAAGGATTGCGCGCCGGTCCAGCCCTGCGCCTGGTTGATCATCGCGATCGTGCCGGATGCGTTCGCAAGCATATACGTCTTCATCGAGCCCGCCGGCCCGGCGAATTGCATGAAGCCGTTGTTGGTGCCGCCCTTGGCGCCGGTCAGGGGCGAGGTGCCCTGACTGGTCTGCCCGAACGCAGCAGCTATCGAAAGCCCGAGCGCGATCGCGCCGGCGAGCAGCTTGCGGAGGATCATGAGATGTTTCCTGAGAAGAAGTCCGTCAGTACCAGCCAGAGCCGTCGGGCAGGGGTGTCAGTTCGACCATGCCGCCGTTTCCGTCGATCGTGTAACTGCCGTTGAGAACGCTCATCAGCGTGTCGCCAGACGCGACGGAAATGACGATGTTGTTCGTGTTCGCGTCGCCCTTGCCGTCGATGATCTTCTTCGGCTTTTTCGGCGTAAGTAACGCCGAGGGCATCGTCACAGAGGTCGCCTCGCCGACGGTCTTCTTAATAATGATGTCGTCGGCATCAGCAGCATCGACGGTGACCGCGCCGGCCGCTGTGACCACCCGCTGCGTCCGAGATGCGATCGTGTCGGACTCGCTGTTGAGGCCGATCGCGACATAGCGCTGCAATGGTGCCTCGAAGGTCGGCGCGCCGGATAGCCCGGTATAGACGCGTATCTGATAGGCTCCGCCTATGACGTGGAAAAAGGCGAAGCCCTGCGCATCCGCGTCAAACGGATTGCCCAGCGGCGTCGTTCCTCCCCGATCGGCATAGAGAACCGCCAGCGGCTGACCAGGGACCTCGCTGCGCACCTCGACGTGCGCGGCAGGAACGACATTCCCAGCTGAATCGAGCACACTGAACTGATGGCGTGGAAATACCATTAAATGCTCCTAGACGGCGCTGCCGAGCGTATCGCCGGTGTTCACCAAGAAGGTGATGTAGGCCAAGCCATCAATCGAGCGACCGCCGCCGCCACCCGCTCCTGGCGAGCCTCTCCCAGACACGTTGGCGCCCGCTCCGCCAGCTGCTCCAGGACCGCCTCCTGCGCCACCACTGGATCCACCGGGCGTTCCAATTGCGCCACCACCGCCAGGCCCGCCGCCAGCGAATAGAGTTCCCGACCCGCCAAATGTCCCCGACGCACCGTCGCCATATCCGGGACCGCCCCCCGTGCCGCCTATGACACCAGCGCCGCCGCCCCCGCCGCCGCCGCCGCTCGCAATGCCGGCCGTACCGCCGCCACCACCGCCGCCACCACCCCAGAGCGCCCCTGTGTATGTCACGTTGACCGGCGATCGCGCGTATAAGGCCGTGCCCCCGTTGCCGCCCGGTGATCCGTTGATGATACCGCCAGAGATACTGTTCGACCCGCCAGTCCCACCTGCGCCTCCGGCCCCAATGATAGCTCCGGCGATGATCAGGTTGATCGTCACACCACCCGGCCAAATACCGATATTGAAGCTGGGAACGGCGGAGGAATTCGACCCGATCAGCACGCCATTGTTGATGATCGCATTGATCACGTTTCCGGACACTGGCGCCGGATAGATCGAATCGTGCTCGGTCCGCAGGTTGATGTTGTAGCGGTTGGCGTCGAAAATGATGTAGCGGACATTGGCGTCCGTATCCGGCGCCGTCCACAGCATCTCCTCGGCCTCCGCCGCGAAACGGTCGGGCCGGGGATCGAGCCTGGTGACCTGGATCGGCAGGTCGGCCGGTGCACCGCTCGCATCCTGGATGCAGAACGACCTTACCAGGTAGCCGCCACCCATGCCTATATCCGTGCCCGCATAGCGCGCCGTCGCCAACGTTACTTTGCGCGGCGGATCGCGGAAACGGCCGAGCATGATGGCGCCGAGCCTGTCTGCCACAGAACGCCCCGCCTGCGGAATCCAGCGCGACAGGATAGTCTTGATCGCGGGCGAGCCGTAATCGCCTTCGGCGTCGCCGTCGATCGTGAGCGACGTCGATACATAGTTGTCGAGGTTCGAGAGCGGCTTGGTCGGGTCCTTGCGCCCAAAATAGACCTGTACGCGCGACAGCCGCTTATCCGGCTGGTCCTTGAGTGTCAGCGAGCCCTGCAGCGTATTGTCCGGCGTGAACGTCGCTGCATTGGTGCTAACCGCGCGCAGCACCTGATACCGGATTTTCTGGGCTACCTCGTCCGGCCACACTGCCAGCGCCGCCTGCTGAATCAGCTCGGAGACCAGCGTTGAAACCGAGGTCGGCTCGCACAGTACGGCGGTATAGACGTTCCCGAGAAAGGTGGAATCCTCCGCCTCCCACTCCGTCATGTTGATGTAGCCAGCATCAATACCTGCATAATTCACGAGGAGATCACGAATGATCGCCGAAGGTGACTGCGACAGGTAATAGAGCACGAGCTGACAGCGGTCCTGCGCCTTATGCGCCGCCGCGGTGGTGCCCAGCACTCCGCGCAGAATTGTCAGATTGTCACCGGAGCGCGAGAATTGCACGACTTCGTTGCCGCCGATCATTAGGTATCCCGCGGTCGGATATTCGGCATTTCCGATGCCGGCGGGCAGCAGCGCGGCGGACCCTTGACTGTTGGTGATGTCAGCAGCGAGGAATCCTGTCGATAGTTTCGGCGCCTGGGCACGATCGCCGTCCGCCAGTTTCAGGACGTCCTTGGCGATGACGGTAAACTTGCCATCGGCGGTGGGGCCGTCAGTCGAGTCGATGATGAAATGCCGCGTGTCGAGATCGGTGAAGGTCCCGCCATCGAACAGGAAAGTGCGCCAGCGCAGCGCAGCCCCGCGCAGGAAAGGCTGCCGCGCCCGAAACTTTCCCCAGAAGGTGCCAAGCGCGAACGGGTCATAGTTGCGGTCCGCAAGATAGCGATCGCCGGCCGGCCCTGTGTCGGAATCCAGATGGTCGCGGAATGTCACCGTCAGAGTCGCGCGCGTGCCCAGGCTTTCGCCCAACGACATGGTCGCCGGCGAGTAGGAAATCTCCTGGATGGACGGAATGGCATCGATGCCACGCGAGAGATAGTCCGCAGGCTTGGCAAACCGCAGCGTCACCAGCTCCTGCGTATAGTGCGCACGATCCTGGCAGGTTGCCTTGCTGTTGTAGCACTTCGCCGTGCCTGTCGACGGGATCGACGCTGTGCACGGCGCCACACCATAGGTGAGGCTGCACATCGGCAAGTCGATCTCGACATAGATCATCTGCTGCATCAGGCAACACCAGACACTTTCAGATCGAAGGCAAGCAAATTGTGCGGTCCGATCGGAGCCGGCATCGGATCATCCGTCAGCCAACAGAAGCCGACCTCGCGCGGATAGCTCTGAGAGCGCCAGGCAAAGAAGAACGGCGTCTGTTGCGCGGCCGAGAGGAAAGCGTCCATGTTGGCGCGGTACCAAGCAGGCGAAATCAGCGACAGCGGGATCGTCGTCTCGCGCCAGCTGCCAACCTCGATGCGGCCGAGAAACTTGCCGCTCTCGCTGCGCCCGTTGACAATGCTGGTCTTGCGCGCATACGGCAGTGGCGTATGCCCGGCATAGATGCGCCGCTCCATCACCAGCAGCCGGCCGACATACACGACGGCCGCTCGAGGCTTATCTGACCCCGCCTGCAGCCGAATGCGGATCTGTGCCAGCGATTGCGCCTCGAACCGGAACAGCGCCGGTCCATCGTCCGGCAACAGGACCTCTTCAACGATCTCGGTCCAAACGCCAGAGATCAAGCCCTCAACCGAGACCGGAACCGAAGCCGAGGCAAGGTTATGACCGGCAACCGCGATGTAGTCGATTGGGTCCACCTCGTTGGTGACAATGGTGAGATACTGCTCGGTCATGACCAGCGAGCGCCAGTCCAGATGACTGGCCGGATTGGCGAGGTTCGAAGCCGGATACAACGGGTCCTGACTCGTCGCCGAGATCGTGGTCGGGGTAACGACGTTTCGCCAGCCTACCAGCGGTAAGTCTGGCGTCTCGACCCCGGCCAGTGCGAGAACGGCCGCCGTGGAAATCACCAGCATCAGGCTGCCACCACGTTGAGCTTGTAGCCGTCGCGGAACATCTCGTTCATGTGGTCGATGATCTGGGCCACCGCGTCGCGCGTCGTCACCGCGGGGATCGCGAGGTTGACGCTCTGCCCGCCGGCGCCCCGCCGCGGATCGGCCCCGCCGCCCTCGTTGGGCCGCCAGACATCGATCTGCTCGCCGGGCGACGCCATGAACTGCACCGGCACCGAATCCGCCCCGCCGGATCCCGTCACCATCATAGAGCCGCCGGTCATGAAGCCGGTGGGCACCTGCTGGCTCTTGATGCTGGCGACCAGGCGCGCGCCCTGCGCGAGCACCGCGGCCATCGCCGCGATGTTGGCTGGGAACGGCAGCTCCAGCGCCTTGGCGGCGCCGGTGTACATCGAGATCGTGCCCTGGATGACGCCGAACACTTTCGCGGCCGTCGCCATCGCCGAGCTCTCCTTGCCGAAGGCGCCGGCGATCTGGGCGAAGCTACCGGCCATCGAGGCGCCAGCCTGGCTCCAGGTCGCGCCCATGCTCTCGGCGATCTGCTTCTGCCGCTCGTTGAAGGTGTCGAGCGTGATGACGCCGGCGTCATAGAGTTGCTGCAGCTGCGTCATCTGGAATTCGAACTGCTGCGTCGGATTCATCGCCGTCACCGCCGCCTGCGCACCGGCCACCTTCATCGCGGCGAGCGCGGCGGCGTCGCCGGCGGCCGTGATCGCCGCGCGCCGCTGGTCGGTCAGCGGGATATTGGCGGCCAGCGCGATCGCCTCGGCCTGGTAGGCGATCTTGAGCTTCTCCTGCTCGCCGACGGTCTTGCCGATCGAATCCGCCTCGGCCTGGCGGCCCGCGGTCGCCTTGGCCTGGCTGATCAGGAACTTGTCCAGCGCGTCCTTTTGCGCGGTCGTGCTGGCAATGACCGGCGCCTCGGTCTTGGACCAGGTCGCGCCGTAGATCTCCACCTCCTTGGAGAGGTTCTTCAGCGCCATGGTCTGGCCGCCCCATGTCGCCGTGGGGTCGCCGTCCTTGCTCGCCTGCCACATCTGCGTCAGGCTGCTCTTGAGCTCGCCGAACGCCTGCGCGGTCTGCAGGCTCGAATTGCGCATCGTGTCGAACGCCTTCGAGACCTCGCCCGACGCGAGCTGGCCCATGGCCTCGCGCAACGAGCCGATCGTCACGAAGATCTGCTGCCACGTCGTGATCAAGGTCATGCCGACCGTGACCAGGCTGTTCATCACGGTCGCAAGCTTCTCGGCCACCGCATTGAACCACTCGGTATTCTTGCGCGAATCCAGGAACGATTCCGAGAGCTGCTCCAAGGCGGGCAACATCTTCGCCGTGATCGTGGTGATCAGCCCTTCCTTGATCTTGCCCATGCGCGTGAGGTTGTCGTTGAACGCCTCCGCGGCCATGGTGGTGCGCTTGTCGAGCACCAGGCCGAACTTTTGCGCCTCGTCGCCCATCTCCTCGAGGCCGTCGCGGCCGGAGTTGAGCAGCGGGATCATTTCGGCGCCGGCCTTGCCGAAGATCTGGATCGCCAGCGCCGTCTTGCTGGCGCCATCCTTGTAACCCTCGAACTTGTCGGCGATGTCCTTCAGGACGTCGGACGACTCGCGCAGCGTGCCGTCCTGGTTCTTGACCGAGATCCCCATCGCGGTGAAGGCCTGCGCGGCCGTCGACGCGCCATCGCTCGCCGCCTCCGTCATCGCCCGCGACAGCTTGCCGACGCTCTTGCCGAGCGCCTCCATCGAGACGTCCGACAGCTCGCCGGCATATTTCAGCTTCGAGAGCTCCTCGACCGAGATGCCGGCCGACTGCGACATCTTGTTGAGCTCGTCGGCGCCGTCGATGACATGCTTCATCGATACCGCCAGCGCGGTACCCGCAGCCGCCGCGGCCACAGCGATCGCCGCCAGCCCGACCTTGGCGGCATTCCCCAGCGACGCCAGCGACGACTCCGCGCCCTTCAGACTCTTGTCGAGGTCCGCGGTATCGCCGCCGATGATGATCTTGAGATTGCCGACGACCGAGGCCATTGCCGCTCCGGCTAATTTACGTCGTCATGGCCGGGCTTGACCCGGCCATCCATCGCCTTCGGCGAGACCTCGCCGCCATGCATCAGCGTGATCATCCGCGCGACCGCCTTCATATCCTGCCAGCTCTGCCTGGGCCTTCGCGCAGCGCTGTCCCGCACCTGCAGCTTGCGCAGCGTCGGCGGCCGCTTCATGCGCGGCAACATCGCCGTGATGTACGCCGACCAGGCGCGATCATTGTGGTCGCGGATCAGGCCGGCTTCCCTGCCCTTCAGCACCGCCACGATCTGCCGCGGCGATTTCCGCCAGAACGCATCATCGTCGAGGCCGAACGATAGCCATTGATGCAAGAGGCCGAGCCAGTCCCATTCCGGCCCGGCACCTAAGGGCCCGCGGGGGTGTCTCCCGCAGGCGGCACCTTCTTCGGATCCACGAAAGCGCCGCTGAACGCCTGCGTGACGAGCTCGATCATGTCGACCGGCGCAATCCGACGGAAGTAGCTGCCGACCTCGTCGAGCGTCATCTCCGGCTTGTTGTCCAGGAGCCCGGCCCAGAAGAACGTCCGCAGCAGCTTCATCGACATCGCTTCGCGGTTGCCGACGACACCGATCAGCTGGCTCACGCGCATGTCCAGCGCATCCTCGAGCCGATACAGCGCCTCGGCCGAGTAAGACAGCAGCAGCTTCTCGCCGTCGAGCTCGAACGCGACGGCGCCCTTCAACGGATTACCCATGGCTCACCTCAGGACCCGTTCAGGCTGGGCTTGCCCGACACCTTGAAGGTGAGCGAGGCCGCCATCTTGTCGTCGATCGGCGCATCCGGCTCGTAACCGGTCAGGATGGCCGCGAACGCGAACACCGAGCCGTCGGGAAACACGATCTGCCGGTTCTTCAGCGCGGCCGAGCCCGTCAGCGCCAGCTCGGCCATCAGGTTCGCCGCATCGACGCCGCCCGGAATGAAGTTCATCTCGAGCGACACCTCGCCGCCGTCCTTCATGCCGGCGATGAACTCGCGCCAGGCCTCCGGTGACAGCTCGTGGCTGGCGTCGACGGTATCGCGCGACATCGCCGGCGGCGTGATCGCGGTGACCTCGGCGATGGTGGTGAAGATCTCCGGCACGGCACCGTTGCCGGACTTGAACAGCGTGCCGAAGCCGATCGATGCAGAGGTAGCCATGGTCGCTCCTGCTGAGTGAGAGGATGAGGCGGAGCGTCAGGTCAGACCGCGACGCCGGATTCCGTGATGTTGATCTTGAGCTCGGTCGTCGACGTCGCGATGCCGATGATCGTCGCATAGCCGCCCGCCGCGATATCCGCGACCGGGCAAAGACCGCCGGCGGTCTTGGACAGGTAGTAGGCCAGCCCCGCGGTCAGTGTCGCGCCGATCGTGATCTTGCCTTTGGTCTGGACCCGCGCCGGCTGGTTGGCCGAGCCGGCGTTCAGCGCGAGGCCGCGCGGCGAGCGCACAGCCGCCGTCGCGGAGTCGCAGTCCGCCTTGTAGTACTTGCCATCGCTGGCGCGATACACCGCCTGGCCCTGCGTTACGGCCTCGCCGAACCAGCCATCCTCGACCACGGCATCGGCACCCTGCACCACGTTGGCAGCAGTAATCGCGAGATCAGCCATCTGGCTTGCTCCTGTTGGGGTTAAGTCGCGTCGAACGGCGCGCCCTCGGTCACCCGATAGGTCACGCGATATTCCAGGCGGATCGCGCCGATGTGGTTCTTGCCGTCGGCCTCGGCGATGATCTCGGTGCCGACCAGCTCGCAGTTCTGCGCCAGGCCGCCGAACACGACGACGCGCGGCTCGTACTCGATCAGCTGGCCCATCCGCTCCTCGAGCTCGCCGGCGATGCCGTCGAGCAGATCGTCCGGCACGTCCGGCGTCACGACGCGCGCTTCCAGGAACAGCGTGCACGGCCGCTCCTGCTTGGGCGGCCGGCCCATCACTGTGCGTGCCGATGTCTCCGACCGCATGTAGATCAGCAGCGTCGGCTGGTGCTCCGCCCCGAGCGGCCTGCTACGTCCGGCATAGACCCGCGCACCAGTCGTCGGCAGCCCCGTGAGCTGCGTCTCCAGGTAATCCCGGATCCGCTTGCGCATGTGATCGACCATTGGCGCTCTCTCAGCCGTCCTGGCCGGGCTTGACCCGGCCATCCATCACGCCGCGCGCGGCAGCTTGCTCGCCACGAAGCGCTCGAACCCCGCCTGCGCATTCGGCAGCAGCCGCGCGTCGAAGGTCGCCTTGGCCGTGTCGAAGAACGGAAACCGCTTCTGATATTTCGGCGCCTTCACGAACATGATGACCGGCACCATGTCGCGCAGCCCCTGGCGCCAGTAGATGCCCGGCGCGACATTGCGGCCGGCGCGCCCGGTGCCGTCGGGACGCAGCACGAAGTAGCGGCCGACGTTCTTCTTCTTGCGCTTCAGCGAGGCCGCGGTGGCATTCGCCTTGACGCCGGAATAGATCTCGGCGGCCTGCACCTGCGACAGGATGCGCTCGATCATCGAGCCCGGGATGTTGCCGAAGGCATCGAGCTTGACGCCCTTGCCTGGCACCGCGAATTCGTCCGGCTTCATGTGGCCGGCGGCAATGAGCCGCTTCTCATGGCTCTTGTGCACGCGCGCCCCGCCCTCGACCTGCGGGCCGAGATAGCGCCAGGCCGGGATCGAGCCGAAGCCTTCCTTGAAAAACACCTCGGCGACCAGGTCGCGCTTCGTCGCCGGCTTCAGGTAGAGCGAATTCAGCGTGAACCGCGTCGGCCGGTCGAACACCTCGCGCATCCTCTCGACCTCGGCCGCCTTGATGTCCTGGCCGGTCTTGGTCAGCGCATAGGCCGTCACTATCGGCGCATCCTCCGCCGCGAGCTGCTGGATCTGGCGCATCAGGTCGCCCATCTCGACGCGATAGTGCACGGACGGCATCAGCCCGCTCCCAACCGCAGCAGCACCATGCCGGTCCCGTCCGGCTCGATCGAGACGACATGGAACGTCCCCTCGCCGGCGACCTGCAGGCCATCGCCGGCGCCGGTCGAGGCCGCGCCCGGAAGATCGACCGCGCGGCAGAAGAACGTCGGCCGAACGTCGATCGTCATCACGTCGTTGATGTCCGTCATGTCAGAGGGATCGTCGAACTGCCCATGGAACGGCGCCGACGCCGCGCCGCCCGCCGGCGTATAGATCGCGACCGCGCCGAATTCGTCGGGATTGACGAACGCGGCGCGATCGGCGTCGGACTCGATCGGCATGGGCGGTTACTTCGCGGCGTCGAGCGCGGCGATGTAGTCGTCGAGCGTCGCGAACTGCAGCTTCAGTTTCGACGAGGCGTCATAGACCTTCGCGGCATCGTCGCGCTTCCGCTGCCGTTCGAGCTCGGCGGTGTCGGTCTCGCTGATCATATCGGCGGGCACCAAGCCCTTCTTGAGGGCGCCGCTCTTCAGCATCGCCTCGACCGCACCTTCGTCGTCGATCGACACGTCCTCGCCCGGCTCGAAACGCTGAACCACGTTCTTGCCGTCGACGACAGCGCCGTGCTCGATCACGCCCTGCGCGATCAGCCCCGTCTTCTTCAATGCCTTCGCCATGAGTTCCTCTTTCGGTTGAGTGGTTTGTTCTCTCCGCCGTCATGGCCGGGCTTGACCCGGCCATCCATCTGCTTGCGAGAAGGATGGATGCCCGGGTCAAGCCCGGCCATGACGAGCGGGAACTAGGCGACCGCGTTCTGGAAGAAGTAGGCCGCGTCGTTCGCCGCGATGACTTCCTTGAGGGACTCGCCGACGCGGACGCGGGTGCCGCCGCGCATACCGATGTTCGGATCGTCCTGGATGGTGCCGGAGATGCGCTCGCCCCACTGAGCAGTGAAGCCGAAGGTGACAGTGCCGGTCGGCGACACCACCTGCGGCGCACGGTAGATGAACGATGCGTGTTTGCCCCAGAGACGCGACAGGGTCGCCGTCTGGCCGGGCTTGGCCGAGTTGTACCAGGACGAGCCGACCAGGACCTCCTCGAGCTCGAAGAGATCAGCCAGCGCCTCGCGCGAGACGGCCGCGCCACCACCGGTGGCATTGCCGCCCATCGGATACACCGCCGCGGTCACCTTCGGATGGGTGCGCAACTTCGACCAGGTCGCCTGTCCGAACACGGCCACGTTCGGCCGGATGAGACAGGCATCGAGTGCGGTCAGAATCGCCTGCACCGGATCCGAGTTGGTGAAGTCGGACCATTGCGTGGTGCCGGACAACGTGGTGCGCTGCGCCGAGGGATACGTGCCCAGCGTGAAGAGCGTCGTCGCCACACGGTTCTCGCGATCGAGCGCGACGAGATCGGAGAGAAGCTCGGTCGAGCGCGACTCCGGGTCGATCGGCATCACGCCCTGGACCGCCTGCGCCGCCATCGCGTTCTGAATGTCGGCATTCGGGATCTTGTCGTCGAGGGCGTAGTCGACCACCGAATCGGTCTGCTCGGTCGCGGTCCAGTCGATCTCGTTCGGCGCGGACTTGCGGCCGACGCGGGTGTCCGGAATCGTGAAGCCGTCGGCGAGCGTGTACTTCGACCACTTGAATGCCGAGGAGTCGACGGGAACGCGCGGCAGCACCTGGTCGGCGATGAACAGCTGGTTGCGATAGGCCAGCGTGATCGCCGTCAGGCGCTGCTGGATGACGAAGGGGGCCTGGGCCATTGCGAGGAGTCTCCTGAGAAAGGCGGGAACGATGTGGCGAAAGGAGGGGAGCGCGCGCGATCAGCCCTGCAGGCTGCTCGGCGCGATCTTGACCGGGATGACGTCGCCGGAGACGCCGGAGATCAGCGCCATGCCGCCGATCCGGTTGTTGACGCCGGCAGCCGGCGCTGCGGTGACGCCCTGGCCGCTCGCGTCGGCGGTCAGCAGGTCGCCGCGGGCGACGGTGCCCCCGAGTTTGATATCGGCGATGCCCTCGAGCACCACATCGCAGCGCTCGCCGGACGCCGCATCGATATCGGTCGAAGCGCCGATGATCTTGTCGGTCGCGGCCGCACCGGTCAGCACGCCGAAATCGTTGGCTCCGACTTTGACGAAGCGGTTGGCGGAAATCGCGGCCTCGGCCGTGTAGCTCTTGGTCAAACCCATGTTCGCCATGGTCGTCTCCTGTGTGTCTCTCTGCGGTAAAAGTGGCGGCGATCAGCCGTTGCGCTCGACGTGCGCGACGGCCTGGGCGGTCGAGATGCGGTTGCCGAGCTTGGCCTGCTCGTTCTGATAGGCGCGGGCCTTGACGGCGAGCTCGTGCGCGCTGGGCTTGTTGTCTTGCGCATCGGCGCCGGCAGGCGTCGGAGCGGCCTGGAGCTTGCCCGTCACATCTTCGACCGACTGGATCGATGAGAGCGCGTTCTGGCGCTTGGACTGCGTCGCCTCGAGGATCGCGAACGCCGCCTTCTCCGGCGTCACCGACGGATCCGCCTTCATCTTCGCGACCAGCTCCTTGTCGGCGCCCGCGCTGATCTTGTCGATGCCGGCCAGGCGCTCGCGCTCGGCGGTCGCGCCGTCGGCGCGGAGCTCGGCGGCAAGCGCCGGAAACGCCGCAGCCAGATCGGCCTTGGTGGTGACGGTGCTGTTGTCGGCGAGCACTGCGGCCGACACGCTCGGATTGGAGTCCATGGTCTTACCCCTGATGGCGGTTGATGGTGAGCGGCCCGAGTTGCCACGCGCTAGCTCCGCCAGCACCTCCTCGAAGGTGCCGACGGAATCGGCGAGCCCGGCCGCAACGGCCGCGTCGCCCTTGAACATCCGCGCCTCGGTTGCGCGAATCCCTGCTTCTGACAGGCCTTTGCGGCCTGCCGCGACGGTCGAGACGAACTGCTGATAGAAGCTGTCGACCTCCTGCTGCCATTCGGCGCGGACGCTATCCGGCAATGGCTCGTAGGGATTGCCGTCGACCTTGTGTTGCCCCGCGAAGATCAGCGTTGGCTTGACACCTTCGGTCGCGAGATATTGCGAGAAATCGAGATGCATCATCACCACGCCGATCGAACCGGCCATGCCGGTCGGCGGCACCACGATGCGGCTCGCGCCGGAGGCGATTGCGTAGGCCGCCGAGGCCGCCACGCCATTGGCGACGGCGACCACGGTCTTGCTCTTGGCCGCCTCGCGCACGGCCGCGGCCGCTTCGAACGCGCCGACCGCCTCGCCGCCCGGGCTTTCGATGTCGAGCAGGATGGCCTTGGTGTTCGGATCGCGCGCGGCCGCGGCGACCTGGACCTTGAAGCCCTCATAGGAGATCAGTCCGGAGGACGCGCCGACCCACGCGCCGCGGTTTACGAACTCGCCGACCGTGGTGATGATGCCGACACCGTCCTGCGTGCGGCGGAACGGCATCGGCCGCCCGGTCTCGTCGAGCGGCGTCTGGCCATAGAAGCGGCTGGCGCGCGGCCGATGCGCCTCGGCGCCCGCATCGGTCTGCGTCGCGCGAAACAGCTCGGTCGTACTGCCGGCGTCATCGTTCATGGCGGCCGAGCGCGGACCAGCGCCGATCCGCGAGAGCAGGAACGCGCTGATCGTCTCCGCCGCCTGCGGCGCCAGGCACAGCGGCCGATTGTAGAACTGCGCGGCAATGCGGTGATACGGGATCTCGTCGCTCATGCTGTCCTCGCGCCCTTCTTGGCCGGCTGCGTCTCATCCTCGGCGTCGCCGGCATCGTCAGCGTCCGGCTCGTTCGCGGCGCTGTTGCCGTTCTGCTGTTGCGGTTGAGAGCCGGAGCTCGCCGCCGGCGCGCCGAGACCCGCCTCGTCGCGCATCCGCTGCTCCTTGCCGAGCTGCGAGATCTTCTTCTCGACCTCGCCGCCGGTGCGCTCCATGCAGACCTGCTCGCGCGTTTTCACGCCGGTCTCGATGTCCAGCGCGTCGGCCTGCGCTTCCTGATATGGATTCAGGCTTGCCCGCGAGGGTCCGATCCACTCCGCGCCGAGCCACGCCTCGCGAATGACAGGATCGTCGAAGAAGCCGGGTCGATCGAGGCGGCCGCTCGCAACCGCCTCCTCCATCATCCAGGAATAGACGACGTGATAGAAGTTGCGCGCCAGCGAGGCCCGGCGCCGGCGGAAGAACTGCCAGGCCATCTCCAGCGCCGCACGGCTGGCCGAATAGCTCGCCGTGAAATGCTTGATGAGCAGCTCGAAGGGCAACTCGAGCGCAACGCCGATCTGACGCAGGAACGCCGTATAGAACGCATCGAACTGCGGATTGGGCCGGCTCGGATTGGCGAAGCTCGCCTTTTCGCCCGGCGCCAGGCTGATCGCGGCGCCGACGCCGAGGCTCACCTCGTTGTCGTTGAGGTCGTCACTCTTCTCGCCGGCGATCGGGGCACCGTCCTCGTCCTGTGGGGTCTCGATGATGAGCGTGTACATCGCCGAGACGACCGCCGCCGAGACCTCGGCGTCGGAGTACTTGCCGAGCTTGTGCAGGTGCTCGATGATCGGCGCCAGATAGGGCACGCCGCGGGTCTGCTCCGGCCGCAAGCGCTCGAACAGATGGATCGCAGTCTGCCGGCCGTCGCGCGTGCGGAACGGGATCTCCTGCCAATCCCGCGGCTCGGCGAGCGTGATGTTGCCGGGATGGCGATTGAGCACGTTGGCCGAGACCGGCATGCCGTCATCGTCGAACTTCAATCCGCCGGCGAGACGACCGCCGGTCGCGAGCTTGCCGTCCTTCAATCCCTTGGGATTGCAGACGCGGTCCGCCTCGATCAGCTGCAGCTTGGTGCCATAGACGTCGCCGGCCCGCTTCTTGTAGCGGCGGAATACGAACGTATCGCCGGACTCGGCTGCGCTGCGCTCGCACAGCGCGGCGAGCTCGTCGAGGTGCTGGACACCGGACAGATCTGCGGTGCGGCAGAACACCTGCCATTCGCGCTCGTTCTCGCGCTCGTACGCGTCGGCCTGCTCCTCGGTAATGCCGAGGACCTCGTGGTCGATCGATGCCTGCAGGCACAACCCCTCGCCGACAACGTTGGTCACGCGCGTCGCGATCGCACCAGTCGCGATCGGCTCGTTGCGCACCAGGTCGCGGCTGCGCGCGCGCAACGTCGGAAGATCCGGCAGCGTGTCGGCGTCGGCCGAGCCCCCCAACGGTACCCAGCGCTTCATGAAGCGTCCGGTGCGGCTGGCGCCGTCATAGCCATGACCGGCATTCGCGAGCAGCGCGCGCGCCTTCAAGCGCTGCAGCCCCTTCGCCGGCGCGAAGTGCATCACGACGCGGTCGATCATGGTCGGCCGGACGGCCGGCAGCTTGCTCATTCTGGCACCACGTAGCGCACGCGCCGGCGACCGCCGGAGGCGGCCGCGGTCAACGACTTCACCTGCTGGTCCCAGAACGTGACCTGCTGCCGGATCTCCGCCGCGTCGGCGCGCGTCAGCTTGCGGCTGCCGTTGCCGGTGTCGATCTCGTAAGCCTGGCTGATCGCGACAGCGCTGGAGGCCGCAAGCCATGCGGCGAGCTGCGCCTGCGCTTGGGCAAGGGTGATGCCGGCCATATCAGCGAATTCCAGATGAGAGCACGCGGCGGCCGCGGGCTTGCGGCTTGGCCGGTTGCGGCATGGCCGCCGGCGCCGTCGGAGCGCGGACCGCGGCGGCGCCCATCAGATCCTCGAGATCGCCCTGCTCCGGCTGCAACGGCGTCTCGCGCTCCTGCTCGAGCTTCAGCCAGATCGCATCCGGCAGGCCGCGAATGCCGTAGTTGTTCGCGGCGGTCTCGGCCTGGTTCATGGTGTCGAGCGCTTCGTTCGCCTGGCCGGGATCCTTCATCCAGGTCCAGATGTCGAAACCGCTCTTGCTCTTCTTGGCCTTGCGGTACTCGGCCGTGAGCTGCTTGAAGTACTCGTCATCAAGCCCGCGCGGAAACGAGACGTAGCCCTTGGTCAGCGGGTCGTCCTTGGCGAGATCGCGATATAGCGCCATCTTCAGAACCGAGGCGCCGAAGTTGAAGAAGCGGCCGGCCCATTTCAAGAGCTTGCCGGTTCGGTCGTTGCGCTCCTTCTTCACCCGCGCGATGCGCGGCGCCGAATCCTCGCCGCGGCCGCGCACCATGATCAGCTTCGAGCGCGGATGCCGCTTCGCCCAGCCCCAGACGTCCTCGGTCCAGGCGTTGCCGTCGATCGCGGCGCGGTCGATGCCGATGCGACGGCCGGCGGCGTTCGGCCAGGTCTGCTGCAGCAGCGCGTCGAGGCGTTGTCGCGTGGTCTCCTCGGAGATGTGGCCGGGGATCACGCCATAGTCGACGACGTAGCGGCGGAAATCACGGCCCCAGGCGACCGCCTGCCACTCGACGCGGTCGGCCTGGCAATCGATGCCGAGCGTAATGACCAGCCCGCCCCATGCGATCTGACCGCGGGCATAGGGCGATTCGGCGGCGCGATCGCGCAGCTTCTCCCAGGGCGGGGCTTCACCCTTGGCCTGATAGGCCTTGCCGCAGGTGTCGTTGAGGAAGGTCTGCTCGGCGGCGCTGTCGCCCCTGACGCGCAGCCACTCCATGGCGATGCGCGCCCAGGACTGCAGATAGCTGTAGGCCGACCAGATCCAGAACGAGCGGTGAAACCGCTTGGCCTTCGGATTGTGGGCGCGCCATTCCAGGCCGGCGAGCATCTGCGACCGATGATGCTCCTCGATCGGAAAGCCGCATTCGATGCAGGTGAAGTGCGCAGCTTGCGGATCGTCCGGGTCGAGCGTCGCCTGCATGTTCTCCCATTCGAGCACCTGCATTGCCTTGCACTGCGGACACGGAACGTAGGGATGCTCCTGGCTGCCCTGCTCGAAACTCTTGGTGATGCGGCAGCCGGGCATGACCAGCGGCGTCGACGTCTTCAGGATCTTGGCGAACTCGTCGGAGCGCGAGCGGTTGTCGGCCTGCATCTCCGGATCGCCGGCGGAATTCATCTCCCATTTGGCGAGATCGTCCTGCACCTGGCGCCGCATCGTCACCTGCGACAGCGACGCCGGCGAATTCGCCCCTGAGATCAGGATCGCGCCGAGGCCGTCGACGTGTTCCTTCATCAGGATCGAGTTGGCGCCGTCACGCGAGCCCGCGGGGAAGATGCGGTTGAGCGAGCTCGTGCCGCGCAGCATCGGCAGCAGCTTCAGCTTCGACCAGCGGACCGCGTTCTGCTCGGTCGGATGCGTGAACAGGAAGTCGCACGGGTCCATGTCCATCGAGCCGCCGACGAACACGTTGCCGACCACCGTCTTGCCGATCTGCGCTGAGCCGGCCAGCGTCACGACGCGGCAGGGGTCATCCGGCGACAGCGCGCGCAGGACCTCGTCGAAGTACGGGAAGAGGTTGCGGTTGTATGGACCCGGAAACGGTGACTCGCGCTTGGTGAAGACGATGTTCGCTTCCGCCCAGGCGAGATAGTCGACCACAGGCGGCGGCTCGATGGCCGCGGCCATCGCCTCCATCGCCAGGCGCTCGGCGTTCGCGATCTGGATGCACATCAGGCGGCTTCCGTCTCGTCCTCATCGGCGGCGTCGATTTCGAAATCGACCAGCGCCGGGATGGCGGTCGTCTCGGCGCGGAGGTCGGCCGCCGCGGCGGCGCGCACATCGCGAAATTTCGTGCGCAGCAGATGCAGCACGTCCCGCTGCGGGATCTTGAATTCGGCCGAGATGGCGGTTGCCATCTCCGACAACGCACCCTCGACCCTGGTGAGGAGTCCTGCCGTGGCCTTACCGACCATCGCGCGGGCGGCTACGGCGTCCGTCAGCAGCCCGGCATTCACCGCTTCCTGCCGTGCGCCCTCGCGGTTGGTGCGCTCAAGCTGCGCCAAGCGCTCGCGCTTGATCTTGTCCTCGAGCGTATCGGGCGCCGGCGGGCTTGGCGTGCCCTGTGGCGCGCCGGCGAGCGTCATTCCATCGAGCGGCGGCGGCGGCATCGCCGGCGCACTGGCGGCCGCCGCTGCTGGCTGTGGCGGCATCGGCGCCAGCCTGGTACCGAGCCCGTTGCCCGTCATCTGCATCGGGTCGAGGCGCCGCTGCAGCTGTTGGACCGCGATGCTCTCGCGGATCTGCGCCAGTCGCCCCTCGCCGACGATCGCCTCAGCCGTGATCTTCCCCTCAGACAGCCATTGCGACACCCGCCCCGGCGTCACTCCGCGGCGCCGGGCGAACTCGCCCTTGCTGATCACATCCGGATCGCCCGCGACATTCACTGTTGAGGCTCGTTTTTAGGCTGGCTCTTGAGCCCCGTTTAGGCTCTCAAATCCGGCTCCCACTGCCGAACCCGCGCGGTTCGAATTACTCGTGGGGGATTTTTGGCTGGAAGGACCCGCGGCCTTGGTGCGATGCGACATTGCGAGGTGATCGCGATCGTTTTGAAATTTTGTTTCAATCGAAGGAGAGGCGAGGCCATGCATGAGCTTTGTCATCAACACCCATGGCCCCGCCCCAAGTCCAGGGAGGAAACGCCCCAAGAAGGGCAGCGATAACGCGAAGCGCTACCGCACACCCTATACAAACAGAAACGCCGCCGACCTTGCGATCGACGGCGCTCCTGGACGACGAGGACTTCCGAATGGGCGCGCCGACTTGGGGCAACGCGCCTACCCATGCATGCAAAAGCCCGATGCATTGCTGCACCGGGCTTTTGTGTCAGCACGCGCGGGCTGACTACGCCTACTCGAACCGCGGTGGAGAGTGCCCGAAGGCTGCACAGCTCTCCGATTATGGCCGCTTGCCTCTGGTTCTTTCGCTATGGATTCTCATTGCGCGGCACACCAGCGCTTTAGCTGGCTGCGGCGGAAGCTGCTGCCTCCGGTCGAAGCGTGGGTGCGCGGTCGCATCTCACCCGGTCACCGCTTCGATCTGACCCTCATCGAGAACCACGGGGGTCACGCGCTTGAAGATGTCCAGCAAAACAGCGAGTCGGCCACGAGAGTCAAGCCGTTCGATTTGTCCACGGAAGGAAGCGAACGGGCCATCCACAACGCGGACGAGTTGCCCGGTCTTGAACAGCCGGCGCCGGCGGGCCACCGGCATCGCCGCGAGCGCTTCCAGTTCGCGCACCGACGCCATGTCGAGGACTGACTTCGTGCTATGCCGCACATGGCGCAGTTTCGAGACCGAAACCAGCCGATCCCCCGGCGCACACTCCGGCAGGGTCGCCTGCCAATCGCCGAACGTCAGCAGCCCCTCGACGCCTTCGAAGTGAAGCATCTCCGCGCAGATATCGTCGGTCATCATGTAGTCCGGAATGAAGATCAGCTGCGCGAACAGCGGCTCTGTGAAGTCGACCATCCGACCGCGCCGCATCCTCGTCTTACGCACCCGCGGACAATAGGCAGTGATGCCGCGGTCATCGAGCTTGCGCATCACCTTTGCTTCCTTGCCGGGCCAGGTCTGCAGCACGTACCAGAGCCGCGGCGTCCGCGGCTCGACAGGCTGCCGCTTTTCAACCAGGTCGACGATGCCGACCACTTCGCCAATTCGATAAGTCGTTACGTTCATCCTCGTCGTCTCCAACATCTCGTTTTCCCCTCGATTTGTTGGCCTTGCCATCACGCCTCACGCCCGTCCGGCCCCTGCCCGGGCCGTCATTCGGTTCCGACTGAGAGCCGAACAATCGATGCGGCAAATGTTCCGAACGAGAACATTTACCGAGAGATCATCAGAACAATCATCGTCAGAGCTTCATTCTTGATCCTTTCGAGGGTTTCGAGGGTTTTGCGAGAGTTTGTAGAGGGTTTGAGAACGCTGTTAGTTGAATAGAAAGAAAGGGATGCGCAGAAACTGCGAGGGTTGCGAGGGTTTTGCCGTCACATACGTGAGTCCTCTTCGCTGTCGCGCATTGCCGTTGCCACGCCGTCACCCCGCACCCCACATGCTCTCACGCGTATACGCGCGCGAAACCCTCGCAACCCTCGCAACGGTTTTGCAACTCATTGACATCGTTCGCCCCTTTCCCCCGCGAGAGTTTCCGGGCAACCCTCGCAAACCCTCGCAACCATCGGTTGCCCCACGGCAACAGCGTTGCTCATAAGCCTCAAATCTCCATCTCGCCGGAGGGCACGCGGCCCCAGCCGCCGACGGGCTCGTCCTGCGGCGGCGGCGCGTTGCTGTCGGTGACAGGCACGTCGACCAGCTTGACATCGACATAGCGGCGCACGCGGCCGGAATCGTCGCGCTTCAGCTTCTTCTTCATCGTCAGGCCGAAGCGTGTCTCCTGCATGGGCTTGATGGCGTTGGCCTCGCAGAAGGCGACGAAGTCCTTGTACATCTGGCGCGCTGTGACGCCTGGGCCGCCCGGATCGGGCACCACGTGCGCGATGACGAACCTGCCGCACGGGTCCATCTCCGCGAAGTGCTCCGCGGTGGTCTTGGCGACGTCGTCGGAGATCACGAGACCCGAATTCAGGAAGTCGAGCGCGCCGGCGATCAGCCAATTGAGAATGCCGGAGCCCTCCGCGACGATCTCCGACACCACGTCCTCGAAGTCGCGGTGCTTCTCCGTCGGGAGCGTCACGCTCCATTCGACGATGATCAGGCGGCGCTGCAGGCCGCCGTCGGCGCCGTCGAACTTCGGCTCGCCGTTGCCGCTCATATGCGGCTTCGCCGTCGGCTTGAACTCGAAATAGCCCTTGTACATGGTGCGGACGGGCCAGCGCTCGCCGCCGGTCAGCTTCTTGATCGTCTCCATCTTGAGCGGCGCGTCCTTCGGCAGCTCGGCGATGCGCAGGTAGCGCTTGGAGTAGCAGCGGGCGATGTCGGGCGTCGGTGCGCTCGGATTGATATGCGCGTCGCCGGAGACCGTCTCCGCCGGCACGCCGACCGCCAGGCCGTCGCCGAGCACGCGCGCGAGCACCTCGAGATAGACGCTCTTGCCGTTACCGCCGGTGCCGGTGTGGAACATCACGCGCTGCACCGGCTGCGCCGTGAGGCTCATGCCGGAATATTGCTGCACGGTGCGCCGCTTCTGCGGCTCCGGCTGGAACAGGTCGAGGAACGCGGCGAACTCGCGCGCGGTGGCACGCCTGTCGTAGGCGAAGGGGATCACGGCCGTGAGCATGTCAGCGCGATCGTGCCCAGGCGTGGCCTTGAGCCGGTACCGCACGCGACCCGTGACGGAATCGACCAGCGGCCGCTCGCCGTCGGGGTCGGGATTGTCGCCGTCGAGCACGGGCACGAAGCTCAGCGTATGCGTCAGCGTGGCGACCTTCAGCGGATCGGCGTTGAACGCATCGGGGTGCCGGCGCAGATGCGGCGCCGCGCATTTGAGCATGCCGGCGATGCGGCTGGCATTCTTGGTTGAGACGCCCCATTTGCGGCGGTCCGATCGCCGCTTCGAGAGCCCGGCGCTGGCGCGCTTGCCGGCCGCGATGCGCTCCTCGAGCTCCTCCATCCGGATCTTCAGCTCGAGGACGTTGTCGCCGTCGACGTCGAGCGACTTCAGCTCGCGCGCCGCGGCCTCGCCGGCTGCGATCGTGCGCGCCTCGTGCGGCGTCGCCTCGATGTAGGCCGCCTCGCACTTGATCAGGTCGCCAACACGCTGCCCGATCAGGTGCGCGAGCGCGGCGCCGCCGGCGAGGTCCCAATGCGTGCCGGTCCAGGCCAGCATCTGCCCGGCCTCGACGTCGTCTTCCTGGCGCACCAGCAGGTCCTGCCCGAAATAGGCCAGCAGCCGCTTGCCGTTGTCGACATCGGACTGGTCGAGGCCGGCGCAATAGCGAAACACCTCCGGGTCGATATCGACCGGCGGCACATCGCCGCCGTCATCATCGATCATCTCGCCGTCGTCCTCATCTTCGAGGGTTTGACCCTCGCCTGCTTCGCCCCCAAGGGGGGTGGGGGGCGAAGGGGAAGGCAAGGAAGGTGATGAGGAAGGCGAAGGTTCGAGGGTTTCAGAACCGGCCGGCTCCGCACCGGAGGAGAGAGGAATGCAGTCAGCCGCCCCGGGCGGCTGACTCTGCCACTGTTCGGCGCCGTTGTCGGCGCTGCCTTGCAGCGCCTCGGCTCCGAACGCAGCGGTGGCAAACTCACGCGGTCTCTTGCGGCCTTCCTTGATGCCGGCGGCGATCGCGGCCTTGACCTTCTTCGCGCCGAGCTCCCGCAGCAGCCCGGCGTCGAGCGCCGCCTGCTCCAGCGTCGCCTTGGCGAAGGCCTCGTTGATCGCCTCGGCGCCGATGATCTGGCCGGCGGCGCGCGCGGCCTGCTCAAGGCCGACGGCGCCGGGGATGCCGGCGCCAAGCTGCGCCAGCACCTCGTTCAACGCGGCCAACCCCGCCTGGCGCAGTGCCTCGCCGGCGAGCGGGCGCGCGTCGACGAAGGCCGGCGCGGAGTCGATCAGGGCGAGCACCTGTGAGGAGGTCATTGCAAGGGCATTCCAGGGGGAGTCAGGCGCGTGTCTTCCGCAGATGATGGATCGCCGCGAGCGCGGCTTGCACGGCGACGTGATCGTTCCAGACGCCATCGCGGAGGATGCGTTGAAGCGTAGCTGGATCGTCGTCGCCGTAGTCCTTGATCGCAGCCATGGCGCAGGCGCGCGCCAGCTCGGCGTCGGGCCCGATCCAAGGTCCGGGGTGCCGCTCGACAGCATCTGACGGGCCGACCGGACCTCCGGATATCGTATCCTTCGGATGGGCGAGGCTCTGGTTACGCGCGTCTCCAGGAGCCGGCATTTGCATCCCCCCAGCGCTGGGCTGGCCGTCAGAACTCCGGAGCTGGCTGTCAATTAACGCCAGCTTCCTCAGCATTTGATAGGCATCGTAGAACGCAGTTGAGCGATCCTCGCCGCGCTGCCCCGAGTGTGCGGCATCGAAAAGTCCGGCCTCACTCTGACGGCGGCTGCCGATCTGCTCCATGCATTCTTCGATCGCCGCCTTTCTGGAGCCGGCGAGCTGAGCTTTCAGGTTCTCCCAAGCCCGCCATGCGCGACCAGCATTCGCCTGCTCCTCCTCGAGCGCTTCCCTGAGGCTCACGAGTTCGGATCGAAGCGTGAGGACCTCCTCGAGCGTTGTCGCGAAGCATTGTTCACTCATCAATCCCCTCCCCCTGAAGCACATCATTGAAATCACACCCCGCCGGCGCGAACGCGATGCGGATCGTCCGGCCCTCGCGGGCGTGGCGCCTGGCTGCGCGGGTCATGGCGTAGCGCGTCAGCACGGGCTCAGAGTCGCCGTCGCCGAGCAGGATCAGCTCGGTGACCTCGTCCGGAATCGACAGGCCCGGCTCGCTCATGTCGGGCACCGGGCCCGGAACGCGGCGGGGATGGCCGTTCGGCATCTTGAGCGTCGGATGAGCGACCTTGTCGAGGTGCGGGCCGCCGAGGTTGCCGAGGTCGCCGGCGGCGACGAACATCACGCCGTCGAGGTTGCGACCCGACGCCTCGTAGGCCGTGAAGGCGGACAGCACCGTCTCGATGCCCTCGCCCATCACCGCGCACCAGGGCGTGGTGCGCGCCGGACGCACCAGGATGTAGGCGCCCGACTTGCTGCCCCGCATCTTCTTTGCCGGCAACCACGGCTCTTCGCCGGGGTGGTGCGGTCCGATGACGTCCGGATCGAGCAGCTTCAGCTTGCGCGGCGGAAATCCGCCATCGAGATAGGTCATATGCAGTCCGTAGAAATCGCCATCCGCGCGGATGAACTCACCCAGCATCGCAGGCCCGCGATGCAGCACGCGCGGGCTCTCGCGGCCGAACTCGTCCACCTCCTTGCCGTCGAAATAGGCCACGTTCGGATGGAAGCGCAGCCCTGGGCATGCGTCGGGAACGGCCAGCCCGCGCCCGATCAGGTAGTCGGCCGCCTGCGTCCCGTGTATGGCAACTGCCGCGCTCCACAGGGTCCACAACCGCTTGCGCTCATCCTCCCGATATCGGTCCGACTGTGCCTCGCGCTGCCGTCGCTTCTGCTCGATCTCGCGCGCGAGCCGCGCCGCGACCTCGGGATCGATCTCGCGCCGGCCGCCCAGCCGGTCGACGGCTGCGGTGAAACTCAGTCCCTCGACCTTCTGCACTAGCCGGATGACGTCGCCGCCATCGTTGCAGACGGCGCACGCCCAGCTCATACCGTCCTCGAACACCTCGAACCGACCGTTGCGCTTATTGCCGCCGCACATCGGGCATGGCCCAGCCAGCCGCTTGCCGGCCTTGCGCAGCTGGACGTATTGCGCAGCGACGTCGGCGATCGGATTGCGCGCCTTCAGGTCATCGAGCTCGGCGGGTGAGAGCAGGCTCATTCGGCGTCCATCTCCTCCGGCTCGATCTCACGTGCCGCCGCTGCCGCGGCGATCGCTTCCGCGTGCGCGACTGCGAGCAGGCGCATCTGGTTCATGCCGTCGATGCGCCGCTGCAGCTGCTCCTTGAGCGTGGCATCGCTCTCGATCGCATCGATCAGCCGGACGATCGCCGCGAAGTCGTCGCGCAGCGCGACCTGGTCAGGCATCGGCGCCTTGAGCAGTCCCGCCAGCACGCGCGCGTCCTGACTGATCTCGATACGTTCGGCTTCGTTGAAAGCCGTCTGCTGCATACGGGCGAGCGTGGATTTGCCGGGAGGTTTCATGGCGGAGGCCTTTATAGCTGATGAGCTGGGCACTGAGCCCGCGTCCGGTTTGCCTCGTCGTTCTCGCCGTAGTCGCAGTCCCCACATCGAACACAGTGATTGACGGGAACGGAGCACGCTCCGGCATAGGGACGCCCCTCATCATCGAGGAACGTGCATCCGCAATTGCATCCTCCGAAACTCTTCCACTCGTGCCGTCCGATCTCGACACAGGTCGCGCCGGCAGCCTGCCTCTCCAAGCGATCGACTTCGGCGCGAGCGCGCTCCAGCTGCTCCGCAAGGTTCATTGCTTCGCCTTCGTTTCCCGCCATCGCTTCACCTGCTCCAGCCTGCGCTCGCCGTAGACGACCAGCTCCGCCACTCCCGTCGCGATGTTGAGCCGCGCTACGTGCTCGACGGGCCCGAACTTGTCGGTCAGCACCGCGCCGGCCTTGATCGCGAGATCCTTCTTTGAGAGCGCGATGTCGAAATGCATCCAACTGGCGTTCTTCGCCTTGCCGATCGACAACTCCGGATGGCCCTGGATCCACTTGCGCTGTACGCCGATCGCGTCGACCATCGCGAGCAGCTCCTCGAGCGTGTCGGCCCACAGGTGACACATCACCATGTTGCCGAAGCGGTGCCGGACGTCGTCGACGTAGACGGTCATCGGCCTATTCGCCCCAGTAGGACATATCAGCAGCCGCAGCCTCTTCCGGGCTGTCACACGTCCCCAACGTCTCCTCGAAGTAGGTCGGAGCAGTCGCCGCCGCATATTCGGCCACCGCTTCACCTGGCCCCTCCTCGTCGTCGTCAAACTTCTCAAAGCCGGCATGCTCAACCATGTAGGCCACGAACCGCGCGCAGAACTCATCTTTCGTCAGCTTCTGACCACTCATGAGTCTCTCCCATTCTGTCTGGCGGCGACCGGCACCAGCCCGGCCGCATCGATCCATTCCCCGATCTTCTCAGCCGCCTGGCGCCGCGCGTCCTCGATCGAGTGCGCGGGGTGCCAGGGACGGGACGAGACGCTCGGCAGCATCAGGCGGAAGCAGGTCGGAGTGCGCGATGACGGGTCCGGCGTCGGCGCGATCTCGCCGACCTGGATCAGGCCGAGCATGATGCTCTCCCGTCCGGTCGAGAGCGGCTCGAAGGCCACGATCCCGTCATGCAGCTCGGTCGACATGCCCTGCCCCTCGCCCGGCGTCAGCGCTTCTTCGCCGTCTTCTTCGCGGCCTTCTTGGCCGAGGCGGCGCGATTGACGGGCTTGGTTGCCTTCGCGGCCTTTGCCGGCGTTGCCTTCCCCTTCGGCTTGCCCGCGGCCCTGCCGCCCTCGATCGGCGCCAGCTTCGGCTTCTTCACCGGCGGGCCGTCATAGCCCTTGGCGCGCAGCTGCGGCGGCAGCCAGCCGGTCGGCGGCACGTTCTCGATCGCGAAGGCGACGATCTCGGCCTTGCCGCCCTTCGCCTGCTGCCGCGCCAGGTCAGGCCCCAGCGCCTCCTCGATCGCCTTCAGCGACAGCGCCTTGCTGACGCCGGCGAAATAGTCCTTGGCGTCGAAGGCGCCGCGCGCCGCAGCGTTGAACGCCTTGGCGTCGATCGCGTTGACGATGACCTCGGCGCCGGCGGCGGGGTTCATGTGGTCGTATTGCGAATGCTGGAAATCCAGCGCGCTCGCCGCGAGCTGGGCCAGCAGCGTGATCCGCTCCGCCGGCTTCAGGTTCATGGCGAGGGGAAGCGCCCGCTTCATGTCCTCCGCGCCGAGCAGCCCGCGCTCGCCGCCACGGGCGCCGAGACCATTGACCGAGATCTTCACGCCGCAATTGCCGTAGCAGCCCACGGCCGCCAGCAGCACGGAGATGGCGAGCTGCTCGTCAAGCACCAGCGCCGTCGCCGCGGCTGTGGTGAGTTGGACCGACAGCCGGTGCAAAAGCGCCTGCGAAATCTCGTCATGGTCTGCATCCGCCGGCGCTGCGGGCTTGGTCGGGCTCGCCTGAGACTGGGCCGCAGTATGATCCGGCGCGCCGGCCGTCTCAGCCTTCACTTCGGGAGGCTTCTTGATGCCGTAGAGGACGACAAGGCCACCATCGACGACGTCGAGGATGCAACCGAGCTGCTTTTTCTTCTTGTCGTCAAAGCTGCGCGCGCGGACCGCAGCGGTGATCTCCGCCATCTCCCGCTCGATCGACAACTGCAGCTCTTCGGATTCGTTGTAGGAGAGATCCACGTCGTCGTCATCGAGCGCCTGGAGCTTTGCATCGAGAGCATCGAAGCGCTCCCTTTCGTCTCCCTCCCAAACCATGGACTTGAGTTCCGCAGCCGGCCAGAAGTTGGCGGCACGCGGCAGGTCCGACTTGATCTCGGCCCAGCCCCAGCCGGCCTCCAGCAGCTGATCGCATTTCGCGGCCAGCAGGTTCCGCGCCATCTGCTTCAACAGCGTCTCGTCGCTGATGATGTGAGAGAAGCCGAACAGGTCTTCCGTCACGATGCCGCCGGCGTCGCGATATGCCTGGGCGCCAACGAAGCCGAGCAGCTGCGCGACATCCTCATCGAGCGCATCGGCGCCGAGTTCCTTCTTGACGTAGCTCTCGAAGATCGTGCCGCCCTTGGAAAGCTTGTCAAAGGCCTTGTCCTGCGTCTTGTGGTCGAGCGCCAGCGTGAACGCCTTGGCGACATCGGCCTTTATGGTGCCATCGCGCCAGGCCTGCCGGATCTTGGGCGAGAGCCGGCCGAGCGCCAGCGCCTGGCGCACCTGCTTCTCGGTCAGGCCGTACTGCCGCGCGATCTCCTCGTTGGTCTTGCCGTGCGCCTCGAGCCGCGCGAACGCTTCGTACTGGTCGACCGGATGGAGCTGCTCGGCCGTGATCGCGGTTGCCAGCGAATATTCGAACGCCCTGGTCTCGTCGACCTCATGGATCGTGCAGTTGACCAGGAAGCCCGAGGTCTCGCCATGGATCAGGTGGAACGCTGCAAGCCGCCGGTTGCCGTTGGCGACGGAGTAGAAGCCGTCGTCCATTGGCTTGACGACGAGGTTCTCGATCTGGCCGTGCGCATGCAGGTTGGCGGCGAGCTCGGCCAGGCGCGCGTCGCGCCCGATCACGCGCGCGTTGATGCCCTCGCCGTCCTCATGTCCGAACTTCAGTTTGTTGAGTGGAATCTGCAGATCCATGGTGTTGCCCTCTCGTCCTTGTCGTCACGCTTTCATCGAACCGCCGTTGACAGAACCGGAGCACCTCCGCCGGCGGGAAGTCGGGATGCCCCCATGCCTTGCAGCGCACGCCGTACTCGATGAAGAGGATTCGGCCCTCCTCGTAGCGGTACTGTGCGGTCTCGACCTGCTTGGCGGCGCGCTTGGCCTGCGCTGCCTCGACGCGGAACATGTCCGGCTGCTGATCGCCCGCGTTGCGCCATCCCAGTCGTTTCAAGGCGCCGGCCGGCGTCTCGTTGAGGATCCGCTGCATGATCAGGTCGTGATCGAGCGCCCTGCCGGCTCGCGCATCGAGGAAGCCGAGGCGGAATGCCGGATGCTGGACGATCCGCACGAAGTCGCCGAGCGTCTGCGGCGTGTGGGTAATGATGCAATCGCTCTGCCCCGCGGTGCTCATGCATCGCGCTCACCACTTGATCAGGATCGCATCGAAGCGATCGCCCATGTTCGGAACGAAGAAGTCGCGGAAGGCCTCAGGGCTATCGAATCCGTCGGCGCAGGCCTCGGCGGCGAACGCGCTGCCCGGCGCATCACCGGGCGACCAGAACAGCACGGGATCGCCGTCGCGCCAGCCGTAGGGGCCATTGATGCGGACGCAGGGATAGCGATCCGCATTCATGGGCTCGACATAGGTGTGCCAGATATCGAGGTGATAGACCCGGATCGGATCACCATCGCCCTGTTTTGCGATGCCGAGCAACTCGCGCTCCCGCGTGCGCGACTTCCACCACAGATGCAGGTCGTAAGGAATCGTGCCGCCGTTCTCGTCCCACGCCAACAGCTGCTCGGCGCGCGGACCATAGCCGCGATAGGTCTGCCGCTTGACGCGCTGGTCACCGACATCGACGCCGCGGCGCTGCTGCAGTCCGGCGACGATCCAGGGGCGCATGGCGGGCACGGAGAAGCTGATCAGCATGAGCCACCCTCCTGCGCCCGCAGGATCTCCGCCGCCGCGCGCCCCAGGATCGACGCCGGCGAGCCGTCGGGATTGCGCTTCATCGACTTCGCGATCTCCTCGATCGGATGGCCATACTGGATCAGCAGCGACATCAGGATGGCGGCATCGCTCACCAGCGTGTCGACCGGCGTATCCACCTTCGCAGCGTTGACGAACACCTCGACAACGGGCCCGAGCAAGCCACGCTCGACGCAGACCAGCTCACGGCCCAGGTCGACATTGAAGAACTGGTTTTCGTGATGGATCGAGATGCGCTCGATCGCGCGTCGGTTGGCTGGGCGGCGGCGAGCGGTCATGCGACGCCCTCAACCGTCGCCGGGTCGATCCCCGGCCGCATCCGATTATCGCCGCCGGTGAGCTGGGCGTGCCAGTTGGCGAGCGCCGCGGCCGTGCTGATCGTGTGATGCTTGGCCTTGCCAAGGTCGCCGCCGATCGCGGCCGTCGCGGCCTTCTGCGCGAGGTACCCGATCAGCCAGAACCAATCGAGCGGCGCCTTGCCGGCATCATGCTGCACGCCCCAGCGCTCGACCTGGTGCGCCGCCTCGAGCGGAACGCCCTTGAGGAAGTCGTCGACCTCAGGCCGGTTCAACAGACCCTGCAGCCGCTCGACCTCGCCGAGGAGGAAGATCCCGTTGTCGTGGGTCAGCCTGCCGCCGTCGGTCACATGATCGCGCAGGATCTGCGTCATCGGTACCAAGCTCATGCCGCCTCTCCCTCCGCTTGCTTCGGCGTTTCCCACTCCAGCTCATCGCCCCACGCAACCCAGCCTGGGCGCCGGCGGCGCGCGTTCAATTCGAGATACGGGCCTTCCACCAGGCGCTCGATGCGCTCCAGCCAGGCGTCAGGCTTGCGCGAATGCTCCATGACGGGCGCGACGATCAGCTGGCGGACGTCGGCATAGAGCCGCTTCGGCGCGCCGCGGGTGCCGAGCAGGCACATCTCCGGATTGGCGCGGGTCCAGTAGCCCTGACCGAACGCCCATGTGCTGTCATCGAACGGGTCGGAGACGTCGTCGCTGTTTGTCTTGGCCCAGGTGAAGGCGACGGTCTTGAACTCGAAACCCCAATGGGTCATCAGCTCGATCGCGCCATGCAGGTACCAGTCAACGACCCACATGAAGAGCGCGCAGTCCTTGGCTGCGAGCTCGGCAACCGGCATGTCCTTGATGCGGTCGAGACCTTCGGTCTTGTAGTGTGTGTTCGCCGAGCGGCCGTCGCCGGCATCGGAAAACGCTTCGAACTTCCACTGCGGATCGCAGCCGATCGCGCCGGCGCGCCAGCCGGTCAGCGCGAGGTTGCCGAGATCGGCGACGCAGCAGCCGCCCTTGGTCCGCTCGGCATGGGCCTGGCGCCGTGCGGCGACCTCGGCCGACTTCGCCGCGTCCTTGACGGGATCGACGATGATGGCGCGGCCGGCGCGAAACTTCTCCCGCGCGTGCTCGATCACTTCCTCGAAGGCCTGCTCCTCGAGCGCGGCAGCGCGCTTGGCGACCATCGACAGCTTGCGGTCGATCTCGACCTCGTCGAGGGTGGGGACGTCCGGATTGTCCTTCTTCTTCTGCCCGCGGGCGAGCAACCGACCCTGCTCCTCCGCCGCCACCATCAGCACGCCGAGGCGGCGCTCGGCGCGCATCTGTAGCACCATCGCCTCTTCCATCAGCGCACGGTCGCGGATCTGGCGGGCGAACAGCTTGAGGTGCGGCAGCTCGTCGACGATCGACAGCACGGTCTCGATCGTCGCGGCTTCGGCCAGTGCTGCGCGAGCGCGGTTGTAGGCTTCGAGGACGGTGGTCATCAGTCGCTCGCCTCCGGGCCGAGGCGCCGCAGCCAGCGGGCGGACAGCACGCGCCAGAGCGTCGTCTTGTCGGCCGCGGCCTTGGCCCGGCCCTTGGCGATGCCCTCGACCGAATCCATCCGGATGACCTTGGCGAGCGCATCGAGATCGACCTTTGGCCGCTCGTTGCAGAGAATGTGCTCGACCGCCGTGATCGCGCCGGCCGGGATCGGCGCCATCTCGCCCTTGACCAGGCACTCAAGGATCCTGCGGGCGGTGACGACGCCGCGCTTTTTGATCAGCTTGCGGATCAGGCTGACGGCCTTGGTCTCGCCGATCTTGATATCGCAGCCCTGATTGAAGTCACGGATGGTGACGCCGGCGCGCTTGCAGACCCTCTGAACGTCGAGTGCGTCCTCGTCGCCGGCGGCGCACAGCGCCTGATAGATCGCGATCGGCCCGACGCTGATGCGGTCGGTATTGTGGCCGACGAAGGCTCGCGCGCGGGCGGCGAGGTCGGGCGCCTGTATGACGAAGCACGGGAGCTCGGCCACACCGAGGCTCGCCGCGGCGATCGCGGTGTGCTGGCCGTCGATGACGTGATGCAGCCCGCCGTCGTCGACCACGATCGGCGGCTTGACGCGGTCCCAGGCGAAGCTGCGATAGATCTGCTCGATCAATCGCAGCGACTGCCGCGACAGATCGCGCTGATAGGTGCCGTCGACATGCAGCGCCGTCGGCGCGATCCAGCGCAGCTCCGGCCGCTGCCCCACGACCTCTGCGCCAGCGATGCCGGCGAACGTCATCGGCTTGATCGGGCGGAGGCTGCTCATCGGGCGCGCTCCGGCATGGCGTTGTGCTCGACACCATCAAGCAGGCGGCCGGCGCCCTCCTTACCGACATTGACCAAGGCGTAGCCCTCGATCTGCTGATAGGAGAAGCCGCGGCCGTTCAACATGACCTTGCGCTTGGTCGACGGAAGCTGCTGCGAGAGGGCAAAAGGCTTGTACATGCCCCATTGCTTGAAGAAGAACGCCACCCCCGCGGCCTGGCATTGATCGCGCAGCGAGCGCGCCCAGTCCGGATGCATCGGCCGCGCGTTGCGGCCGCTCTCGCCGCCGACGATGACCCAGTCGATCACGGCGCCGCCGAACTCCTGATCGTCCTCGACGTCGACATCGCACTCGAGCGCGCTGTGATGATCCTCACCGCCCTCGAACGCCCTGACGATGTCGTCGAGTTCAACCGGTCCCAGCAGCGGCTCGGCGCTGACGAACCGCACGGCCGCCGGCGTCTTCTGCAGGTCCGGAATGCGCGCGTTGGCTTCCTGCTGGCGCTCGACGGAGACGCCGAGCCAGACGTTCGGGAGTGGCATTTCAAGAGCGCCTCGGCGATCGCCGACGTTGGCCGGAAGATCGTTGATCGCCCGACAAATCGCTGCGTTGCCCATCCCATTGCGTGCTGTCAGATACTTCCGCATCCGTTCGCTGCGCTTCGTCACGACCTGGAACGTATGCTGCGGGCACAGCGCCATCACCGCGAAGATCTTGTCGAGCCACTCGTCCTTGACGAAGCGGCCGAACAGATCGGTCATCGATCCGACGAAGATCTTGCGCGGCCTGGTCCAGCGCAGCGGCAGCCGCAGCATGTTGTCGTCGAGGAACAGCTCGACGTCGCCATTGTCGAGATGGCCGGGCTTGAACGGCAGTCCGGTCCCGAGCCTGATGTTCATGCCCTCGGCGTAGCAATTGATGCAGCCGGTGGTCGCGTGCTCGCAATGCCACCCGAGCGCGTTCTGCGCCTTGGTGCCGACCTTGCGCGTCAGTCGCGCCCGGATCGGATTCCAACTCGCATCCGTCCATTCGATCTTGCTGCGATCAGCCACGGCCCACCCCCCTCTCGGCGCACAGTTGCCGGAACGTCTCGTCCTTCAGCAGCGGCAGCGCTGCGGCGATCAGCATCAGCCAGGGCGTGGCCTCCGGCGCCTGGCCGTCGGTGTGCTGCAATCCTTCGAGCGCGGCGATCACCACGAGCGGCGCATGCGTGTGGCGCGTCGTCTCCGCCGGCAGCGCGTCGATGCGGCGGATCTCGGCCAGGGTGAGCGCTTCGAACTCGTTCAACGGCCGCGGCCGGCGCAGCGTCGCCTCGACGATCTCGATCAGGTCCTGCATGTGCTTCGACAGCGGCTTCATGCATCAGCCCCGCGGCTCGGCGCCGGCGAGCGCGCGGCGGATGGCGTTGATGCGCTCTTGGCGGGCGCCGACGGCTGCGCCCCACTCCGGCGCATCGGCGTTGGCCGCCTCGAGCTGGGCAAGCTCGGCGCGCAGCTGCTCGCGCCGCAATGCCTCGCCGGCGGCCTTGGTCGTGGCGTCGATCGCGTCAACATCCGGCGCCGGCGTGTCGCCGCCGCACAGCATCCACGATTTGTAGCGGATCGCCCTGACGGCATCGCGCGCGATGTCCTGCCAGAGATCGCGCATGTTGAGCGCGGCGCCGTCCGCTGCCGCTTCGGCACCGGCGTCGATGATGCCCTTGCAGACCACGACGAGGATCCGCACCAGCTTGATCAGCGGCCCGGTGCCGGGCGCCGCAGTGAGCTGCAGCACGCCGAGCTCAATGCGGTTCATCTCGATCAGCAGCGCGCGGTCGTCGCTGCGCCCATCGAGAAACGAGGTCGCCGCGGCGACGGCCTGGCCGGCGAGCAGGTTGGCGGCGTCGAGCGGCGAGAGATGGGCGCCAGGCGTGCGGACGTCAGTCATGGGGCGATCTCCGGAGTGCGGCGGCGGTGATCAGCGCTCCGGCCGCGAAGCCCGATGAAAAAACCGCCGAGCGCGCAGAGCGAGTGAGTGCCGACCCACTGCAGCGCATTCCAGAGTTCCGAAGGTCCGTGTGCGAACATGGCGGTCACTCCGGCCAGCGCGGCAAAAGGGGCAGCACCATCACCTCGCCAGCGAGGCGCACGCGGCAGGGCCGCGCCGGCCGCGCGTGGAACGGGATGACGTTGCGGACGGCAGCCGACGAGGGGACGTCGCGGCCGCCGTCCGCGGCCGCCGCGGCGCCGAGGGGCAACTCTGGTGTCGCGGTGGGTCGGTGATGAAGGGGCGTAGTTCGCCGGCCCGGCTCGTACTCGATGCGGAGCACCGGCAGGATCAAGACGACCGCAGCCTCGCTTTGCGGAGTGACTGGTCTCGAGTTGCCCGGAAACCTGATCGGAGGAACGGCGCCCGTCTCTGTCGTCGCCATCACAGCACCCCGTCCATGCGCTCGAAGCGGCGGCGGGCAAGGAGGTGTCGGGTATCGTCGGTCAAGGTCGTCACGTCGCCGCGCGATGCCGCGCGCTGTTGCAAGCGCTGCAAGGCAGCGGCGTCGATGTCGAGCCGGCTCGCCTCGGCCTGCCCCTCGCGCCGGTTGTCCCACAGCGCCCAACAAATCGCGAGCAGCGCGACGAGCGCCAGGATGCCGCTGAACAATGTGTAGAACTGCTCTTGCGTCAGATGCTCGGTCGCCATGTCCCCCTCCCCCCATTCGCGCCTCAGCGCATCCCGTCCCAGCGCAGGTTGCTCATTCGATCAGCCCCTGCTGCACGGCCTCGATCTCGCGCTGCGCCTCGATCAGCTTGCGGCGCGCGGCGTTGACGTCGAGCTGTTTCTGATATTTGGAAAACCACTCGGGCCGGGCCTCGCCCATCAGCGCAAACAGCACGTCGCGGCCGAGCGCCGAACGCAGCAGTTTGGCGAGCTGGCCGGCATTTTCGCTGCGATGGCCGGACAGCAGCTTCTGGCAATTGCCGAGCGGCTCATCGATCAAAATGCTGAGATGATGCGCGGCCTTCGTCTCCGGCAGCAGCGCCTTGACGCGCGCCATCACCGGCGAAATCCGATTCCGGATTTGCGCTTCTTGATTCCGGTTCGGGAAATGGGCCGATTTGGCGTTGCTGCGGGCGCGGGCTACCGGGGAGGTCATGAGAAGGACCTCCGATCATCGCCGCCACGCGGCAAAAACGGCCGATGTGACGAAGCGCCGCGATCTCGCCGCGCTCCGGCATACATCAAACGACGGGATGGAACGCATCGAGAGGTTGTGTCATCATGGTGCCACCAGCGCACCACCCCATCGACACAGGTCCTCCCATGAGCACGGTCATCATTTGGCCGGGGCGCCGTCATGCGCGCGCCTCCGCAACACTCTTTGCCAACGCCGCCAGCGTTTCGAGCGAGACGATGCGCCCTTCGCCGGGCAAAGCCGGCATCGCGACGAGATCGGCCCAGTACATCGACGGAATACCCCGCGTGCGCCAGCCGCTCACTGTAGGAGAGGAAATGCTCAGCGACCTCGCAACGGCGCCGGTCCCGCCCAGCGCGTCGATGATCGCACCCCATGTCAGCGACGAATCAGTCATAGGCATCGACTTAGTTCGCAAATCGCGAACCGGTCAAGGGGTCGCATATTGCGAAACGACTTTTCGCACCGCTTATGGTGCGATGGCGTCCATGGATACCGACGACGACATCCGCCTCAGGCTGATCGCAGTACGCGAACACCTCGGCAAGACACAGACCGAATTTGCCGAGGCCTTGGGTCTCGGCAAGAACGTCTATAACCCGTTCGAAACGGGTAAGCGTCCGCTGACGATGGAAGCCGCGCGCCGAATCCGCAAGCGCTTCGGAATCTCGATCGATTGGCTGCTATTCGGCGATGTCGGCCAGCCCTCCGAAATCATCGCCCGCAACATGGGACCTCAGCCAAAGCAACAGCAGCGCCTGCCGGAGCCCCGAAAGGCTGCGGCCAAGAGAGCCAAGAGGTAGCCCAGGCAGAAATTCGCAAGTTGCGAACTTTCTGATTGACGGTTCGCGAATTGCGAACTAGAGTTCTCCCGTCCAACCACGGGAGATCAGCGATGACCCAACACCAGATCGACGCCCGGATGCAGCGCCTGATGATCGCGCTGGACGGCGGGAAGATCACCCAGGCGGAGTTCGAGGCTCACCTGGACGCGCTGCGGAAGGAGATCCCGGCCTGAGGGCCGGGACCACCCTTTGCGCCACCGCATCCGGGAGACCCGCCATGACCTCGCAACAGCACGCCGATCATCTGCTCGAAGTCTGGCAGACCAATCGCAAGCTGCCGCCGCTGCTGCGGCTGCAGAAAATCGCCTGCCTGGAAGGCCCGCTGATGCCGGTACCGGTGCGCGTCAACGCTTCGGCTGCCGACCTCGATCGCACGCTCGCTGCCGTCAACACCGCCATGCAGGAGCCGGCGACATGATGGCCGCCCGCATCTGGCTCGCCATCGCCATCGGCTCGGCCGTGGTGCTCGCCGGCGCGCTGTTGCTGCCGGATCTCGAGCAGCCGCGGCCGCGCTGCCTCGCCGGATCGATCACGACGCTCACCACCGACTGCGCCATCGCCAGGGGGACACGCCATGCGCAATCCGAACGCCCTGCTCGTCATGATCCGTGAGCTAGTCGGCGACGACAAGGTCCGCCGCGCCGCGCCGCTCGCCTGCGACCAGATCGCCGAGGAGCTCGCCCGCTTCCGGGCCGCGCTCGCCGGCGCCGCCGAGCCGCCCTTTCCCGCAACCAACCACGGAGATGCCATGGCCCCATGACGCGCGGGAGGGCCCGACGGTCCGTCGGCCCCCGTGTCATTCCACCCGTCCGGCCCCCAGGATTTCTCGCCGATTTGCCTGGGGGCTTTTTCCTTTTCGCAGGCACCCGCACGAATGAGCAAATGGCTGCAGATAGATGTCGAGCGTTGTCTCCATGTGGATCGGGGCAGCAACGTCATTCTGTGTGATCGATTCATCCAGCCCGGCGCGACAACTTTGGTGCTGCGGATTTCCAACCCCGAAATCGAGAAGCTTCGCCGTCAGATCGACGATCATGATGAAGGTCATGCCATGACCGACCAGATCGCGGGCAGCGGACGAAAGACGCCCGGACAGCTGGCCTACGAAGCGGATTGTGCGCTGCAGCCGGACTATGACGACCGCGACGGCCATCAGGCCGGCATCCCGCGCAAGACCTGGGACCAACTCAGCGCGATCGCGCGCGACAGCTGGGAGCGCGATCCGACCGTGCGAGCCCGGCATCCCGGCTCCCTCGACACGATGGAGCCGCGGGGATGACGACGCGCTCGGCTCTTGCCAACAGCCCCGAACGCATCAAGATGGCCCGCGCCGTCGCGATCTCCGGCGAGAGCGAGCGCACCCTTCAGGCCGCGGCGGCCCGCGGCGACATTCCGGGCGCTGCCAAGCCGTTCAAGTGCTGGACCTTCGACGAGGCGAAGCTGCGGGCCTGGCTCGCCAGCAAGGAGCGGAAGCCATGCCGGATCGACCCGACCGAGGCCGAGGAGCGAAGCCAGCGCCAGCGCACACGTTCCTCCGCGGCTCGATCTGGTGGGCGCGGTTCCAGGTGGGCGGCCGGGAGTTCCGAGGAAGCCTATCAACGCGCGATGAGCGCGTTGCGCGGAAACGGGCCGAAGAGTGGCGCCAGCGCGAGATAGGCGCGGCCAAGTTCGGCGAGCACCGGAAAACCTATGTCGACGTCTTCGCGGCCTGGTCGCTGCACATCGCCGACCAGGTCGGCGAGCAGACCCGCCGGCGCTACGCCGTCTCGCTCGGCCAGCTCGAGCCCTGGCTGAAGCCGCTGTTCTTCGACGAGATCGATCGCGAGTTGATTGGCACCATCGTGCGCGAGCGCCGCGCCAAGGGCGTGACCACGGCCACCATCCGCCGCGACCTCACCGCGCTGTCCAGCGTCATCGAATACGCCATCGACGAGGGCTGGCGACCGGATCAAAGCAACCCTGCGCTGTCCCGGCTGAAGCGGCTGAAGGAGGTGCGCGACCCGATCGTGCTGCCGCTGGCCGAGGACATCGACTATGTCGTCGCCAGGGCGCCCGGCAACTTCCGTCGGCTGATCGAGGCGGCCCGCGAGACCGGATGCCGGCAGGATGAGCTGGTCAAGGCGCAGCGGCGGCTGCTGGACGCGGAGCGTCGCCAGCTGACCATTCGCCGCAAAGGCAACGAGATCCGCACCATCAGCCTTTCGCCGGCCGCATGGGCGGTGCTGGCGGCGATCCCGGCGCATCTGACCGGCCCGTGGCTGTTCTGGCACGGCAACGGCGAGCCCTATCGCAACGTCTCGGCCCGGTTCAACGAGCTGGTGAAGGCGGCACAAAAGGCGGCACAGCGGGAGGAGCGCGAATTTCACCCCTTCACCTTCCACCACCTGCGCCACTTCTACGCCGTGCACCACCTGAAAAACGGCGGCAATATCTACACGTTACAGCAGCATTTGAACCACAAGAGCATCACGACGACGGAGCTCTATTTGACCTTCCTGACGCCGGAGGAAGCCGCCGCGGCCAAGGCCGGCCCGTCACAAAGCCCGGCACAGCTAGAACGGTTTGAGCGCTCGCAGCCCAAGGAAAGCAGTTGATCCAGCACAATATTTCACTATTTGCGCAGGTCGACGGCATCAGGCTTGCTAAACCGTTATAGGGTTGTAAAGCCCTATCGAGGGTTCGAATCCCTCCGTCTCCGCCAGCCGCCCTTGGGCGCGGCCAACAGCCCCCTCCCCCCAGATCATCCGCATCAAAGCCGAGCCGTTCACGCACCTGCCGGATCGCAACGGAGCGTGGCCGTCGTGATCACGGTTGCCGCTCAATCCCGCGCGGTTCAATCGAACAAGCCACGGCTGATGTTGATCACGAAGGCGGCGGGCACGCCGATGATGGTGCCGACGAACCCATAGCCGAGCGCAGCCCACCATGACGCTGCGCCTCCTGCTCCCATCGCGGCACCATAGATGGCGCCGAGACCGGCACAGAGGGCGGTCACCACGACGAGGCGGCGGTCATTATGGGCCTCGACCCGCAGACGCTTCAACTCGCGCCGGCTTTGCACCGCAGGCCCGGCCGGCTCGGTCGATCCACAATGCGGGCACGCCACTGCGCTGAAGGAGACGCCGCTGCCGCAGTCATGGCAGTCGATCAGCTCTTGCCGCCGCGCCTGTCGCCGTGCCTGGCCCATGCCGTCAATCCCGCTTGTCTGCGTCACACCGAACGACAGATAGGAGATTTATGGGCGCGCGACGAGGCCCGCTTCCGACGAGAATGAGCGATCGGGCGAGATCCGCCAAGCCGCGGCTTGGCTCGCTCAGTGCGCGGTCATCCAGGCGCGCGCCTCGCGCTGCGCGGTCGCGATCTCGGCGTCCGACATCTGCTCGGCGACCTCGCGGCGCATGGCCACGGCATCGACGCGGCCCCTGAGGGCGGCGAGATTGAACCATTTGTGCGCGGCGATCAGATCGACCGCACCGTCGCGACCGCTCGCATAGAGCATGCCGAGCTCGAACAGCACATCGCCGCTGGCGCCCTGCTCCGCGGTGGTCACGTCATCGAAATTGAGTTGTCCCTGAAACATCGTCGCTCTCCTTCGCTTCGAGGAGGCGGCTGGTCACCCGAGCACGCCCCCGTCCAGCTGTTCAACGCCTGGTTATCCCCATGCCGTCTCGCGGCTTATGCGCGAAGGATGACCGATCAAGTTTGAAAGGCAGTTTAAACATCGTGCTGAACGAGCCCTGAACGCGGAACCCCGCATTTTCCCGGGCCGGGTTCAATGCATTGATTCGAAATGGATTTTTCAACTCGGCAAAGAGCGGTTTACCGTTCTGTTTGGCAAACTCATAACCATCCGCGAAAGCGCCTCACCGCGCTGGCGCGAAGCGCACCACGCCGCTGGTCAACAGCCGCATCGCGACTGGACACGTCTCGACAGCACGTGCGGGAGATTGCGCAGCGCGAGCACGCCTGCGCCGAGCTGCTGATGATGCTGTTCGTCTATGGGGAGGTTGGAGGCACACAGTCGCCAAGGGCGCGGTGCTCAGGGATCGAGGGCGTCGGCGAACACGTCAGGATCAGATCCCACTCTGGCTGATAGCCGCTCGTGAGATTGCAGACCGGAAACGCGATCTGCACCGAACGAAGAAATCCTGTTTCTTCTGCCGGACCGCACCGCGAGCGAAGCCGCTCTCGAGTTCGATCCGACCGTTGACCTGATGTCTCGCCGACACCCTCTATCGTCTGTTGGAGCTTCAGGAGATCCGCCCGGCTCTCGAGGAGCCATGCAGACCTAACGTTCCAACGACGTGCCGGCATCAGCTGCCGGACTCATCTCGCAGAGGACTGCGAGAGTTACTTCTTCTTGGCGACCTTCTTGGTCTTCTTGGCAGTCTTCTTCGCCGCGGTCTTCGCGACCTTCTTCACTGCCTTCTTCGCCTTCTTCGCTTTCTTGGCCATGTTGCCCTCCGATGTGAGATGGCTTAGTCGATGCGTGCACTCGGGAATCGAGCTGCACTCCTCATCGATACACCAACGAGTGAAAAAAAACAGCTTCCGGCTTAAGGAAGTGTTGACAGGCGCGCGCGCACGCGGCTGGCGCAACGCGCGAAGCAGCGCGTCGATCGATCGCGAAAATCCAAACGTCTCTCTGCGCAAGGCCGCGATCGCAACTAATCGCGATTGCGCAAAAAGCCTGTGCTGCAAGTATTTTTCTGAGCGACTGAACGGCACGTCGCACGCGGCGACGCCGGCGTGTCGGCGTGCAGACTCGCACCGCGAGAGCAACGCGCGGACTCTGAGTCGTAAATTTTGGCAACGAAAAAATTTTCATTGCACACGTCCTCGTGTGCGTCCGAACGCTCGGCAACGGTGGCTTTTTTGCGAATCGCATGCGGCGATTCGTCGGACCGCGACGCCAAAACAAACGGCGCGCACCAGGTGCGCGCCGCTGGAACGAAGACGAGCGAGCGTCGTTCAGATGCCGAGCTTGCTCTTCAGGAGATCGTTCACCGCCTGCGGGTTGGCCTTGCCGCCCGACGACTTCATCACCTGACCGACGAACCAGCCGGCGAGCTGAGGCTTGGCCTTCGCCTGCGCGACCTTGTCCGGATTGGCGGCGATGATCTCGTCGACGACCTTCTCGATCGCGCCGAGATCGGTCACCTGCTTCATGCCGCGGCTCTCGACCAGCTCGCGCGGGTCGCCGCCTTCGCTCCAGACGATCTCGAACAGGTCCTTGGCGATCTTGCCGGAGATCGTGCCTTCGCCGATCAGCGCGACGATCGCCGCAAGCTGAGACGCCGAGACGGGCGACGACGCGATGTCACGGCCTTCCTTGTTCAGCCGGCCGAACAGCTCGTTGATCACCCAGTTGGCGGCGAGCTTGCCGTCGCGCGCCCGGTCGGACAGCGCCTCCAGGACGGCCTCGTAGAACGCGGCGCTCTCGCGCTCGGCGACCAGCACGGAGGCGTCGTAGGGCGACAGGCCGAAATCCGCGATGAAGCGCGCCTTCTTCTGGTCCGGCAGCTCCGGCAGCGCCGCCTTCAGCTCGTCGACGAAGGACTGCGAGAACTCCAGCGGCAGCAGGTCCGGGTCGGGGAAGTAACGGTAATCATGCGCCTCCTCCTTGGACCGCATCGAGCGCGTCTCGCCCTTGTCGGGATCGAAGCGGCGGGTTTCCTGCTCGATCACGCCGCCGTCCTCGATGATCTCGATCTGGCGCCGCGCCTCGGCCTCGACCGCCTGGCCGATGAAGCTGATCGAGTTGATGTTCTTGATCTCGCAGCGGGTGCCGAGCGGCGCCCCCGGCTTGCGCACGGAGACGTTGACGTCGGCGCGCAAGGAGCCCTTCTCCATGTCGCCGTCGCAGGTGCCGAGATAGCGCATGATCGAGCGCAGCTTGGTCACATAGGCCTTGGCCTGCTCGGCGTCGCGGATATCCGGCTTGGAGACGATCTCCATTAGCGCCACGCCGCAGCGGTTGAAATCGATATAGGACAGCGACGGCGACTGGTCGTGCAGCATCTTGCCGGGGTCCTGCTCGATGTGCAGGCGCTCGATGCCGATGGTTGCGGTCTTGCCGCTGTCGAGCTCGACCGTGATCTCGCCCTCGCCCACGATCGGGTCCTTGTACTGGCTGATCTGGTAGCCCTGCGGCAGGTCGGGGTAGAAATAGTTCTTGCGGTCGAACACCGAGCGCAGGTTGATCTTGGCGTTCAGCCCGAGCCCGGTGCGCACGGCCTGGCGCACGCATTCCTCGTTGATCACCGGCAGCATGCCGGGCATCGCCACGTCGACCAGCGAGACGTGGGTGTTGGGATCGCCGCCGAACGCGGTCGAGGCGCCCGAGAACAGTTTCGACTTCGAGGTGACCTGGGCATGGATCTCCATGCCGATCACGACCTCCCAGTCGCCGGTGGCACCCTTCATCAGCTTGCCGCTGGTTGCCGTCATGGCTCTAACTCCCAAGCAGTGCGGAGACGATCCGCTCGAATTCGATATCCAACGCATCTTTCGCGACCGGCTGCCCGGCCTGGCGATACCAGTAGCCGGCATTGCCGAGGTCGCCCTCGACGCGATGCAGATGCGCGTGCGCCCAGGCCGCGTCGCGGCCGGACTCGTCCTGAATGATCTTGTGCGCCCGGTCCCAGTCGCCCTTCGCCAGCCACCACAGGCCGCTCAGCACAGGCGACAGTTCGGCCGCGGGCGCATCGCCCGCGAGGCTCGTCCTGAAATCGGCGACGCCTACCACCACCGGACCGGCGTGAAGCGCCCCGCCGCCTGCTCGATGACCTCGCCGAGAGAGAACAGCGTCTCCTCGTCGAACGGGCGGCCGATCAGCTGCAGCCCGAGCGGCAGGCCCTGACTGTCCTTGCCGGCGGGCACCGCGATGCCCGGCAGGCCGGCCATGTTCACGGTCACCGTGAATATGTCGTTCAGATACATCTCGACCGGATCGGCGCCGCCCTTCTCGCCGATGCCGAACGCGGCCGACGGCGTCGCCGGCGTCAGGATCGCGTTCACGCCCTTGGCGAAGCAGTCCTCGAAATCCCTCTTGATCAGGGTCCGAACCCTCTGCGCCCGGATGTAATAGGCGTCGTAGTAGCCGGCCGACAGCACATAGGTGCCGATCATGACGCGGCGGCGCACCTCGGGCCCGAAGCCCTCGGCGCGGGTGTTCTCGTACAGCTCGCCGATGGACTTGCCAGGCACCCGCAGGCCGTAGCGGACGCCGTCGTAGCGGGCGAGGTTCGAGGACGCCTCCGCTGGCGCCACGATGTAATAGGCCGGCAGCGCGTATTTGGTGTGCGGCAGCGACACCTCGACCAGCTCGGCGCCGGCCGCCTTCAGCCAGGCCGCGCCCTCGCTCCAGAGCTTTTCGATCTCGGCCGGCATGCCGTCGAGCCGATACTCCTTGGGGATGCCGATCTTCATGCCCTTCACGGACTTGCCGATCGCGGCCTCGTAGTCCGGCACGGGGATGTCGACCGAGGTGGTGTCCTTCGGGTCGTGGCCGGCCATCGAGCGCAACAGGATCGCCGCATCGCGGGTCGAACGCGCGATCGGGCCGGCCTGGTCGAGCGAGGAGGCGAAGGCGACGATGCCCCAGCGCGAGCAGCGGCCGTAGGTCGGCTTGATGCCGACGGTGGCGGTGAACGCTGCGGGCTGGCGGATCGAGCCGCCGGTGTCGGTCGCGGTCGCGCCCATGCACAAGAGCGCAGCCACCGCCGACGCCGAGCCGCCGGACGAGCCGCCCGGCACCAGCGTGGTGTTGGAGCCCTCGCGGCGCCAGGGATTGCCGACCGGGCCGAAGCACGAGGTCTCGTTGGACGAGCCCATCGCGAACTCGTCATTGTTGAGCTTGCCGAGCATGACGGCGCCGTCGCGCCACAGCTGCGAGGTCACGGTCGACTCGTAGGTCGGGACGAAGTTGCCGAGGATCTTCGAGCACGCGGTGGTACGGACGTCCTTGGTGGCGAACAGGTCCTTGATCCCGAGCGGAATGCCGGCCAGCGGCCCGCCCTCACCCTTGGTGATCTTGGCGTCGGCGTCGCGCGCCATCGCGCGCGCCTGGTCCGGCGTCTCCATCACGAAGGCATTGAGCGCCCGCGCCTCCTCGATCGCCTTGAGATGGGCGTCGGTCAGCTCGAGCGACGTGAAGGTCTTGCTCGCGAGACCCTTGCGGGCCTCGGCGAGCGTCAGCGAAGTCAAATCGGTCATTTGTTGATCGGGCTGCAGAAGAACGGGGAGAGCGTCTTGTCGTCGGCGGCGTCGTCCGCGAAGAACTTGTTCTTCGCAGGGGAGGCTTTCTTGGTATTGGCGGCCGCTTCGAGCTGGTCGAGGATCTCGTTGACGGCCTTGTCCGGGTCGGCGGCCTTGCCCTGCCGCTCCATGGCGTCGAGATAGTCCATATAGGCCTTGTAGGCCGCTTCATCGTCGCAGAGCAGGCACATCGGCGTTGGCTCGCTTGTCGGTTTGAAGGAGCGGATCACGCGCGACGGGCGCGCGGACCTGCCTCGGCTATTCCACCTGGCTATTCCACGACCTTCGGCACGAGAAAGAAGTTGTTCTCGGTCATGGGCGCGTTCTTGACGATGTCGTCGGCGATGTCGCCGTCGGTGACGACGTCCTGGCGCTTCTTCATCGCCATCGGGGTCACCGAGGTCATCGGCTCGACGCCCTCGACATTGACCTCCGAGAGCTGCTCGACGAAGGCCAGCATCGCATTGAGCTCGCCCTGCAGATGCGGGACCTCGGCGTCAGTGACAGCGATCCGCGCCAATTGCGCGATCTTGCGGACGGTGGCGGCATCGACCGACATTATATAGGGCCTCACGGGAAACAGTGAACCCGCCCTATAGCAGAGCCGGCTTTCGCGCCGCAACCGGCAGCCTCCGGACTTTCCCAGGGCACCGCCCCCCCCCCGTGACGCCGCCTTTGGCGTCAGCCCGCCAGCTTCGCAAGCCGCGCCAGCGCCTGTTCGGCCAGCGTCCGCGTCAGCTCGGCCCCCGGCAGCTCGCGGCCGAGCGGCAGCGCCTGCCCGGCCCAGAGATTGGTGAAATCGACCTTGCCCTGCTTCTCCGCGGCCGCCTTGAGCGGGCCGAGCGCGGTCGCGGCATGAGGAAACGCCGGCGCGTCCGGCGAGATCGGCCCGACCTCGCGCATCACCCGGTTGGCGACGCCGCGCGCGAGCCGGCCGGTCATCACGTTGGTAATAACGGTGGATTCGTCATCGGCGGCGGCAAGCGCGGCACGCGCCAGCACGCTGACCTTGGATTCGGGGCAGCGCAGATAGGCGCTGCCGATCTGCACGCCGGAGGCGCCGAGCGCGAACGCCGCGGCGATGCCGCGCGCATCGGCGATGCCGCCCGCCGCGATCACCGGGACATCAACCGCATCGACGATCTGCGGCACCAGCGCAAACGTCCCGACCTGCTCGGCGAGCTTGTCGGTCAGGAACATGCCGCGATGGCCGCCCGCTTCCGCACCTTGCGCGATGATGACGTCGGCGCCGTTCCGCTCCAGCCACACCGCCTCGCGCACCACGGTCGCGGACGCCATCACGACCGCGCCTGTCGCCTTCACGCGGGCCAGCAGCGACGGCTCGGGCAGGCCAAAATGGAAGCTGATGATCTCCGGCTTCAACTCCTCGACGACGGCGCACATCGCGGCATCGAACGGCGCACGGTTCGCGGCCGGGACCGGAGCGTCGGGATCAACGCCGTACTCTTGATAATATGCGCCGAGCCGCTTCTTCCACCCGGCCTCACGTGCCGCGTCGGCCTCGACGGGCGTGTGGCAGAAGAAGTTCACATTGATCGGCGCCGAGACGCGCTGGCGGATGATGTTGACCTGCTCGCGGGCCTTGTCCGCCGAGAGCATCGCGCAGGGCAGCGAGCCGAGCCCGCCGCCTTGCGCCACCGCGATGACGAGATCGGCGTCCATCACGCCGGCCATCGGCGCGAGCACGATCGGGTGCTCGGTCTTGACGAGATCCAGGAAGCGGCGGTCGGGCCACATGATTTGCTCCTATTGCTTGGCGAAGACGGCGGACGAGTTGCGCCGCCCTTGCAGGATCTGCTCGGCCTCATCGACGATGCGCGCGACGATCTCGGCGGCCGGCGGGATATCATGGATCAGGCCGACCGCCTCGCCGGCAATGACCGCGGCGATATCGAAATTGCCTTCCGCCCTCGCCTTCACATAGTCGGCCGACACGCGCTCGACCTGCTGCAGCAGCTCGACCTCGCGCCCGATCCAGCGCCGCGCATGGTCGTTGACCAGGCAGCGTCCGGTAAACGGCGCCGGCCAGACATTGTTGCGCGACAGGTCGAAGACGATGCCGCGCACGGTCTCGCCTGATTTTGCCGCGCATATGCGGCGCTTGGCTTCGTCTGCACCGGCAGCTTCCTGGCTGGCATAGAAGCGCGTGCCGAGCAGCACGCCATCGGCGCCGAGCGTGAGCATCGCGGCAAGACCGCGGCCATCGGCGAGACCACCGGCGGCGGCCACTGGCACGCGACCGGCTGCGAGATCGATGATGGCCGGCACGATGTCGAGCGTGGTCCGCGAGGCGCCATGGCCGCCTGCTTCGGTTCCTTGCGCGATCAGGACATCGGCGCCGGCCGCGATCGCCTGCTCGGCCATGGCCTCGTCCTGCACCTGGCAGATCAAGCGCGCGCCCGCCTGCTTGATCGCCGGTGCAAAGCGCCGGGGATCACCGAACGACAGCATCACGGCGGTGGGCTTGGCCGCAAGCGCGATCTCGAGCAACTCCGGCTGCTTCGCCAGCGACCAGGTGATGAAGCCGATGCCGAACGGCGCACGCAGGCCATCGAGCTTCGCTGTCTCCTGCATGAGCCAAGCGCGGTTGCCATAGCCGCCGCCGAGAATGCCGAACCCCCCGGCACCGCTGACGGCGCGCACCAGCCGCGCATCGGCAATCACATCCATCGGCGCCAGCAGGATCGGATGATCGATGCCGAGCCTCTCCGTCAGCGCGGTTCTCAGCGGCATGAAGACTCTCCTGCGCTCTGGACGCGGACATTAGGCGCGGGTAGCATTCTCTGAAAATGAATAGTTGAGAACTCTGCCATCGCAGATTCAAAACGGAGAGCGGCCGTGGAACTGAGCGACCTGCAGACCTTTGCCGCGGTGGCGCGCGCCGGCGGCATCACGCGCGCCGCGGAGGTGCTCAACACGGTCCAGTCCAACGTCACGCAGCGGATCAAGGCGCTGGAAGCCGAGATCGGCACCGCGTTGTTCGAACGCCACAGCCGCGGCATGACCCTGACCGGCGCCGGACAGCGCCTGCTGCCCTACGCCGATCGCATCGCGGCGCTGTCGCGCGAAGCGGTTCTCGCCGCGCGTGACGACGGCGAGCCGCAGGGGCCGCTGATGATCGGCTCGATGGAGACGACCGCCGCGGTGCGCCTGCCGACGCGGCTCGCCGACTTCCATCGCCGCTTTCCCGCCGTCGCCCTCAGCCTGCGCACGGCGCCGACCGCCGATCTCGTCGCGAGCGTGCTCGACGGCACTCTCGATGGTGCCTTCGTCGCCGGTCCGATCGACCATCCCGATCTCGCCGGCGTCGTCGCGTTCGAGGAAGAGCTGGTGCTGGTGACGGCCCGGCGCTTCGAAAGCCTGTCCGCCTTACGCGCGGCGACCGCGGCGTCGGGACCGACCGCGCTGGTGTTCAGGACCGGCTGCACCTACCGGCAGCGGCTGGAGCAGGTGTTCAACGATTTCGGCTGGCCCGCCGCGTCCCGGATCGAGCTCGGCACCCTCGACGGCATGATCGGCTGCGTCGCCGCCGGCATGGGCGTCGCGCTGCTGCCGCGCGCGGTGGTGACGCGGCACGCGATGAGCGGCAGCGTCGGGCTGCACACACTCGATCCGTCCCATGCGCAGGTCGAGACGCTCTTCATCCACCGCCGCGCGGCGCATCGCAGCAGTGCGCTGTCGGCCTTCATGGAAGGCCTCGGCTGCCGGGATCACGACATCGCGGCGTAAGACGTTCGCCCAGAGATTGTGCACAGGCGTCCCAGCCACAAGACACATTCCACAGCACGGAATCAACGCCACCTCCGCAAAACACTGCCATTTCGACCGATGCGACGTTCGGGCGCTGTGCAGCGCACGCATCCGAAAACATTTTGTCCGGCAGCCCTGCACTACGTTAGGATGCAGCGCTGGCCAGCGCGAAAACAACAAACATCAACATGTCGGAGGAAATGCGATGCGCAACGCGTTCGTGTTGGGCTGCTCGATTGCCATGATGGGTGCGATCGGGACGGCCCAAGCCCAGGACTGGACGAAATCGAAATGGGGGCCGAACGACGAGATCGGCGCGGCCAACTACATCACGCCGGAGCTCGTGGTCAAAGCCGCCTCGCTGGTGAAGACCGGCAAGACCTATCCGCTCGGCATGATCATCGACTCCAAGACCCCCGCCTACCCGCCGCGCTCGTTCAAAATCACGGTGGTCCAGCCGGGACAGGCGGGCATTCCCGGACTCGGGCCCAACAAGGCGACCTACAATGACGACATCGTCGAAGGCTGGGTCGGTGTCGGCAGCCAGATTGACGGTCTCGGCCATCTCGGTATCGAGCACGTCTACTACAACGGCAACAAGCTGCTCGACTTCGCCGATCCGACCGGCCTGAAGAAGCTCGGCATCGAGAAGGTGCCGCCGCTGGTCGCACGCGGCGTGCTGCTCGACATGGCCGCCTATTATAACACCGACGTGGTCAAGGAAGGCACGGCGTTCAACGTCAAGGAGATCGAGGAGGCCGCCAAGAAACAGGGTGTCGAAATCCGCCAGGGCGACATCGTCATCTTCCACACCGGCTGGCTCGGTCTGATCGGCAAGGACGACAAGCGCTACGGCGCCGGTGAGCCGGGTCTCGGCGTCGAAGGCGCGAAATACCTGACCTCGAAGGGCGTGGTCGCCGTCGGCGCCGACAATTGGGCGGTGGAGGCGATCCCGTTCGAGTCCAACAACCTGTTCGAGGTGCACCAGATCCTGCTCGCGATGAACGGAACCTACATCCTGGAGAACATGGACACCGCTGAGCTCGCCAAGGACAAGGGCTACGAGTTCCTGTTCGTCCTGGGCCAGCCGCGCTGGCGCGGCGGCGTCCAGGGCATGATCAACCCGATCGCGATCCGGTAGCTCATTGAATCGCATCTGCTTTGCGGGCACGGTCTGCCGTGCCCGCTCAGCCATTCACGACGAACTCCCCGGCAATGCCGATCGCCGCAAGAAATGACGGGTCGTGGCTGACGACCAGCAGCGCGCCGTCGAAGTCGCGCAGCGCCCGCTCCAGGATCTCGATCGAGAAAATGTCGAGATGGTTGGTCGGCTCATCGAGCAGCAACAGCCATGGCGGACGCTCGCCGCCGAACGTGCAGGCAAGGCCCGCGCGCAGGCGCTCGCCGCCGGACAGCGTCTCCACCGTCTGCTCGGCGTCGCGGTTGCGGAATGCGAAGCGCGCGCAGGCTGCATGCGCCGCTTCGGCGCCGAGCGCCGGATGGAGGCGGCGGAAATTGCCGATGATGCTGTCGCTGCGATCCAGCAACGCGACGTGCTGATCCAGCATCGCGATACGCCCGTCGGCGCGCCGGACCGTTCCATCGGTCAGCGGAATCGCGCCGATCGCGGCCCTGAGCAGCGTGGTCTTGCCTGCGCCATTGCGTCCGGTGATCGCGATCCGCTGCCGGCCCCTGACACCGAGCGTCCAGGGACCGAACCTCCTGTCGCCGGCGCTCACGACCGCGTCCTCCATCGCAAGCAGCTCGGTGCCGGCGCCGAGCCCGGTCGGCGGCAGGACCATCGAGAGCGGCGTCAGCACCTCCACACGTTGTCGCGCCTGTTCTGCTCGCTCGGCCGCTTCGGTGATCATGCGCTCGGCGAGCCGCTGCGATCGCCCGCCGGTCATCTCGGCCCGCTCGGCTCGGGCGCCCAGAATGATCCTCGGGGCCGAGCCGGCGGCGGCGAAAGCACGGCCGGCCTTGTCCTTGCGCGCCTTGGCTTCGCGCTGGCGCTGCACGGCGCGGCTGACATCCCGCGCATGCGCATCGGCGCGGTCCAGCGCGATCGCTGCACGCGCCCGCGCATCCTCCCGCGCCTGCGTAAACATCGTCCAGCCGCCACCGACGATGTGGACCCCGACCGGGGTGAGCTCCACGATCCGGTCCATCTTCTCCAGCAGCGCGCGGTCATGACTGGCGACCAGCACGCCGCCGCGCCAGCGCCGCATCAGCCGGCCGACGGCGTCGCGGCCCTCGGCATCGAGATTGTTGGTGGGCTCGTCAAGCAGCAGCAGATCCGGCGCCTCGATCAGCAGCCGCGCGATGCCGATGCGCGTCCGCTCGCCGCCGCTGAGCGAGTCCATCGAGCGATCGAGCGCAATTCCGGCGAGGCCCGCCTCGGTCAGCGCGTCATCGACACGACTCGGCAGGCTCCAATCCGCGCGCGCGAGATCATCGGCAAGATCGGTGTCCTGGCTCTTTCCCGCAACGATACGGCCGATGACCGCAAGGTCGCCGGCGACGCCGAGCGCCTCGTCGACACGCAAACCGGGATCCCAGTGCTGCGCCAGAAGGCCGAGCGCCCCGCTGCGCGTCACCGCTCCGGCCGCCGGCTCCGAGACGCCAGCGACGATGCGGAGCAAGGTCGACTTGCCGGAGCCGTTGCGGCCGACCAGACCGACGCGCTCGGCGCCGATCGAGAGCGTGAGATTGTCGAAGAGAGGATGACCGTCAGGTGTCGCGGCGGCGACCGCGTCGAGCGTGAGACAGAAGGACATGAGCGACCGTGTTGGCAGAGGACACAAAGCGGCGGGCAATGTTGGTCCTGCGATCCACGGCACCACTCCTGTTCACGGTACGATGCTCCATATAGAACGATGGCAGCGGAGCGACAAGCCATGCGCCTGCCGTGCTGGCTCGGGGGATGCACCCATGCTAAGCGGCGCGCCATGCCCGCTCCCATCCTTCCCCTCATCGAAGCCGCCGGCCGCTGGCCCGAGCGCGGGGCGCTCGTCGGCCTCGATCTCGGCACCAAGACCATCGGCGTCGCCGTGTCGGATCCCGACCGGCGGCTCGCCACCGGCGTCGAGACCATCCAGCGCAAGGCCTTCAAGGCCGACGCGGCGCGACTGCAGGCGATTTGCGCCGAGCGCAAGGTGGTCGGCTTGGTGCTGGGCCTGCCGATCAACATGGACGGCAGCGAAGGGCCGCGGGCGCAATCGACCCGGGCGTTCGCGCGCAACCTCGCGGGCATCACCGACCTGCCGATCGGCCTCTGGGACGAGCGGCTGTCGACGGCCGCCGTCGAGCGCGAGCTGATCGGCATGGATGTCAGCCGCGCCAAACGCGCCGAGGTGATCGATACGCATGCAGCGATCTTCATCCTGCAGGGCGCGCTCGATCGGCTTGCGACCTTGCGCCAGTCCGGTCGCTAGCTCATGAGCCCCGTCGCCGCGGCGCTCGCGCCGGTGTTCCTGCTGATCGTGGTCGGCTTCGGCCTGCGGCGCAGCCTGATCCGGCTGGATACGCAATGGCACGGGCTCGAGCGGCTGACTTATTATGTGCTGTTTCCGGCGCTGCTGCTGCAGAGCCTGGTGAAGGCCGATCTCGGCAAGGTGCCGGTCGCAGGCATCGGCGGCGCCCTGTTCCTGGCGATGCTGGCGATGTCGGCGCTGTGCCTCGCGCTGCGGCCGCTGCTCACCCGCTCCGGCATCGATGGTCCGGCTTTCACGTCGATCTTCCAAGGGGCAACCCGCTGGCAGACCTACGTCGCGCTGAGCGTGGCGGGCAGCCTGTTCGGCCCGACCGGGCTCGCGGTGGCCTCGGTCGGCATGATCGCGATCATCCCGATGGTCAACGTATTCAGCGTCGCCGTGCTCGCCCACTATGCCTCGCCGACCCGCCGCTCGATGCGCGAGATCCTCGCCACCATCATCCGCAATCCGCTGATCTGGGCCTGCATCGCCGGGCTCGCACTCAACGTAGCCCATGTGCCGCTGCCAAAGCTCTGGCACGATGCCGCCGATGCGCTCGGCCAGGCCTCGCTGCCGATCGGTTTGCTGGTGACCGGCGCCGGTCTGCACTTCGAGGGCTTGCGGCGCGCCGGCCCGGCCGCCGCGCTCGGCGTCGTGCTCAAGCTGGTCCTGATGCCCCTCCTCGCTATCGGGCTTGCCGGATGGTTCGGCGTCACCGGCCCGAGCCTCGTGGTGGTCGCGATCTGCGCGGCGGTGCCGACCTCGCCGAGCGCCTATGTGCTGGCGAAGCAGATGGGCGGCGATGCGCCGCTGCTGGCGCAGATCATCTCGCTGCAGACCGTGCTGGCCGCGCTGACCATGCCGCTCGCGATCGCCTGGGCGAGCTGAACACCGCGCTCAGGAGTGGCCGCTGGCGAGCCACATGGTTTGCACCGTGGCGGCGAGGTTGTTGAGCCCGTGAAGCACCATGGTCAGATAGGTGGAGTGGGTTCGGGAGCGCAGATAGCCGAACCACGCGCCGAGGGAAAACACGTTGAGCAAGGCGAACCAGTCGTACTGGAGATGCAGCACGGTCCAGAGCAAGGACGACAGCACGATGGCGCCGGGCACGCGCAGGAAGGAGTCCGACCAGCCGCGGTAGAGAAAGCCGCGCGCCATCAGCTCTTCCGACACCGGTGCGGCGACGCAGAAGGCGATGACCATCAGCCAGACCACGCCGTCGCCTCTGGCGGTCTTCAGGATGTCCACCATGAAGCTCGACGACGTGTCTCCGCGGCCGGTCAGTTGCGAAATCAGCTCCCAGCATCCCAGGATCACAACCATGCCGACAAAGCCAAAGCCGAAATTCTTCCAGCCGGTCCAGCGCAGGCCCAGATAGTCGGCGAACGACATGCGGGTGTGGCGGACGGCAAAATAGATCGGGATCAAAATGGCCGGAACGCCCATGATCGCCGACAGCGAGACCGTGAGCGACCGGCTCGCGATCTGGATCATGGCCAACTGAAACGCGGCCATGCTGTCGATTGGCCCCTCATGGCGCAGCAGGAAATAGACGATCGGAGTCAGCTGGCCGATGAAGAACACGACGATGATGAGGAGGCCCCACAGCAAGGTGCGCCAGAAGCCGAGCGTGCGCGGCTGATGCTGCGCCGGAGCGACCTGCTGTGGCGGGTTGCCCGGATCGAGGGAATCCATCACGGCGGCTTCGGGAGTGTCGGTCAAGGCAGCGCGCGCTCCAGCAAGGTACGGATGTCCGAGGGATCGAGATCGATGGCGCCGTACATGCTCGGATGAACAGCGGAAAGACGCGTCGCGGCGAACAGTTCGGCATGGCCGGGCATCACGAGGTTGAGCGCGGCGGCGGCTGCGAGCAGCGCCAGCCTCTCGACCGCGAGGCGCGCGACGCGCTCGGAATCCGATCGACGGAAGCTGGTCTCGATGAAGGCAAGCGCCTCCGCGGCGCCAGGGAGTCCGCCGGTCTCGGCTTTCAGATGCATCAGGACATGCGCGGCAGCCTCCGTCTCGCGCGACAGCGCGCGCAGCACGTCGAGGCACATCACGTTGCCCGAGCCTTCCCAGATAGCATTGACCGGCGACTCCCGGAAGTGGCGCGCGAGAATGCCGTCCTCGACATAGCCATTGCCGCCCAGGCACTCCATCGCCTCATACAGGAACGGCGGCGCGCTCTTGCAGACCCAGTATTTGATCGCGGGCGTCAACAGCCGCATGTAGGCGGCTTCGCTCGCGTCAGCCGGCGTGCGGTCGAACGCGCGGCACAGCCGCATCACCAGCGCCACCGTCGCCTCGACATGGAGAGCCATGTCGGCGAGCACCGCCTGCATCAAGGGCTGGTCGGCGAGATGCTTCTGGAACACGCTGCGATGGCGCGCATGATGCAGCGCATGCGCGAGCCCCGAGCGCATCAGGCCGGCAGACGAGATCGCGCAATCCTGCCGCGTCAGTTGCACCATCTGGATGATGGTGCTGATGCCCCTGCCCTCGTCGCCGACCCGCTCGGCATAGCTGCCTGCGAACTCCACCTCCGACGAGGCATTGGAGCGATTGCCGAGCTTGTCCTTCAAGCGTTGAAACTGAATCGCGTTCACCGCGCCATCCGGCGTGAAGCGCGGCATTAAGAAGCAGGTCAGGCCGGCATCGGCCTGCGCCAGCACCAGGAACGCGTCGCACATCGGCGCCGACATGAACCATTTGTGCCCGGTGATGCGATAGCCATCGGTCGTACGCTCAGCGCGCGTCATGTTGGCGCGCACGTCGGTCCCGCCCTGCTTCTCGGTCATGCCCATGCCGAGCGTCATGCCGCGCTTTTGCCACCACGGCGCAAACGCCGGATCGTAGTCGCGCGTGCCGATGAGGGGCATCGTCCGCGCCAGCAGGTCAGGCTGCGCGGCCAGCGCCGCCACCGAGGCCCGCGTCATCGTGATCGGACAGAGGTGTCCGCTCTCGACCTGCGAGGCGATGTAGAACTTCGCCGCGCGTACCACCTCCGACGCGCCGCCAACAGGATGGCCCCCGGCGGTCCATGTCGAATTGTGCAGGCCGGCCTCGACCGAGCGCGTCATCATCTGATGATAGGCCGGATGAAACTCGACGACGTCCCGCCGAAAGCCCTTGGCGTCGAAGCTGCGCAGCTTCGGCGTGTTCTCATTGGCGAGCCGGCCCTGCTCGGCCATCGCAGCCGAGCCCCATCGCTTGCCGAAAGCTGTCAGCTCCTGCTCAGCCCCGGCACCACCATTGGCCTTGACGGCGTCGGCCAACGGCCGGTCGGCCGTGAACAGGTCGACGTCCTCGAACGGCGGCGACTGGTTGAAGACCTCATGGGTCGCGAAGGAAGATTGCGTCATGGCCGTGCCCTGCAGAGATCGATCATCGGCGCGGCCGAATGGGAAAAACATAAGTGGTCGCGCCAGCGCCCGGCAGCGAAAAGTGCCACCACTCCTTGGCATAGTTCACAAAACCTTGCCGCGCCATCACCGCAACCAGCTCGTTGCGCCAGCGGCGCTGCTCCGGTGTCAGGTTCTGCGCAGCGGTATGGGCCTTCACGTCGGAACAATCGTAGCCGGTTCCCATGTCGACGCTGCCCTCGGGCGCGCGTAGCGCTGCGGGCGCGGTGCAGTCCGCGTAGTCCTTGGCCGGGTCGAACGCCGCGGAATTGTCGGCCGCGAGCTCGACCAGCGTGAGATCGAGCGCCGCACCCGTCGAATGGCTCGAACGCAGGGCGATATAGCCGAGACGGAACAGGTCCTGCTTGGCAACGCGCGGAGTGTAGCGGCGGCCGGCCGTGGTCTCGACGCCGTCCTGGGACCAGGCCAGCATCTCTGCGACCGCACGCACCGGCCGGTAGCAGTCGAGCATCTTCAGCGACAGGCCGCGCTGCCGCAGCTCGGCCTGAGCCGCCTGCAGCCGCCGCGCCACGTCACGCGTCACGACGCATTCGGCCGCCTCGTAGCCCGGCAAGGGTCGGCCGACGAAATTGTTGCTGCCGGCATAACGGATGTCCTGGAGGATCGTCGGGTCGATGTCGCGGAGATAGACGAAATCGAACGGCAACGCGGCCGCGCAGGCCGGCACGATCGCCGCCAGCAGGATCAGCGCATATCGGAGCGGGCCTCCTCCGACGACGGCCCGCCAGCCCCCGGTTTGGAGCCCCCTGAGAGGCTCGGAAGACGGAACGGGGGATAACTCGGAACCCCGGCTTTCGGCCTTGCCCCCCATGGAAACCGCGCCTATAGCTCTGGCTTTAATGGCAACCTCTCCGAAATCGACTTTCGTCCTCGGGCACCGGCATTTGCTGGGAATCGAGGGCCTTTCCGCCCACGACATCACCGGCCTCCTTGACCTGTCCGAGGAGTATGTCGAACTGAATCGTCAGGTCGACAAGAAGCGCACCGTGCTGCGCGGCCGCACCCAGGTCAACCTGTTCTTCGAGGCCTCGACCCGGACCCAATCCTCGTTCGAGCTGGCCGGCAAGCGGCTCGGCGCAGACGTCATGAACATGTCGGTGTCGTCCTCGTCCATCAAGAAGGGCGAGACCCTGATCGACACCGCGGTCACGCTCAACGCGATGCATCCGGACATTCTGGTGGTCCGCCACCACGCCTCCGGCGCGGTCGAGCTGCTCGCGCGCAAGGTCGACGGCTCCGTGATCAATGCCGGCGACGGCGCGCATGAGCATCCGACCCAGGCGCTGCTGGATGCGCTGACGATCCGCCGCAACAAGGGCCGCATCGAGGGGCTGGTCATCGCGATCTGCGGCGACGTGCTGCATTCGCGCGTGGCGCGATCCAACATCCTGCTGCTGAACACGATGGGCGCGCGCGTCCGCGTGGTCGCACCCTCCACGCTGCTGCCACCCGGCATCGAGCGCATGGGCGTCGAGGTCGCGCGCGACATGCGCGAGGGGCTGAACGGCGCCGACATCGTGATGATGCTGCGGCTGCAGCGCGAGCGCATGAACGGCTCGTTCGTGCCGTCGTCGTCGGAATATTTCCAGTATTTCGGGCTCGACCAGAAGAAGCTCGCCTACGCCAAGCCCGACGCGCTGGTCATGCATCCGGGGCCGATGAACCGTGGCGTCGAGATCGAATCCATCGTGGCCGATGGCGCGCAGTCGCTGATCCGGGAGCAGGTCGAAATGGGCGTCGCCGTGCGCATGGCCGTGCTCGAAGCACTGGCCCGCAACCTGCCCAACGCGTGATACAGAAGTCGGGACCAAACGCCATGCTGACCGACCGCCGCCCGATCCTGCTCGCCAATGCGCGCGTGATCGACCCCTCCCGCGACTTCGACGGCCCCGGCGACGTGCTGATCGCCGACGGCGTCATCCGCGACCTCAAGCGCGGCATCGGCGCCGCGGGCGTGCCCGAGGGCACCGATGTCGTCAACTGCGCCGGCAAGATCGTGGCCCCCGGCCTGATCGACATGTGCGCCTTCGTCGGCGAGCCGGGTCTGGGCCATCGCGAGACATTCGCCAGCGCCAGCCAAGCCGCCGCGACCGGCGGCATCACCACCATCATCTGCCAGCCCGGCACTGAGCCTGTGATCGACAATTCGGCGACCGTCGACTTCGTGCTGCGCCGCGCCCGCGACACCGCGATCGTCAACATCCAGCCGATGGCGGCGCTGACCAAGGGCCTGCGCGGCGAGGAGATGACCGAGATCGGGCTGTTGCGCGCCGCCGGCGCCGTCGCCTTCTCCAACGGCCACAGCAGCGTGATGAACGCCCAGGTGATGCGCCGCGCGCTGACCTATGCGCGCGATTTCGATGCCCTGATCGTGCATCACACCGAGGACCCGAACCTCGTCGGCGAAGGCGTCATGAACGAAGGCGAGTTCGCCTCGCGGCTCGGCCTCTCCGGCATTCCGCCCGCAGCCGAAGCCGTCGTGCTCGAGCGCGACATGCGCCTCGTCGCACTCAGCAAGGGCCGCTATCACGCGGCCGCGCTGAGCTCGATCGACTCGCTCGACATCCTCAGGCGCGCCCGCGAGGCAGGGCTCACGGTGAGCGCGTCGGTCTCGATCAATCATGTCACCCTGAACGAGAACGACATCGGCCCCTACCGCACCTTCCTGAAGCTGACGCCGCCGCTGCGCACCGAAGTCGATCGCCGCGCGCTGGTCGAGGCGCTGGCCTCCGGCCTGATCGACGTCATCATGTCGGACCACACGCCGCAGGACGTCGAGGTCAAGCGGCTGCCGTTCGCGGAAGCCGCCAGCGGCGCGGTCGGACTCGAGACGATGCTGCCGGCGGCGCTGCGGCTGGTGCACAATGGCGAGCTCAGCTGGACCGCCCTGATCCGCGCGATGTCGACCCGGCCCGCCGAGCTGCTCGGCCTGCCCGGTGGCACCTTGCGGGCGGGCGCGCCGGCGGACATCATCGTGATCGATCCGGACGTGCCCTGGATCCTCGATCCGGCAGACCTCAAATCGCTGTGCAAGAACACGCCGTTCGACGAAGCCCGCTTCACCGGCCGCGTGGTCCGCACCATCGTCGGCGGCCGCACCGTGTTCGAACATGTCTGACGCCAGGCGAAGCGTCGAAGGAGTCGCGTGATGGGTTCCGAAGCCTTCCTGCCGGTCGCTCTCATCATCGGCTATCTCCTCGGCTCCATCCCGTTCGGCCTGATCCTTACCAAGCTCGCCGGCACGCAGGATCTGCGCAGCATCGGCTCCGGCAACATCGGCGCCACCAATGTGCTGCGCACCGGCCGCAAGGGGCTGGCGGCGGCGACCCTGCTCGGCGACGCTCTCAAGGGCACGGCGGCCGTGATCATTGCGGGCTATCTCGGCGGCCCGAATGCCGCGATGGTCGCGGGCCTCGGCGCCTTCCTCGGTCACTTGTTCCCGGTGTGGCTGAAGTTCCGCGGCGGCAAAGGTGTCGCCGTTTACATCGGTATTTTGATCGGACTGTTCTGGCCGGGCGCGATCTTCTTCTGCCTCGTCTGGCTCGCAACCGCCTTCGCGCTCCGCTACTCATCACTCGCGGCACTCGTCGCCAGCGTGCTGACGCCGATCGTGTTGTGGGCTTTCGGCCACACCGCGCTGGCCGCCTTGTTCACCCTGCTCACATTGTTGCTCATTTACATGCATCGCGAAAACATCAAGCGATTGCAGTCGGGCACCGAGAGCAAGATCGGGGCGAAGAAGTAGTCACTCCGGGCAAATACGGAGCAAATACGGAAAACCTGTGTTTTAGCCTGTATTCACAGCGGCTGCGCAGCAACACCAGCGATTCATCAGCTAATAAGTCAACGCGGGACTCTGGCGTGAATCATGATTGCCTGTCATGATTCCTGCATGTGGTTACGCAAGACCAATTCCAGCGGTTCGTCGGCCACGCACGATGACCGTACTGATCAGGTTCCGGCGCAGCAGAAGGCGGCCCCGGACCGATCGAACGCCAGCCTGCTGCTGTCAGCGGCTGAGATCTGGTCGACCGGCATCACGGCCGCTGCAGAACCGGCGCAGACGCCCGAGACAGTCGCGCTGGCCGCGCAGGTCACGTCGGATGTCGCGCTCCCCGCCGAAACATCCGAGCCCAGCCCTGCGCCGGAACGCGCCGATGTCGCACCGGCCGTCGCCGGGACGATCATCGCGACCACGTGCGCGGCCGCAATCAGCGAGACCAAAGCCGCGGAGACGCCCGAGCGAACGCTTGCGGAGACGATCGCCAGCGCCACCCTGCCGCCGCCGCCGCGAACATGGCCGCCGCGCAAGCTGTCGCTGGCCCTGCAGGGCGGCGGAACGTTCTCGGCCTTCACCTGGGGCGTGCTGGATCGCCTGCTCGAGGAACCCGGTTGCGATTTCGACACCATCAGCGGCGCCAGCGCCGGCGCGGTCAACGCCGCGCTGCTCGCGAGCGGGCTGGCCAAGGGCGGCCGTGACGAAGCGCGCAACCGGCTCGCTTTGTTCTGGACCCGGCTGATGGAGGAGGCGTCGTTCCGATCGCTGCTGGTGATCGGCGCGTACTCGCCGGCGAGCAGCTCGGTGTCGTTCGGTGCGGGGCTGCGGGGCGGACGCGCCGACCCGCTCGATCTCGATCCGCTCCGCGACCTCCTCCGCGAGACGATCGATTTCGACGCCGTGCAGGGCCCGGCCGCGCCCCGCCTGCTGGTTGCGGCGACCCGGGCCCGTGACGGCCTGCCGCAGATCTTCCGCAATGCCGGCGTCACGCCGGATGCTCTGCTCGCCTCCACCTGTCCCGCGCAACTGCACGCCGCAGTCGACATCGAGGGCGAGGCGTATTGGGACGGCGGCTACGTCACCAATCCGCCGCTGATCCAGATCGCGCATGAGTCGAGCGCCGCCGACCTGCTGGTCGTTCAGGTCATGCCCGCGCGCGACGGCCATGTCCCGATGACCTCGGCCGCGATCGATCGCCGCCTCGACCAGATCGCCGGCAATGCGGTCCTGAACGCCGAGCTCGCGGCACTCGAATGGGCGCGCAGCGACGGCCTGCATCCGCCGCGCGTTCATCGGCTTGCCGCCGAGGACGAGATCGAGGCCCTGGCTCAGCGCGATGCGACCGACCTCGGCAGCGGCTTCATCGAGCTGCTCTACCAGCGCGGACGCGACGCCGCGGAACGCTGGCTGCGCGAAGCCCCGGCCGGCACCACGCCGGCCATCCCCGACGAGCAGCCCGCGCTGGCGTCGCCGGTGTCCGTGTCCGAGGATGTGCGCGACGTCGCGCCGGCGTAGCGCGCCCTCTTCCCTGCGTCTTCGGGTTGCTCCATTCTAGCCTCCGGGTTTGGGGGGCTATGCGTGGACGCCATCAACACGACGATCGAGCTGAGCGACACCGAGCGGCGCGACCGGCTGCGGCTGATCCGTTCCGACAATGTCGGCCCGCGCACCTTCCACTCGCTGCTCGACCATTTCGGCACCGCGCGCGCCGCGCTCGACCGGCTGCCCGACCTGGCACGCCGCGGCGGCGCGGCCGGAGCCGGCCGGATCTGCACGGTCGGCGAAGCCGAGGCCGAACTCGACGCCTGCAAGCGGCAGGGCGTCGACCTGCGGGCGCCGGACGAGGACGGCTATCCGCCCCGACTCGCCACCTGCGACGATGCACCTCCGCTGCTGGCGGTGCGCGGCGCCCGCGAGACGCTGATGCGCCCGATGATCGCCATCGTCGGTTCGCGCAACGCCTCCGCCGCCGGACTCAAATTCGCCGGCCAGATCGCCCATGAGCTCGGCCAGGCCGGCTTCATCATCATCTCGGGGCTCGCCCGCGGCATCGATCAGGCCGCCCATCGCGCGAGCCTCGGCAGCGGCACCGTCGCGGTCCTCGCCGGCGGCCATGACCGGATCTATCCGCCGGAGCATGTCGATCTGCTCGGCGCCATCATCAGTGGCAGTGGCGCCGCAATCTCCGAGATGCCGCTCGGACACGAGCCGCGCGCCCGCGACTTTCCCCGCCGCAACCGGCTGATATCAGGCGCCTCGCTCGGCGTCGTCGTCGTCGAGGCCGCGCATCGCTCGGGCTCGCTGATCACGGCGCGCATGGCCGGCGAACAGGGTCGCGAGGTCTTCGCCGTCCCGGGCTCGCCGCTCGATCCCCGCTGCGCGGGCACCAACGATCTCATCAAGCAGGGCGCCACGCTGGTCACCGAAACCGCCGACATCATCCAGGCCGTCGGCCCGATCATGGAGCGGCCGCTGCCCTTGTCGCTGCGCGAGCCGGACGAGGAGTTGTTCGCCCCCGATCCCGAAAGCCACGACCGCGCGCAGATCACAGCCCTGCTCGGCCCGACGCCGGTGTCGATCGACGACCTGATCCGGATCAGCGGCCTGTCACCCGCCGTGCTGCGCATGGTGCTGCTCGAGCTCGAGCTGGCCGGCCGTCTGGAGCGCCACGGCGGCGGGATGGTGTCGCTGACCTGACTCTCAGTCCGCATCCCTGCGCGCGTCGAACCGCGTGCGCGCCTGCTCGATCTGCTCCTGGTGCCGGATGGCCCACTGCCCAAGCGCCTGCACCGGCTGCGACAGGCCGCGGCCGAGATCGGTCAGCTCATAATCCACCCGCGGCGGAATGGTCGGAAACACCGTCCGCGTCACCAGCCCGTCGCGCTCGAGGCCGCGCAGGGTCAAGGTCAGCATCCGCTGGGAAATCCCGCCAACGAGCCGCTTCAGCTCGTTGAAGCGCTTCGGCCCGTCCTGAAGCATCATGATGACGAACACGCTCCATTTGTCGCCGACACGCGCCAGGATCGAGGCCGCGCCCCGGCAATCATCATGACTTGGCTGCGTCGGGAGATCGGGATCATCGCTGTTCGCAAGTGTCACGGCTGTGCTCGGGTTTCAAGAATGTGCGTTCTTGTGAGGTTACAGCACAGTCACTCATAGTGCGCCAGTTACAAACCAATACTGAGGTGACTGACCTATGACCCAACTCCTCCACATCGACTCCAGCGTGCTCGGCGCGAACTCCGTCAGCCGTCAGGTATCCGCCGCGATCGTCGGCCGTTTTCGCCAGATCATGCCGGGGCTGGAGGTGATTTACCGAGATGTCGCAGCCGAGCCGCTGTCGCATCTGTCAGGAACGCATGTCGCCGTCGCTTACGGAGCGCCCGTCGAGGATCCCGCGGTGGAAGCTGATATCGCTGCCGGACAGGCGGTTCTAGAAGAGTTCCTGGCTGCCGATATCGTCGTGATCGGCGCTCCGATGTACAACTTCTCTATCCCGAGCCAGCTTAAGGCCTGGATCGACCGCATCGCCGTCAAGGGTAAGACCTTCAGCTATGGCCCAAACGGCCCGCAGGGTCTGGCCGGTGGCAAGCGCATTATCGTGGCGCTCTCGCGCGGCGGCCATTACGGCGCGGACACGCCGATGGCGGCATTCGAACACCTGGAGACCTATTTGCGCAGTGTCTTCAGCTTCATCGGCGTCACGTATCTCGAATTCGTTGCGGCCGACGGTGTCCAGATCGGCCCGGAGCATCGCGAGCAAGCCCTGGCCAAGGCGATTCAAACGGCCGGCGGTCTCGCCGCTTGAGTCCCTCGGTGGCTGCCGCCGGCAGCCACCGCTTTCAACTCCGGGGCAGGTCTCAAACCGCCCACCGACCCGGCCGGTCAACCCCGATAGATCGGCGCACCGGCCGGCGAGCTCGTGGCGCCGCCATCGACGAACAGCTCCTGGCCTTGGACATGCGCGGCGTCGTCCGAGGCCAGGAACAGCACGGTGCCGGCGATATGGTCAGGCTCGCCGATATGACCGAGCGGGGTGGTCGCCGCGATCCTTGCCTCGAACATCTTTTCGGCGTCCGGCGTCGCGACCGCGGCGCCCCAGATCGGCGTCCGGATCGCGCCCGGCGCGACCACGTTGACGCGGATGCCGCGCGGCGACAGCTCCGACGCCAGCACCCGCGCCATCGCGCGCACCCCGGCCTTGCTCGCGGCGTAGGCCGAATAGCCGGGATTGCCGAGCACGGAGATCACCGAACCATTGAGGATGACCGAGGCGCCGTCCTTGAGATGAGGCAGCGCCGCCTGCACCGTGAAGAACACGCCCGTCAGATTGGTGCGGATCACCTGCTCGAACACCTCGAGCTTGGTTGCCCCGGCCGGGGTGGCGCCGGGGATGCCGGCATTGGCGAACAGGATGTCGAGCTTGCCGAAGCGTTCTGCGGCGGTGGCAGCCGCGGCCTCCGTCGCGGCGATGTCCGTGGCATCGGCCACCAGCGCCAGCGCGTTCGGCCCGAGCTCGCGCGCCGCAGCCTCCAGCCGCCCGGCATCGCGCCCGGTGATCGCGATCCTGGCGCCTTCGGCGACGAAACGGCGGGCGGTCGCAAGCCCGATGCCGCTACCGCCGCCGGTAATCAGTGCCGTCTTGTTCGCAAGCCTCACGTCCGTCTCCATATGGTTGCATTATTAAACCGATGGACGACATAGGCTCTCTGGTTTTATAATGCAACCACACAAGTGCGTGAGCGGGCTCGAGCGCCCCGGGCATCAGCCGCCCCTGGGTGACAGGACAAGGATCATGTGATGGTCAAGCGCACCAGTCTGGAAGGCGACGCCTGCCCGATCGCACGGTCGCTGGATGCGATCGGCGACTGGTGGTCGTTGCTGATCATCCGCGACGCGTTTCTCGGCGTGCGCCGCTTCAGCGCGTTTCAACGCAGCCTCGGCATGGCCAAGAACATCCTTGCGGCGCGGCTGCGGGCGTTGGTTGATCGCGGCATCCTGACCACCGAGCCGGCCTCGGATGGCAGCTCCTATCGCGACTACGTGCTGACGCCGAAGGGCCGCGGCCTGTTTCCGATCCTGGTCGCACTGCGGCAGTGGAGCGAGGAATTCGACGAGCACCCCGACCAGATCGCCACCGCGCTCGTCGACCGGGTGAACCGCAGGCCGGTTCGCAAGCTGCTGCTCACTGCGGAAGACGGCCGGACGCTGGCGCCGGAGGAAACCGCTCTCGCCCCGCGGTGAGCGCGGCCGGCCGTCAGCACAGCCTGCGGCGGCTGCGCAGCCTGAGATGCTCCTCGGCCTCCAGGTTCGCCATGCGCAGGAGGTAGTCGAGCATGTCGAGGCGATGGCGCTGCGCCAGATGCGACAGGCTGGCCGTCACCTCGGCGATCAGCGCCGCCGCGGCGTCGGGATCCTCCACCATCGCCTCGACGTCCGGGTCGCTTTTGTCCGCTGCCTTGGCCAACAACTGTCACCCAGCATAAGGAATTTGACGAAAAACAACCTCAAAAGAGCGCGGATCTCATCGTGCTCCGTACAACCTGATAGGTACTTCGCCGACCCAACGCAATCGCCTTTCAACATCCCTCGATTTGACAGGAACCCCCTCACCACCCATGTTCGGGTCAACGCAGCCGGCGCGAATCCCGCGAAGCCAGCTTAAATCCTTCCACTAAGCCATTGGAAATACATGAATATCGTCATCGTGGAGTCGCCTGCCAAGGCCAAGACGATCAATAAGTATCTGGGCTCCTCCTACGAGGTTCTGGCCTCTTTCGGTCATGTCCGCGACCTTCCGGCCAAGAACGGCTCCGTCGATCCGGACGAGAATTTCCGCATGATCTGGGAGGTCGACCCCAAGGCGGCCGGCCGACTCAACGACATCGCCAAATCGCTGAAGGGTGCCGACCGGCTGATTCTCGCCACCGACCCTGATCGCGAGGGCGAAGCGATTTCCTGGCATGTGCTGGAGGTGTTGAAGGAGAAGCGGGCGCTCAAGGATCAGAAGATCGAGCGCGTCGTCTTCAACGCCATCACCAAGCAGGCCGTCTCGGAGGCGATGAAACATCCGCGCCAGATCGACGGTGCGCTTGTCGACGCCTACATGGCGCGCCGCGCACTCGATTACCTCGTGGGCTTCACTCTCTCTCCCGTGCTGTGGCGCAAGCTGCCGGGCGCCCGCTCGGCCGGACGCGTGCAGTCGGTCGCGCTGCGTCTCGTCTGCGATCGCGAGCTGGAGATCGAGAAGTTCGTCCCGCGTGAATATTGGTCGCTGATCGCAACCTTGGCGACGCCGCGCGGCGACATCTTCGAGGCGCGCCTCGTCGGCGCCGACGGCAAGAAGATCCAGCGGCTCGACATCGGCACCGGCGCGGAGGCCGAGGATTTCAAGAACGCGCTCAACGCGGCGAGCTACACGGTCGCGACCGTCGATGCCAAGCCGGCACGGCGCAATCCGCAGGCGCCCTTCACCACCTCGACGCTGCAGCAGGAGGCGAGCCGCAAGCTCGGCTTTGCGCCGGCGCACACGATGCGCATCGCGCAGCGGCTCTACGAAGGCATCGACATCGGCGGCGAGACCACCGGTCTCATTACCTATATGCGAACCGACGGCGTGCAGATCGCGCCGGAGGCGATCACCCAGGTGCGCAAGGTGATCGGCGAGATCTACGGCAACAAATACGTCCCGGATAGCCCGCGCCAGTACCAGGCCAAGGCCAAGAACGCCCAGGAAGCGCACGAAGCGATCCGTCCGACCGACCTGTCGCGCAAGCCGGCCGAGCTGCGCAAGCGGCTCGATGACGATCAGGCCAAGCTCTATGAGCTGATCTGGACCCGCACCATCGCGAGCCAGATGGAATCGGCCGAGCTTGAGCGCACCACCGTCGACATCATCGCCAAGGCGGGCGCGCGCACCCTGGAGCTGCGCGCCACCGGCCAGGTCATCAAGTTCGACGGCTTCCTCGCGCTCTATCAGGAAGGCCGCGACGATGAGGAGGACGAGGACAGCCGCCGCCTGCCGCAGATGAGCCCGAACGAACAGCTCAAGCGGCAGAATCTCGCGGTCACCCAGCATTTCACCGAGCCGCCGCCGCGCTTCTCCGAGGCCTCGCTGGTCAAGCGCATGGAGGAGCTCGGCATCGGCCGTCCCTCGACCTATGCCTCGATCCTGCAGGTGCTGAAGGACCGCGGCTACGTGAAGCTGGAGAAGAAGCGGCTGCACGGCGAGGACAAGGGCCGCGTCGTGATCGCGTTCCTGGAGAACTTCTTCCGCCGCTACGTCGAGTACGATTTCACGGCCGATCTGGAGGAGCAGCTCGACCGCATCTCCAACAACGAGATCGCCTGGCAGCAGGTGCTGAAGGATTTCTGGACCGGCTTCATCGGCGCCGTCGATGACATCAAGGACCTGCGCGTCGCGCAGGTGCTCGACGCACTCGACGAGATGCTGGGGCCGCACATCTATCCGCCGCGCGACGATGGCGGCGATGTCCGTCAGTGCCCGACCTGCGGCACCGGACGACTCAACCTCAAGGCCGGCAAGTTCGGCGCCTTCGTCGGCTGCTCGAACTATCCGGAATGCCGCTACACCCGCCCGCTCGCCGCCGACAGCGAGGCGACCGCCGATCGCGTGCTCGGCCAGGATCCGGACACCGGCCTCGACGTCGTCGTCAAGGCCGGCCGCTTCGGCCCCTACATCCAGCTCGGCGAGCAGAAGGATTATGCCGAGGGCGAGAAGCCGAAGCGCGCCGGCATCCCGAAGGGCACCTCGCCTGCGAGTCTCGAGCTCGACCACGCCCTGAGGCTGCTGTCGCTGCCGCGTGAGGTCGGCATCCATCCCGAGACGGGTCTGCCGATCATCGCCAATCTCGGCCGCTTCGGGCCGTTCGTGAAGCACGACAAGACCTATGCGAGCCTGGAGGCCGGCGACGAGGTGTTCGACATCGGCCTCAACCGCGCCGTCACCCTGATCGCCGAGAAGATCGCCAAGGGACCAAGCAAGCGCTTCGGCGCCGATCCCGGCAAGGCGCTCGGCGAGCATCCCTCGCTCGGCGCCGTCGCCGTCAAGGCCGGCCGCTACGGCGCCTATGTCACCGCCGGCGGCGTCAACGCCACCATTCCCGGCGACAAGGAGAAGGACACGATCACCCTGGCCGAGGCGATCGCGCTGCTCGACGAGCGCGCCGCCAAGGGTGGCGGCAAGGCGAAGGCCAAGGGCAAGGCGGCGAAGCCGGCCAAGTCTGCCAGCAAAGCGGCGGCCAGCAAGGCCAAGCCGAAGACCGGCGGCGACGACGACACGCCGAAGCCGGCGAAGAAGGCCGTGGCGAAGAAGGCGGCCGCCAAACCGAAATCAGACTCCACCAGCAAGGCGCGTGCGCCGGTCGCCAAGGCCGCCAAGACCTCGGCGAAGCCCGCGACCAAGGCGACGCCCAAGAAGAGCGCTGGCAAGGCCCGCGGATGAGAAAATGAGCAAGAAGCGCGACATCGGCTTCCCTCCGCGGGAGGCCATCGTCGCCTACATCCGCGCCAATCCGGGCAAGGTTGGCACCAAGGATATCGCCCGCGAGTTCGGCCTGAAGAACGCTGATCGCGCGGCCCTCAAGCAGTTGCTACGCGAGCTCGTCGCCGACGGCACCGTGAAGAAGAGCGGCCGCAAGACCGTCGTCGAGACCGCCACCTTGCCGGCCACGCTGGTTGTCGACATCACCGGGCGCGACAGCGACGGCGAGCTGATCGCCAAGCCCGCCGAGTGGGACGAGGCCGAGCAATCCGAGCCGCCGCGCATCCGCATCCACACCCCGCGCCATGCCGGGCCCGGCTCGGCGGCCGGCGTCGGTGACCGCGCGCTGCTCCGCGTCGAGCCGATCAAGGATGAGGCGGGCGTGTCCTATCGCGGCCGCGTCCTCAAGGTGCTCGATCAGGCGCGGCCGCGCGTGCTCGGCATCTTCCGGGCTAATCCCGGCGGCGGCGGCCGCCTCATTCCGGTCGACAAGAAGCAGGCGGGACGCGAGCTCTCCATCGCCCCCGCCGACGCCAAGGACGCCAAGGACGGTGATCTCATCAGCGTCGACCTGCTGCGCGGCCGCGGCTACGGCCTGCCCTCCGGACGTGTGAAGGAGCGCTACGGTTCGGTCGCGACCGAGAAGGCAATCAGCCTGATCGCGATCCATGCCCACGAAATCCCGATGGATTTCTCCGCGGCGGCCGTGGCAGAGGCCGAAGCCGCGCAGCCCGCGAGCTTGAAGGGGCGTGAGGACTGGCGCGAGCTGCCGCTGGTCACGATCGATCCGCCCGATGCCAAGGATCACGACGACGCCGTTCATGCCGAGCCGGATCCCGATCCGAACAATGCCGGCGGCTTCATTCTCCATGTCGCGATCGCCGACGTCGCCTACTACGTGCGGCCGGGCTCAGCGCTCGACCGCGACGCGCTGATCCGCGGCAACTCGGTGTATTTCCCCGACCGCGTCGTGCCGATGCTGCCCGAGCGCATCTCCAACAATCTGTGCTCGCTGGTGCCGGGCGAAGCGCGCGGCGCGCTCGTCGTGCGCATGGTGTTAGGCGCGGACGGCCGCAGGCGCTCGCACTCGTTTCATCGCGTGCTGATGCGCTCGGCCGCCAAACTGTCCTACGCGCAGGCGCAGGCCGCCATCGACGGCAAGCCCGACGACGTCACCGGCCCCCTGCTCGAGCCGATCCTCAAGCCGCTCTACGCGGCCTATGAGGTCGCCAAGCGCGGCCGCGACGCGCGCGATCCGCTTGACCTCGACATTCCCGAGCGCAAGATCCTGCTGAAGACCGACGGCACCGTCGACCGCGTCGTCGTGCCGGAGCGCCTCGATGCTCACAAGCTGATCGAGGAGTTCATGATCTCGGCCAACGTCGCCGCGGCGGAGCTTTTGGAGAAGAAGGCGCTGCCTTTGATCTACCGCGTGCATGATGAGCCGACGGTGGAGAAGATCCATGCGCTGCAGGAGTTCCTGAAGACGCTCGACGTGCCCTTCGCCAAATCAGGCGCGCTCAGGCCGTCGCTGTTCAACCGCGTGCTGACCCTGGTCGCCGGCCAGGACTACGAGCATCTCGTCAACGAGGTCGTGCTGCGCTCGCAGGCGCAGGCGGAATATTCGACCGACAATTACGGGCATTTCGGCCTGAACCTGCGCCGCTACGCGCATTTCACCTCGCCGATCCGCCGCTACGCCGACCTCGTCGTGCATCGCGGCCTGCTGCGCGCGCTCGGCCTCGGCGACGGCGCCCTGCCCGACAGCGAGACGCCGGATCACCTCGCCGAGGTCGCGGCGCAGATCTCGGTGACCGAGCGGCGCGCGATGAAGGCCGAGCGCGAGACCGCCGACCGCCTGATCGCGCATCATTTGGCGGACCGCGTCGGCGCCACCTTCCAGGGCCGCATTTCCGGCGTCACCCGCGCCGGCCTGTTCGTCAAGCTCGATGATACCGGCGCCGACGGCCTGGTTCCGATCCGCACCCTCGGCACGGAATATTTCGACTATGACGAGACGCGACATGCGCTGATCGGCCAGCGCAGCGGTGCCATGCACCGGCTGGGTGACGTCGTCGACGTCCGTCTGGTAGAAGCTCAGCCGGTGGCCGGTGCGCTGCGCTTCGAGCTGCTGACCCAGGCGGATGTGCTGGTGTCGCGGCATCCGCGCGGCGCAGGACCCCGGCGAAAGAATAACGTCGGGAAGAACGCCAAGGCGACCAAGCGGGCCAAATCCGAGGCTCGGCCGAAGCACAAAGAAAAAAGCCGCAAGAAAAGCCCAGCGGCAGGGGCAAAACGCAAGCCCGGCACATCGAAGAAAGGCAGATCGTGGACGCCATGACCTCAACGCCCCGCACATTGCCCCCGCAGACCTGGACGCGTGACGCCGGCGCCGTCGAGAAGCGCGACGTCTGGACCGCGATGAAGCGCGGCCTGCGCGGCCGCTGCCCGCGCTGCGGCGAGGGCAAGCTGTTCCGCGCCTTCCTGAAGGTCGCGGACAATTGCAACCGCTGCGGCCAGGATTTCTCCGGGCATCGCGCCGACGATCTTCCCGCCTATCTCGTGATCGTCATCGTCGGCCACATCATCGTGCCGCTGGTACTCTCGATCGAGACCAACTACGCGCCGCCGGTGGCGCTGCAGCTCGCGATCTATCTGCCGGTGACCTTGGTCGCCTCGCTCGCTTTGATTCAGCCGGTCAAGGGCGCCGTCGTCGGGCTGCAATGGGCATTCCGCATGCACGGCTTCGACGACAATCCCGTGGAAGGCATTCCACCGGTGTGAGCGACCAAACGATCAACAAATAAGAAAAAGCGGGGAGGACATGAGCGATACGGCACAGGCGAGCAGCGCGCCGGCGGGCAAGCCCGCCGAGAAGGAAGCGGACCATCATCCCTACACCAAGCCACGCGATGCTGCGACCTTGATCCTGGTCGACCGCAGCGGCGCGGTGCCGAAGGTGCTGGTCGGCAAGCGCCACGACAAGGTCGTGTTCATGCCCGGCAAGTTCGTCTTCCCGGGCGGCCGCGTCGACAAGTCCGACCATCGCATCCCGGTCGCAGCGCCCATGCCGGCCGAGCTCGAAGCCAATCTGTTCAAGGGCAAGCCGCAGACGACGGCCTCGCGCGCGAAGTCGCTCGCCGTCGCCGCGATCCGCGAGGCCTGTGAGGAAACCGGTCTCTGTCTCGGACGCAAGGTCGGCGGCCCCGCGCCGAAACTGGACGGGCCATGGGCGCCGTTCGCCGACGCCGGCCTGCTGCCCGATCCGTCCGGCCTGTTCCTGATCGCCCGCGCCATCACCCCGCCCGGCCGCATCAAGCGCTTCGACACCCGCTTCTTCACCGCCGATGCCTCCGCCATCACCCATCGTGTCGAGGGCGTGATCCATGCCGATGCCGAGCTGGTCGAGCTGGTCTGGGTCGAGCTTGGCTCCAGACCGCTCGCCGATCTGCATCCGATGACCAAGAACGTGCTCCACGAGCTCGACCGCCGCCTCGCCACCGGGCCGCTGCGCCACGACGCTGACGTGCCTTTCTTCCATTTCTATGGCGGCAAGATGCAGAAGGACGTGCTGGGCGGTTGAGCTGAACGGGACTAGACTGATTGCGTTCATCGGAGAGCCAATCCATGACGCAGTCTCGCAGCCTTCTGCTCGCCTCCGCCGTGCTGATCGCCCTCGCCGCGACGCCGGCGCATGCGGAGCTCGACGTCTCAGCGCTGAAAAGCACCATCGCCGCATCGCTCGAGCGCGACTATCCCGCGCTCGATGTGCTCTACAAGGATCTGCACGCGCATCCCGAGCTCGCCTTCCAGGAGGTGAAGACCGCGGCAAAGCTCGCGGAGCAGATGCGCGCGCTCGGCTTCGACGTGACCGAGAAGGTCGGCAAGACCGGCCTGGTCGCGCTGTACAGCAATGGTGACGGCCCGACCATCATGGTGCGCACCGAGCTCGACGCGCTGCCAATGGAAGAAAAAACCGGCCTGCCCTACGCCAGCCGCGACAAGGCCAATTGGAACGGACACGAGACCTTCGTCGCGCATAGTTGCGGCCACGACGTGCACATGGCGAGCTGGGTCGGGACGGCCAAGACGCTCGTCGGCATGAAGGACAAGTGGAAAGGCACCTTGATGTTCATCGCCCAGCCGGCCGAGGAAGAGGTCGCGGGCGCAAGGGCGATGCTGGCCGACGGCCTGTTCACGCGCTTTCCAAAGCCCGATGTCGGCTTCGCCCTGCACGACGGCGGCTTCGCTTATGGCTCACTTACCTATCGCACGGGAATCGGCTCCTCCAGCGTCGATGGACTGTTCGTTCGTTTCCACGGCCGGGGTGGTCACGGCGCGGCTCCGCACCAGACGATCGATCCTGTGATGATGGCCGCCCGCTTCGTCGTCGACGTGCAGAGCGTGATCAGCCGCGAGAAGGATCCGACCGAGTTCGGCATCGTCAGCATCGGCGCGATCCATGGCGGCACCGCCGGCAACATCGTTCCTGACAACGCGCTGGTGGTCGGCACGATCAGAAGCTTCAAGCCTGAGGTGCGCGCCAAGCTCGTGGCGGGCATCGAGCGCACCGCGAAGGCGGTGGCCGCCATGGCCGATGCGCCGCCGCCGCAGATCGAGATTACCGAGGGCGCGAAAGCCGTCATGAATGATCCGGGCGTCGTCGCGACCGGCGAGAAGGTGCTGCGCGCCGCCTTCGGCGACAAGCTGATGCTGGTCCCGCCGACCACGACCAGCGAGGACTATTCCGAGTTCGTATCGGCCGGCGTGCCCTCGATGTTCTTCGGCATCGGCGTCTATGAGCCCGAGCGCGTCGCCGCCGCGCGCAACGGCAGCGGGCCGCCGCTGCCGCCGAACCATTCGCCGCAATTCGCCCCGGTGCCCAAGCCGACGATCGTGACCGGCGTCACCGCGATGACGCTCGCGGTGCTCTCGGCGTTCGACGCGCGGGCGCAGGGGCAGTAGCGGGTCCGGCCGCGACATGCTGCGCTACGCTCGCCATGAGATGGGCGGTCCAGCCACACGAGAGGTGTCGTCTCGGCGAACGACACCTTTGTTTTTGTTGGCTGCGTGGCCCACGCCGGAATGAGTGTGCTCCATCCGCCACCAAAAACGAAATCGTGTTCTGCGGCGGGTGGCTGACACGCATCAGCCGAGTTCCTATCTGCTGACGAGAGCAATCATCCCGGACGCCCCCACATGGCCCCTCGTCAACTCAAGCTCGGCGCCTTCATGCGCCCGGTCTCCATCCACACCGGCGCGTGGCGCTATCCCGGCGCCTGGCCGGACGCGAATTTCAACTTCGCGCATCTCAAGCAACTGATCCGCAAGCTCGAGGCCGGCAAGTTCGATGCCTTCTTCATGGCCGATCATCTCGCCGTGCTGAACATGCCGATCAACGCGCTGAAGCGCAGCCACACCGTGACGTCGTTCGAGCCGTTCACCCTGTTGTCGGCGCTATCGGCGGTCACCGAGAACATCGGCCTGATCGCCACGGGATCGACCACCTTCGACGAGCCCTATCACGTCGCCCGCCGCTTCGCCTCGCTCGACCACATTTCCGGCGGGCGCGCCGGCTGGAATATCGTCACCACGTCGAACCCGGATGCCGCGCTGAATTTCGGCCTCGACGATCACATGGAGCACGCCGAGCGCTACAAGCGCGCCCGCGAGTTCTACGACGTCGTCACCGGCCTGTGGGATTCCTTCGCCGACGATGCCTTCGTGCGCGATGTCGAGAGCGGGCTGTTCTTCGACCCTGCGAAGATGCATGTGCTCGATCACAAGGGCAAATATCTGAAAGTCCGCGGACCGCTCAACATCGCCCGCCCGGTGCAGGGCTGGCCGGTGATCGTGCAGGCCGGCGCCTCGGAGGACGGCAAGCAGCTCGCGGCAGAGACGGCCGAGGCCGTGTTCACCGGCGGCGGCAGCCTCGCGGATGGAAAGACACTCTATGCCGACATCAAGGGCCGCATGGAAAAGGTCGGCCGCGATCCGGAGCATCTGAGGATCCTGCCCGGTGCCTTCGTCGTGGTCGGCGACAGCGTCGACGAGGCCAAGGAGAAGCGCGCTTTGCTCGACAGCAAGGTGCATGACGACAGCGCCATCGCCTCGCTCTCGGTCATCCTCGGCACCGACGCCTCCGGCTTCGATCCCGATGGCCCGCTGCCGCCGATTCCCGAGACCAACGCCTCCAAGAGCGGCCGCCAGCGCCTGGTCGATGTCGCCGCGCGCGACAAGCTCACGGTGCGGCAACTGGCGCAGCGGGTCGGCGGCTACGGCGGTCTGTCCTTCGTCGGCACGCCTGCGACGATCGCCGACCAGATGCAGGAGTGGCTGGAAAGCCGTGGGTCGGACGGCTTCAACATCATGTTCCCATTCCTGCCGGCAGGGCTCGACGATTTCGTCGACAAGGTGATTCCCGAGCTGCAGCGCCGCGGGATCTTCCGGACGGAGTATGAGGGGCCGACCTTGCGGGAGAATCTCGGCCTGCCCCGGCCGAAAAACCGCTTCTTCCCAGCCTAGGCACCCCAGAATCTGGCCCTCAAACCTTGACTTTGGGGGCTGGCTGGGTAGGTTGCCGGCCAACGGCGCCCCCTCTTTGGCCGGTGCCCACCCTATCCCCGATTCCAGAGGTTCAAGACATGGCCAAGGCGGTCACCATCAAGGTCAAGCTCGTGTCGTCGGCCGACACCGGCTTCTATTACGTCGCCAAGAAGAACTCGCGCACCATGACCGACAAGATGGTCAAGAAGAAGTACGACCCGGTCGCGCGCAAGCACGTCGAATTCCGCGAAGCCAAGATCAAGTAAGATCGCGGTCTGCTGCGACTTCAACGGGGCCGTTTCGGCCCCGTTTTTTATTGGGCCGATGCCTCCACTCCTGCGGCACGGGCCATCTCCCATCTGATCGGTCCATGGGCCGCGGCTGAATCCGGTTCCCGACTTAAGGAGCCATCAACCAAACCCGTGCGATTTGGGGTAGCGGCGCACCCTCAGTAGCGTCTCCCTCCTTATCTTACCGGCAGACCAGCGATGACCGATCTTCAGACTTTGCAATCCCGGCTCGATTTTATCGGCATCGACCATGCGACCCGGGAGGCGCTGCGGGAGCTGCGGCCGCTGATCGGCAAGGTGCTGCCCGGCCTGCTGGACCAGTTCTATGCCCATGTCGGCAAGGTCCCGCATCTCGCCAAGATGTTCTCCAGCCCGGCCACGATGCGGCACGCCAAGCAGGCCCAGCACGATCACTGGATGTCGCTGGCGACCGCGAAGTTCGACGATGCCTATGTGAAATCGGTGACCCGGATCGGCGAGGCCCACAACCGGATGGGGCTGGAGCCGCGCTGGTACATCGCCGGCTATTCGCTGATCGTGACCGGGCTGCAGAAGGCGATCGAGACGGAGATCGCGGACGGCTGGTTCGGCGGCCAGGCGGCGCGCGAGAAGAAGGCCGCGCTGCAGGCTGCGATCACCAAGGCGGCGATGATCGACATGGATCTCGCCATCTCGGTCTATCTCGATGCGGCCAAGACCGAGCAGCACGCCGCCATGCAGCGCATGGCCGACGAGTTCGAATCCACCGTCGGCCAGATCATCAACAAGGTCCATGCCGACGCGCGCACGCTCGAGGTCTCGGCCAACACGCTGACCAAGACCGCCGAGCAGACCCAGCATTTGTCGGCCAGCGCGGCCTCGGCCTCGGGCCAGGTCTCGACCAACGTGCAGTCGGTCGCCTCGGCCGCCGAGGAGATGACCTCCTCGGTGCATGAGATCGGGCGGCAGGTCAGGGAATCGACCACCATCGCCAAGGAGGCCGTTCGCCAGATCGAGCAGACCGATGTCGGCATCAGCGAGCTGTCGCGCACCGCCGAGCGCATCGGCGACGTGCTCAAGCTGATCACCTCGATCGCCGCCCAGACCAACCTGCTGGCGCTGAACGCCACCATCGAGGCGGCGCGCGCCGGCGACGCCGGCCGCGGCTTCGCGGTGGTCGCCTCCGAGGTCAAGGCGCTGGCGTCGCAGACCGCGAAAGCCACCGAGGAGATCGGCCAGCAGATCGAAGGCATCCAGAGCGCGACGCAGTCCTCGGTCGCCTCGATCAAGCAGATCGGCGGCACCATCCAGCAGATCTCGGAGATCGCCGCCGGCATCGCCGCGGCCGTCGAGCAGCAGGGCGCCGCCACAGGGCAGATCTCGCGCAACGTGCAGGAGGTCGCCGGCGGCACTGCGCGCGTCGTCGGCAACATCGGCGACGTCAGCAAGGGCGCCAGCGCCACCGGCACCGCGTCATCCCAGGTGCTGGCGTCGGCGCATTCGCTGTCGCGCGAGAGTGATCACCTCAAGGACGAGCTGGAGACATTCCTGCGCAAGGTGCGCGCGGCGTAGCCCGGTTCAGCCGACGCGCCGGGCGCGTCAGCGTGAGCATCACCCGCCATTCCTCCGCGTCGCAGGAACGGCGGACGACGTTGCACTGAACCGGGCCGACGCACCGGGCGTGCTACATCCCGTGGCTCTGGAACACCGCCGAGCAGCGCTTGCTCAGCTTGGTCCGGTTCTGCGTCAGACAGTTCTGGACTGCGAAGTCATCGCCGAGCTGACTGCGACAGAAGCGCTTGGCATCCGGCGCGCACGCCTTCTGCTCCTGCGGCGTCCCCATGTGGCCCTGGGCCATGGCGAATGACGGCAGAACGGACAGCGACACGGCAACCGCAAACATCAGCTTCTTCATTGGGCGCTCCTTCTTGGGCTGAAACAAACGTTTCCCGCCCAAGGGGGTTCCGACGGAACTGTGCGTCCGAAGACCGGATAGCGAGCGTCGCAGCCAATGCGGCCTGCACATCCCGCTGTGAACGATCAGCGCCTTGCCGCAATTCTCAGCCGGCGCCGGACATCGCCCGCGCCAGCGCAGCACGCGCGAGCAGACGCGTCGAATCCAACGTCGGCAGAGGCGAGTTGGCATCGTCGATGATCAGCGGAATCTCGGTGCAGCCGAGCGCGACGGCGTCGCAGCCATCACCTTTCAACCGTGCGATGATCTTCTGAAAGGTCGCGACGGAGGGCGGCTCGAACCGCCCGTAGACGAGCTCATCCATGATGATGCGGTTGGCTTCGACGCGATCTGCCTCTTTCGGACGCGCGAACGCCAATCCGTGTGCCATCAGGCTGTCCGGATAGACATTGCTGTCGACGAGCCATGTCGTGCCGGTGATGCCGATACGCCTGTAGCCTCTCCTGACCGCCTCCTTGGCCACCTCGTCGGCGATGTGCAGCCACGGCAGCGGTGAGCATGGCAGCACGAGCGGCAACGCCTGGTGGATGGTGTTGTCGGGACAGATCAGGAAATCCGCGCCAGCCGCAGCGAGCTTGTGCGCCGAGGTCAGCATCAGCTCGGCGACGCCATCGAGATCGCCGCGATCGAGGCAGGCCACGTAGTCGGCGAGCGACGGCGTGTGCATCGACACCTCGGGATGGGCATGCGGCCCGAGCAGGTCGGCACCCTCCCTGCAGATCGTGCGATAGCAGAGCGCCGCGCCCTCGGCGGAGCAGCCGACGATGCCGATGTGTCGTGTCATTCGTCGTTCCATCCCATCAACGTCGCCGACGATGATAGCGCGAAAGGCGGCCGAGCGTGAGCATCGCCAGCCGCCCACGCGCACCATCCTCCGTCATTGCAACAGAACGCGCGCACGGCATCGCCAGGGCAGATCACACGCTGATCCGCCCTGCCGAGAGATCCGTTCGCGCTGGCCGGTCCGCAGCTACATCACGCCGCGGGACATCATGACATTTGCCATGTCGTGCCTGAGGCGATCGAGCGCGCGGTGAGCCGCGATATGGTCGAGATCGCCTTGCGTCAGGCCAATATCCACCAGTTGCGCCTCGCTCAGGTCCCGCAGATGCAGTCTCATCATCCGGCGCCGGCGGCTCTCCTGGAACGCCAGCCAATAGCCTGCGAACAGGCCGAACAGTCCCGGAGCCGTGAGGCCTGGCGGCCCCGCCGCATTCTTTTCCGACAATGCGTCGCGCAGCACCGTGACGGATGCGTCTGGACGCGGCGCGGCTGGCACCTGGTGCGCCGCGTTCTTCAGCAATGTGAGAGGACGATCGCGCGTGGCGGCATTGCGCGCGATCTCGGCAGTGAGGTGGCTCTGGGGTGGCATCGGATGCTCCTGCTGCGTGGTGCCGGCAGGGAGCGTGGCCAAACAAAAGGCCCCGTCCGATGCCGGCGGGGCCTGGTGGAATGATCGTGTCGTCGAAAACCTAGCGCACGACTCCTCCCACGGCCCGACTGCGGCGGGTCGTATGTTTGCGGTTGGAGTTGCGCACGACGTTGATCATGGTTTTCATCTATCACGGAGACTGCGCCAGATCAAGGCATGTAGTTCCTGCGCTCGCGGATGAGCACCCATGCGAGGCTGTGTTATGCCGAGCCCCGAGCACACGACGTCTCCGGCAGACTGGTGTCCAGACAGAGGCGCCATCTCACCTCCGTCATTGCGAGCGCAGTGTTTAGCCCGGAGACATAGCTTACACCTGTTCGGGGACATGGTTGACACTTTTGGGGTCACGCAAATCGATCGCTGCGATCTGATGAGCGGCAAAGAAAACTCCGAATTTTCCGTCTTGGCTGAGTGGACGAATAGCGAGTCGCTCACCGCGAAAGGCTTGAGGGACTTTCCAGAGCCGTCCCTCGAAACTGACATAGGCCTTCGTGCTCGACACGGAACGGACGATCTCCCCCTCGTCGTAGTCCACCGTCGGAAGGCGATCCGGCATGGTGCGTTGGCTGGGCCGATAGCGGCTTGCCGGCACATTGAAGTCGAGAGCCTCATGGGGGCGGTCGAGATTGTAGACGGCTCGCCATTCGTCGAGTGCCCGCTGGACATCGGGAAGGTCCCTGTAACGCTTGAAGGCAAAGACCTCGGCCTTCAGGCTGCGGTGGAAGCGTTCGTTCTTGCCGCGGCTCTGGGGATGATAGGGCCGGCTATGGATCGTTCGAACGCCGAGCTTCAGCAGCCAGACCGTCAACGCGGTCCAGGGGTCTTCGAGAGTAAAGCCCCAGGGGCCACCGTTGTCGACGAACATCGCATCCGGCAGTCCATAGCGGCGGAACGTCGTCTCCAAATGTCCTTTGACCGTAGAGCCGCGCTCATTGTCGCAGGCCGCCAGGCACAAGGAAAAGCGCGAGTGATCGTCCAGCGCGGTGAGCGGATGACAAGACACACCGTTCTCCAGCGCACTGTGTCCCTTGAAGTCCATCTGCCACAGCTGATTGGGCGCATCCTTCTCGAACCGCGTGTAGGGCTGCCCGGGCGTGCCGCCAGGCTCCGTCACCCGATCGTAGCGGCGCAGGATGTTATGCACGGTGGAGATCGCCGGGACAGCTTGCCCATCGCGATCGAGACGATGCGCGAGCTTGCGCGCGCCCCAGGCCGGGTGAGCATCGCGCAACGCGACAATCTGCTGCTCAGTCGCAGCTGCGGTGCGCTCCGGACTTCGATGCGGCCGCCGCGACCGGTCCGCCAGCGTCGTATCGCCGGCGTCAGACCGCTCGATCCATTTGTAGCCGGTCTGGGGGCTGATGCCGAACCGCCGACACAGCTGCCGCCGGTTGGCTCCCTCCTGCTTGGCAAGCATCACAAACTCTCGTCGCTGGTCCATGACAGACACCTCTCGCCACGGCATCGCTCGCCCCTTTGCTTGACGAATCGAGCCAATTTTGAGGTGTCAACCATGTCTCCGAACACCTGTCAGCCATGTCCCCGGGCTGAACACTGACGCTCGCAATGACGTCGCGGCGGCTATCTCGCGCTATTGGTCGGTTGTCCCTGCGTCGCCACTTTCAACGACCGGCTACATTCCCCGGCGCGCGATGAGATATCGTGGGTTGTCCCGCAGGCTGTCGAGCGTCTGCAGCGCGGCGATGTGCTCGATCTCGGCGCGCGTGATGCCGATGTCGGTGAGCTCGCGTTCGCTCAGCTCGTAGAGGCTTGCTCGCGCGCTCTCGCGGCGTTGCCGTTCTTGAATGGCGCGCCAGCATCGGCCGATCAGGCGGATGACCAGCCAGGTCGGTCTGGCCGGCGGGCCGGCCGCGTCCTTTTCCGACAACACCTCTTGCAGCGCCGCGATGGACGCTTCGGGTGGCGTCGATGGCTGCACGCTGCTGATCGCGTCTTTGACTGAGGCGATCGAGAGATCGACGTTGAGCCCTGACACGTGCCCGGCGTCGATGATCGAATTGGTCTGGTGGGGTGGCATCCTGCGCTCCTGCTGTTGTGCCGGCAGGGAGCGTGGCCAAACAAAAGGCCCCGTCCGATGCCGGCGGGGCCTGGTGAGAACATCGCGTCGTCAAGCTCCTAGCGCGCGACTCCTTCCACGGCCCGGCCGAAGCGGGTCATGTGGTCGAAGTTCATGATGCGCACGAGTTTGTTCATGACACTTAGATACCACGCTGCCCGCACAACATCAAGCGATATGTCGGCGTCACGCATCCTGGAGGCGAGTTGTTGTTGTCCAACAGCACGCGGGGCCAATCGGCGCTCATGTGATATGCTTCGATCGGGAGTGAGCGATGTACGATCGGATGGCCGACGCCTTTGATGCACAGATGCGGACTTATCGCGGGCATCTTCGCAGGTTGAACCGCGCCCTTGTCGAGGACTACGCACGCCAGAACAGCAAGCACGTGGCCATTGCTATCGAGCAACTGGAACGGGCGGCTCCCGTCACGCTTGCCATCATGCAACTTCACCACGCCATTCGCCGCTCGCCCGCACGCAATTTCTGGCCGCTGATCCGCAAGACCAAGGGTATGCTCTTCATCCAATCAGCCGCGGCCGGCCAGGACAGCCCCTCGCCGTGGCGACGAACGGTGTCGGGCAATCTGCGCTACGCGTTGCCGGGATATCTGCTGTTTTCGCCATGGCCCCCGAACTATCGCCGAAGGGTACGAAACCAGACGATCGCGCTTCAGCGCACGAGCGCCACGATCCAATCGATGGCAGACGAAAATGATACCTGGGTTCATCAACACCTTCACTCGTTCATTTTTTTCCGGACGCAGCAAGCCCGGTGGCTCGTTGACGAGATCAGAGCGCTACAGAGTATTGCGGCCCCGGACAGCATAGCAGCGCTGGACAGGTGGTCCGATGACCCACAGCGCGGCTCGAGCACCACATTGCGGATTTCGCAGGATACACTCGTTTATAGCAACGGCTCAGATCGTTGCGAGATCGAAATCCCCAGCGAGTTCACGAGGCCTCTCGTTGTCCCCTCGACGCCAGATCACGAGTTGAGACTGCATTTGGTTCGGGCTGGACCGCAATCCTACTACCCATGAGTTCGCTGGACGGATTGGCCTGATCGAGGTTCATCACGGCACTCCGGCTCTTCCGGAAATGATCCTCCATATCAGGGCGGGAATCTCCGACAATAACGGCTGACCAGGCGGCGATGACCCACGCTACGCACCGCGCCCCGCCATGAAGCGTTCCAAGATGTCAGCCAGCGAGCCCGAAACGCCTCCCAAGACCATGAGGACCAAAAGATCGGTCTGCACACCGAGCGCTTCGAGGACCAAGACCCCGCACAACATCAGCACGCCGGTCATAACACCCATGCGAAGCGGCTTCATGTTTTCCCCCAACGAGCAAGCAACGCCACGATCAAGCTAACATAAGACGCCTGACGTTCGCAGGTCCGATCAGCGTCAGCCTTATTTTCGGGCGTCCGTCCGAGCGCGCCGACATGATCCTGCGCCAAAAGACGAGCTTCTCGAACGCTTTCAACCATATCACTCTCGTCGGCTGTTCGGAGCGCAATTTGCGCTTTCTTTTTTCCAGAAATAGTGCTACCTCCATGACATCCCACCTCGCCATGAGGGGCGCATCGCGATCGTCACGAGCGTGAGGTGGGTTGCGGTGGGCGTGTCGGGGTGCAGCGTGGTTGATCCGCGCGGACGAACATCCTGATGCGCACGGTGAAGCCGTGTGGTCCTGGCCTCCCGACGCTGAGGCCAAGCGGGCGCTGCGACGAAGCGCGCCGGTGACGGGGGCAAGAACGCCGGTCCCCGGGGAGAGCACGGAGTAAGCCGTAGAGCCATCGCGCAGGGAGGGCCGGATGTCCGGCTCGTACCTGTGGTTCTGCCGCGTGCTTTCTTTCTGCACGCGGACCATGGGTGCGACCAGCACCCGGCCTTCCCTGCGCCCTCTGTTCTCGAAGAGGGTCTTGACGGACATAGCTCGGGCGCGGAATGCGCGGCGAGGATGATGATTTATGTCTTGGAGTATGCTGCCGCACACTCGCTGTCATTCCGGGGCGCGACGCAGTCGCGAGCCCGGAAACCATACCCCGAGCCGTGGTCTGGCGAAGGCAGCCGCCACTGGCACCTCGCGAAACAGAGCCGTTCGTGGCTATGGATTCCGGGCTCGCGCTACGCGCGCCCCGGAATCACGTGTGGAGAGGGGTCGGCCGCTCGCGATCAACGCATTCGGAGTGATAAGGCGGCGCAGCGCCCCTGCCCTCTATCGGCCCCGGCCGGCGGCCTGCGGCAGGAATTGCGGCTGATGCACCGGCGCGATCGCCACCGCGCGGTTGCGCCCCTCGTTCTTGGCCCGATACAGCGCATTGTCGGCGCGCTTCATGACGTCGGCGATCGGCTCGCCCTTCTGCTCCAGGGTCGACAGCCCGATCGAGGTCGTGACCTCGATGCGCTTCTCGCCCTTGTGCACCGAGAACGGCTCGTTGGCGACCGAGCGCCGCAGCCGCTCGGCGACCATCCCGGCGACGTGCAGGTCGGTCTCGGGCATCACGATCACGAACTCCTCGCCGCCATAGCGGCAGGCGAGATCGATGCCGCGGATCGACTTGCGTACGCGCATCGCGAACTCGCGCAGCACGTCGTCGCCGGCGTCATGGCCGTAATTGTCGTTGATCGACTTGAAGTAGTCGATGTCGAGCATCATCAGCGCCAGCGGCTTGCCGCGGCTCGCGGCCTGGTCGGCCAGCGTCGACAGATGCGTCTCCATGTAGCGGCGATTGTGCAGGCCCGTCAGCGCGTCGGTGATCGCCATCTCGATCGAGTTCTGGACGTTGTCGCGCAGATGGTCGGTGTAGCGGCGCTTGCGGATCTGGGTGCGTGCGCGCGCCAGCAGCTCGTTCTTGTCGACGGGGCGCAGCAGATAGTCGTTGACGCCGATCTCCAGGCCGCGCAGCAGCCGCGAATTGTTTTCCGCATCGGCGATCGCCAGGATCGGCACGTGGCGCGTGCGCTCCAGCGAGCGCAACTGGCTGCACAGCCTGAGGCCGTCGAAATCGTTGAGGTCGAGCGAGACGATGACGAGGTCGTAATTGCCCTCGGCGGCGTTGAACACGGCCTCGGCCGGATTGGTCTCGACGTCGACGGAATGCTCGGTCGCCAGCATCGGACCGAGCCGCTCATGGGACGACGGCCGGTCGTCGACCAGCAGCACCTTGCCGCCCCTGCCGCTATCGGCCACGGCGTTGCGCTCGGGCGCCTGCACGCCGATCTCCAGCGAAGTCAGCGCGCGCATGCGCAGCTCGTCGGTCATCATCTTCAGCCGCGTCAGCGAGCGTACGCGCGCGATCAGCACGACGTCGGAGACGGGCTTGGTGAGGAAGTCGTCGGCACCGGCCTCCAGGCCGCGCACGCGGTCGGACGGGCTGTCGAGCGCCGTCACCATGACGACCGGAATGAAATGCGTGGCCGGATTCGACTTCAGCCTGCGGCAGACCTCGAAGCCGTCCATGTCCGGCATCATGACGTCGAGCAGGATGATGTCGCATTCGGCGCGCTGGCAGATCTGCAGAGCCTCGGCGCCGTTCGCGGCGGTCAGCACGTCGAAATATTCGGCCGACAGCCGCGCCTCCAACAGCTTGACGTTGGCCGGGACGTCGTCGACGACGAGGATACGCGCGGACACTGCAGAAACTCCTTAGCCGATAAAGCGGCGTACCGTTTCAATGAATTTTCCGACCGAGATCGGCTTGGAAAGATAGGCTTCGCAGCCACCCTCGCGGATGCGCTCCTCGTCGCCCTTCATCGCAAAGGCCGTCACTGCCACCACCGGGATGGCACGCAAATCCGGATCGTCCTTGATCCATTTCGTCACTTCCAGGCCCGAGACCTGCGGCAGCTGGATGTCCATCAGGATCAGATCAGGGCGGGTCCGGCGCACGATGTCGAGCGCCTCCACGCCGCTGGACGTACCGGAGGTCTGGTACCCGTGGGCTTCCAACAGATCGCGGAAGAGCTTCATGTTGAGCTCATTGTCTTCCACGATCAGGACGGTCTTGCCCATCCGCCCCTCCGAATCACTGACACCGGCATGTCCTCTGGCGGACGACTGTCCACCGCTACTCATCTAATTCAAACTAGCCCCAGATTCGTTCAAACCCGTTAAGGTGGGATTCCATCTTTCCCCGAGATGGTTTCCACTTGCTTGAACCCATTCCGAAGACTCGGGCATGATGGGCGCAAAGTAGAGCCGACAAGTTAACGGAAAGGCAAATCCGCCGTTGAAAAAGCCCGTTCGAAATCCGCGCGAAGTCGCTGAAATCGTTGCAGTTCAGGCCCTCGGCTTCCTGGCCGGCGAACCGGAGCGGCTGGGCCGTTTCCTGGCCGAGACCGGGATCGGGCCGGAGACGCTGCGATCCTCGGCCGCCGACCCCAATTTCCTGGTCAGCGTGCTCGATTTCGTGCTGCGCGATGACGAGACGGTAAAGGCTTTTGCCGCCCACTCCAAGTTACATCCCACCAATATCATGGCAGCACGGCAGGTATTGGGCGACCGCCAGTGGGAGCGCGACGTGCCGTGACCGGCTCGGCGCCAGCGAGCGGGTCACGCGCGGTCAGCGGGCCGACCTGCTTCTGCCGAGACTGCCTGACGGACCTCGACGATGGCGCGCGCCGCTGTTCGGGCTGCGGCTCGCCGCGCCTCGTCCGCCATCGCGCCCTGCCCGCGCTGACGCTCGCCCATATCGACTGTGACGCGTTCTATGCAACCGTCGAGAAGCGCGACAATCCAGAGGTCGCCGACCGGCCCGTCATCATCGGGGGCGGCAAGCGCGGCGTGGTGTCGGCGGCCTGCTACATCGCCCGCACCTATGGCGTGCGCTCGGCGATGCCGATGTTCAAGGCGCTGGAGCTGTGTCCCTCGGCGGCCGTGCTTCCCCCGGACATGGCGAAATATGTCCGCGTCGGGCGTGAGGTCCGGCAGGCGATGCAGGCGCTGACGCCGCTGGTCGAGCCGCTGTCGATCGACGAGGCGTTCCTCGACCTCTCCGGTACCGCGCGCGTCCACGGCATGATCCCGGCCAAGGTGCTGGCGCGCTTCGCCCGCGACGTCGAGCAGACCATCGGCATCACGGTGTCTGTCGGGCTGTCCTGCAACAAGTTCCTGGCCAAGATCGCCTCGGATCTCGACAAGCCGCGCGGCTTTGCCGCGCTCGACCAGGAGGAAGCACTGATGATGCTGGCCGACAAGCCGGTCGGCTTCATCTTCGGCGTCGGTCCGGCGACCCAGCAACGGCTGGCGAACCAGGGCTTCCGCACCATCGCCGACCTGCAGCGCGCCGACGAGATCGAGCTGATGAAGCAGTTCGGCGGCGACGGCCGCAGGCTGTGGCGGCTGGCGCGCGGCATCGACGACCGCAAGGTGGTGGCCGACCGCGGCGCCAAGACGATCTCGAGCGAAACCACCTTCGACACCGACATCCGCGACTACGTGACCCTGGAAAAGACCCTGTGGCGGCTGTCGGAGAAGGTGTCGGCACGGCTGAAGGCGAGCCAGCTCGCCGGGTCGACCATCACGCTGAAGCTGAAGACCGCGGACTTCCGTCAACGAACGCGCTCGCAATCGATCGCGGCGCCGACGCAGCTCGCCGGCAAGATCTTCGCAATCTGCAAGGAGATGCTGGCGCGCGAGACCGACGGCACGGCGTTCCGGCTGATGGGCACAGGCGTCAGCGCGTTGCGCCCGGGCTCGGAGGCCTCCGACACCGACATGCTCGACCGCCGCTCGGCCTCGGCCGAGCGCGCGATCGATGCGCTACGCAAGAAGTTCGGCCAGGCCGCGGTGATCCGCGGCATCGCCTATGACGGCCCGGAGCAGACCGAATGACGCCCCGGTCAATTGCTGCAGGGCTTGCCGTCCTTCACGTCCTTGACGTCGAACTTGCCGAGCGCGCCGGCGATGACGAAATCATTGTAGTCGAGCACGAGCGCGCGCGAGACGCCGTTCTCGTAGAGCTCGAACGACATCGCGTAGACCGGCGTCTGCTCGCCCTCGGCCCGCTTGGCGTCGCGGTCATAATAGCTGACCGTCACCGGCCACCGCGTCATCTTCTTCATCTCGTCATTGTCGGTCGAGGCGTCGGGCTTGGCGGCGGCCTTGTCGGCCGGCACGGGCGCACCGATCACGGTCAGCGTGTTGTAGACCTTCTCGCCATTGTCCGAGCCGTCATAGACCGTCAGCTCGAGCAGCGACTTGCCCTCGCGCGCGGCGGCGATGATGCGATGAATCTGCTCGGTCGGAAAAACGGTCGAGCCGTCGAGCGTGAAGGTCTTCGCCTCGGGCTGCTTGAGCTTGACGGTGATGTGATCGCCGGTGCGCTCGGCGATACCGTCGACCGGGCTGGAGGCCTGCTCGTTCATGCGCGAGTCGATCTTGAAGCGGTAGCTCTTCCCGGCGCCGTCCTCCCATGCGGTGGACCGCAGGTCGCTCAGGGTCACCTTGCCCTCCCCGAGATCGAGCTCCGAGACCTGGCGGAATTCCGAAGTGTAGCCGTCGCAGGCGTTGCCGGAGAAATTGTAGAGGATGCGGCCGCGCGCGCTGTTGACCGGGCTCGAACCGCGCGACTTGACCAGGCTCAGGTCGTAGAGCGCCTGATGCGGCAGGAACGGCACCGCCGCCCCGGCCTGCGCCGGACCGAACGTGATCGCCGCGACGGCGAGCGCTCCCATCGACAGTCGAAACGAATGAGCCATGAGTTTTCCTCGGAGGACGTATCGCTAAACCGTCACATTAGAGACCGCTGCATTGCGTCGCAACTGCGGCTGTCTCACGGAAACGTGCGCTTAAAGCGCCGGAATCGCGTCGGTGCTGGCAGCTTGCATGTCACTGGCAACTGCGCCAAACAGGGCCGCGGTCCGGCACGGGACCGGCTTTCAGGCGACAGAACGGGGATTTGAGATGGCGGGTACGGTCGAACAGAACCTGGCGGCACAGGGCATCACACTGCCGGCACCAAAGGCACCGGTGGCCAATTACGTCCCGTTCGTGCGCACTGGCAATCTGCTGTTCGTGTCGGGCCAAGTCTGCCTCGGCGGCGACGGCAAGATGATCGCTTCCGGCAAGCTTGGCGGCGGCGTGTCGATCGAGGACGGCTATGCGGCCGCGAAGGGCTGCGGCGTCAACCTGCTGGCGCAGGTGAAGGCGGCGGTCGGCGATCTCGACAAGGTCGTGCGCGTGGTCCGGCTCGGCGGCTTCGTCAATTCGGCGCCCGATTTCCTCGACGGACCGAAGGTTCTCAACGGCGCCTCCGACCTGATGGTCGCCGCCTTCGGCGACAAGGGCCGCCACGCCCGCACCACCGTCGGCGTCTCGGCCCTGCCGTCCGATGCGGCGGTGGAAGTCGAAGGCGTGTTCGAGGTTGAGTGAGTTCGAAATTGAAGACAATGGACGGGGCGAATGCGCGCACCTGACTGGCTGACGGCCCGCCCCGTCGCCCATCGCGGCCTTCACGATGCTGTCAGCGGCATCATCGAGAACATGCCGGCCGCCGCACGCGGCGCCGTGGCCGGCAACTTCGCCATCGAATGCGACATCCAGCTGTCGGCCGATGGCGAGGCCATGGTGCATCACGACTATGATCTCGGACGCCTCACCGAGGGCACCGGCCCACTGATCGAGAAGACCGCGGCAGAGCTGAAAGCGATCAAGTTCAAGCAGACCGACGAGCAGATGATGACGCTCGGCGACCTCTGCAACCTGATCGCCGGACGCGTGCCGCTGGTCGTCGAGGTCAAGAGCACGTTCCAGGGCGATCGCCGTCTGGTCCGGCGCATGGCCGAGGTGCTGGCGTCCTACTCCGGGCCGGTGGTCGGGATGTCGTTCGATCCGGACCAGGTCCGTGCCTTGCGCGAGACCATGCCGAAGCTGACGCGCGGCATCGTCGCGCAGCGCAGCTACGAGGACGGCTATTGGGCCAAGCTGACCCAGGCGCAGCGCGACAGCATGCTGCATCTGAAGCACGGCTTCAGCAGCCAGCCGCATTTCGTCGCCTATTGGATCGACCAGCTGCCTGCGCCGGCCCCCTGGATCGCGCGCAATGTGTTCGGCTGCCCGCTGCTGACCTGGACCGTCCGCACCCCCGAGCAGCGCGCCGCTGCGGCCCGCTACGCGGATCAGATGATCTTCGAAGGGTTTACGCCGGAGACGTGACGCCGGCCTTGAACTCGCTGCTGCGATGCACGATCTTCAGGGCGTGGCATCTGGAACGTCCCGGCCGGGGCGTCCCGTGCCGGCCGGTTTGACAAGGACTCGATGGCATCGCCTGAGATCACGCTCGAAGCCGTTCCCGGGATCAGCGAGATCCCGGCGGCCGCATGGGATGCCTGCGCCAATCCCGGCGGTCGCGTTGGTCCCGGCTCATCTCCCGCCTGCGGCCGCGGCTACAATCCGTTCATCTCACATGCGTTTTTCTCGGCGCTCGAAGCCTCTGGCTCGGCCACCCTGCGTACCGGCTGGGCGCCGCGCCATCTGGTGGCGAAGATCGGCGACGAGATCCTCGGCGTCGTGCCGTGCTATCTGAAGTCCCATTCGCAGGGCGAATACGTCTTCGACCGCGGCTGGGCCGACGCCTATGAGCGCGCCGGCGGCCGCTATTATCCGAAGCTGCAGGTGTCGGTCCCGTTCACGCCGGCGACCGGGCCGCGGCTCTTGATCCGCGCCGACCAGGACCAGGAATTGATCGGCAATGCGCTTGCGCAGGGGCTCAAGGCGCTGTGCGGGATCAGCGAGGCGTCCTCGGTCCATGTCACCTTCGCCCGGGAGTCCGAGTGGCAGCTGCTCGCCACGCAGGGCTTCCTGCAGCGCACCGACCAGCAGTTCCACTGGCACAATCAGGGTTTTTCCAGCTTCGACGATTTCCTGGCGACGATGAATTCGCGCCACCGCAAGGCGATCAAGCGCGAGCGGCGCGACGCATTGGCCGCCGGCATCACCATCCACTGGCTGACCGGCAAGGACATCACCGAGGACGCCTGGGACGCGTTCTTCGCGTTCTACATGGAGACCGGCTCGCGGAAGTGGGGCCGGCCGTATCTGACCCGCAAGTTCTTCGCGCAGATCGGCGAGACCATGGCTGAGGACGTGCTGCTGGTGATGGCCAGGCGCGACGGCCGCTGGATCGCCGGGGCCATCAATTTCATCGGCTCGGACACGCTGTTCGGCCGCAACTGGGGTGCGATCGAGCACCACCCGTTCCTGCATTTCGAGGTCTGCTACTACCAGGCGATCGACTTTGCGATCCAGCACAAGCTTGCCGTGGTCGAGGCCGGCGCCCAGGGCGAGCACAAGATCGCGCGCGGCTACCTGCCGCAGACCACCTACTCCGCCCACTACATCGCCGACCGCGGCCTGCGCCACGCCATCGACGACTATCTCAAGCGCGAGCGCGCCTATGTCGAGCAGGCCGGCCGCGAGCTCGCCGAATCCGGACCGTTCCGGAAAGGCATGGACGAGCCATCTTGACCGGCGACACCTGCCGGTGAGAGTAAGGCGCACCAAGAAGAACCGCTTAAGGGACTGCCCATGACCGCCTACGATCCCAACAATCCGTTCGCAAAGATCCTGCGCGGCGAATTCCCCTGCACCAAGGTCTACGAGAACGACCACGTGCTGGCGTTCCTCGACATCATGCCGCGCGTCCCCGGGCATACGCTGGTGATCCCGAAGGTGCCGGCCCGCAACATCCTTGATATCACCGAGGAGGACTACCTCCATGTCGGCCGCGCCGTGCGGACCATCGCGCGCGCGGCCAAGACCGCGTTCGCCGCCGACGGCATCACCGTGCAGCAGTTCAATGAGCATGCCGGCGGGCAGATGGTGTTCCACCTGCACGTCCACATCATGCCGCGCCACAATGGCGATTCCCTGCTGCCGCCCGCGAGCCGCAAGGAAGATCCGAAGGTGCTGGAGGAGAATGCGGCGAAGCTGATTGCGGCGCTGAAGGGCTGATCAGGCCTCGTCGAGCCCGATGTCCAGCGCGGCCGACGAATGCGTGATCCAGCCGACGGAGATCAGGTCGACGCCGGCCGCGGCGATCGCGGGCGCGGTCTCCACGGTGATCCGGCCCGAGGCTTCGGCGATGGCCTTGCCGCCGATCATGCCCACCGCGGTTTCGAGCTCCGCCGGCGTCATGTTGTCGAGCAGCACCGCGTCGACGCCGAGCGTCAGCGCCTGCTCGAGCTGCGCCAAGGTGTCGACCTCGACCTCGATCTTGACGAGATGGCCGGCATGGGCCTTCGCGCGCGTGATGGCAGCCTTGATGCCGCCGGCGATGGCGATGTGGTTGTCCTTGATCAGGACGGCATCGTCGAGCCCGAACCGATGATTGCCGCCGCCTCCGGCGCGCACCGCATATTTCTCCAGCGCGCGCAGGCCCGGCGTGGTCTTCCGGGTACAGACGATCTGCGCCTTGGTCCCTTTCACCGCCGCGACCAGCGACGCCGTCGCGCTGGCGACCCCGCTCAAGCGGCAGAGGAAGTTGAGCGCCACGCGCTCGCCGGTCAGCAGCGCCCGCGCCGGGCCGCTGATGGTTGCGATCGTGTCTCCCGGCGCCGCGGCGCTGCCATCAGGCCGCACGACCTCCAGGCGCACGTCCGGCGAGACGGTCTGGAAGGCGCAGCGCGCCACATCGAGGCCCGCGATCACGCCGTGCTGGCGCGCCCGCAGCTTCAGCGATGCGCGCTGCTCGGCCGGCACGATGGCATCGGTGGTGATGTCGCCGGCCCGGCCGAGATCCTCAAGCAGCGCCATGCGCACCAGCGGCTCGTAGAGCAAGGGCGAGAGAGGATTGAGACTCATGGCACTGCACTCCTCAACGGCGTCTGCTCGGCCTCGACGATGTCGCGCGCAACCGCAATCGCCTCGGGCAGAGTGAAGCTGGACGGCTGCGCGACGGTCCGCGTGTCCGGACGATCGCTGCGGAAATGCGCGCCGCGGCTCTCCTCATGGGCATGCGCCGCGACCGCGAGCATCAGGCCGACCAGCGCAGGATCAGCCGCGGGCCCTGCCTGCTCCGCCAGCGGAAGCAGGCTGCTGACGGCCGCCGCGATCGTGCGGCGCTCGCGCATCACGCCGAGCGCATCCGACAGCAGCGGCCGTACGGCCGACGGATCGGACGCCGGCGGAATGACCGCCACCGCGCACGGCTTGCCCGCACGCTGCGGCGCGCCGGCCACGCTTTCTGCCACCCATTGCGCGCAGACGATCGCTTCCATCAGCGAGTTGCTGGCGAGCCGGTTGGCGCCGTGCAGGCCGGTGCGGCTGGCCTCGCCACAGGCCCACAAGCCCTCGACCGTGCTGCGTCCCATCGCGTCAACAGCGACGCCGCCCATATGATAGTGCACGGCCGGCCGCACGGGGATCGGATCGCGCGCGGGATCGATGCCCGCCATGCGGCAGAAGGCGCTGATCACGGGATAGCGCGCGGCGAAATCCTTGCCCGGCTTGTCGCGCGCATCGAGCAACACACGGTGTCCCTGCGCGCGGCGCCGCCACACCGCGCGCGCCACCACGTCGCGGGGCGCCAGCTCGGCCCCCGGCTCGTCGGCCATGAAGCGCGTGCCGGTCTCGTCGATCAGCACCGCACCGTCGCCGCGGATCGCCTCGGTGAGAAGCGGCAGCGGCCGCGAGGGCCCGTCAAACGCGGTGGGGTGAAACTGCACGAATTCGAGATCGGACAGCACGGACCCGGCCCGCGCCGCCAGCGCGAGCCCCTGGCCGAAGCAGCCGGTGGGATTGGTGCTGTCGAGGAACAGCCCGCCGATGCCGCCGGTTGCGATCACGACGCGTGTCGTGGCGAGGATCAGAGCCGCATCGCCGCGCACCGCAACCACGCCCTGGATCGCGTTGTCGTCGACAATCAGCCGGCGCGCCTCGACGCCCTCGAGCAAGGTCACCGAAGCACAACGCCGCACAGCCGCGATCAGTGCGCGCATGATCTCGCGTCCCGTGCCGTCGCCGGTCGCATGCACGATCCGCTTGCGGCTGTGCGCGGCCTCCAGGCCCAGACGCCAGCGTCCATCCGCATGCCGGTCGAACGCGACGCCGAGCTGGGCGAGGCGCTCGACCGCGGCCGGCGCAGCATCGATGATACGGCGCGCGGCGGACTCGTCGCACAATCCCGCTCCGGCAGCGAGCGTGTCCTTAAGATGCAGCGACGGATCATCGTCATCGCCAACCGCCGCGGCCAGTCCGCCTTGCGCCCACATGCTCGATGCCTCCGCGCCGAGCGGCGACTTCGACAGCAGCACGACGGGCTCGGGCGCGAGCTGAAGCGCCGTCATCAGACCTGCGGCTCCGCCGCCGATGATCACGGGACGGCCAGCCAACTTCGAAACATCGATGCTCATGATGCCAGCATCCTTTCCACGGCGCGCCGCGCGCGCTCGGCCATCGCGGGATCGATCGTGACCTCGTGCGTATTGGTCTCGAGCGCATGGCGGATGTTCTTCAACGTGATCTGCTTCATGTGCGGGCACAGATTGCAGGGGCGGATGAACTCGATGTCGGGATGGAGCACGGCGACATTGTCGCTCATCGAGCATTCCGTGAGCAGCACCACCCGGACCGGCCGTCTTGCTCCGACGAAGTCCGACATCGCCGCGGTGGAGCCGGCGAAGTCGGCCTCCGCCACCACCTCCGGCGGACACTCCGGATGCGCGAGCACGGTGACCCCGGGATGGTTGTCGCGTAGCGTGCGGACGTCATCGGCGCTGAAGCGCTCATGGACCTCGCAATGCCCTTTCCAGGCCGTGATCCTGACCTTGGTCTGTGCGGCGACGTTGCGCGCGAGATATTCATCCGGCAGCATGATGACGTGATCGACACCGAGCGACTCGACGACCGCGCGCGCGTTGCCGGACGTGCAGCAGACGTCGGACTCGGCCTTCACGGCCACCGACGTGTTGACATAGGCGACCACGGGCACGCCCGGGTGGCGCGCGCGCATCAGCCGGACGTCGGCGGCGGTGATCGACTCCGCCAATGAGCAGCCCGCCTCCACGTCGGGGATCAGCACCGTCTTGTCGGGATTGAGCAGCTTGGCGGTCTCCGCCATGAAGTGGACGCCGGCGAGCACGATCACCTCGGCATCGACCTTGGTCGCTTCGCGCGCCAGCAGCAGGCTGTCGCCGACGATGTCGGCGACGCCGTGATAGATCTCGGGCGTCTGATAGTTGTGCGCCAGCACCACGGCATTGCGCCGGCGCTTCAGCGCCAGGATGGCTTCGACATCGTCCTCGAAGACAGCCCATTCCGGCGGCGGGATCACCCGCCTCAGGCGCTCAGCAAGCGATGCATTCGGCGCGACGGCGGGCAGGACAAGATCGGCCATTTATACTCTCCATGAGCATAAGATGCCTTATACTTATCCTGAGCATAAGCCTTGTCAAGAGCGGGCGATCAAGACCGCGAGAGCGGCAGCTTGGTTCCTACCACCGCCCGCTCGGCCAGAACGCCCTGCCGGAAGCGAAACAGCTTGGCCGGCCGACCGATCGTGTCGGCAGCGATTGCGCCTGTCTCTTCAACGAGTTCCTGCTGCTCGATGAGGCGGCGGAAGTTCTGCTTGTGGACGAGCCGGCCTGCCAAGGCCTCGACGCTGCGTTGCAGTTGCAGGAGTGTAAATTCTTCCGGCATCAACTCGAACACGACCGGCCGGTATTTGATCTTGGCGCGCAGCCGCGCGATGCCGGTGGCGAGAATGCGGCGGTGATCACCCGTCATGGCGCGGCCCGGCACGATCGGATCGCCTCCCTTTTCGCGCACGCTCTCGGGGATCAGCCCCGCCTCATACAGCAGCTCGTAGCGCTGCAGCGTCAGCTCCTCGTTCCACTCGCGGCCATCGAGGCCGAAGGTGATGGCGGCGCGCCGCCACCTGGTCTTCTGCAGCGTCGGCTCGTCGGCGGATCGGGCCCAGGCTTTCAGCTTCGGCGCGATGATCTTGGCCAGGATCGCCGGCGGCCCGTCGCGATGATCCTCCCACGGGAAGTAGTCGTACCAGGATGACCATTGCGCATCCGCGCCCTCGCGCCCCTCCTCCTCACGGGTCAGGCCGAGATAGCTGATGGAGATCCGGTGCGGCGCGTCGGGATCGCCGGTACGGCCACGGTCGGCGAAGGTGTAGAGCTGCTCGACATAGCCCAGGGGATGGCCGGTCTGGGCCTCGACCCAGGCGCGCAGGCCGGTCTGCAGCGAGCGGTGCCCGAACTGAAACGGTCCGCTCGGCAGCGCCGCAGCGTGCTCGATCGTCATGATCCTGGGCTGCCCGTCGGTCACCGCCACCAGCACGGCGACGAGGTCCGCCGTGATCGCATCCAGAGCCGTCACCGTCTTCTGCGGCCGCTTGTTCACCTTCGACATCCGGATCTGTCGGTCCTATTTGTCATCCTTGCCAGCCGCCGCCGGCGTGAACACGCAGTGATCCGGTTTCAGATCGATCAGCGGCGTCTCGTCGAGGCAGTCGAGACCGCGCACCAGAACGGTGCTGCCCTCCAGCGCGACGAAGCGGACCGTCGACACGCCGATCGGATTGGGACGCACCGGCGAGCGCAGCGCGAAGGTGCCCCGGGTCTCGCCATCATGATGGCGCGGGCTCTGCTTTACGAGATCACGGCGCGCCCGGTTGAGCCAGTACAGCACCTGGAGATGGCTGAAACTGTCGATGCCCTCTAGCGCCGGCACCCAGGGCTCGAAGATCTCGAGCCGGCACACCGGCCCCTCGAAGCTGCCCTGCCGCGGCGTCTCCAGCCGCGAGGTCCAGGGCGTGCGGATACGGCCGATGAAATACAGCGTGGCGTCGCGCGGCTGTGGCGCGTCGATGGCGACTTCGCCCGGGCGGAGATCGGTATCAGCAGTCATTGCGGAGTCCTCAGGTCTTCCCGGCAATCTATCCGAACCTCGGCTCACCGCAATTGCGGCCGCGCAAGATCGCGCAACTCATCCGAGCCACCATTTGCCGGCCAGCATCGCGGCCTCGCCGCAGACGACACCGGCGAAGATCGAGCGACGGGTCGCCATGAAGGCCGCAAGGCCGGCAACGACGGCACCGTAGCGCAGGCCCCACGGCACGCTGGCGAGCGCGCCCGGCGGCTGCACCAGGATCTGGGCGATGACCCCCGCCAAGATGGCGGTCGCGACCGCCTTGACCCACATCAGCAGGTCCGAGCCCTCGTCGAGCCCGCTGCCGAACCAAAGTCCGAGCAGGCGCCAGATCTGGTTGGGGATCACGCCTGCCACCAGCAGCACCACGAGCGCATGCCAATCGCCGATGAAGTCGCTCATGCCAGCCCCCGCCGCTCGCGCCATTTGTGCGCGCCGAACGCGAGCGTTCCGGCGACGACGCCGCTGACCAGGATGTCGACGCCGCTGTTGAGCTGGGCGGCCAGCGGATACAGCACGAGGCCGAGGCCCAGCGCGAGCACGTCGGCAAGCTCCCTGGCGTTGCGCAGGGTCGAGAACAGGAAGGCCAGCGGCGTCAGCAAGAGCACCGCGGCGCCGAAGGTCTGCGACAGATTGGCGGCGAGAAGATACCCGATGATGGTCGCGATCAGCGCAATCCCCATCAGGCCGGTGCCGAGGCCATGGACGAAGGCGATGCGGCGCTCGCGCGGCACATGCGGCAGGAAGCGATAGCATTCGACCCACAGGGTGACTGCGGTGAAATGCGCGATCAGCACCAGGTGCCGCCGCTTGGTCTGGGGCGAGCGGATCAGCGGCAGCACCGCCACCACCATTGGAAACAGCCGGATCGCGCTCATCGTCACCGCGGTCGCCGATTGCAGAATGGTCTGGCCGGAGCCGAGCGTGGAGACCAGGATGATCTGCGCCGGACCGGCCCATACCAGCGCGGTAGAGAGGATCGCCCAGAGCATGCTGAAATGGGTGTCGTGGGCGAGCGCGCCGATGCCGATGAAGGTGACGAACAGCACCAGCGACAGGATGGTCGCCGACGTCGCGCGCAGCCCCCAGCCGAAGGCGCGCAGTGAACCATGCCATTGCGGCGAATCGAGCGGAGGAAGTGTCACGGGCGGCCCAGCGGAACGAACCGCGATAAGGCTGGCGAAAGCCGCGCGCGTCAACCGCCATCAGGCGCGCGCGGGTCTGCGTCCGGCGCAGCCATTCCCCCGCACGCCATGCTGCGGCAGCGCTATCCGGAGCGATTGCGCAACACGAAGCAGGCACCACCGGCTCCGCGGATCCGACTGCAGAGCGCGTCGGCCTCGGCCCGTGTCTCGGCGCCGATCCGCACCTGGTAGAAGGCGCGGTTGCCGCGCGAGCGCATTACCGACGACAGCAGGCTCGGGTCGCGGTCGCCGATGACCGGGCCGAGCCCCTTGATCGCCCGCGAATACATCGCGAGCGCCTTGTTGCGGTCGAAGCCTGCAGCCAGCTGGACGCCCCATGGTTTCGCGGCCGACAGCGCCACATGTTGCTCGAGCTCCGTGACGAACGGATTCGGCGCGCGCTTCAACATCGCCATCAGCTGACGACACGAGGTCGGCGGCGGGCTCGGCGGCGTCTTGCCGCCGTTGCCGGCGGCCGCCCACTCATCGATCGTGGCTCCGGTGATCGCCGAGACGTAGTTGCGGGTCTCCCAGGGCATCTGCCCCTTGCCGGCGAGCCAGTCCTGCACCCGGCGCGGCCCCGCATTGTAGGCCGCCGCCGCGAGCCCGAGATTGCCGAACTGATCGCGCAGCTCGGCCAGAAACTGCGCCGACTTCGGCAGCGCCTGAACCGGATCGAACGGATCGAGCAATTGGCGCTCGTTCGCCGTGCCCGGCATGAACTGGGCGATTCCCTGCGCGCGCTGGCCGTTGCGCGTGACCGGCCCGACTGCGTCGCTCTGAAAGCGGCTCTCCTGCCAGATCACGCGGGCGAAGAATTCGAGCGGCAGATCATTCGCCTTGGCTGCGGATTCGATCATCAGGCAGATCGCCTCGCGCGTGCCGCTCTCCTTGGACTCGTCGGTCTTGTTCTCCGGGCCCTCTGCTGCAGCGTCTGCCGGCTTCGCAGCCTCCTGCGGCGAATCCTGCCGCGCGCCATCCTTCGGATCAGCCGGCACGGCAACGTCGCGGTCGGAGGCCTGCTCCGCCGCCACGCCGGACAAGGGCATGGTCAGCATCAAGGCAAGGCCGAGACAGGCCATGCGAGCAACGGAAACCATGGAAAGCATCGTGGGCGCGGTGCAATGGTTGGAATTCTGCCGACAGACAAAGCCGAAGACCATGCGGGGTTCCACCGCGCGGCGCCTTGACACGGCGAACGAGCCGGCTAGCAATCCCCAAGTCCTGCAGGGAGCGCGACGGATGACCGCACCGACCGACGACAGACTCGGCTTCGCGCCCGACAGCGATGCGCCATTGTCCTATATGGCGCGCACGCGCGACTACTATCTGGCGATCGGCTATGACACGCCCTATCGCTGGGCCCACTACACGTCGGCGCCGTTTCAGCCGCTGCGCAAGCCGCTCGCGCAGTCGCGCGTCACCATCGTCACCACGGCCGCGCCTTTCGATCCCGCCAAAGGCGATCAAGGCCCCGGCGCGCCCTACAATGGCGGCGCCAAGTTCTACTCCGTCTATGACGGCGACACGTCGGCGCAGCACGACCTGCGCATTTCCCACATCGCCTATGATCGCGTGCACACCTCGGCCGAGGACTCCGGCACCTGGTTTCCGCTGCCACAGCTCCTAAGGCTGGCAGGTGAAGGCCGCATCGGCGCGGTCGGACCGCGCTTCTTCGGCGCCCCGACCAATCGCAGCCACCGCGTGACGATCGAGACCGATGCGCCGGAGATTCTCGCGCGCTGCCGCGCCGACGCGATCGACGCCGTCGTGCTGCTGCCGAACTGTCCGGTGTGCCACCAGACCGTAAGCCTTGTGGCACGGCATCTCGAAGCGAACGGCGTCGCGACCGTCGTCATGGGCTGCGCCAAGGACATCGTCGAGCACGCCGCCGCGCCGCGCTTCCTGTTCTCGGATTTTCCGCTCGGCAATTCCGCCGGCAAGCCGCACGACGCGGCCTCGCAGGCCTTCACGCTCGATTTGGCTTTACGTGTCCTCGAGAGTTCACCAGCCGCACGCACGACCGTGCAATCGCCTTTGCAGTGGAGCGAGGATCACGGCTGGAAGCGCGACTACAGCAATCCCGCCATGCTCGCGCCGCAGGAGCTGGCGCGGCGGCGCGCCGAGTTCGATGCGCAGAAGGCGATCGCGCGGCAGGTTCGTGGAAAGCAGGTGTGAAAGCCACACTCGGGCGAAACTCGCCCGGGAATTTCTTCGGATAATGCTGATTGCGCTTGCCGTCCCGCTCCAGTTGCGCTTGAGTTCCCCCGGGTTTCAAGGGGGCAGTACCAAATGAGAGTTGTAGCGTTGGTGGCGCTGTGCGCCGCGCTGGGAGGTTGCGCGTCCGTAACGCGGGGTACAACCGAGACGATCAGCGTCGCGTCGACGCCGTCCGGCGCCGAGGCCACGGTCGCCGGTCTCGAAGCGCCGATGACCTGCACGACGCCCTGTTCGTTCGTCGCCAAGCGCAATGCCGACATCTCCGTCACCATCGAAAAACCTGGCTACGAGACCCAGATCATCCCGTTGACCAAGGACATCCCGGCGACCGGCGCGGCCGGCTTCGCCGGCAACATCCTGGCGGGCGGCCTGATCGGCATGGGAGTGGACGCAGCGACGGGCGCGGCGACCGACCACAAGCCGAACCCGGTGATCGTCACCTTGCAGCCGCGCATGGCGGCGCCGGCAGGCCGTGCGCAGCGGCCGCCGCGGCGGCCGGCTCCGCCGCCGGCACAACCGGAGGCCGGGACCTAGCGCCGCCAAGGGTTGCCTGTCAGCCAGCCGCCGATTGTGCCTCGCTGGTCGCGACAGCATCGACCGGCAGCGCGAACTGCTCGACCCGGTTGAGCGGCTTCTTGTTGAGCAGCAGCCGGGTCACATCGGGGCGCGAATAGTGCCCCGCCGGATCGGCGGCATTCTTGGCGATGCCGATCATGCCCAAATCGATCTCGGCGATCAGCAGGCCTTCCTGCTCCGGCGGCAGCTTCTCGGCGAGCGAAGAGCCATCCGGACCAAAGATCGCGGCGTAGCCGCCGCCGACATGCAGCAGCGCGTGCTTGTCGGGCCGGTCACACAGCTCGTCGATCATCGCCTGCGAGACGGTGGCGCACGGCGCCAGCACGAAGCACGAGCCCTCGACCGCATAGACGCGCGAGGCGGCGTTGTTGACCTCGGCGCCGAGCGCCGGCGCGAACGGATCGTACAGCGAGAAGCTCGGCCACGCTGCGACATGGACCTGCTCGTTCTGCGCGTACATTGCGTATTTCGACAGCGGCTGTAGATGCTCCCAGCAGCACAGCGCACCGATCCGGCCGATATCGGGACGATCATGCACCGCAAGGTCACTGCCGTCGCCCTCACCGTAGACGGTGCGCTCGGCATGAGTCGGCCGCAGCTTGCGGCGCCGGGCGATGGTCTCGCCCTCGGGGCCGATCAGCCATTGCGCGATGTAGAGGCTGCCGCCGTCGCGCTCGGAGAGTCCCAGCACGGCGGTCAGCCTCGCCTTGCGCACGGCAGCCCGCAGCGCCTCGGCCTGCGGGCTGTCATAGGCCAGCGAGTTGTCGAAATAGCGCTGCACGAAGCCGCGGCCGATGCACCAGGCTGGCGAGTCCATCCAGATGTGCCAGGGGTAGCCGGGGATGAACACCTCCGGAAACGCGATCAGCTTGGCGCCCTTGTCGGCCGCCTCCTCGATCAGGGCGATGGTCTTCTTGATCGAGGCGTCCAGGTCGAGCCAGGCCGGTGCCGCCTGCACCACCGCCACCTTGTATTTCGGATGTGCCAGTCCCATCGCTGCTGCTCCCTGATGCCCGTGCGCGGCGGGTGGCGCCGCGACCGGGCCAACTATTGACGCCAGCCGGCTTTCGCGCTCGTCTCCCAGGGAACGAACATTCGACTGCGGCCGGGACGAAGATCTCGCCGGCCCGGAATTTGCTGCATTGCCACAGATCAGACCGGCACAGGTGCAGGAGGAGACGGAGCGATGCCGATCCTGTTCACCACCGACGGAAGCCCGGGCCACCGCCGGCTGGCGCTGTGGCAGGACATCGTCTGCGACGTCTATGTCGGGCTCGATTGCACCTCCGATCTCGGCAGCGCGTTTCGCGGCTCGGTGACCCACACCGCGTTGGGACGGGCCGTGTGCTCCGAGGTCGCCTCGGACCGGCAGCGCGTGCACCGGACCTCGCAGCGGATCTCCCGGGCGGATGCCGACTTCATCCTCGTCGCGCTCGGGCGCGAGGGGATCGGCGGCGTCGTCCAGGATGGCCGCGACACCGTGATCAGGCCCGGGGAGTTCGCGATCTACGACACGACCCGTCCCTATGAGCTGCAGTTCGACGCCGCGTTCAAGCAGATCGTGTTCAAGCTCCCGCGCGAGATGCTGCAGCGCCGGATCGGTCCGACCGAGACCGTAACGGCGATCAGCTTCGGCTCCGACAGCCCGCTCCAGCCACTCGCCCACGACTTCATCGTCAGGCTCTGCGAGCGCGCCGAGCGCATCGGCCCCGAGCATGCCGAACGGCTGGCGGACCAGGCCGCCGACCTGCTCGCCATGACCCTGGCCGAGCGGCTGTGCACCCAGCCCCTGCCCGCCTCGAGCCACCGCGCAGCGCTGCTCTATCGGATCAAGGCGCACGTCCGCACCCGGCTGTCCGACGCCGACCTCTCACTGCCGGAGATCGCACGCGAGCTCGGGCTCTCGGCGCGCTACGTCAACGATCTGTTCTCGGACGAGGAGACGTCGTTCCAGCGCTTCGTGCTGGCCGAGCGGCTCACGCAGTGCCGGCGCGATCTCGGCTCGCCGATGCTGGCGCATCGTCAGATCAGCGAGATCGCCTTTTCCTGGGGCTTCAATGACCTCTCGCATTTCGGCCGCGTGTTCCGCGAGCAGTTCGGCCTGTCGCCACGCGAGTGGCGGCGCAGCACCTTGAAGCGCTAAACTCCCCTCGAAACTCCCTTGCAACGCGCTGGCCGCATGCGCTGGTCGGCCGGGCCGGATCTGCGATGCGCCGTTTTGCCTTGAAGGCTCTGTTTACCCTGCTGACGTTGAACCGGGATGATGACGATCCTCCCCGTTGGGATCTGATCATCCTGATCGGCTCGACGATCGTGAGCATTGGCCTGATCGGGCTTTACGCCTATGGAAAGGCCACCGGCCGCTGGTAGGCCGGATAAGTCGGGTGAACGTGACATGATCATGCGAGCAGGGCTTGGGTTGGCTTTGACGTGCCTGCTCACAGGCCCAAGCCATGCGCTGGACAGCGAGCAGAAGCGTGGAAAAGCGCTCTTGCAAAGCCTTTGCAGCCGATGCCATGCCGTAGGTCTCACGGGCGCCAGCCCGCACCCCGACGCGCCCCCGTTCAGGACCTTCGGTGACAGCAAGCTCTACGACGAGGATTTCGCCCAGCGGCTGCAGGCCGGCCTGTCGACCATTCACAAGGACATGCCGAGCTTCCAGTTCGACCGGCCCGAGGCGGAAGCCGCGGCCAACTATCTCAAGGCGATTCAGGTCCGCCCCAAACGGCGGTGACGCGTCGGCGCGCTCCGCCGGCGTGGAACGGGATATGTACCGCCGTGTTGCCCGTTCCCGTCCATTGTCCGCGGCGCGGCAGCGGCCGGAGCCCGCATGATGACGCCGACGACCCCAGGTCTGCACGCCGACGGACTGCCGCTGCCGCAGCGCACCTGGGCGATCGTGACGATCGCGCTCGGCATCGTGCTGGCCGTGGTCGACGGCGCCATCGCCAATGTGGCGCTGCCGACGATCGCCCGCGACCTGAACGCCAGCCCGGCGTTCTCCATCTGGATCGTCAACGGCTACCAGCTCGCGGTCACGATCTCGCTGCTGCCGCTGGCCTCGCTTGGCGAGATCATCGGCTATCGGCGGGTCTATCTCACCGGCCTCGTGCTGTTCACGGCGGCCTCCGCGTTCTGCGCGCTCGCCGACAGCCTGCTGCTGCTGACGCTCGCGCGCATCCTGCAGGGCTTTGGCGCCGCCGGCATCCTCAGCGTCAACTCGGCGCTGGTACGTTTCACCTACCCGCACGCTCTGCTCGGCCGCGGCATCGGCATCAATGCGATGGTGGTCGCAGTGTCCGCCGCGGTCGGTCCGACCATCGCCGCCGGCATTCTCGCCGTCGGCAGCTGGCCGTGGCTGTTCGCGATCAACGTGCCGCTCGGCATCGTCACCTTCGTCTTCGGCTTCCGCTTCCTGCCGCATACGCCGCGCGCCCCGCACATGTTCGACTGGCAGAGCGCGGCGCTGAGCGCGGTCGCCTTCGGCTTCCTGATCGCCGCCGTGGACAGCCTCGGCCATGGCGAGGCGCTGGTGACCTGCGCGATCGAGTTCGTCGTCGCCATCACGGCCGGCGTGTGGCTGGTCTGGCGCCAGACCCACATGGCCTCGCCGCTGCTGCCGCTCGACCTCTTGCGCATCCCGGTGTTCGCGCTGTCGATCGCGACCTCGATCTCGTCGTTCTGCGGCCAGATGCTCGCCTTCGTCGCCATCCCCTTCTATCTCGAAAGCCATTTCGGCTATTCGCCGGTGCAGATGGGTCTCCTGATCACGCCGTGGCCGATCGCGGTCGGCCTGACCGCGCCACTGGCGGGCCGGCTGGTCGAGCGCGTGCCGGCCGGCCTGCTTGGTGGGATCGGATTGGTGATCTTCGCCTGCGGGCTCGGTGCGCTCGGCCTGCTGCCGCGCGAGCCGTCGGCATGGGACGTCGTCTGGCGCATGGCGCTGGCGGGCTGCGGCTTCGGGCTGTTTCAGACGCCCAACAACCGCACGATGATCGCGGCCGCCCCGCGCGAGCGCGCGGGCGGCGCCGGCGGCATGCTCGGGACGGCGCGGCTGCTCGGCCAGACCACGGGCGCAGCCCTGGTCGCGATGTTCCTGGCGATCGACACGACCGACGGCACGCGGCTGTCGCTCTTGACCGGCGTCGGTTTCGCGCTGGTCGGCGCATTCCTGAGCATGCTCAGGCTGTCGCCGGCCGGCGCCCGCGGCGCCGAGCGCGTCCGCGTCCAGGACGGCCAGCGGCTGAAGGGCGAGTAGCGACAGCGATGACGGACTGGACGATGCTGGCCCTGCTCGCCCTCGCCGCCTTCGGCTCGGGTATCGTCAATGCGCTGGCCGGCGGCGGCGCATTCCTGACCTTCCCGACGCTGCTTGCGGCCGGCATCCCGGCCATCGACGCCAACGCCTCCAGCACCGTCGCGCTGTGCCCCGGCCAGTTCGTCAGCGCCTGGGCCTCCCGTGAGATCTTGAACGACGCAAAGGCGCCGTGGCGTCACGACCTCGTCCGGCTTTCGATCATCAGCCTGCTCGGCGGCACGCTCGGCGCCGTGCTGCTCCTGGTCACACCGTCGGCCGCCTTCAGCCGGCTGGTGCCCTGGCTGTTGCTGTTCGCCACGATGGTGTTCGCATTCGGCATGCGCTTTACGCCGAAGGATGGCGCGCGCTGGTTCGGGCCGCGGACCATCCAGGCGGTGCAGTTCGTGATCGCGATCTATGGCGGCTATTTCGGCGGCGGCATCGGCATCCTGATGCTGGCCGCGCTGGTGTTCTATGGCCTGCGCGACATCCGCGCCATGAACGGCATGAAGGTGCTGCTCGCCGCGCTCATGAATATGACGGCCTCCGCCATCTTTGCGTTCTCGGGCCGCGTGCATTGGCTGGAGACGCTGACGATGATGGGCGCTGCCATGGTCGGCGGCTTCGTCGGCGCGCGGCTCAGCCAGATCATCCCGCCGGCCCATGTGCGCCGCTTCATCATCGCCGTCGGCTGCGGCCTGACGGTGTATTTCTTCGTCAAGCCGGCCTGAGCCGGACGTCGCATCAAAGCACCTCCCGTCAACGAAAAAGGCCGGCGCGACGGCCGGCCTTTCGTACTCATCTCGTCGCGTCAGGCTTACGCCTTGACCAGCGGTCCCTTCGGAGCCGGCCCCTTCGAGCCGCCGCCGGATTTCGGCTTGCGCTTGCGCGCCGCCGGAACTTCGGACTTCGGCGTGACCGGGCCCTCGACGAACTCGAAGCCGATCTTCTCCTCGACGCCGGACTCGTCCTTGACGAGCACGACGCGGACGTGGCCGCCGCCCTTCAGCTTGCCGAACAGCACCTCATCGGCCAGCGGCTTCTTGATGTGCTCCTGGATCACGCGGCCCATCGGGCGCGCGCCCATCTGCTCGTCATAGCCGTGCTGGATCAGCCAGCTCTTCGCCGGCTCCGACAGCTCGATCGTGACGTCGCGATCGGCGAGCTGGGCCTCGAGCTGCAGCACGAACTTCTCGACGACCATTCCGATCACCTCGACGTTGAGGTGCGCGAACGAGACGATGGAGTCGAGCCGGTTGCGGAATTCCGGCGCGAACTGCCGGTTGATCGCCTCGTGGTCGTCACCTTCCCGCTTCGAGCGATGGAAGCCGAACGCCTGCTTGGCCATGTCGGCCGCGCCTGCATTCGTGGTCATGATCAGGATCACGTTGCGGAAGTTGACCTGCTTGCCGTTGTGGTCGGTGAGCCGGCCGTGATCCATGATCTGCAGCAGCACATTGTAGAGATCCGGATGCGCCTTCTCGATCTCGTCTAGCAGCACCACGCAATGCGGATGCTGGTCGACGCCATCGGTCAGGAGGCCGCCCTGGTCGAAGCCGACATAGCCGGGAGGCGCGCCGATCAGGCGCGACACCGTGTGCCGCTCCATGTACTCCGACATGTCGAAGCGCAGCAGCTCGACGCCGAGGGTCGACGCGAGCTGCTTGGCGACCTCGGTCTTGCCGACGCCGGTCGGACCCGAGAACAGGTAGCAGCCGATCGGCTTCTCCGGCTCGCGCAGGCCGGCACGCGCCAGCTTGATCGAGGCCGACAGCGAATCGATCGCCTTGTCCTGGCCGAACACCACGCGCTTGAGGGTCTGCTCGAGATGCTTGAGCACCTCAGCGTCGTCCTTCGACACGCTCTTCGGCGGGATCCGCGCCATCGTGGCGATCGTGGTCTCGATCTCCTTGATGCCGATCGTCTTCTTGCGCTTGTTCTCGGCCAGCAGCATCTGCGCCGCACCGGATTCGTCGATCACGTCGATCGCCTTGTCCGGCAGCTTGCGGTCATGGATGTAGCGCGACGACAGCTGCACCGCGGCCTCGATGGCCTCGTTGGTGTATTTCAGCCGGTGATAGTCCTCGAAGTACGGCTTCAGCCCCTTCAGGATCGCGATCGCATCCTCGACCGACGGCTCGTTGACGTCGATCTTCTGGAACCGGCGCACCAGCGCGCGGTCCTTCTCGAAATGCTGGCGATATTCCTTGTAGGTCGTCGAGCCCATGCAGCGGATCGAGCCCGAGGCCAGCGCCGGCTTGAGCAGGTTGGACGCATCCATCGCGCCGCCCGACGTCGCACCGGCACCGATCACGGTGTGGATCTCGTCGATGAACAGGATCGCGTTCGGATGCGCCTCGAGCTCCTTCAGCACCTGCTTGAGGCGCTCCTCGAAGTCGCCGCGATAGCGCGTGCCCGCGAGCAAGGTGCCCATGTCGAGCGAGAACACGGTCGCGGCCGACAGCACCTCGGGAACTTCGCTGTCGACGATGCGCTTGGCGAGGCCCTCGGCGATCGCCGTCTTGCCGACGCCGGCTTCGCCGACGAACAGCGGGTTGTTCTTCTGGCGCCGGCACAGCACCTGGATGGCGCGGTTGATCTCGGAGTTGCGGCCGATCACCGGATCGATCTTGCCGTCACGCGCCTTCTTGTTGAGATTGACGCAATAGGTTTCCAGCGCCTCGCCCTTTTTCTTGGAGTCCTCGTTGCCCTTGGCTTCGGTCTCCTCGTCGACGCCACGAACCGGGCGCGCTTCGGAGACACCAGGACGCTTGGCGATGCCGTGGCTGATGTAGTTCACGGCATCGTAGCGCGTCATGTCCTGCTCCTGCAGGAAGTACGCGGCGTGGCTCTCACGCTCGGCGAAGATCGCGATCAGCACGTTGGCGCCGGTGACCTCTTCGCGGCCCGACGACTGAACGTGGATCACGGCGCGCTGGATCACACGCTGGAAACCTGCGGTCGGCTTGGCGTCGTCGCTGCCGTCGGTGACCAGATTTTCGAACTCGGTTTCGAGGTAGTTCACGAGACTGCCGCGCAGCTTGTCGAGGTCGACGCTGCATGCGCGCATCACGGCCGCGGCATCGCTGTCATCGATCAAGGACAGAAGGAGATGTTCCAGTGTCGCGTATTGATGATGACGCTCGTTGGCGATCGCCAGCGCACGATGCAGGGATTGTTCAAGGCTTTGAGAAAAAGTCGGCATGCGCGTCCTCTGTGGCCCCTTGCCATCATGATCGCCGCCGCCCGGTCAGGCAACAACAACCTTCGTCAAATATAGTTATAACCGAGTGCGACAAAAGACCGGCCGAGCCGCTCGATTACGGGTTCACCGGATCGTCAATGCAAAACCCGTTCCCATTGCGGCAAATCGGGCTTGCGCCAACCGAACGGCGCAGGCCGCCGAGCGGGAAGAGATAAGGACCGGAGCGGCCGTAATTCTTCGGGCGAAACGTGAAACCTGCCGGATCGCGCTGACCTCGTCTGCAGCAATCTGCGGCCTTCGAGGATCCTTCGTCCGACGCCGATTCGCGGCGATCAGTCGGGCAGCCCCCCGAGCAGCCGGAGCCCCCGCCCCCCTGGCTCGCAGACGCGCGCGTCGGCGGCTCTCTTCGCGGAGGGAGCCGGCTATTTCTTCTCCATCACACACTGCAACGGATGCTGGTGCTTGCGGGCGAAGTCCATCACCTGCGTCACCTTGGTCTCGGCGATCTCGTAGGTGAAGACGCCGCACTCCCCGATGCCGTGATGGTGCACGTGGAGCATGATCTTGGTCGCGGCCTCGACGTCCTTGTTGAAGAACTTCTCCAGGACGTGAACGACGAATTCCATCGGCGTGTAATCGTCGTTCAGGATCAGGACGCGGTAGAGGTTGGGGCGCTTGGTCTTCGGCTTGACCTTGGTGATCACGGACGTGACCGGGCCACCGGTGCCACCGGACTTGTTGTCGTTATTGCTCATCCTGGGCGCGGATCGGTTCAATCTGGAAGTTGGCTGCGACATCTTGCACGCGTTAGATATGGCTGCGAGGCTCCCAATAAAGAGTTTCCCTCGGAGGGTTGCTCTCATAAGGGGCGCCCCGACCTGTCCCCTGCCGGGCCGCTTTCCGCCACCCGGTCCTGCTTTCCAGATCGCCTGTCCCAGCCGACCGGTCCGGTCGGACCGACACCAGGAATATGGGTCAGCGACCGGTTTGCCGCAAGCGCAGGCCCAGGACGGACCGACGCTCCGGCAGGACCGATTCCCTGCCCCGGCGATGAGGCGCAAGGTTAATCAAACCGGTCGCATTTTACAAAGCCCATTCAGCGGGCATTGACAGGGAACCAGCTCGGTTGCGGGCGCGGCGCCAGGCTGCGGGCATTGGCCCGGTGTTTCGCGGTTTCGATTTACCCGGCCTTGACGAAGCTGAACCGAAAACACCTGCAGAAAACCATAATTGGTGAGCGACATGACCGATGTCTCCTTCATTCGTTTCTGCCGCCGCGCCGTCCGACGGTTCGCCTGCGACCGCGGTGGCAACATCTCCATGCTATTCGCCATCTCGCTCGTCCCCATCCTGGCCTTCGTCGGCGCAGGCGTCGACTACAGCCGGCTGAACGCCGCGCGGTCGTCGATGCAGGCTGCGCTCGACGCCACCTCGCTGATGCTGTCGCGCGACCTGGCGCAGGGCACCATCAGCGCAACCGACATCGGAACCAAGGCAAGCGCCTATTTCAAGGCGCTCTACACCAGCACGGACGCGCAGAACGTCACCGTGACGGCCAGCTATACCGCCTCGACCACAACGTCGGCCTCCAACATCCAATTGTCGGCCTCCGGCCAGATCGTCACCCAGTTCATGAGGATTGCCGGCTTTCCGACCATGGACTTCGGCGTCAAAACGACATCGACCTGGGGCGACGTGAAGATGCGAGTGGCGCTCGCGCTCGACAATACCGGCTCGATGGCGTCCAGCGGCAAGATGTCCGCGCTGCAGAACGCCGTGGCCGGCAGCGGCGGGCTGATCGACCAGCTCAGCGCGCTGGCCAAGACCCCGGGCGACGTCTACATCTCGGTCGTTCCATTCGCCAAGGTCGTCAACGTCGGCGCCAGCAATTACGCCAAGGACTGGATCGACTGGACCGACTGGCAGAATCCGCCCACGATCCAGCCTGCCAATGGTTCCTATCAGGCCGCAATCCCGAACGGCAGCTACACGCAATCGCAATGGGACATGGTGGGACCGGGATCCTCCTGTCCGTTCAAGTCCGGCAACGGCTTTCCCTACTTCTCCTGCACCAGCGACCCGGCGACCGGGAGTTCGAGCGCCTCGAGGATTCCGTCGAGCGGGAGCTACACCGGCTACGTCTGCCCGGGCTATGATTCAGCCTCGCACAGCTACTACAATGGCTGCTGGAACAGCGTTCAGACCAGCACGCGGGTGAACTGGTGCACCGGCAGCTATTGCAGCTGCCCGACCAGCGGCAGCAATCTTCCGAACAACACGTGCAGCTGCACGGGAAGCGGATCCAGCACGGTGTGCAAGGTCAACACCTTCACCCACACCTGGGTCGCCAACACCAAGAGCACCTGGACCGGATGCGTCGCCGACCGCACCCAGCCGAACGACGCGAATGCCGTGTCGCCGGCGACCTCCGACGTGACGACGCTATTCCCGGCCAACCAGCACATGGAGAACAACATCCAGTACTGCAGCAGCACGGCCTCGACGAAACTCGCGGAGATCGTGCCGCTCAGCTACAGCTGGAGCTCGCTGAAGAGCGCCGTCAACGCCATGCAGCCGACCGGCGGCACCAACCAGGCGATCGGACTTGCCTGGGCCGTGCAGTCGCTGATTCCGAACGGCGTGCTGGGCGCGCCGGCGGAGGACGTCAACACCACCTATAATCGCGTCATCATCCTGCTGTCGGACGGCCTGAACACCGAGGACCGCTGGCCCGAATACGGCAACGGCTCGTCGCAAGCCTCGGGCAACCCGATCGACGCGCGCCAGGCCCTGCTCTGCTCGAACCTGAAGAACACCAAGGATTCGAAGGGCAACGCTATGTACACGATCTACACGATCCAGGTGAACACGAGCTCGCCCGCCGACCCGACCTCGACCGTGCTGCAGAACTGCGCCAGCAGTCCCGACAAATTCTACATGCTGACGAGTTCGAGCCAGATCGTGACCACGTTCAACTCGATCGGCACCGCATTGTCGAAGCTGCGGGTCGCCAAATAGCAGACGCGCCGGGCCCCCGACAGCGCTCTGCCTTCAGCCAACAAAAAAGCCCGGCGCAAGCCGGGCTTTGTGCTCCCTGCGGGCGCGAACGGTCAGTGCGCGGCCGGCGGGGTGAACTTGGCGGCGATGCCTTCCAGCGGCTTGAACGCCTGCTTGGCGAGATCCGAATACAGCCCGGCGATCTTCTGCGAATCGGCGACGAAGGTCTCGTAGGCCGACTTGGCGAACTCGGTCTGCACCTCGAGCACCTTGTCGAGCGACTTCACGCCCTGGAGCTTCTCGACGAACGACTTGGTGTCCTCGAACGACTTCTTGGTGTAGTCGCCATAGGCGGTTGCGATGGCTTGGAGGCCGTTCTGCACGGTCGTCGCGGAGTTCACGACGGTCTCGAACTGCTCTTTGCCGTAGTTCTGAAAGTCTTCAACCTTAAACATGTGGCATTCCTTTCCCTGACTTTGAGCGCCCTCAGGGAAGCCCCGGCTCCCTGACGCGATCACAATATAGTGCAGCGCACAAAATCAATCAAGAATCTTGTGCAATGCACCATCATGGGCATTGCTGCCCGATCCACCGTCAGGCGCTCCAACCCGGGTCAGTTCGGCAGAAATACCGGCCATCGCCGCAAGGTTTCTTTAATCCTTTGGCAACTCGACCGTCCTAACCTCTCCGGTGGTCCCGGCCAGCGTCGGCCGAACCGTAAAGCTGTTCTAAAACAGCGTCTTAACAAAACCTCAGTTCGGGCCCTTCGATGCTAGGCAGCGTCACGGCACGATCGGGAGGTCCGACAGGCACGGTCAAAGGGGCGTTCGGCACAATTTCGCCTTACGAGCCGGTGATCACGTCAGAAATTGGACGGGGATTTCATGCTTCGCAAAAAAATGGCTTCCTCGCGCCTGTTGCGAGTTGGCGTCTACGGACTGATCACCCTCGCGACGGCAGCAGTGGTCACGGTCGACAGCGCAGAAGCGCGCCGGCGTCATCGGCACCACCACGCGCGTCACTCGCCCCATACCGACGAAGGCAGCTACAGCCCGGCCTTCGCCTCGATCATCGTCGACGGCAATTCGGGCGCGACCCTGACCGCGACCAACCCGGACGCATTGCGGCATCCCGCGTCGCTCACCAAGATCATGACTCTCTATCTGCTGTTCGAGCGCCTGGAATCGGGCAAGATGAAGCTCGACACCGAGATGCCGGTGTCCGAGCACGCCTCCGAGCAGTCGCCGACCAAGCTCGGCCTGCGCCCCGGCCAGACCATCCGCGTCGAGGACGCGATCAAGGGCCTGGTGACGCGCTCGGCCAACGACGCTGCGGTGGTCATTGCCGAGGCGATCGGCGGCGACGAGGATGATTTCGCCAAGATGATGACGCGCAAGGCGCGCTCGCTCGGCATGAGCCGCACCACTTATGTCAACGCCTCGGGCCTGCCCGCCGACGAGCAGATCACGACGGCACGCGACCAGTCGATCCTCGGCCGCGCCATCCAGGACCGCTTCCCGCGCTACTATCGCTACTTTTCGACCGAGGTCTTCAATTATCGCGGCCAGTCGATCCGCAACCACAATCACCTGCTCGGCAGCGTCGAGGGCGTCGACGGTATCAAGACCGGCTACACGCGCGCGTCCGGATTCAATCTCGTGACCTCGCTGCGCCGCGGCAACCGCCATCTGATCGGCGTCGTGTTGGGCGGCCGCAGCGGCGGTTCGCGCGACGCGATCATGCGCAATTTGCTCGCCGAGAACCTCGAGAAGGGCGCGACCAAGCGCACCGTCGCGGCGATCGGCGAGCGCGGCGGCTCCGATGCCGGCGACGACCGGGGCACGGTCCAGCTCGCCTCGGCGGCGCCAGAGGCCCCGGCCCCGAGCCGCGCCGCCAAGCTGATCTCGACCCTGTCGGAAGCCACCGCGGCCCTGCCGCCGGCGGCGCCGAAGGAAGCGAAGGTCGAGCCCGCGCCGATGACATCGGGTGTGATCCAGACCCAGCCGATGTCGATCGTTCCCGGTTCGACCGAGCCGATGAAGCCCGTCAAGGTCAGGACCGTTCAGGTCAAGGCCGGCGCGGTCAAGCTCGCCACGGCGGCCCCGCAGCCGGTGGCGCCACCGCCTGCCCCGATTGCACAGCGCATCGAAGCGATCGAGCCGGCGCCGCCGATGGTGCGCGCCGAAGCCGCCCGCCCCGAGATGCCGCCGCAGCCGCCGGGCCATGGCACCGGCAACGGCATTCTCGGCGTGCTGCCCGCCTCCAGCCTGCCGGCAGGCTCGTCGCAGGCCATGGCCTATGCCGCGCCTCCGGCCCAGCCGACGCAGATCGCCTCCGCGAGCGCTGCGCCGGAGCTCCCGAGCAAGTCGTCCGTCACGCGGAGCGGCTGGATCATTCAGGTCGGAGCGCTGGACAACGAGGCCGAGGCCCAGAAGCGGATCGAGGCGGCCCGCAGCTCGGCACAAGGTCTCCTCAGCAAGGCCGATCCCTTCACCGAGACGGTCGCGAAGGGCGACAAGACCCTCATCCGCGCCCGCTTCGCCGGCCTCGATCGTGATCAGGCCGAGGCCGTCTGCAAGAAGCTGAAGCGCGCCGACATCTCCTGCATGACCGTGCACAACTAACGCACCGACATCACGACATATGAGGCCCGCGCGACACACGCGCGGGCCTTTTTCTTTGCGCGCGTGCGACACCGCCGCGAACGCGCTCGCGCAAACCACTCGTCAAGGAATTGCCGCTAGAACTTTTTCACCATGTCGCACGATCGCGCCTGACAGAGCCGGGAGCCGCTGATGTCGACATGGCTGTGATGGAAGCAGTTTCGATCTGTGGCGTTGGTGGCGTTGCCGGAGTTAGCCGTGATGCGTACGAAGCAGAGTATCCTTGGCCTCGTTCACCCGGGCGGCGAGATACGTCGACCCCCCTTGGTCGGGATGCAGTTTCTTCATGAGCGCACGGTGGGCACGCCCGATCTCGTCTCGCCCCGCGCCCGGCTGCAGGCCAAGGATCTGATAGGCCTCCTCTTCCGTCATTTTGGAGCTCGACGCCGCGCGGCGCTGCCGCCCTGCCGCATCGCCTTGCGCGTGCTGACGCCAAGTGGGAAACCGGCGGTCCAGATAAGTTTCAAGTAGAGCGACGCTGTCGGCATCGAGGCTCGGTGCCATCGCCGCGAGCTGCGGCAGATCGAACTCGTCGAGCGACCGGCCGGCATGGATGCCGGCGACGAAGCGGCCCAGCATCTGGCCACTGTCGTGATCGAGCACCATCTCGATGAACTGCGAGCGCACCCGCGAGCTCTGACCGGACGAGCGCTGCCCACCCAGCCCGAACATGCTGCCGAGATTGCCGAGCCCGCCGGGTGACCAGCCGAGCAGCCCCGCCCCGAACAACCCGATCGGGATCGCCACCACCAGCTCGCCGCGAAGGCCGGTGAAAGCTGCCACCGCAAGGCAGCCGATGCCGCCGGCAATCTTGATTGCGCGCGCCAGTGCCGCCGGATTGGCGTTCCGGAACATCTGCAGCAACAGATAAAGGGTGATGACGGCGACGGCGCCAGCGATCAGTGTCATGGGCCGAATATAGAGCGTGTCGGCACAAAAAGCATGATCGGCTGCGTCCCCGACCGGCAGGCTCGAGCCGGTGCGCTTGATGTTGGCGGCGGCCGAAATCGATCTCTACTTCATCTGCCCGATCAGGCGTGCCGCGCCCGCTTCGGAGCCGGCGAGCCGGAGCAGCGCCGCGCGACCGCCCGCAGCGTAGGCCGCGGCGGCGCGCAGGAGCTCGCGCAACTGCGCGGAGGCGCCCGGATCGAACCTGCACCACGCTCCTCCCGAGAGCCGCGCCATCTCGCGAAACGCCTGCTCGGCCGCGGGCTCATGGCCCTCCTGGAACATGAACAGCGGGACCTTCAACAGCCCGAGCTCGCCGGCCTTCGCACAGAGCTCGTCGACATTCTCCTCCATCGCGTCGCCAACGAACACGACGGCGCGGATTCCGGACGCTGTCGCATGGCGCCGCGCCTCGGCAAGAACCTTGCCGATCTGGGTCTTGCCGCCGCGGCAATCGATCTTGCCCATCAGCCGGGCGAGCTCAGCGCTGTCGGAGATCCAGCCCGTGGCGCGACATTCGTTGAAGCCCCTGTAGTACACCAGCCGGATATCGAGGCTGCCGAGGGCTGCGGCCTCGCGAAACATGTCGGCCTGCAGGGCGCAGGCCATGTCCCAGGTCGGCTGGCGGCTCAGGGTCGCATCGAGCGCGAAGACGAGGCGGCCTCTGGTCCCCAGAGCCGCGGGAGCCATGGCCTTGGCCTGCGCGACGAATGCCGCAATCGCGTCTGCCGTGGAATGCTCATTGTCCGGCAAGCGCTGCTGACGCGAGCCATCGTCGGGCGAGGTGATCGAGGCAGAACCGGGCTTCGAACGATGATCGACCATGCACGCACCTTGCTCGGACGCGCATCATGTGGGCAGGCGGATGGACAGCTTCAATGACGGCAGTGACATCTGCGGGATACGCCGTTCGTTCCCGTCGCAAGGGCCGCAAGGATCAGGCGAGACCGGCGTGCGCCCCGCCCCTGCCCCCTCAATGCGTCAGCGGCTTGGCCGGCGTCGCGGTCTTGCCGACCGGCGCATAAGGCGCGACGGGACCCGGATCGAGCAACGGGGTATTGGTCTTGACCGGCCCGATGTCGCTGGTGCTGTCGCTATCGGCGAGGAACTTGTCCAGCATGGCCTGGATCGACGACTTGGCATCGTCAGGTCCGGTGTCGCGCATGTCGTTGTGCTGGAAGTCCGTCTTGACGACGGTGATGCCTTCCTTCTCGCAGATGTCGTCGCTCGGGATCACGCCGGGATCGGTCTTGAACTGCGGGTCCTTCGAGCGGAACGACAGGATCTTGAACCTGCCGTCGGTGACGAACGGGACGCGGAGGTTGTCGAGCGTGACCACCTTCCGGACGTCCTCGGGATACTGCTTGGCGAAATACATCGAGATGTCGCCGCCCATCGAATGACCAACAATCGTCAGATGATCATAGTCGGCATTCGGCTGCACCTGGTGCATCTGCTCGACGGCGAATCGGATGTTGGCGACGCCGCGCTGGATCTGCGGCAGCCGGCCGACATAGGGCTCGCCGATCTTCGTCACCATCGGCGCATCGGTCGGCAGGTCGTGCTGGATGCTGACCGCCATGTAGCCGCGCGCAGCAAATACGTTGGCCAGGAACGAGTACTCGGTGAACTTGACGGTGTTGCCGTGATTGAGGATCGCGACCGGCAGCTTGATCATGCCGGCTTCGGCCTGCATCTCCTTGTCGCGGCGGACGGCGACGGCGACTTCGACCAGACGGTTGTCGCGCGAGGCGTCATAGAACCTGATGGTCTCGTGCCGGATCGCCCACTTGCTCGCGGTGAAGTAGCCGACGGCCGCCAGCACGCTGACAGACACAAGAACGGTTATTCCACGCTTCATGTTCGTCCCTCGGGAGCACAATCAAAGGTAGTTTTGAACCTGTAAGACTCTCGCGACCCGTTCTGTTTAATATATGTAACGGCGCTGTGACAGGAAGACCAAATGTTGTGTATCCGTCGCCCGTTCGTTGTGCGCCGCACCTAGTTGCTGTGCAGCAGAGCGGGTTCCACCGCCCTCTCTTGTGACTTGAGCCCTGAACCTCAGGTTCAAATCAGTCATGAATTTGACGGTAATCTAGCGAAATTGGCGGCTGCGGCCTTGACCTGAGACAAATCTTCTTCCGTCCGGCCCAAACAGGCTGAACGCGCCGTTACTCGCCACCGCTGTCAGGAGATTGTTTAACCAGGCCGCGGGCACGTTCAACGCGCACAATGTCTCAGGCGAGGTCTCGCCTGAATGCGGACGGTATTCAGGCGCTGATGATGTCGTGCAGGTCGAGCGGCTTGTCGACCTGGGCGAACCATTCGGCGCGGTTTGCGGCGCGGCGGCGGCCGCGCTCGTCCAGCGGCAGCTTGAGCTGGCGCAACAGGCTGGTGACCTCCTCCCGGGCCGTGACGTGGCCGAGATTGGGGCGGGTGCCCAGGGTCGCCTCGTCGATGTCGTCGAGCGCGGTCAGTCCGCGCGGGAAGAACTCGCGATAGACGACGCGTTCGGCAAAGCCGTCGATGGCGCGAAAGCCGAGCCGCAGCGACAGGTCCTTGAGGCCATCGGCGACCAGTTGCTTGTTGCGGGAGCCGAGCATCGACAGCCGGTTGCGGACCACGATCCAGTCGGTCATCGCACCGTCCACCTGGCGGCGCTTGCGCCGGACGTCACGCACCATCTCCGCATAGTGGCTCTCGCCGGTCACGGCATAGGTCGCGGGATCGACCGTTCCCAGCACGTCGAAGTCGAGGAAGCTGTCGTTGATCGGCGTGACCAGCGTATCCGCCATCGAATGCGCCAGGCGCATCAGGTAGCTGTCGTTGCCGGGCGTATCGATGACGATGAAATCGAACGAGCGTTCGACGGCGCTCACGGCCTCCATGAACTGCTGGAACTCGGTGTTCTCGTTCTCGTCGATCTGCAACGTCCTGCCGAGCTGGATGCAGTAGTGCGTCGGCAGCTCGAGGCGCAGGCCGGTGCGGCGCGCCCAGGCGCTCCGGTTGTTGACGTAGTGGGTGAAGCTCTGCTGGCGGCAATCGAGATCGATCGTGGCGACACGCTGGCCAGCCTTCAGGAGTGCCACGGCAATATGCAGGGCGGTGGTCGACTTGCCCGACCCGCCCTTCTCGTTTCCAAGCACAACCACGTGGGCCGAGCCCGATTGTCCTTGGCTAGTCTGCACCAGCATGTTGTCGACCTCTTACGATCATCTTCGAGTCACGGTCGTCTGCGGTCAAGTGAAATGCATCGTCATCGTGAATCCCACGGGGGAGCATCCTCCGCTACTACTTGACGCGCGCGTTTACCAACTCCGCATCGGACGCGGAGACGTGCTAACAGGCGTATTCAAGTATGCTGAGCGGCGTGCCGCGTCCTTGTTAAGGGCGGTCGCCCGAGCGTCAAGGCCGAACAGAGCAACCGCAATTTTTCGCTGTGAGATCGAGCAAAAATGTCACGAAGCCCGCGCGTCGCCCGCACCGTTTCCGCCCTCCGCCGCGAGCTCGACAGCTTGCGCGCGAGAAAAGCCAGCATCGCGCTCGTGCCGACCATGGGCGCGCTGCATGAAGGGCACATCTCGCTGGTCCGGCAGGCGAAGCGCCGCGCCGACAAGGTGGTCGTCTCGATCTTCGTCAACCCGACTCAGTTCGCGCCGACGGAGGATTTCGGGTCCTACCCCCGGACCTGGAAGGAGGATGTCGCGAAACTTGCGGCCGAGCGCGTCGATCTGATCTGGCATCCCGACGCGAAGGCGATGTATCCGGACGGCTTCGCGACGCGGATCGTGCCGGAAGGCGCGGCATTGGCCGGGCTGGAGGACCGCTTCCGTCCGCATTTCTTCGGCGGGGTGGCGACCGTGGTCGCCAAGCTGTTCACGCAATGCCGGCCGGACGTCGCGATCTTCGGCGAGAAGGACTATCAGCAGCTCCGCGTCGTCGCCCAGATGGCGCGCGACCTCGATCTCGGCGTCCGCGTCGTCGGATCGCGTACGGTGCGCGAACGCGACGGACTCGCGATGTCGTCGCGCAATGTCTACCTCTCGGCAGACGAGCGGCGGGTGGCGCCGACGCTGCACCGTGTCCTGAAGGAGCTGGCAGCCCGGCTGCGCGCCGGCGACGACATGCAGGCGGCGGTTGATGATGGCGCCGCCGCAATCACCGAAGCCGGCTTCGCCTTGGACTATCTCGAGGTCCGCCACGCCGAGACGCTGGCGCCCATCGCCCCGAACGAGTCGGGACCCAAGCGCATCCTGGTCGCAGCCAAGATCGGAACCACGCGACTGATCGACAATATCGCGGCGTGAGGCGCCGGGAGACCGGCGGTCCGCCAAGACCGTGAGCGCTCCCTCGCCCGCAAGGCAGAGGCAACGGCGGCCGACGCCGCGTCGAGCGCACGCCCTGCCCTTGCGAGCGAGGCTGAACTTCCGCCGCGCGTGAGATGCTCACGCGCAACACCACCGGCACGTCGAGGTGCTACAGCAACCCGAGATCGCGCAGCTCGCGGCGCAGCGGCTCGGGCATGGCTTCGACGCCCGCCGCACTGGCCTTGCCGAGATCGGCCGGCGCATCCTCGGCGGTCAGATAGCGCCACCCCTGGAACGGACGCATCGGCCGCGGCGACACCGCGATCACCTTCGGCTGCATGATGATGCGGCACCGCCCGATGCCGTCGCCGTCGCGGAACGGCTCGATGCCGACGATCTTCTCGCGCGCGGCGACCTCACCGCGAATCACCCAGTACAGCGAGCCGCCGGCGAGGATGTCCTCGACCCGTTTCGGCGTCATCCGCGTGACATGGACATGCTGCTGCGGCAGGCCCTTCTTCTTGGCCGCGAGCATGCGCTCGGCGATCCACTCCTTCAGCTCTTTCACGGACTCGCAGCCGACGGCGAGCTTGATCAGGTGCAGAGGCATGATGGCGGTTCGACCAGCGGGATCTATTCGTTGTTGGCGGCCGGCTCGGCGGCCTCAGGCGCCGCTTGAGGCGCCGCAGCGGCCGGCTTCGGCTTCGGCGCGGCCCTCTTGGCCGCCGGCGCCTGGGCGTGGCTGGCAGCCACGCTCGGTGGGGCTGCGGGCGACGGCGTAAGCTGCGTCGGCGGTTTCGGCGCCGCGGCTGCCGGGGCGGCCGAGCGCGTCGAGGCCGTCGGCTCGGGATTCATGATGCTGACCGGCGGGGTGTTCGCCGAGCTGGGAAATTCCGCGGTCGTCGGCTTGCCGCTCGGCGCCGACGGCGCCACCCCTGGAGGCGCCAATCCCGCAAAGGTTCCAGCGACGGGCTGGCCCGGCGCCGCATTCCACTGCGAGGCGTAGCGCGTCACCAAGCCCTCATAGGTCCGCCCTTCCATGTTGTTCATCAGTTGCTGGCGATCGCCCACGGCACGGAACATCACGCAATCGCTCGGCGTGCAGCGGTCGCGTGTCAGCAGCACATAGGCCATCAGGCCATAGCGATCGCGCTCGACGGCACGGCGCAGCGCCAGCAGCTCCGCGGTCATCACCTTGTTGGCGCTGGCGACGTCGCCCACCTGGGACAGCCGGCTCAGCATGCCCGCCGCATAGCTGACGGCAGCGGCCGTCATCTCGGCCGATCCGAACAGGCTCTTCTCGCAATTCGCGAGCACCAGATCGCCGGCGAGATCATCCACGCAGGCCAGCGCGGGCGGCGAGAGGCCGACGGAGGCGGTCACAGCAGGATCGCCATTGGCGCCACGCGGGGTCGCATCCTGGCTCCGCATCATCGACGCCACCGCAATCCCGACCGCCAGCAGCGTGATCACCGTCAGCGCGCCGTTGGCGACCGATTTCTCGGCCCTGAGCAGCGTCGTCAGGACGACCAGCGCAAAGAAACCCGCCGCGGCAACGGTGAGCCACATCGGGAACGCCGGTGAGTTCAAGAGCTGATCCAACGAGGAAGGCCAGGTCGAGTTCATGCGCGCTTGTTCCTGACGTGGGCCAGCGAAAGCGGCCCCGATGGCGTCCCTACATGGGACGGCCGTGAAACGATCATCAAATTCAAATGATCACCCGATCGATTGCGGCCCCACCAAGACAATAAGACGATTCCATACGCCTGCGGGCGCCGGATGGTGTGGAGCTACCCGCTATCCCCAAAAGGGATCGCGCAGCAATCGTCATCGTCTCGCGCCACGGCTCCCGAACGCGTGGCAACTCTCCCTCTCGCTTCGGCTACGTCTCCGGCGGCCGCGTCCGCCGACGCGGCACGTGGTTCTCAAGACAAGGCCAATTGGCTCTCTCTGGCAACCCGCTCAAAGGCTTCCGTCGAGCTTTTGATCCGATACTGGCAGTCGTCGTCTTCCGTCGGAAGCTGGCGGATGATCTCGTAGGTGCCTGTGGCCGCCGGACGCGAGACGTTGCTCGCGGTGAAATAGACGGTCGCCCCAATGGGGAACTTGTGTTTCAACGCCCTCTCCTGCTCGCATGCCGGCAAGAGCCCCTGGTCCCGCTGCCCGAGCCGGCGTGTCTTTATAAATATCGCGCTTATATCACGCCGCCGCCCGCCCTGACCAGCGACCTCACGACGTGGCAAACGCGGAGATTGCGAGATTCTTCAACGGGATGGGTCCGCAAACGGTATTCCTGGACGAGCGGCTCGGGGCGCGCTCGTCCACCACGGACCAAATCGCGAACGGACGAGACCGTTCAGACGTTCTCGACCCGCTCGATGACCCAGTCCTCCGCGAGGCCGTCCTTCACCCAGGCCGCGAAGGCCGGCATCGCCATCATCATGTCCATGTAGGCGCGGGTCTCAGCGGCGACCGGAATGGCGAAGCTGTGGAAGCGCGTGACCACCGGGGCGAACATGGCGTCGGCGGCACCGAAGCGGCCGAACAGGAACGGCCCGCCATGGCCGTAGCGGGCACGGCAGTCGCGCCAGATGTCCTCGATCCGCGCGATGTTGGCCTCGGCATCGGCTGACAGTTCCACCGGCCGCACCGGCCGGTGGAGATTCATCGGGCATTCGTTGCGCAAGGCCGGAAAGCCGGAGTGCATCTCGGCGCAGACCGATCGCGCATGGGCGCGGGCAGCGGCATCGGCGGGCCACAGCCCCGCCTGCGGGAAGCGCTCGGCGAGATATTCGATGATCGCGAGCGAATCCCACACGCTGATCGCGCCATCGATCAGGATCGGCACCTTGCCGGCCGGGGAATGCTTGAGGATGCGCGCCTTGTCGGCGGGATCGTCGGTGTAGAGCGGGATCACGATCTCATCGAAGGCGATGTCGCAGCCGCGCAGCGCCAGCCAGGGCCGCATCGACCATGAGGAATAGTTCTTGTTGCCGATCACCAGCTTCAGCGTCATGTCGCACCGTCTCCGTGTTGGGCGTGGACGGCCCGCGCAGCCGCGCCGTCGACGCTCATGCTATCGGCGACGCATACAGGATGATCGGCCGTTGCGTCGACACACAAGCGCCCGACCACGCGCCCGCCTTCATGTGTCGCCGGCCGCAGATCAGCGGGCGAAATCTTGCGGCGTGAACGACATCTCGATCACCTTCCACTCGTCGTAGCGATCGGGAGGCAACATCGCGTAGGGCTGGCAGGCATTCAACGCCTGGACCGCGCTCTCCTTGAGCTGGATCGCCTTGGAGGCCGCGACGACCTCTATCACCTCCGGCTCTGTCGCCAGCCGTCCATCGGGTGTCATGCCGAAGCGCAGCCTGATGAGCACGTTGTCCGACAGCGACAGCGAGGCCGGCAGCCGCGCGCAGCTCCTGACCTTCTGCCGCAGAGCCGCTTCCAGATTGGCGGCGAGGTTCGTCGTCGCGGTCGTCCCGGCGTCCTTGCCGTCCTCCGGGCCGCCGGGACGCGGTAACGGAGACAATGGCTCGGGCAGACCGAGCATGACCCCATACTTCACCGTGAGATCCGGTTCGGGAGGCACATAGGTCGGCGCGGGTGCCGGCACGGGTGGCGGCGCCGGCTTGACGGCGGATCTGCTCTCCGCCTTTGCGGCCGTCTTCACCGCTTTGGGCGATGCTGCCGGCGCCGGCTGTTTCGCCGCCGGCGCGGCCGGCATCGGAGGATTGGGGGTCTCCTTGGCGTCCTGCGGCGGACTGGGCGGTGGCGGTGCCGCGGCCGCCGGCGAGGCGTTCGGGACCGGCTGCGGCAGCACCAGATCCGGCGTCGGGGATGGCGATGGCGTGGCGACGGGCTCGGGCGTCTTCTGCGGCTCGTCGGCGTCGACGATGTTGACCTCGATCTCGTCGCTCTTGGGCAGCTCATAAGGCCGGACCGTGGTCGAGACCACGACCCCACCGGCGATCAGGAGATGCGCGAGCACGGACGCGGCGATGCCCCAACGGATGAACTGCCAACGTTCCATGCTGCTTCACTACGCCCGCGCATGAGCGAAGGCGCGGCGCGCCATCGCTCCGATCATCGGCAGGGAATGCGGCAGCCGCCGTCGTGCGGCCCGCCGGCCGCGCCCTGTCATGTCAGGCTGTAGCATAAATGCGCGGGCGCCGCCCTCAATCCCATTTCGGCGCAAAGGCGAAGTTGGTCATCCGCCCCTCGGGACTGCCCATCGCGAAGATGTCGGCCATGTCCTGCTCGGACAGCTCGAAATCGAACACGTCGAGGTTCTCGGACAGCCGTTCGATCTTGGAGGTGCGCGGGATCGCCACGACGCTCTGCTGCACCAGCCAGCGGAGGCAGATCTGCGCCGGGCTCTTGCCATGGGCGCGGCCGATCCGCGTCAAGGTCGGATCGTTCTTGATCTTGCCCTTGGCGATCGGGCTGTAGGCGACGAGCGCGATGCCATGGCGCGCGCAGGCCTCGCGAACCTTGGTCTGATCGAGATAGGGATGATACTCGACCTGGTTGCACACCAGCGGCTCCGGCGACGCCGCCACCGCCTCGTCGAGCAGACCGACCGTGAAATTGGACACGCCGATATGGCGTGCGAGCCCGAGCGTCTTGGCATGCGCCAGCGCGCCGAGCGTCTCGGTCAGCGGCACGTGCGGATTGGGCCAGTGCAGCAGCAACAGGTCGACCTCGGAGACGCGCAGCCGGACCAGGCTCTCCTTGGCCGAGCGCTCGAGATCGTGCGGCGCGAAATGCGTGGTCCACACCTTGGTGGTCAGGAACACCTCGTTGCGCCGGACGCGGGACGCACGCAGGCCCTCGCCGACCTCTTGCTCGTTCTCATAGACTTGCGCGGTGTCGATGTGCCGGTAGCCGAGGGTGAGCGCCTGCTCGACGATGCGGCTGCAGGCGCGCCCGCGCAGCTCCCAGGTTCCGAGACCCAAAGCGGGAATCCTGGCACCGTTGGCCTCGATCATCAGCATGGCCGTGCACTCCAGAGCGCGTGCAACATTATGTAGGCACACGCCGGGCGTTGCCAACGCACGACCCGTGGTTGGCTTAAGTCTTGGCTAAGGCGGCAAACACCGTCTCGGGCGCATGCGCGATGACGGTGAGCAGCGCGCGCGCCGGGCCGCGCGGCATGCGCTTGCCCTGCTCCCAATTGCGGATGGTCTCGACGGGCACACCGAGCTTGGCGGCGAATTCCTGCTGGGTCAGATGCACCCGCCGCCTGAGATCGCGCACTTCGAGCGGAGCCGCGGGCGCCAGCGGAATCTCCTCGCCGTCGCGCAGCTCCACGATCCGTCCATCTGCCTTCAGCCGCAAGCGTTGCATCGTCCGACTCCGTGTCGAGCGACAGTCTCGCCGAACCGCGTTAAGGCCGGATTAACGATATAAGTCGTTCAGGCGCAGCGGTTATTTCAGGCCGAACCAGAGCGTGGCGATGCCCAGAAACGAGAAGAAGCCGACCACGTCGGTCACCGTCGTGACGAAGGTTCCGGAGGCCACCGCCGGGTCGGCGCGGACCCGTTCGAGCACCATCGGGATCAGGATGCCGCCCAGCGCACCCGCGACGAGATTCGAGATCATCGCAAGCCCGATCACGATGCCGAGCCCGGGCATCTTGAACCACGCCACGGCGGCGATGCCGGTGACGAGCGCGAAGGCCAGGCCATTGACGAGCCCGACCAGCCCCTCGCGCATCACCACCCGCAGCGCATTGTTCGGCCCGAGTTCGCGCGTCGCCAGCGCGCGCACTGCGACCGTCATGGTCTGGGTCGCGGCGTTGCCGCCCTGGCTGGCGACGATCGGCGCCAGCACGGCGAGCGCGACCATCTGCTGCAACTGGCCCTCGAACAGGCCGAGCACCGAGGACGCCAGGAACGCGGTGGCAAGATTGATCAGCAGCCAGTTGAAGCGGCCCTTGGCGATGGTCCAGACGCTGTCGGACAGCTCCTCGTCGCCGGACACGCCGCCGAGCGCCTTGAAATCCTCGTCGGCCTCCTCCTCGATGACGTCGACCACGTCGTCGATGGTGATGACGCCGGCCAGCCGGTTCTCGGCATCGACCACGGGGGCTGCGACCAGATTGTACTTGCCGAACAGCCGCGCCACCTCGGCGAGATCGTCGGTGACGGTGACGCGACGGCGGTCCTCGTCGATCAGATCGGCCAGCGGAACCGGACGGCGGGCGCGCAGCAGCGCATCGAGCGACACCGCGCCCTGCCAATGCCGTGCGTCGTCGACCGCATAGATCTCGTAGAACCGCTCGGGCAGATCCCGCGTCTCGCGCATGTAGTCGATGGCTTCGCCGACCGTCCAGCCCAGCGGAACCGCGATGAACTCGCGCTGCATGCGGCGGCCGGCCGAGCCCTCGGGATAATCGAGGCTGCGCGCGAGCGCGTCGCGCTCGGACGGCGGCAGGCGTTCGAGGATCTCCTCCTTGTCCTCCTCGTCGAGGCTTTCCAAGAGCTCGACGGCGTCGTCGGATTCGAGCTCGCGCACGCCCTCCGCGACGGTCTCGGGCTCGAGTTCCTCGAGGATCTCCTCGCGGACCGCGTCGTCGACCTCGTTCAGCGCGGAGAAGTCGAAATCGGTGCCGGTCAGCTCCACCAGCCGGACACGGTCGTCCGGCGCGAGCGCCGCGATCAGGTCGCCGAGATCGGCCTCGTGCAGCTCGGCGACCTCGGCGCGCAGGAACGCCTCGTCCTCGGCGGCGATGGCCGCCGCGATGGCCGCGATGAATTCGGCGCGAATCTCGCCGGATTCGGTGCGCATCGGCGCGCGATCGCGTAGAGTTGCATCAGCATGGGCAACGTCCGATGTCTCGTTCATGACGTGCCTCACGCGCTTGATTTCAGAGCAAATGGTCTGATTTGTGCTTCACGCATTACATAATCGGCAACAGCGAGCGCAACGGGAAAAGATGCGGCCTTGGCGATCGATGACGGGATGGGTAAACGCGGCCGGCGTCGTGGCGGCGCTGCTCGCGGCTGACGTCGCCGCGGCCGCGCCTGCCGCATGCCCGCGCGAAGGTACGCTCGGCACGTCGCGCATTCTCACCGTCGACGCCGCGACACATCCGCGCGTCGGCCTGAAGAGCTTCCCGGACACGCTGCCGCTGCATGACGGCGAGGTGGTGCTGACCTTCGACGACGGCCCGTCGCCGCCGATGACCGACAAGGTGCTCGCCGCGCTCGCCAGGGAATGCGTGCGCGCGACCTTCTTCCTGGTCGGCCAGCCCGCGTCGGGCCGCGCCGCGCTGGTGCGGAAGATCGCGGCCGAAGGCCACACCGTCGGTCATCACACCTTCACGCATGCGCATCTCGCGCACATCACGCCGGAACAGGCCGTCGCTGAGATCGATCGCGGCATCGCCGCCGACGAGAAGGCGCTCAACGGCGTCGAGACGACCACGCCGTCGACGCCATTCTTTCGCTTCCCCTATTTCGAATCGACGCCGGCGACGCTCGACCTGCTGCAGTCACGCGGCATCGTCGTGTTCGGCGCCGACTTCTGGGCCGGCGACTGGAACCCGCTGTCGCCGCAGCAGACTCTCCACCGGCTGACCAGCCGGCTGAACCAGGCGCGCAAAGGCATCATCCTGCTGCACGACCCGCAGCCGCGCACGGTGGCCATGCTGCCGGCGTTCCTGCGCTACCTGAAGAAGCACGGCTATCGCGTGGTCCATGTGGTGCCGAAGCCGCCGGAGGATTTGCATCACGAGGAGCATAGCGAGCGCCCTTCAGCCGCGCCGACGCCGCCGCACGAAGGTGGTTAATCCGTCGTTCAGGACCACTGTCTACGCTCGACTGCCGTGATCGCGGCGATTTCTACCGCTTGCAATCCGGCAACAGCCGCGGGCAAACCGGAACCCGGAACGATGTCATCTCGCGACAGCCGCACATCCCTGCTATGTCTTGGCGGTCGCTTGCCCGTTCCGCGCGGCTGCGACACATCATCGATCGTGGAAGACCCTGGCCGAAGGAGCCGGGACGGTGAAGGGAATGTGAGCAGCGTGATGCGTGATCGTCGGTGGGCTTGCGTCGGACGGCCAACATGGCTCGCAGTGCTGTTGGGCACCGTCGCGTGCTTCGCCTCCAGTGTCGGATCGTCGGCCGCACCGGTGGCCGATTGTCCCGGGCATCCGAACGCGCTCGGCACGTCACGCGTCCTGGTGGTCGATCCGCGCGAGCATCCGCGCATCGGCGCGATGCAGTACAAGGAGACGCTGCCGCTTCGGGATCACGAGGTCGTCATCACCTTCGATGACGGCCCGCTGCCCAAGTACAGCAATCAGGTGCTGCAGATCCTCGCCGATCAATGCGTCAAGGCGACGTTCTTCACCATCGGCCGCCAGGCCAAGGCCGATCCCGAGGGCGTGCGGAAGCTTGCGGCCGCCGGCCACACCATCGGCACCCACAGCCAGAACCATCCGCTGAGCTTCAACAAGATGACGCTCGACCAGGTCAAGCCCGAGGTCGACCAGGGCATCGCCTGGACGACGGCGGCGCTGACCGATCCGTCGGCGCTGTCGCCGTTCTTCCGCGTGCCCGGCCTGCTGCGCGGCGACGCCGTGGAGAGCTACGCCGCCTCGCTCGGCCTGCAGCTCTGGAGCGCCGACTTCCTCGCCGACGACTGGCGCAACATCTCCGGCGCCAAGGTCTACGAGCTCGCGATGAAGCGGCTGGAGGCGCGCGGCAAGGGCATCCTGCTGCTGCACGACATCCATGCGCGCACCGTGACGGCGCTGCCGAAGATCCTCGCCGAGCTCAAGGCCAAGAACTACCGAATCGTCCACGTCGTGGCGGCGACGCCGGACCTTCCGGCGACGCCGACCGAGCCCGAGGATTGGCTGGTGCACCGCCCGTCGGACGAGACCCCGGTGGCGCATTGGCCGAGGATCGCGCCCGTCGATCTCGCTGGCGCCGATACGGGGGCCCGCGCCAGGCTGGATGATTTCGGCATTCTCGACGTGCCGGCGGCCGTCGGACGTGTCGCGCAGAAGCCGGCATGGCCGCGTCCGCCGCTCGCGCGGCGGCTTGCGGCGCCGGCCTTGGCAGCGCCGGCGTCCGATCTGTTCGCATGGCCGCCTGTCGCGCCGCTGTCGGCGCAGCGGCGCCAGCTGGCCCGGCTCGAAAGCCCGGCCCCGAAGGCTGTGGCCGCCAAGCCGGCGCCGCGCCCGGTGCGCCTCGCCAGCCTCAGGCGGCGCTGAACATTCGCAGATGTTGCAGGTGAGGACGCTAAGACGATTCGCCCGCGCCGCGCGCGATCAGTTCGAGACCAGCTTGCTGACGCAGAGGATGACGGCGGCCGCCAGGAAGAACAGGTCCATGTAGGACTTCTTCTCGCCGTCCTTGCGCAGCGATCCGACGTCGGACACCACCTGCCTGCTGACCACCTGCCCGACCGGCCCGTCGCCGAGCATGCCGGCCAGACGGCGAACGTCCGACTCCATCTTCTCGATCCGTCCGAAGAAGTGGAAGGTGCGCACCACCGTGACGGCGCGCATGCCGGCATAGATCAGCACCACCAGCGCCAGCACGGCGCGGTTCTGGTACTTCTCGACGTAGTTCAGGCTGAGATAGACGGCCGCGAGAAATACGAAATTCGAGACGAAGCGGTACACGAGGCCCGTGAAGTTCATCTGCTCCCCCACATGATGTTCGGATCACTGGCCGACGACAGAACTCACGAAACGCGTTTCGCCCCCGCGTCCTGGTCCAACCGGCGTCACCCTAGGAGAGCGGGCTTGCGAATTCGTGAAGTGGAGATTTTGCAGCGCCAGAACAGGCCCGCTTGGTAAACAAGGGACTGCCCGGCGGGCGCCGCTGCAGCCTGCAATTGCAGGGCTGCAGCGGCTCCCGCACTATGCGCCGAACCGGGCCGGCGCGCAGGCGGCGACGTCGACGCTCGGCGCCTCGCCGCTCATCAGCTCGGCGAGGATGCGGCCGGTCGCAGGCCCCAGCGTGAAGCCCTGGTGGCCGTGGCCGAAATGCAGCCACAGGCCCTTGTGACGCGCCGCCTGGCCGACCACCGGCAGCATGTCGGGCATGCACGGCCGCGTGCCGATCCACGGCTCGGGCTCGACCGGCTTGCCGAGATCGATGAGCTGGCGCGCGGCAGCCTCGGCCTTGCCGAGCTGAACCGGGGTCGATTTCGCATTCGGCGATGACAGCTCGGCGCCGGTCGTGATGCGCACGCCGAGCGCCATCGGGTTCATCAGATAGCCGCGCGCCGCATCGCGCAGCGGCAGATCGAGCGGCGCGCCGCCGGTGTAGTGACGGTGATAGCCGCGCTTGCGCACCATCGGGATGTCGTAGCCGAACCGCGTCAGGAACTCCGGCGACCACGGCCCGAGCGCGACCACCACGGCCTCGGCCTCGATGCGTCCCTCCGCGGTGGTGACGGCCCAGCCGCTGCCCGCCTGCGCGAGCGTGGTCGCGTCGCCACGCAGCAGCTTGCCGCCACGACGCGTGAACAGCTCGGCATAGGAGGCGACGAGGCTGCCGGGATCGGACACGGTCCACGGCTCCTGCCAGTGCAGGCCGCCGATGCCGCTGTCGATCAGCCCGGGCTCGGCCTGCTTGAGCTGCTGCGCGCTCAAGAGCTTGAACTTGACGCCGAACGCCTTGCCGACCGCCTCGGCCTCCCTGGCCTCCTTGTCGAACTGCGCCTGCGTCCGGTGCAGCACACGGAAGCCGTCGCGGCGCACGAGGTTGCCGGCGCCGGCCGCGAGGATCAGCGGCTCGTGCTCGGGCGCGGCGCGCGCGATCAGTTGCGCATAGGTGCGCGTCAGCACCTCGTGGCGCGCGGGGAACGAATTCCACCAATATTGCAGCAGCGGCCGGACGTGATAGGGCAGCGCCGCGAGGCTGTAATGCACGTCGTTGGTGCGCGCCAGCGCGATGTCGAGCACGCCGGCGAGATCATAGGGCATCGCGTAGGGCCGGACGGCCTCGCTCTGGATGATGCCGGCATTGCCATAGCTGGTCTCGCGGCCCGGCTCCCTGCGGTCGACCAGCGCCACTGACCAGCCGCGGCTCTGCAGATGCAGCGCCGTGCCGACGCCAACCATGCCGCCACCGAGAACGATCGCGCTTCGCATCGTCATCACTCCTACCTCAGGTCCGCGCCGCCGCGACGACGGTGACCTCGATCTTCACATCCGCGATCATCTGCGCCTGCACCGTGGTACGGACCGGCAGCGGATCCTTGAAGTGCCTGCGATAGGCTTCGTTGTAGGCGGCGAAATCCGCCTTGTCGGCGAGGTGCACCATGCAGGACACGATGTCGTCGAGCGTCAGGCCTTCGCCGGCCAGCGTTTCCGCGATGTGCTTGAAGACGAGGTCGGTCTGCGCCGCGATCCCTTCGGGAATGCTGCCGTCATCGGCGACCGGCACTTCGCCGGACAGGAACACCAGGCCGCCGGCGCGGCGCACCAGCGAGAACGGCCATGAGGGGGCGTCGGACATCGTTAGTCGCTCCAGGATGTAGTGATCATGAGGGCCGCCTCAATCCCACGCCATGAAGCCCGGCGTCTGCGCCAGCGGCGGCAGCGACGCGAGCCTTGCGAGATCCGGCCGCGGACGGCGAAGCTCGGCGTCATCGGCAAAGGCGGCTTCCAGCGCCGCGGCCACGCCGAGCACCAGCGCATCGCCGCCGCGCGGGCCGACGATCTGCAGGCCGAACGGCAGGCCGTTGTCGTCGAGGCCGAGCGGCAGGCTGAGCGCGGGATGCCCGGCCAGGGTCACCGCATAGGCGAGCGCCAGCCAGTGGAAGTAGGACCGCGTCGGCACGCCGTCGATCTCGGCCGGATAGAGCTCCGCCCAGGGCCGCGGGCTCAAGGTGATGATCGGGCTGATCAGCACGTCGTGGCTGGCGAAGAAGCTCTGATAGGCGCGATAGATCCGGGTCTGGTTGGCGCTCGCGCGCGAGAAATCCTCGAGGCTGTAGCCGAGCCCCTCCTCGACATTGGCGCGCACGTTCGGCCCGAGCATGTCGGGCCTTTCGCGAAAATTCCTGCCGTGCTGGGTGAGGAACAGCGAGGCGCGCAGCACCGCAAAGGTCTCGTCGGCCCCGCTGCAATCCGGCGCGCCCTCGTGCGTCTCGGCAAACAGCGGCGCGATGCGCGACACGCGCGCACGGAAGGCGCGGCGGATCAGTTGTTCGGTCGGCGCGAAGCCGAAATCCTCGGTGAAGGCGACCCTGAGCTTGTTCAGTTCCACCGCTGGCGGCACCGCCCAGCGCGCTGGCGCGCCGCGCACGGCCTCGCCGGGCAAGGTGTAGGCGAGCGGATCGCGCGCATCGTCGCTTGCCATCACCGACAGCATCAGCGCGGTGTCGGCGACGTCGCGCGCCATCGGCCCGTCGGTCGACAGGCACGACCAGCCATGGGCGCGCTTCTCGCTGGCGACGAGGCCGTAGGACGGCCGCATCCCAACAATGCCAGAGAAGCCGGCCGGATTGCGCAAGGACCCGCCGGTGTCGGAGCCGGAGGCCAGCGGGGCCATGCCGCAGGCGAGCGCGACCGCCGAACCGCCGGAGGAGCCGGCGGCCGAGCGCGTGGGATCGAACGGGTTTCCGGTGGCGCCGAACACGGGATTGCGGGTGTTGCCGCCCGCCGCCCATTCCGGCGTGTTGGTCTTGCCGAAGATGATCGCGCCGGCCGCGCGCAGCCGGCCCACCGAGGCCTGGTCGACGGCCGGGACATTGTCGGCCAGGATCGGGCTGCCATAGGTCGAGCGCATCCCGGCGGTGTCCTGGGTGTCCTTGATCAGCACGGGCAGGCCGTGCAGCGGCCCCCTGTCCTCGCCCCTGACGATCTCGGCCTCGGCGCGCTTGGCGGCCGCCCGGGCGCCAGATTCATCCAGGGTCACCACCGCGTTGACCGCCGGGTTCACCGCCGCGATCCGTTCCAGACACGAGTCGAGCAGCGCAACCGGGGAGATCGCCTTTGTTTTCAGCAGCTTGACCAGCTCGACGGCGGTCTTGTCGCAAATCGATTGCACAGGGCTTCTCTTTTCCATTTCGGAAAACTATTTAGCATATAAGAAATCGAATGCACGACCTGAAAACGCATTGTTCCACCGCTGTCCACGCATGACCTTCGGACGTCGGAGCACACAATTGAATTTCCTGCGCTTTGGGGCGAGATTGCCCGAACTGCCCCGGCCATCGGCACGCCTGATCCGCTAACGGATTTTCCGGAGATCGCTTTGACAGACACTGCCATCAGCGTTTCAGCCGAAGGCCCGCACTCCCAGCTCGGCCAGTGCCTGAAGGCGGCCCGGCAGGCGCGCGGCCTGACCCTGAAGCAGGTCGCGGAGAAAACGGGGATGGCGCTGTCGACCTTGTCCAAGGTCGAGAACGGCCTGATGTCGCTGACCTATGACAAGCTGCTGCAGCTCACCTCGGGCCTGCAGATGGACATCGCCGAGCTGTTCAGCCCTGCTTCGCCGCGCCCCGAGCCGGGCCGCCCGGTGACCGCCCGCCGCAGCGTCAGCCGCGCCGGCCAGGGCCAGATCGTCAACACCCGATTCTACACCTACACCTATCAGTGCACCGACCTGATCGGAAAGCGCATGGTGCCGATGATCGCCGAGGTACGCGCCCGCACGCTCGAGGAGTTCGGCCCCCTGCTCCGCCACAGCGGCGAGGAGTACTTCCTCGTCACCCGCGGCACCATCGCCGTGCACACCGAGTTCTACGCGCCGGAGATCCTGCACGAGGGCGACGGCATGTATCTCGACAGCACCATGGGCCACGCCTACCTCAACGCGGGCGAAGCGGCGTCGGCGCAGGGCGTGTGCCTGTGTACGAGCGAGCAGTCGGATCTGTTCGAGCAACTGCACAGGATCGCTAAGAAAGATGCGGTGGAGTGAGGGCGGAGCGGTCTGCTGCTCCGTTGATATCCGTGTGGTGAAGTGCTACGTTGAACAACAGCAGCTTTTGTCTAACATGATCGAAGCGTCCATGACCAAATCCCCCGCAGGCAAATCACCAACCCGCCGAGATAAGGGCGCGGCAGGCAGCAGTTCGCGGATTCACCGCGAAGCGGCAACTGGCCAGTTCGCCGGGAGCGAGACGCGGTTCGAGGCGGTGATGCGGGCAGCCGAGCGGTCGGGTCTGCTGAAAGACAAACAAGGTCGTATCGGCGGCCGGGTGAGTTCTGCACTTGTCCGCCAAGCGAAGCGGCAAACGGGCATCGAGACGGATACGGACTTGATCGAATTTGCCCTCGCAACGGTCGCGCTTGAGGACAACTTCGCAGATGTGTTCAAACGGTCGCGTGGTACGGCGGATCCGAAGCTGAAGCTCGGTTTTTGACGTGGCGGCGTTCGATTTCGATGCCGCACGACGATGGGCGCGGTTCGACCCGTGGAAAACGCTGCCCCGAAGAAGTGATGACCAACTACCATTTGTTGACGCGACCCTGATCGCTGGACAGGGGCTTTTGCTCGACACCTGCGTCTACATCGACCAGATGCAGGATCGATCACCTCCGATTCTCGACGATCTGATCGCACATCGGCAAGTGAATCACTCAACAGTTGCGATTCAGGAGTTGATGCACACGGTCGGCGTATTGAACCCCTCTGATCCGCGCACAGCCCCGGTCATCGATGTGATCGGAAAGCACATCAAAGCGATGCCACCCCATCGCACCTTTGCACCTGATGGCGACACGCTCGGGCGCGCAGCACTCCTTTCGGGTATCCTTTGCCGTCTTCAGAGTTACGAACGAGACGGTAAGCTGCGCGCACTTCAGGACAGTGTGCTGTTTCTTCAGGCCCAGAAGCTCGGTTTGGTCGTCCTTACCGCGAACGTCGCGGATTACGACCTTCTGCTGCAACTCGTCCCCGCGGGTCGAGCGCTGCTTTACAGACGGCGTGAACCATAGTGGAGGCCTTCAGGACATCGCGCCAGTAGCCGGCCTTCATGGCTGAAAGGTTGCGCACGACCAGCGGCAGAGCTTCCGCGCCAGGCAGGCGCAGACTGGATGACCAGTTGATAACCTGGCCAGGCGCGATCAGCAGAGCAACAAAGAGTGCGACCTGCGCCGCGACGAGCAGGACAAGCATGAGACACTGGGCGCGTGTCAGCGGCGCCGCAAACAATGCGGTGATCACGGTCGCTCCTTTCGCGAGTGAATGGTTCAGGTGATGGGCACGAGTGCCGCCCTCACCGCATCATCGAGGGGCGTATGCGACTCGCGCCGAGCAGGCTGGCCAGCCTGCCATTATCCAGCGCGAGGCTCTGCTTCCACAGCCAGCGCATTTCGATCGCCTCGCGCATGAAGCGCACGAACGGCGCCGCGAACCAGAGCGTGATCCACGGGAACGGCTTCACCGGCAGGTCGGGACGGCCGACGACGCGGCGGACGGCGTCGATCATCTCGCGGCCGGTCGCATCGTAATTAGACGGAAGTCCGGCTGGTTTCGCGGTGGGGGTCGCCTGCGCCGAAATTCTCTTTTCATCCGCCGGCTCAATCACATCACCACTGTCCAGTCCCCGCGCGAAAAATATTCCTCTTTCGCTTTATCGGAAATCATGATTGTATCTCCCCATCCCGCCTCGGCACGAGGGGCGTATCGCGATCGTCACGGCACGCGGGGTGGGATGCGGTGGGCGCAGCGGCTCGCAGCGTGACGAAGGTCATGCGGACGAACGAAGCCGTTGCGCCGGCGAAATCGTAGGGTCCTGGCCTCCCGGTGCTGAGGCCAAGCGCGCGACAACGCGTTCGCGTTGCGCGGGCGACGGGGGCAAGACAGCCGGTCCCCGGGGAGAGGACGTATAAGCCGTCAAAACCATCGCGCGGGGAATGCCGGGATGCCTCGGCTGAACCTGTGGTTCCTGCCGCCTGCATTCTTGTTCGCAGGCGGGCCATGGGTGCGGCCAGCACCCGGCATTCCCCGCGCCCTCGGCTTTCGAGGGCGAAACGACCGGCACAGCTCGGACGCATCGCGCGCCGCGAGGCGGAGACGACTTGCCCGGACGGCGCCGACGATCGGACGAATGATGGATCGCTCCCCGCATGATCGCCGCGGGCTCAGATCGCCTTCCGGCCGGCCAGGGCCGACACGATCGCTTCCGACAATTGGCCGAGCCGGAACGGCTTGGCGAGCAGCGCGGTCGTCGCCCGGAGTTCCTCCGGCACCAGCGAGGGATCGGCGAAGCCGGACATGAAGACGATCGGCAGCTCCGGCCATCTGCGGCGCACCTCGCGCGCCAGGTCGATGCCGGTCATGGCGTCCGGCAGCAGAATGTCGGTCAGCAGCAGCGCGAACGGATCCGACCGCTCCAGCGCGGCGATCGCGGCCGTCGCATGGGTGACGACAACCGGGCCGTAGCCCATCGAGGTCAGCATGGTCGATGCCATCGCGCCGACCAGCGGATTGTCCTCGACCACGAGGATCCGTTCGCCGGTCTGCGGCCGCGCCAGCCGCGCCGCACCGGCCCGCGCGCGACTGCCGACGCCCGGCCCCGCGCTCGGCAGATACAGCGTGACGCAGGTGCCTTCCGCCACCCGGCTGTCGATCAGCACCGTGCCGCCCGATTGCCGCGCAAAGCCATAGACCATGCTGAGGCCGAGGCCGCTGCCCTTGCCGAACTCCTTGGTGGTGAAGAACGGCTCGAAGGCGCGGCGCGCGATCTCGGGCGGCATGCCGGCTCCCATGTCCGACACCGCGATCGTCACGTAGTCGCCGGGCATGATGCGCTCGTCGCCGTCGTCGAGCGGCTGGTCGAGCACGGCATTCGTCGTCGTGATCGTCAGGCGCCCGCCGCCGTCCATTGCATCCCGCGCATTGAGCGCCAGATTGAGCAGCGCGTTCTGCAATTGGGTCGGGTCGATCAGGCAGTGCCACAGCATCGGGTCCTGCGCCAATGCGATCTCGATGTTCTCGCCGAGCGTCCGCTGCAGGATGGTCGTCATCCCGCTGACGAGCTGGTTCACGTCGGTGACCTGCGGCTGCAGCGCCTGCTTGCGGGCGAAGGCCAGCAGGCGGCGGTTGAGATCGGCGACCCGCTCCGCCGCCTCGATCGCCCGCTGGACCATGCTGCGGCGGGCGCTCTCGCCGGGCGGGAGCGCGTCGAGCAGCAGATCGAGATTGCCGAGCGTCGCCGCCAGCATGTTGTTGGAGTCGTGCGCGATGCCGCCCGCCAGCTGGCCGATGGCCTCCATCTTCTGCGCCTGCCGCAGCTCGTCCTCGATGCGCTTGCGCTCGGTGATGTCGACCGACAGCACGAAATAGCCGCGCACCGTGCCGTCCTGGCTGCGATCCGGCACCCGGATGGTCTCGCACCAGCGTTCGCGGCCGTCGGGAAACGCGATCTTCTCCTCGCCGCCCGCGGTCCGGCCGGCCAGCGCGGCCTCGATCTTCGGCCTCACCTCGCCGCGCCGCGCGGGATCGATGTAGTCGTCGATCCGCCGGCTGCGGCCGACGCCGCTGGACGGCTGCGCATACCATTCGCGCGCGACGCGGTTTGCATAGCGGATGTCGCCATCGGCGCCGACCTGGACGATCAGCGCGGGCACGTTCTCCGTCACCAGCAGATGCTGCTCGAAACTGTCGCGCAGCGCCTGCTCGGAGGCCGCGCGCAGCCGCCACTGCCGCGCCAGGACGAGGCCGAACCCCGCGATCAGCAGATTGAGCCCGGCGGCGATGGCGCTGTAGTACAGCGCATTGTTCTTCCAGCCCGCCAGATACTCGACCGGGTCGCGCGCCACGGTCACCACCAACGGCAGGCCGGCGACGCGGCGATAGCTGATGCTCCGCGACGTGCCGTCCGTCATGCCGCTGCCCTCGAAGCTGCCGTGAGGGGCCTGCGGGAGATAGAGACTGAACAGCCGATTGGACCGGACGTTGCGGCCGGCGAAATCGTCGGCATGCGGCGTGCGCAGCAGGATCGTGCCGTCGTCGCGATAGAGCGTCACCGTTCCGCGCTGCCCGACGTTCAGCGACAGGAAGAACTGCCGCAGATTCTCGTAGTCGACAGCCACGACGATCACGCCGGCAAATCGTCCGTCCGGCATCATCAAGGCGCGGCTGACCGCGATGAACCGACCCCTGTTCACGCGCGAGGCCACCGGCACGTCGATGAAGAGACCGCGGCCGGGGTCATCGCGCTGGACCTTGTAATAGGCCCGATCGGCGAAATTGTTCTCGCGGCCGGGAACTCCGTTGCCGGCGCTGTCGCCGAGCAGATTGCCGTCCGCATCCAGCACGACGATGCCGCCCGCGGCGGGGTACGGCACCACCCTGCGCTTCAACTCGTTGATCAGCGCCGGATTGCCGGCGGTGAGCAGCGATGGGTCCTGCTTGAGACTGTCGATCGTCGTGTTCAAGAGCACGTCGACGCCCTGGATGTTGCGCAGCATGTATTCTTCGAGCGCGCGGGCGAGATCGCCGTTGGCGGCCTCGGTCGTCCGATAGGTCTCCCGATAGTTGACGGAAAGCATGTGCGCCACGAAGGCATCACACAGCAGCGCCAGCACGAGGCCACTCAGCACGATGATCCAGGGAGTCCAGCGCCGGTCCATCCAGGAGCCGGACGCGAACCTCGTCCAGGCGTCGACGATGCCTGCCTGCCGCGGACCGCGCCGATGGTCGGCTCTCGCTTTGATCTGGTCCGGCATGGCGTCGAATTCAGGAGGTCGGCAGGCGGTTTGATTGTGACTCGGTTCGGCGCGTCAAGCATCGGCGAAGGTCCGGATTGTGCCGAATTCCGGGTCTCCAGGCGCGTCGCGTTCCATATCGCGGGCGCTCGATAGCACGGTTTGCCAGGGCGTGTCATCGGCACCCGCCAGGGGCTGCGGCGGTCGCGGAGAAGCTCGACGCGTCAAGACACGATCAAAGCTGGAGCTCGAACGCCTCGCGCTCGGCGCGGCTCAGATGCAGGCCATGCTTGGTACGCCGGTCCAGGATGTCGGCGGCCGTGACGGCCCACTCCTGCTCGCGCAGGAAAACGAGCTCGCGCTCATAGAAGGAGGCACCGAAATGGCGGCCGAGATCGCCGACGTTGCGGGACGCTCCGAGCAGATCGCGCGCACGGGTGCCGTAGAGCCGCGCATAATGTGCTACCACATCGCGCGGCAATCCCGGATACGCGCCGGCGAGATCGGCAAGGAACCGATCGAACGGCGCGCCGAGATCGCCGCCCGGAAGCCGCGCGCCCGCCGTCCATGCCGGCGCCATCTGCGGAAACCACGGCGCGAGGCGTTCCATCGCCTGCTCGGCGAGCCGGCGAAACGTCGTGATCTTGCCGCCGAAGATCGACAGCAGCGGCGGCTGCCCGGGTGCACCGTGCACCTCGAACACGTAGTCGCGCGTCACTGCCGACGGATTGTCGGCGTTGTCATCGTAGAGCGGCCGCACCCCGGAGAAGGCGTGAATGATATCACCCTTGCCCGGCGCGGCCCGGAAATAGCGATCGAGCACCGCGAGCAGATAGTCGATCTCAGCACCATCGACAGCGACGTCGTCTGCGCGGCCATCATGCACGATGTCGGTGGTCCCAATCAGCGCCAGATCGGTCTCATAGGGATTGACGAAGATGACGCGGCGGTCGGTGTTCTGCAGCAGATAGGCCTGCGATCCGCTCCAGAATTTTGGCACCACGAGATGGCTGCCTTTGACAAGCCGCACATTGTGCGCGGAGTTGAGCCCGGCGACACCCTGCACTACATCCTGCACCCATGGCCCCGCGGCGTTGACCAGCGCCCGCGCGCGGACGATCTGCACCTCGCCATTCTCGGAGCGCATCTCCAGCCGCCAGGAATCGCCCTCGCGCCGCGCGCTCACGGCGCGGGTGCGCGGCAGGATGATGGCTCCCTTGTGCGCGGCATCGACGAGATTGAGGATCACCAGCCGGGCATCGTCGACCCAGCAGTCCGAATATTCGAAGCCGCGCCGGAATTCGGGGCGCAGCGGCGCGCCCTCCGGCTCATGCGCGAGGTCGACGTTACGGCTCGCCGGCAGCTGCTTGCGACCGCCGAGATGGTCATAGAGGAACAGCCCGGTGCGCACCAGCCAGGCGGGACGCTGCTCCGGCGAGTGCGGCAGCACGAAGCGCATCGGCCAGATGATGTGAGGCGCCGAGGCCAGCAGCACCTCGCGCTCGATCAGCGCCTCGCGCACCAGGCGGAACTCATAGTACTCAAGATAGCGCAAGCCGCCATGGATCAGCTTGCCCGAACGCGACGAGGTGCCTTGGGCGAAATCGTCCTTCTCGCACAGCAGCACCTTCAGGCCGCGGCCGGCGGCATCACGGGCGATACCAGCGCCATTGATGCCGCCGCCGATCACGGCGAGGTCCAACAGACCGTGATCGGATCCGCTGCGTGAGACCGTCGCATTCATCGTTTGCTGCTGCGCTTCTTCTCTGGCTTGCTGCGCGCGGCGGCGCGCGCCTTCGTCGCAGTCTTGGCCGGCTTCGCCGCTTTCGCCTTGGGCTCCTGCAGGCCATAGGTGGAAAAGCCCTGCGCGGTCTCGGCGATCTCCGCGTCGCCGAGGATGTGCGGCTGGCCGAGCGCGAGCGACAGATAGTACTGCTTCGCGATGGTCTCGAGCTCGACCGCAAGCCACATCGCCTTGTCGAGATTGGCGCCGACCGCGATCATGCCGTGATTGGCCAGCAGGCAGCCGTTGCGGCCTTCCAGCGCCTCCAGCGCAAGCTCGGACAATTCGGCCGTGCCGAACCGCGCATAGCCGGCGCAGCGAATGTCGGTGCCGCCGAACGCGGCCATCATGTAGTGGCAGGCCGGGATCGGCTTGCGCGCGATGGCGAGCACGGTGGCGTAGGTCGAATGGGTGTGCACGACGCCGCCGACATCCGGACGGCCGCGCATGATGTCGAGATGAAAGCGCCATTCCGTCGAGGGCTTCAACGGCCCCTCCCAGGAACCGTAGTCCCCCTCGAGCGGCATCGCCGCGATCATCTCCGGCTTCATCGAGTCATAGGGCGTCGCCGATGGCGTGATCAGCATGCGGTCCTTGTAGCGGGCGGAAATGTTGCCCGAAGTGCCCTGGTTCAGCCCCGACGCATTCATCCATCGGCATTTGGCGATGATGGTCTCGCGGATCAGCCGTTCCTCGCGATTCATGTCGAAAACCTTTCGTCGTCAGCAGGGATTGAGCGGCGGCTCGCCGGCCAGATAGCGGCGAACCTCTTCGGCCGCCTGGTCGGCGGCAAAGGTGACGGTGCGCACGGAGGCGCCGGCGATGTGCGGCGTCAGCGTGACGTTGGGGAGCTGCAGCAGCGGCCAGTCCGGCGGGACCGGCTCGACGGCGAAGGTGTCGAGCATCGCCCCCGCAAGCCGCTGCGAGCTGAGCGCGTCATGGAGCGCGTGATAGTCGACCAGCGGCCCCCGCGCCGTGTTGATCAGGATCGCGCCCGGCTTGATCCGCGCCAGCGCGTCGCGATCGATGAAGCCGGTGGTCTCCGCGGTCACGCGGGCATGCAGGCTGATGACGTCGGCGCGCGACAGCAGCTCGGCCAGCGCGACATGCTCGACCCCGTCGTTGCGGTCCTGCGCGCTGAGCTGAACGTAGGGGTCGGCCACCAGGATCTTGCAGCCGAACGCCTTCAACAGTTTCACGACGCGGGTGCCGATCGCGCCATAGCCGACGATGCCGACTGTCATCTCGCCGAGCTCACGTCCCGTGCGATCGGCGCGGTAGAGATCGCCGCGCCACTTGCCGCCCCGCATCGACTCGTGGCCGCTGCGGATCAGCCGGGTCTCCGCGAGCATCGCGCCGATGGTGAATTCCGCCACCGCGCTGGCGTTGCGTCCGGGCGTATTGACGACGAGCACGCCGTGATCGCGCGCCGCCTGCATGTCGATATTGACCGGACCGCCGCGCGACACCGCGATGAATTTCAGGCTCGGCAGCCGCTGCAGCATCGCGCGCGAGATCGGCGCGAGATGCGTCACCAGCAGGGGTGCCTCGCCGATGAACTCAGCGAGCTCGTCAGGATCGCCCATGAACTCCTTGAGCCCGTCGAGCTTCGAGCCGGCATAGCCGTGCTCCATCGGCTCATCCGGCCAGGGCTGCTCAAGCATGCGGATGTCGATGCCATCGCCGCAGATTGCCGTGATGCGCTCGGCGAACACCGAGGGCAGCATGAAGCGGTCGCCGATGATGGCGATGGAGCTAGACATGATCGGCACCCGTGCGCTGCGCGGCGAGCTGCTTCCAGACCGGCCGTGCCGCAAGACGGGCGTCGACATAGGCCGGGAACAATTGCGCATAACGTTCCGCCAGCGCCGCATCCGGCGCTTGCGGCTCATCCAGATACGGTCTCACCCACTCCTCCGCGCAATCCATCATGTCCGGGTAGAGCCCGGTCGCGACCGCCGCGATCATCGCCGCGCCCGATGCGCCGGCCTCCTCGCGACGGCAGACTCGAATCGTGCTGCCAAGTGCCGCACCAAGAATGGCGCCGAGCGCGCGGCTGCGCGCCGCGCCCCCGGTCAGGCGAATTTCCCTCGGCAGCGGTCCCATCGCCGCGTAGCAGTCGCGTGCGGCGAAGGCCAGTCCCTCCATCACGGCGCGCATCAGATCCCAGTAGCCGTGGCGGATGCGCAGGCCGACCAGTTGGGCGGACGCCTCGTGGGACACGAAGGGGCCGCGTTCGCCGGCGTCGGAGATGAACGGATGATACAGCAGCTCGCCCACCTTCGCCGCGAGCACGTGCTCGTCGAGGCGCCGGATCAGATCATTGCGCGACCTCGCGATGCCTTCCATGGCGAGCACGCCGCGCGCGACATCGAGCAGCCAGTCGATGTTCAAGGTCGCAGCCATGGTCGACTGCATCTGTGCATAGTGACCGGGCACCGGGAACGGCATCGTATAGCCGGTCGCCTCGGCATTCAGCTTGACCGCGTCGGCGCCGTTCACCAGCCGCATGTGCATGCCGGTCGAGCCGATGATGGTGCAGCCGACGTCGGGTGCGGGATCATACAGCCCACCACCGAGCGCATTGCAGATAACATCGACATAGCCGAGCGACACCGGCACGCCATCGGGCAAGCCCGTTTCGGCCGCGGCCGCCGCGGTCAAGCCATGCGTCGTCGTGACACCATCGACGACATCCGGAAACAGGCGCGCGGAATCGGCGATCCCGACAAGACGCGCGGCTTCGCCGTCGAAACCACGCCGGCGAAAGTCGCCGCAGGAGAACGTCGCCTCGGACGGATCGGTCGCCCGCTCGCCGGTCAGCTTGAAGTAGAGCCAATCCTTGCAGTGGAACGCTGTGCCCGCGCGTCCCAATAGCTCCGCGTCATGCGCCTGCAGCCAGGCCAGCTGCGCCCCCTGCTGGCAGGCGTTGAGCCCCGATCCGGTGCGCTGATAATGCGCGGCGTTGCGCTCGCCGCCTCGGAAGGTCTCAACGAAGCCTGCCGCGCGCGAGTCGAGCCACAGCAGCGCGGGCGCGACTGGGCGGCCGTCCGCGTCGATCAGCCAGGTGCCGTCGCCCTGCCCGGTCACGGCGATCGCGGCGGCGCGACGGGACAGGTCCGGCAGCGCGCCGCCCAGGCCGCGCAACGCCGCGACAGTGTCGGTCCACGTCCGCTCCATGTCCTGCTCGACACGACCACCGGGCAAGGTGGTGTAGCTGTTCGGAATCGCGAACTCGCCGAGCTGGCGGCCATCCCGCGCAAACGCGACCGCCTTGATCACCGAGGTCCCGGCGTCGATGCCGATGATCACGTCGCGGGTCGCAGCCGAGGTCATGGTCAGCGCGCCTCCGCGTGGCGGACGCAGATGCCGTCGGCGCCGAAAATGTGGAGATGGCGTGACTCCAGCGCGCAGGGCACGACATCGCCCGGCCGCGCCGCGATCTTGCTCGATGTCACCGCGACCAGCAGATGACCGGCGCATTCGCCCGCAATATGCGACTGATCGCCGAGCCACTGGTTGGAGACCACGCGCAGCCGCGCCTCGCCGCTGCCGATCGCGATCCGCTGCGGCCGGATGCCGACCTTGATCCGATCGGTCCGCACCAGCGTCTGCTGTCCTGCCACGTCCAACGTCTGCCCGGGAATATGAAAGGCAACATCGGAGCCGACAGACAAGCGGAACCCGCCTTCCTCCTGCGTCACCACAGTCTCCAGCAGATTCATCGGCGGCTCGCCGATGAAGCTCGCGACGAACAGATTGGCCGGACGGTTCTTCAGCTCGCGTTCCCCAGCGAACTGCTGCAGCACGCCATCCTCCATGACGGCGATGCGATCAGCGAGCGCGCTCGCCTCGGTCTGGTCATGGGTCACGAAGATCGCGGTCATGCCGCGCTCGGCGAGCAGGCCCTTGATGCGGCCGCGCAGCACCGCGCGCAATTGCGGCTCCAACTGGCCCATCGGCTCGTCGAGCAGATAAAGGTCGGCATCGCGCACCAGCGCCCGTGCCAGCGACACCCGCTGCTGCTGGCCGCCGGAGAGCGCGCGCGGATGATGATCGAGAATGTCCTCGATCTCGACCAGGCGGGCGATGCTGTCGACGCGGTGGGCGATCTCGACGCGCGACAACTGCTGCGCCTTCAGGGCGAAGGCGATATTCTCGCGCACCGTCAGCGGCGGATACAGCGAATAGCCTTCGAACGCCATCGCGACCCTGCGCTTCGCCGGCGCCAGATCATGGATCGGCCGCTGCGCCAGCGCGATCGATCCAGAGCTCACACTCTCGAAGCCGGCGATCATGCGCAAGGTCGAGGTCTTGCCGCAGCCGGACGAGCCGAGCAGCGCGACGATCTCGCCGGCCTTCACCTCCATGTCGAGCGCGCGCACCGCGTGAACCGGCGCCTTGCCTCGGCTGTGATAGACCTTGTCGACGTTGCGGATCTCGAGCATGCCCATCTCACATCCTCACGCCGCCTGCCGACGCGGCAAGACACCAATACGGTCTCCCGTCGCATGGTCGAACAGCAGCGCCGCTTCAGGCACGAACCGCACGAACACGTCCTCGTCGGCGCCGGCTTCCAGCGCCTCGGGCGCCAGCGCCGCCAGCCACTCGGATCCGTCAGCAAAGCGCAGCAGCACCACGGCACGCTCATGAATCGGGGTGACGGCGACGGTGCGTGCGGGGATCGCGCCTTCACCGCCATGGCGCGTCACCGCGACATCGTCCGGCCGCACGCCCAGCCAGCAGCGCTCCCGCGCATCCGCCGGCAGATCATCGACGTCGAGCCGGACCTGCGTCCCGGCGATAGCCGCTATCAACCGGCCCTGCTCCACCACCGGCACGACCTCCGAGAGATTGATGCTGGGATCGCCGAACAGCCGCGCCACCGCAACCGACGCCGGCCGCGCATAGATCTCCTCCGGACGCGCCACCTGCACCAGGCGGCCATTGATCAGCACGGCAATGCGATCGGCGATCGCCATCGCCTCGCGATAATCCTGCGTCACATAAAGCACCGCCGCAGAGCTCCGGCGCAGCAGGCTCGGCAGCTCCAGCCGCATCTCGTAGCGCAGCTTGGCATCGACGTTGCGCAAGGGATCGTCGAGCAGCAGCACCTCAGGATTGCCGATCAGAGCGCGCGCCAGCGCGGTGCGCTGCTTCTGGCCGTTCGACAGTTCACGAGGCTTGTGGCCGAGCACGTGCTCGATCTTCAACAGCCGGCTCATCGCCGCAACCTTCGCCGCGACATCGGCTGCGCCCGTCGCCCGCAGGCCGCTGGCGATGTTGTCTCGCGCGCTCATATGCGGAAACAGCGCAAAGTTCTGGAACGCCATGCCGATGCCGCGCTGCTCCGGCGCCGCATCGACGATCGAACGGCCCCCGACCAGGATGTCGCCCGCATCAGGCTCGAACATGCCGGCGATCATGCGCAGCAGCACGGTCTTGCCGCTCCCGGACGGGCCGAACACCGCGACGATCTCGCCGGGCTCGACCGCGAGCGACACGCCCTTGGCGCAGCTTGCGGCGCCGAAGCTCTTGTCGACCGATTGGAGTTCGAGACGCGCCATGTATCCTCAACCCTTCACTGCACCGAGCGAGAGACCTTCGACCAGATAGCGCTGCGCATAGAGCGCGAGCAGCAAGGTCGGCGTCACCGACAGCACGATTGCGGCTGCGATCTGGCCATATTGGATGCCGGACGCCGTCACGAAGGCGAGCGCCCCGACCGTCACCGGCTGCTTGTCGGCGGAGGCCAGGATCAGCGCGAACACGAAATTGTTCCAGCAGAAGATGAAGGACAGCAAGCCCGCCGCCGCGATCCCGGGTCCCGCCAACGGAACGGCAATGCGCGTGAAGGCCTCGCGCCAGGAATGCCCGGCCAGCCGGTAGGCATGCTCGATGTCGGGGCTGATGTCCTCGAAATAGCCGCGCACGATCCACAGGATCAGCGGCAGCGCGATCAGCTGGTAGACCCAGACGATGCCGAAATACGTGTCGTTCAAGCCGAGCTGCTGGTAGTACAGCGACAGCGGCAGCAGCACCAGGAGCGGCGGCGCGAAGCGGAACGACAGCAGCGTGAAGGCGATGGTCTCGCCGAGCCGGAACTTGAACCGCGCGAACGCATAGGCCGCGGGCACGCCGAGCAGCAGCGCCAGGATCACCGAGGCGCTCGACAGGATGAAGCTGTTCATGAGGTTACGCATGAACGAGATCTGCAGATTGCCGGCTGCCGTACGGAGCTGTCCCGAGATCAGCGCCTCGTAATTGGCGAGCGTCGGCTCGAACAGGATGCGCGGCGGGATACGCAGGATCTGCTCGTTGCTCTGGAACGACATCATGAGGATCCAGACGATCGGGAACATGAAGAAGACGAGCACCAGCGAGAGCGCAATGCCGCGGAAGATGCGCCCGGCGAGACTGGAATGATCCATCGGCGGCCTCCTCAGGCGTGACCGTGGGCGCGTTCGCGCAGCCGCAGCCAGTTCTTGATGAAGATGTTCGACAGGATGTTGGTGATCAGCCACAGGATCATCAAAAGCGCCGCCGAGCGTCCGACATTGGTGTACTGGAAAAATTCCAGATAAGCCTGCACCTGGAACACCATCAGCCGGTCGCCGGGGCCGCCCTGCGTCATCGCATAGACGATGTCGAACTGCTGGATGGAGTCGAGCAGCCGGAACAGCGACGCCGTGATGATGTAGGGCGCGAGCATGGGCAGGGTGATGCGGAAGAACACGAAGCTCGCCGGCACGCCGTCGAGCGCCGCCGCCTCGAACGGCTGCCGCGGCAGCGAGCGCAGGCCGGCCAAGAGCAGGATCATGATAAAGGGCGTGTAGACCCAGACGTCGACCAGCACGACGGTGAACAGCGCGGTCGACGGATCGGACGCCCACTTGAAATCGTGCGCGCCGAACAGGCCGACAAGATAGGACAGGATGCCGAAGCTCGGATTGGTCATCAGCTTCCACATCAGCGCGGCGATCGCCGGCGCCGTCATCAGCGGCAGCAGCAGCATGATCGAGACGGCGTTGTGGAAGCGCGTCGGCCGCCGCAGCAGGAGCGCGATGCCGAGGCCGAGCAGCAGTTCGGCGATCACGGTCACCGCGGTGTAGACGAGCGAGATCCGCAGCGTGTTCCAGAACGCAGGATCGGACAGGAAGTCGATGTAGTTGTCGACACCGATGAAGCCGCGCAAGTAAGGCAGGTTGAGCCGGTAGCGCTGCAGCGAATAGATCGCCGCGGTCACGAATGGCACCAGGATGGCGATGCAGACCAGCAGCGCCGGCAGGCTCAGCAGATATGGCAGCAGCCGTCCGCGCCATCTCTTCGCGCGGCGCGGCGCCGCGTTGGTTTCGACAAGTTCAGCCATGCTCATGACAGGCGTGATCACACATTCGCGGTGATGGGCCGGTCCGGACGCCCGTGGGGGAGCGGCCGGACCGGCGGGTGGTCGTGGAGAGTCCGCGTCCAGCCTCAGCCGAGGCCGGCCTGCTTCAACTGACGGTTGATGCTCTCGGCCAGCTTGTCGAGGCCCTCGTCGACGCTGATCTCCTTGGCCACCATCTTCTGCAGCGAGGCCGCCCACTCCGTCGTGAGGTCGAAGAACAGCGGCTGCGCCGTGAAGTAGATCTTCGCTCCCGGTGCCGAGAGGTCATGCTGCTCGAGATAGCCGGGATAGGACTTGGCGATGCGGTCGCGGAATTCGCTGTCCTTCCACACAGAGGCGCGGACCGGATTGACGAAGTCCATCTTGCGGGCGCCGAACAGATCATGCTCGACGGAGGCCGCCCACTGCATGAACGTCCAGGCCGCATCCTTCTGCTTGGAGAAGCTCGACATCGCCAGCGACCAGATCCAGACGTTCGGCGTCGGCGCCTTGGCGGCCGGATTGGCTGCAAACGGCGCGTAGCCGAGATTGCCGCGCTCCTTGTTCTCGCCGCCGTTCATGAAGTAGCCGAGAATGTCGGCGTCGAAGATCATGCCGGAGGCGCCGGCGCCCAGATCAGTGCCGACCTGGTACCAGGTGTAGGTCGACCAGTTCTTGGGGCCCGAGCCCTGGATCATCCTGACCCACTTCTCGTGGAAGTCCTTCGAGGCCTTGGTGTTCATCGCGGCCTTGAGCTTGCCGCCCTCCATCACGAAATCCTTCTGGCCGAAATTGGCGTAGGCCGATAGGAAGCCCGGATGGATGGTGGCCCAGGAGCGCGAGCCGCGCACACCGACGCCGTAGGGACCGCCGGCATCCTTGGTGATCTTGGCCGCGACGTCGAGCATCTCGTCGAGGTTCTTCGGCGGCTTGACGCCGACCTTGTCGAATATCTTGCGGTTATAGGTGATGTTGTTGAGCTCGTAGCCCCACGGAATGCACCACTGCTTGGCCTTGCCGGAGCCGAGCTCGGAGCCGGCGACGCCATCCCAGGCCGTCGACGACCGCAGGCCGGGCAGCACGTCGTCCCAGGCGAAGGCCGGATTGGTCTTGGCGGGATCCTTGATGTAGGTGTTGAGGTCCTCGATCCAGCCGGCCGGACCATAGGTCCAGGTCATGTAGGCGCCGGTCATGAAGGCGTCGTACTGGTCGGACTTCGACGACAGCGCCGCCGTCACCTTGTCGAAATAGACGTCCTCCGGGAAGATGTCGTAGGTGACGTTCATGCCGGTGAGGCTCTTGAACGCCTCGATGTCGCCGATCATCGCATCGACGTAAGGATGCTTGTTCAAGAGCAGCTTGACGGTCTTGCCGCTATGCGCCTTCCAATTGAAGTCAGCGGCCATCGCCTTCGACATCGCGGACGCAAAGGCGGCATTGGCGGCGACACCGGCAATGCCGAGCTTGGCGGCACCGTCGAGCAGATCACGCCGGCTGATGCGCTTGCCGGCATAGGACGCAAAGAGATTCTTCTCACGATCGTACATTCAACCCTCCCTTTGTTTTTTGTAGAGACGTGTTCGCGTTACCTGCCCTTCCGACTCTTGTTCTTGGAGTTGCCGGATGTCTTCTCCGGCTTGTCAGTCGCCAATGCCTGAGCGGTCGCCTCGTCGATGATGAGGCCATTCAGGAAGCCGCTGCGCAGCACAGCGCGCAGGGCCGTGATCTTCGCCTCGCCGCCGCCGATGGCGACGATGCGGTGTTTCTTCAGATCGGCAGCGGCCATCGAGGTGGCCCGCGCCGAAAGATCGAGATCGAGCAGCTCGCCCTGGGCGTTGAAGAAATGCCCGAGCAGGTCGGCGCAGGCGCCGGCGCGCTTCAGCTCGACGACCTCGTCCGGCTTGATCATGCCGCTCGACACCAGGAAGCCGTCGGCATGGATCTGGCCGATGCCGACGAACAGCAGCGAAGCCTTCTGCGCGAGAGCAAACACGTCGGCAATGCCGAACTGCTGCATCAGCACGCGGCGGTCGGCGACGGAGTTGGCGAACACGGGCACCGGCAGCAGATAGGCTTCGGCGCCGGTGCGCTCGGCCAGGCGATGGATCACGTCGAACGGATTGGCGGCGAATTTGCGCGTCAGGCCACCGAGCAGCGACACGAACTGCACGTCGCGCGCCGGCGTCTGCGGCAGTTGCGCCACCACGGCCGCGAGCGTGCGGCCGTGGCCGACACCGATGATCTTGTCGTCGCCGCGCTCCAGCACCTGGCGCAGGAAGCTCGCGCCCTCCAGCGCCAGCGCCTTCAGCGGCAGGTCGCCCTCGCCGAGATCCGGCGCGACACGGCAGAAGTCGAGCCCGTAGCGTTCGGCCAGCGCGTTCTCGAGTGCGACGCATTCGGCGACGGGACCCTCGACGAAGACACGGATCATGCCCTCGCGGCTGGCGCGCGCGATCAGGCGATGCGCCTTCGTGCTCTGGATGTTGAGCCGATCGGCGACCTCCGACTGCGTCAGCCCGGCCGCGAAATACAGCCATGCGGCGCGCGTCGCCAGCGAAGCCTCGCCGTCCACCATCGACGCCCTGTCGGAAGCTGTCGTCACGCTTGAATGCCTGCTTGCAAATTTCTTCACACCTTGCAAAAAATTGCAGACGGCGATCCGGCCGTCAATCCCCCAAACGTGCTGCAGCGCGTCAGGGATGACGCGCCGGGCAAGCACAGGCATGCTCGCCGGCGCACAACGGGATGAGGTCGCATGACGGAGTTGTTTGTCGGCATCGACGTGGGCACGAGCGGTGTGCGCGCCTGCGCCGCCGACGCGAGCGGCGAGATCAAGGGCGCAGCCGCAGTTCCGCTCGCCGCGCCGCGCCAGGACGGCAACGCCGTCGACCAGGATCCCGAGCTGTGGTGGCAGGCGACGGTCGCAGCGCTCGACAAGCTCGGCAGGATCGTCGATCTCGGCGCCATCGCGCGCATCGCGGTCGACGGCACCTCGGGCACCTTGCTGCTGATCGACGCCGACGGACGGCCCCGCTCGCACGGACTGATGTACAACGATGCGCGCGCGGTCGGCGAAGCCAGGCGGATCGCCGCGGTGGCGCCGCCCGAAAGCGGCGCGCATGGCACGAGCAGCCCGCTCGCCAAGCTCATGCATCTGCTCGCCTCCACGACAGGCGCGCGGCACGCCGTGCATCAGGCCGACTGGATCGCCGGACGCCTCGCCGGCCGCCACGGCGTCAGCGACGAGAACAACGCGCTGAAGCTCGGCTATGACCCCGTCAGGCGTGAATGGCCGCGCTGGATCGATCGCCTCGGCGTTCCCCATGACGTCCTGCCGAGCATTCTGGCGCCGGGCACGCCGTTCGCCGAGGTCGATCCGTCGACCGCACGCGCGCTCGGTCTGTCGCCGTCGGCGCGCATCGTCGCCGGCACGACCGACGGCGTCGCCGCCTTCATCGCCACCGGCGCCGCGACGCCGGGCGATGCGGTGACGTCGCTCGGCACCACGCTGGTGGTGAAGCTGGTCGCGACGCAGCCGATCTTCGCCGCCGGTCAGGGCGTCTACTCGCACCGGCTCGGTGACAAATGGCTCGCCGGCGGCGCATCGAACTCCGGGGGCGCCGCGCTGCTCGCGCATTTCACCGCCGCCGACATGGACCGCATGACCCCGCTGCTGCGCCCGGACAAGCCCACCGGGCTCGACTACTATCCGCTGCCCAAACCCGGCGAGCGCTTCCCCATCGCCGACCCCGCCCTCGCACCAAAGATCACGCCGCGCCCGGCCGAGGATCACCGCTTCTTCCAGGCGCTGCTCGAAGGCATCGCAAGCGTCGAGGCGATGGCCTATCAGCGTCTCCAGGCGCTCGGCGCGCCGGCGCTGCGGCGCGTGATCAGCATCGGCGGTGGCGCCCGGAACGACGCCTGGACCGATATCCGCCGGCGCATCATTGGCGTGCCCGTCAGCGTCGCCGCGCAGACCGAAGCGAGCTACGGCGCGGCGCTGCTGGCGCTGCAGGGACCGCCGCAATGACGGCGGCAGCGTGCGAGATCAGCGGCCTGTCCGCCATCGCCGAGCGGTTCGATCACGTCCTGCTCGATCAATGGGGCACGCTGCATGACGGCCGGACGGTGCTTCCCGCGGCTCACGACTGCGTCCTGCGGCTGCGCGAGGCCGGCAAGCAGATCCTGGTGCTGTCGAACTCCGGCAAGCGCGCGAGCGCCAATGCCGAGCGCCTCGCCCGGCTCGGCCTGCCGCGCTCGGCCTATGACGGCATTCTCACCTCGGGCGAGGTGACCTGGAGCGGACTACGCGACCGGACGCGCGCGCCGTTCACCGATTGCGGCAGCGCCTGCTTCCTGATCACCAGGGGCGGCGACTGCTCGCTGATCGACGGGCTCGATCTCGTCCTCGTGACGGATATGCGGGACGCCGACTTCATCCTGCTCGGCGGCCTCGATGACGACCTCGCCGAGCCGGACCCCTGGCGCGATCGCTTCACCGGAGCGGCGGCGCGCGGCGTGCCGATGATCTGTGCCAATCCCGACCTGATGATGTTCGGTGCGGCCGGCCTCGTGCCTGCCCCCGGCACGCTCGCGCGCGCCTATGAGTGGCTCGGCGGTCCGGTGAGCTTCGTCGGCAAGCCATACCAACCGATCTTCGCGGCCGCGCTGGAGCAGCTCGGCGATCCGGATCCGCACCGCGTGCTGATGATCGGCGACTCGCTCGACCATGACGTCGCCGGCGCCCGCGCCGCAGGCCTGCAGAGCCTGCTGCTCGGCGATGGCGTGCATCGCACGACCTTGGCCGGCGCGCCCGACCTGGCTGCGGCAACGCGCAAGCTCGCAGCTTCGCCCGGCCGCATGCCGAACTGGACGATGCAGCACCTTTCTTGGTGAGAAGGAGATGCGAAATGCGCGAGCCAGCCGAGCTTCAGGAGTTGCGCCGGATGTCGGCGCGGGTCGGCCGCAACATCGAGCTGGTGCAAGGCGCCGGCGGCAACTCCTCGCTCAAGCAGGATGATGTGCTGTGGGTGAAGGCGTCCGGCACCTGGCTTGCCGATGCCGACGCGAAGGACATCTTCGTGCCTGTGCTCCTGCCGGCGGCGCGCGACGCGCTCGCCGCTGACGACGAGCGCATTCCGCTGGCCGCTCCCGGTCCCCTGCGCGCCTCGATCGAGACCGCGCTGCATGCGCTACTGCCGCACCGGGTCGTGCTGCACGTGCACGCCGTCAACACCATCGCCTGGGCGGCGCGGCGCGATGCGCGCGATGACTTTGCGGCGCGGCTGGACGGGCTCGCCTGGCGCCATCTCGATTACTTTCATCCCGGGCTGCCGCTGGCGCGCGCAGTGAGCGCCATCGTCGCGCGCGACCGCATCGACGTGCTGACCCTCGGCAATCACGGCCTCGTCGTCGGTGCCGAGAGCTGCGATCAGGCCGAGGCGCTGGTCCATGACGTCGAGCACCGGCTGGCGCTGCCGGTACGCCCGGCGCCTGCTGCCGACGCAGCGGCCTTGCGCCGTCTGTGCGCCGGCACCGCCTATCGCCTGCCGCAGGATGCTGGTAGCCACGGCATCGCCACCGATCCGTTCAACCGCGCCATCGCGACCGGCGGCTCATTGTATCCGGACCACGTCGTGTTTCTCGGCCCGGGCCTGCCGACGGTCGAGAGCGCCAGCGACCTCGCCACGCTGCTCGCGCGCGCCGAAGCGAGCCGCCTGCCCGCGCCCGTCGCAGCGCTCGCGCCGGGTCTCGGTGCCATCATCCGCAGCGACGCCAGCCCGGGCGCCGAGGCCATGCTGAGCTGCCTCGCGCTCGTGACCAGCCGCCTGCCGCTATCGGCCGATATCGGCTATCTCTCCTCGCAGCACGAGCAGTTGCTGCTCAACTGGGACGCCGAACGTTACCGCCAGCAACTGACGGCAAGCCGCGGGTAACGACGGGCGATATCGTCTTACGGACTCCGAGATCGCGGCGCGCTTCCTCCTGTATTCTTCACCAGGATTCCCGGACCCGCCTTTGCTCTTGCAGCGACGGCGGACAAGAGCGAGCGAGTGTACCGAGCAAGCCACGACGCATCGACTGGAATCTCGATGTTGCGGCCCGCGTCGAAACAGAGTGGCTTCGGCCACCTTCTCTACGTCAGTTCAACTCCAGATGCCCTTCGGGCCAATCGCGGCCCACCGTCGTGCTCCGCTAAAATTGTTTCCCTCATGACTTCAACGAGATCACCTCTGTCCAGTCCTCTGCCGAAAAATATTCTTCTTTCGCTTTATCAGAATATGTGATTGTCTATACGGGTCCTGCCTCGCTATGAGGGGCGCTTCGCGATCGTCACGACGCGCGGGTGCGGGATGCGGTGGGTGCGTGGGTTCGCAGCGTGACCTGGTCATGCGGACGAAACGAGCCGATGTGCCGGTGAAGTCGTATGGTCCTGGTCTCCCGATGCTGAGACCAAGCGGATGGTGATGATGATCCGTCCGTGACGGGGGCAAACAAGCCCGGTCCCCGGGGAGAGTACGTATAAGCCGCCCAACCATCGCGCGGGGAATGCCGGGATGTCTCGGCTGAACCTGTGGTTCCTGCCGCCTGCATTTTTTTCGCAGGCGGGCCATGGGTGCGGCCAGCGCCCGGCATTCCCCGCGCCCTCTGTTCTCTCGAGGGCGGAACGAACCGAACAGCTCGGACGCGTCGCGCGCCGCGAGGCCGTTGCGCATTGCGCTTGACGCCGCGTGCGGCGAAGCGGCGACCACGGCAGACCTTCGGCACATCCGACCGGTTCCCGGGAGCGAGGAGCAAGTTCCGCTCGATGAGTTCTCCCGGAACAACATGAATTCTCGTTCAGTCAGCAACGTTTTGTCCGCTCGGCACGTTTGATGGACAGCAGCGCCGCTCAAAGCCATTCCGACCCAGGGATCACGTCCATGAACGTCAGCGAATTCGTTTGGCATCGTTTGTCCGAATGGGGCCTTCACCGCGTGTACGGATATCCCGGCGACGGCGTGGGCGGTCTCGACGTCGCGCTCGACAAGGCGCAGGACGTGATGAGCTACGTCCAGGTCCGGCATGAGGAGATGGCCGCGTTCATGGCGTCGGCGCATGCGAAGTTCACCGGGCAGGTCGGGCTCTGCTACGCTACATCGGGCCCCGGTGCGATTCATCTTCTGAACGGGCTCTATGATGCCAAGATGGATCACGTGCCGGTGGTCGCCCTGGTCGGCCAGGCCGCGCGCGCCTCGATCGGGGCGAGCTATCAGCAGGAGGTCGACCTCAAGACGCTGTTCAACGATGTCGCCGACTATGTGGAACAGGCGACCGTGCCGGAGCAGGTCCGCCACCTCGTCGATCGCGCCGTCCGCATCGCCCAGACCCGGCGTGCGGTGACCTGCATCATCCTGCCGAAGGATCTGCAGGAGTTGGACTACGAGGATCCGCCGCTCGCTCACGGCACCACGCATACGGGCCTCGGCTACGCCGGGCCGGCGCAGGTTCCGGACGCATCGCAGCTCCGTGGCGCGGCCGACGTGCTCAACAGCGGCCGCAAGGTCGCGATGCTGGTCGGCGCCGGCGCGCTCGGGGCAACCGATGAGGTGATCGCGGTCGCCGAGCGGCTGCAGGCCGGCGTGGCCAAGGCGCTGCTCGGCAAGGCCGCCCTCCCCGACGATCTTCCGTTCGTCACCGGCTCGATCGGCCTGCTCGGCACCAAGCCGAGCTGGGACATGATGAAGTCGTGCGACACCTTTTTGATGGTCGGGTCGGCGTTTCCCTACAGCGAATTCCTGCCGAAACCCGGTGACGCCCGCGGCGTGCAGATCGACATCGACGGCACACGGTTGAGCCTGCGCTACCCGATGGAGGTCAATCTCGTCGGCGACAGCGCGGCGAGCTTGCGCGCGCTGCTGCCGCTGCTGGAGCAGAAGCCGAAAGACAGCTGGCGCAGCGGGATCGAGGACGGCGTGCGCGACTGGTGGCAGACGCTGGAGCGCCGCGCGATGGACTCCGCCGATCCGCTCAACCCGCAGCGCGTGTTCTGGGAATTGTCGCCGCGTCTGCCCGACAACGCCATCGTCACCGCCGATTCCGGCTCGGCCGCCAACTGGTACGCGCGCGATCTGAAGATGCGGCGCGGCATGAAGGCCTCGCTGTCCGGCGGCCTCGCCTCGCTCGGTGCCGGCACGCCTTACGCGCTCGCCGCCAAGATGGCCTATCCCGAGCGCACGGTGATCGCCTGCATGGGCGACGGCGCGATGCAGATGAACGGCATCAACGTGATGATCACGATCGGCAAATATTGGCGCGAGTGGAGCAATCCCCGCCTCATCGTGCTCGTGCTCAACAATCGCGATCTCAACCAGGTCACCTGGGAGGAGCGCATCCAGCTCGGCTCCGGCAAGACGCTCTCGACCCAGAGCATTCCCGACTTCGCCTATCACCGCTATGCCGAGCTGATCGGCCTCAAGGGAATTTTCGTCGACGATCCCGATCATGTCGGCACCGCCTGGGACGAGGCGCTCTCGGCCGATCGGCCGGTGATCCTGGAGGCCTACACCGACCCCAACGTGCCGCCGCTGCCGCCGCACATCACGCTGAAGGACGCCAAGAACTTCATCAGCATGATCCCGTCTGAGCCGGAGCTCGGCAGCGTCCTCAAGAACAGCGCCAAGGAGCTGGTGACCAGCATCCTGCCGGGGAAAGACTGATGCTCTCCGCCGTCCCGATCGAGCGCCTCCGCGTCGGCGCCTTCGAGATCCCGACCGATCTTCCGGAGGCCGACGGCACCATCAGTTGGACATCGACCACCCTGGTGCTGGTCGAGGCGTCCGCGAGGGGCAGGACCGGCACCGGCTACACCTATGCGCATGCGTGCATCGGCCGCCTGATCTCGGACATGCTGGCGCCGCTTGTCGAGGGGGCCGACGCCCTCGCGCCCGAGCGCATCTGGGCGGGAATGCAGCGGGCAGTCCGCAATCTCGGCCGGCAGGGTCTCGCCGCGACCGCGATCTCGGCGATCGATATCGCACTTCATGATCTGAAGGCGCGGCTGCTGGATCTGCCGCTGTGCACGCTGCTCGGCGCGGTCCGCGATGGCATCCCGATCTACGGCAGCGGCGGCTTCACCAGCTATTCGGACGACCAGTTGCGCAGGCAGCTCGCCGGCTGGGTTTCGGAACAGGGCTGCGCCTATGTCAAGATGAAGGTGGGCTCGCAGCCCGCGCGCGATCCGCATCGGGTCGAGGTGGCCAGACTTGCGATCGGCGAGCGCGCCGAGCTGTTTGTGGACGCCAACGGGGCCTACACCGCGAAGAAGGCGCTGGGGCTCGCGCAACCCTTCGCCGATCTCGGCGTAACCTGGTTCGAGGAGCCGGTATCGTCGGACGATCTGCCCGGCCTGCGCCTGATCCGCGAACATGCGCCCGCCGGCCTCGATGTCGCCGCCGGCGAATATAGCTACACGACCGATCAGGTACGGACGATGCTGCAGGCCGGCGCGGTTGACGTCCAGCAGGCCGACATCACCCGGTGCGGCGGCGTCACCGGCTTTCTGCAGATCGCGGCGCTCTGCGACGCCTTCCATACCGATCTCTCCGGCCATTGCGCGCCGGCCCTGCATCTCCACGCCGCCTGTGCCGCGCCGCGGCTGCGGCACCTGGAATGGTTTCACGACCACGTTCGCATCGAGCACATGCTGTTCGATGGCGCCCCTCGGCCCGACGGCGGCATGATCGCGCCGGACCTGAGCCGTCCCGGACATGGGCTCGACTTCAAACACGCCGACGCAGCGCGCTATGCGGTGAGTGCGGCATGAGCAGCGACAACGATCTTCTGGTCGGAGCCGGCCTCGTCGTATCGGTGCTGGCGGCCGCCGCACTGCTTCCGCGGTCCGCGAAGCGGGACCGTGGTATCGACATCGCGGCGCTGCCGTCGCGGAAATCGCGTCCACGGCCCGGCGCGTCGGTGCGCGCTGCGCGGCGGCTCAACCGCGCCGCGGGCATGCTGGCCGCCTCGGTGCTCGCCGACAGCAGCGTCGAGCACTATCGCGGCTCGTTCAAGAACAAGGCGATGTATACGCCGCTGGTGGTGTCAGCGCTGACCTTGGCGACCAGCGCGCATGGCACCGCGGACATGCGGCCGTTCGCGCACCGGCTGCGCGACGGCGGCTACCTGCTCGCCGCGGCCACCGGGCTGATGGGCACGGGGTTTCATGTCTACAACGTCACGAGGAAGGTCGGCGGCTTCAGCTGGCAGAATTTGTTCTATGGGGCGCCGCTCGGCGCCCCCATCGCGATCCTGCTCTCCGGCCTGCTGGGCTTCTGCTCGGAGCGCGTGCGCGAGACCAGCCGGTCGCGGCGACCGCATGTGTTCGGCCTGCCGGCGGCGCGCACCATCGCCGCGGTCACGGCAGCCGGCCTGCTCGGGACGTCGGGCGAGGCCGGGCTGCTGCACTTCCGCGGCGCGTTTCACGACCCGTTCATGGCGGTGCCCGTCACCCTGCCCCCGCTGGGCGCGGCGATGCTGCTCAACGCCGCCGCGCGCGACCCGGACAAGACCCACGACCGGCGGCATCGCCTCACGCGGGTCTGGATGTGGCTGCTGGCGGCAATGGGTTTTGCCGGCGTCGGCTTCCACGCCTATGGCGTGTCGCGCAACATGGGCGGCTGGCGCAATTGGAGCCAGAACGTCCTCAACGGGCCGCCGCTGCCGGCGCCGCCGAGCTTCACGGGACTCGCGCTCGCCGGCCTCGCCGCGCTCGGACTGATGAGGGAGCATCCCGATGCATGACCGGCCAGTCCATTCGAGGATCCCCAACCGCTATCCGGACTACGACGTGCTCGCAAAGCGCGACGGGCCTTCGTGGAACGACAAGACGCGCGAGGTCGTTGCGCAGCGGCTGGCGATCACCGCGAGGCCGCTGTTCTTCTCGGCGAGCGAATTCCCGGCGGTTGAAGCGATCGCCGCGCGGATCGTTCCCCAGCCCGCGACGCGCCCGGCCATCCCGGTAGCATCGCTGGTCGACCGCAAGCTCCACGCGGGCATCTCCGACGGCTATCGTCCCGCTGGAATGCCGAGGGAGCGCGAGGCGTGGCGGCGGGGCCTGCGCGCGCTCGATGTGGAGGCACGCCACGCGCACGGCCAGAGCTTTGCCTCGCTGGCCGAAGCCGAGCAGGATCAGCTGTTGCGCCGCGCCGAGGGCGGCGAGCTGAAGGCGCCCGACTGGGGTGACATGCGCTGCGTCGACTTCTTCAAGCGACGGCTGCTGCGCGACATCGTGATGGCCTACTACTCGCATCCCGCCGCATGGAGCGAGGTTGGCTGGGGCGGGCCGGCGAGCCCGCGCGGCTACGTCCGTCTCGACGACAACGCGCGCGACCCCTGGGAGGCGGCGGAAGCAACGCCCGGGCACGAGGCCGAAGCCGCAAGGATCAACCGTCATGTCCGATGATCCCCTCCAGGCGCCCCGCGCACGACAGGGCCGTGCGCCGGACGTGTTTCGTCCGGGCGGCTGGGTGCCGATGCGCTGCCATCGCGACGACGAGCCGGTCGATTTCGTCATCGTCGGCACCGGCGCCGGCGGCGGCACCTTGGCCTGCAAGCTCGCCGAATACGGCTTCTCGGTGGTCGCGCTCGATGCCGGCCCGTATTTCCGTCCGCTGGAGGATTTCGCCTCCGACGAGGCCGAGCAGAGCAAGCTGTATTGGACCGACGACCGCCTCGTCGACGGCGCCAATCCGCTGCAGCTCGGCAGCAATAACAGCGGCAAGGCGGTGGGCGGCTCGACCGTCCACTTCGCGATGGTCTCGCTGCGCTTCCGCCCGGAATGGTTCAAGTCCCGCACCCTGCTCGGCTACGGCGCCGACTGGCCGCTCGACTGGCGCGAGATGTGGGCCTACTACACCGAGGTCGAGCAGGCGCTGAAGATCTCAGGCCCGATCACCTATCCCTGGGGGCCGAAGCGGCCGCGCTATCCCTATCGCGCCCATCCGCTCAATGCGGCCGCGCGCGTGCTCGCCCGGGGCTGCGAGGCGCTCGGCATCTCCTGGACCGAGACGCCGCTCGCCACGCTTTCGGCGCCACGCGGCCTCGCCCACCCCTGCGTCTACCGCGGCTTCTGCGTTGCGGGATGTTCGACCAACGCCAAGCAGAGCGCGCTGGTGACCTGGATCCCGCGCGCTCTGGCCGCCGGCGCCGAGATCCGCGACCTCGCGATGGTCGGCCGGATCGAGATCGATGATGGCGGCCTCGTCAGCGGCGTTCACTATCACCGCGAGGGCGGCTGGCACTTCCAGCGAGCGCGCAACGTGGTGGTGGCCGGCTATGCGATCGAGACGCCGCGGCTGCTGTTGAACTCGGCAACCGACCGATATCCGGACGGGCTCGCCAACAGCTCGGGCCTGGTCGGCAAGAACCTGATGACGCAGTCGAACCAGGCGGTGTGGGGCGTGATGGACGACGAGATCCGCTCCTACAAGGGACCGCCATCGCTGGCGATCACCGAGCATTGGAACTACCAGGACAAGGGCAAGGACTTCTTCGGCGGCTACGCCTATATGAGCCAGGGGCCGCTGCCGCAGCTCTGGGCCAATACGCAGGCGCATGCGCGCGGATTGTGGGGCGCGCGGCTGGTCGAGGAGATGACCAGCTACAATCACGTCGCCGGCCTCAAGATCGTCGGCGAGATGCTGCCGCAGGAGCGCAACCGCGTCACCTTGGCCGACGATATCGACCAATATGGCCTGCGCATTCCCCGCGTGACCTACTCCTGGTGCGACAACGACAAGCGCCTGATCGACCACTCGCTGGCCTTCATGACCCGCGCCCTGCAGGCCGCCGGCGCGACGGACATCTGGGCCCAGGAGGACGACACCTGCCATCTCAATGGCACGGCGCGCATGGGCGACGATCCCAGGACCAGCGTCGTCGACGCGGATTGCCGCAGCTGGGACATCCCCAATCTGTGGATCTGCGATGGCTCGGTGTTCCCCACGGTCGGCGGCGTCAACCCGTCCCTGACCATCCAGGCCATCGCCTGCCGTACCGCAGACCGGATTCGTGCGATGGCACGCCGGGGAGAGCTCACGCGCAGGCGAGGCGCACAGACAAAGGTGGCGACCCATGCAACATAAGCTGCTCAACGACGGCGGCGGGCTGCGCACGTTCGCGGTCGTGCTGCAGACCGGCGACGAGGCCATGGAGTGCCTGCGCCGTTTCGCGCGCGAGGCGCGTCTCGAGGCCGCGCAGATCACCGGCATCGGCGCGTTCGAAAAGGTGGTGCTCAGATATTTCGACTGGGGCGACCGCGAATATCTCGACAATCCCGTCGACGAGCAGGTTGAGGTCGCCTCGCTGGTCGGGGACGTCGCGCTGGCGCCCGACGGCGTGCCGTCCGTCCATGTTCATCTGGTCGTCGGCAAGCGCGACGGCTCCGCAATGGCCGGGCATCTCGGATCGGGCCATGTCCGCCCGACGCTCGAGCTCATCATTACCGAAACGCCGGCGCATCTGCGCAAGGCCCACGACCCGGACTCGGGCCTCGCGCTGATCCGGCTGGATGCAGGATAGGGCGCGGTCGGGCGTTCCCGGTTGCCTTCGGACGCGGCTCAGCCGCCACGACAATCCGGCCGCCTATTTTGCCCGATTGAACTGGTAGGAGCCCTGGAGGAAGACGCCATAACGCTCCGTCGTATATCTCAGGACCTGATTGAACGAATCGACGGCATTGGTGCTGAGATGCCACCACCGTCCACCGATGCCGATGCGGAAATTGTCGGTCAGCTGGTAGTTCAGCACGGTCTCGGCCTGGAAGCCGGTTCCTTGCCCCGAGGCAGGATCGCGCCCGAACGTGAAATAGTGTGTATCGATCGCATTCTGCGAGGTCCAGACATAGGCGGCCTCCGCCTGCCAGCTCAGCCGGTCCGACAGCCGCGTGTCGAGGGAGACACCGGCCCGTCCGCTATGCCAGCGATCCTGCTCGGTCACCACCTTGACGCCAGGCCCCAGCGCAGGAGCGCAGATCGTCGGATTGCCGCCCACCTGGGTGCAGCCGCGAGCATCCACCGTCTCCGTCCAATATTGATAGCCGACGAAGGCGCCGAGCCGGAAGCGTTCGGTCTCCAGCAGGTTGAAACCGACATCGAGATTTGCATATTGCAGCCCCCCGCCCACGCTGCTGACGGTCTTGGACGACGGATTGACGAACGGAGCGAAGTCCTCGTCGACGAGCGTACCCGAGCTGATCTTGCCCGCCCCTATATAGCCCTTCAGAAACATGTTGGTGAACGGACCGTCGAGCGCATCGATCCTGAAGAACATCTCGCCGCTGTGCCCGGTCATACCGCCATAGGCGAGCCGGGAGACCTGAAGCGTCGCAGCCTGATCGGCGAAATAGCGGTAGCGATTCTGCCCGGAGCTGAACCAGTAGCGCACACCGGTCTCCAGCATGTAGGACGGCAGGATCGACGCGCGCGATTGCAGCGGCATGTCGCCCGAGCCTGCCCCCTGCCCGCCCTGCAACGCTGCAGGCCTGGCCCAGGCGCAACTGACGATCGAGGCGTTGCACTTCGTGACACCGTCGGCGTTGAAATCGCGCCGCAACGTGACCGTCGCGAACAGGTCCTTGGTCGTCGTCTTGACGTTGGCGAGCGTGCTGTCGACGAACCGATAGCCGATCTCCGTTTCCAGGCTGATCTCCTTCGACCAGAGATAGCTGACCAGCAGCGACGGCAGAACCGTGTACTCCTTCAGGTCGGTCCGGGTCCCGGACCTGTACCCCGCCCGCAGCCGCGGGCTGATGGCGAGATCGGGCGTGATCGGATAGCGCGTGGCAAGATCGAGAACGTAGAACTTGGAGTCCGCCAGGCTCGCGTAGCGCAGCGCACCCATGAACAGATCGCCCGGCTTGATGATGCCGTTCCCGGTCAGCTGGGCCGACAGATAATATTCGAGGCCGCTCGCCGGCGTGCCGTCGACGCCGCCGGACGGCAGCGTGCCGGTCAGGTTGGTCACCGTGGCATCGGCAGCAACCTGCCAAGTCTCATTCAATGGCCGCGAGTAGCTCACCATCGCCGACTGGAACGTCGGCGTCCGGTCGATCGCGAGCTGCCTGATCTCGCCCGCGGTATTGAACTTCATCATGTCGTAGAGGGTGAGGAAGGGCTGCCCCTGCAGCGCATTCCAGGTCGAGAGAAATGGCACTCTTCGATAATCGAACGAGGCGTTGACCACCGACTTGTCCTCGAACGTATACGTTCCCGAGAACACGGCGGCATTGAGCGCGCGGAAATGCGTGTCGTAGTCGATCAGGCCGAGCAGCGACTTGTTGGCGTCGAAATAGCGGAATTCGGCGCCGATGGCCTGGCGGTCGACGATGTTGCGGTCGTATTGCGTGATCAGGTAGACCGTGGTCTCGAGGCCACCCAGGATCTTGCCGAAGTCGATGCTTGCGCCATAGAGCGTCTTGCCATCCTTGAACGGTGCGTCGAAGCGGCTCCAGTTCGGCGAGCCCGCGAGCACGTTCAAGCGCAGCCCCGGGCTCTTCTGCCAGCTCAGCACCGCGCCGTCGAAGCGGCCGATCACGCCGCCGGTGTTGCGGGATTGCCGTCCGACGCGCAGCGTCACGTCGGCCTCCTTCAGCGTGTAATCGACCTGCGCGGTCGAGACGCCGTATTTGTCGTTCCCGGTATCGAACTGGCGCTCATGGGTGAACGCCAGCCTGAACTTGGTCCTGATGCGGTCGTTGTCGGCGGTACCGAGAAAGTCAAAATTGGTCAGCAGCGTGTTCTGATGCACCCGGTGCGCGTCGGGATCCGCATTCGGGTTCGGCGCAATCGCCCTGTCCTTGACGGCGCTGGTCGTGTCGTTGGTGATGAAGGTGGTCGAGAGGCTGCCCGACATCGACCAGCGGGTGTCCCCGTTCGGCCCTGCCGCCTTGGTCGACATGCCTGCCCCCATGTCTCCGCCTTCGGGCGTGACAGCAGACATGTCGCGCGGCCGCGCCGGCGCGCTGCTGGTCGCGGTGAGAAGCGCGGCAAGCCGCTGCCTCACCCGCTCGGCGCCCTCGCCGCTCGGATAGCGGCGCAGATAGTCTTCATATTCCGCCTGCGCGGCAGCGGTCTGGCCGGCCTTCTGCCGCGCCACGCCGAGCAGCTCCTGCGCCTCGGCGCTCGAGCCGTTCTCGGGGAGTTTCAGCACCTTTCGCAGGAGATCGATCGCAGCGCTGAAATTGCCTTTCTTGATCGACGCGCGCGCCTCGTCCATCGAGGCCTCCGCAAACCGGATGTCCGCCGCGGACGCCTGCTGCGTCGTGCGATTGTCGTTGCGGACCGACGCCGCCGCACCGGGGACCGCAACCGGTTTCGGCGCATCCGGGGCGGCTACGCTCGGCACCAGGGCCTTCACCTTGCACGCCGACACCGGACCCTTTCGGGCCACCACGATCGCCACCTGCTCGAAGCTGCCGGATTGGACGATCTGATAGGTGAACTCGCTGGCAAACTGGACGACGAGGATCGGTCCCCTGTTCTGATCGAGCGTCAGATAGACGTCCTGGAGGCCGGAGCCCTGGGCATTGTCGACACGCACGCCTTCGCGCCTGACCAGGCGCCGCGCCATGATGGCGTCCCGGTCGACCAATTGCAGCGAGACGCTGAGCTGGCTGCCTTGGTCGAGCGGGAAATGCCCGGTGTAGCGGACACGAACGTGAAAATTGACCCGCAGAAGGCTGCAGTTTCCGATCGTCGTGGCATTTGCATTGGCGACGAACTGATCGATGACCGGCTGGGCCGGTGCAACGCCAAAGACCCCGTCGAGCAGGATTGCGAGCAAGCCGGCCAGCAGACCGATCAGCCATCCCGCCGACCTCGCTGCCGCGGCTTGTCTGAAGCAGCCGTGCATCACCAGCCACCTCCATTGACCCGGTGCTGCCGCTGGCGGCGGGTGACGATGGTGGTCTGCGACTTGTCAGCATAGATATGGCATGCGCCTGTGCAGTCCTTGAGCTCGGCGACGGTGTAGTCCATCGGCGCCGGCTTCACGAGCTTGGCGTGCTGCTGCGGGCGGAAATCACTGGCGTGGCAGGCGGCGCAGTCGGGCTTGTAGGCCGCGAACTTGAACAGAACGGCCTGCGAGTTGCCGCTGTGGCAGGCGGTGCAGCCGATGGCCGCGCTATGGTTCGGATAGCTCGCCGACATATGCCGGTAATTGACCGAGCTCCAGCTCACCGTCCGGTGGCAGCTCTCGCAGGGGACGTTGGTCACGAAGTGCTTCGGCGACTTTCCTGTGGCGTTGGAGCCGTTGTGACAGCTGGCGCACGGCGCAGTCAGGCTGGTGTGATCCATCCGCGCGCCCGAGAACGACACGGTATTCTTGTGGCAGCTTTCGCATGGCGCGCTGGTGACCACGTGCTTCTGGGGCTTGCCGCTCGCGGCCATGCCGTTGTGGCAGCTCGCACAGGCCGCCATCGTGCCGGTGTGGCTGAAGCGGGCGCCGCTGAACGTCGTCGTGCTCTTGTGGCAGGTCTCGCACGGCGCATTCGTCGTGACGTGCTTCTGCGGCTTGCCCGTCGCGGCCATGCCGTTGTGACAGCTCGCGCAGGCCGCCATCGTGCCGGTGTGGCTGAAGCGGGCGCCGCTGAACGTCGTCGTGCTCTTGTGGCAGGTCTCACAGGGCGCGCTGGTGACCACGTGCTTCTGCGGCTTGCCGCTCGCGGCCATGCCGTTGTGGCAGCTCGCGCAGGCCGCCGTCGTTCCAGTATGGCTGAACCGGGCGCCGCTGAACGTCGTCGTGCTCTTGTGGCAGGTCTCACAGGGCGCGCTGGTGACTACGTGCTTCTGCGGCTTGCCGCTCGCGGCCATGCCGTTGTGACAGCTCGCGCAGGCCGCCGTCGTTCCAGTATGGCTGAACCGGGCGCCGCTGAACGTCGTCGTGCTCTTGTGACAGGTCTCACACGGCGCAGCGGTTGCGACGTGCTTCGGCGGTTTGCCAGGCGCGGTCATTCCGTTATGGCAGGATGCGCATGGCCCTTGCGCCGTCATGTGATTGAATCTGGAACCGGCCTCCGTGGTGCTCGATCCGGCAAGCCCTGCCCTCGGATTGAACGTCGGCAGCAGCGACGGAAGCCGACCGGCATTCTTCGCTTCCGGCGAGTCGCTGCCCGTATCGGTTGGAGGCAAGAGCCTGCCGCGGGGATCATTCGGCGAGAGCGGCGATGTCGCGGATGTCATCCGGGGCGGCGTGCCCAACAGCTGCGGCACGGACGCCGCCGCGCCGCCAGCTTTGGCCGAACTGTCGGGCTTGGAGGAACCGGACGAACCGGCGGAGGCCCCTGCTTCGGACCCCGCTGTCGGGGCCGTCGACGGCGCAGCCGTGTTCGCCAGCGGCTTGCTGCTGAACAGGAGCGTCGAACTGGATGGCGCGGCAGGCTTGGCGGCAGCGCCGGCCTGAGATGCAGCCGGTGCAGCGCTCGTACCGGGTGCTGCATCGGGATTCGGTGCTGCCGTCATCGTCCGGTTGGCGGTCGAGGCCGGCGTCACCGCCTTGACGGCCGGCGCCTGAGCCGGAACAACCGACCGCGCCGTCGTGGAGCAGCCTGCTGCCGGCTTCTGCGGGTCGTCGTCCCAGGTGGAAAAGTTGGCGGCGGCGCGCACGTGGCAGCAGCCGCAATCCTGCGACTTCGCGCTATGATCCGGCCCCTGCGCACCCCTGCGGCCCTGGCTGCGATACGAGCCGTTGTGACAGCTGTCGCAGCGCGTGGCATGCACGGCAGCATGGCTCATGGTGTAGGTCGCGAAGCTCGCCGCGGTGTTGCTGTGGCAGTTCGAGCACTGCACGCCCGTCACCGGAATATGCGGCGGGGTGGTCAGGCCTTTCGCGCTCGAACCATTGTGGCAGGCTGAGCAATTGGTGTTGGCCGCGGAGTGGGTGAACGCCGCGCCGCCCCAGCTCACATATCCGCCGCTGGCGGCCTTGCTGTGACAACTGACGCAGTCGGCGCCGCCGGTGGCGACGTGGTTCGGATACGACGCCGTACCCATGGCTCCCTTGGTGCCCTGGCCGGTGAAGCTGCCGTTGTGACAGCTGTCGCAGCGTGCCGTCGCCACTGCGGCGTGGTTCATGGTGTAGGTGGCAAAGCTCGCCGCGGTGTTGGTGTGACAGTTGGAGCATTGCAGCGTCCCGGTCGGGATGTGCGGCGGCGTGGTCATGCCCTGCGCCGTCTTGCCGTTGTGACAGGTCGCGCAGTTGGTGTCGGTGGCCTTGTGAGCAAACGCCGCGCCGCCCCAGCTGGTGAAGCCGCCCGAGGCCGCCTTAGCATGGCAACTGACGCAATCCGCCCCGCCAGTGGCAACGTGGTTCGGATACGACGCGGTTCCGATTGCGCCCTTGGTACCCTGGCCGGTGTAGCTGCCGTTGTGACAGCTATCGCAGCGCGCGGTCGCGACCGCGGCGTGGTTCATGGTGTAGGTCGTGAAGCTCGCGGCGGTGTTGCTGTGGCAGTTGGAGCATTGCAGCGTGCCGGTCGGGATGTGCGGCGGCGTGGTCATGCCCTGCGCGGTCTTGCCGTTGTGGCAGGTCGCGCAGCTGGTGTCAGTCGCGGCATGCTTGAACGCCGCACCGCCCCAGCTGGTGAAGCCGCCGCTCGCCGCCTTGGCGTGACAACTGACGCAGTCGGCTCCGCCGGTAGCGACGTGGTTCGGGTACGAAGCGGTGCCAAGCGCCCCCTTGGTGCCTTGGCCGGTGTAGGAGCCGTTGTGGCAGCTATCGCAGCGCGCGGTCGCCACCGCGGCGTGGTTCATGGTGTAGGTGGCAAAGCTCGCCGCGGTGTTGCTGTGGCAGTTCGAGCACTGCAGCGTCCCGGTCGGGATATGTGGCGGCGTGGTCATGCCCAACGCCGTCTTGCCGTTGTGGCAGGTGGAGCAATTGGTGTCGGTGGCCTTGTGAGCAAACGCCGCGCCGCCCCAACTGGTGAAGCCGCCCGAGGCCGCCTTGGCATGGCAACTGACGCAGTCCGCCCCGCCGGTGGCGACGTGGTTCGGATATGACGCCGTGCCCAGCGCCCCCTTGGTGCCCTGGCCGGTGTAGTTGCCGTTGTGACAGCTGTCGCAGCGCGCCGTCGCGACCGCGGCGTGGTTCATGGTGTAGGTGGCAAAGCTCGCCGCGGTGCTGCTGTGGCAGTTCGAGCATTGCAGCGTCCCGGTCGGGATGTGCGGCGGCGTGGTCATGCCCTGCGCCGTCTTGCCGTTGTGACAGGTCGCGCAGTTGGTGTCGGTCGCGGCATGCTTGAAGGCCGCACCGCCCCAGCTGGTGAAGCCGCCCGAGGCCGCCTTGGCGTGGCAGCTGACGCAGTCGGCGCCGCCGGTGGCGACGTGGTTCGGGTACGACGCGGTGCCGAGCGCCCCCTTGGTGCCCTGGCCGGTGTAGTTGCCGTTGTGACAGCTATCGCAGCGCGCCGTCGCCACCGCCGCGTGGTTCATGGTGTAGGTGGCAAAGCTCGCCGCGGTGTTGCTGTGGCAGTTCGAGCACTGCAGCGTGCCGGTCGG
>NZ_JAUHHY010000013.1:0-209338 GCF_032377435.1 Bradyrhizobium sp. SZCCHNS3002
ATTTGGCGATGCTCAAGACCGCAGAAGAATCCACGCCATGCACCATGTCCAGTCTGTCTGAACCGGACAGCCGTGGGTCAAGCCCGGCCATGACAGGAGAGAGGTGGGCTCACAACGCACGCCATGACAGCGGAGAAATACAACTGGCGCCCCCGGCGGTGCGCCTGCCCTCAGCTCGCCTTCACGCTGATGATGAACGCATCGACCTCGCGCTTCAGCGTCTCGGCCTGCTGCGAGAGGTCGCCGGCGGCGTCGCGGGCCTCCGAGGCGAGGCGGCCGGTTTCGGCCGAGGTCGAACTGATCTGGGCGATGTGGTTGGAGACGTCGAGGGTGCCGCGGGCGGCTTCCTGGACGCTCCTGGAGATGTCCTGGGTGGCGGTGCGCTGCTGCGAGGTGTCGACCTCGATGCCGGACATGATGGCGCTGATCTCCGACAGCGTGGTCGAGATGCCGTCGATGGCGCCGCGGGTCTCGGCGGTGATGCCCTGGATGCTGGCGACGTGGGCGGAGATCTCGTCGGTCGCCTTGCTGGTCTGGTTGGCGAGGTTCTTCACCTCCGACGCCACGACCGAGAAGCCCCGGCCGGCCTCGCCGGCGCGGGCGGCCTCGATGGTGGCGTTGAGCGCCAGCAGGTTGGTCTGCGAGGCGATCGCCTGCACGAGCTGCACCACGGCGCCGATCTTCTCGGCGGCGTCCGACAGCGAATGGATGGTGTTCTTGCTCTTCTCGGCCTGCGAGGCCGCGCCCTCGGCGCGCTGGGTGGCGTCGGAGACGCGGCGGCTGATGGTGCCGATCGAGCTCGTCATCTCCTCGGTCGAGCCGGCCACGGTCTGGACGCTGCGATTGGCGTGGTTGGCGGCGGCCTCGACCGCATTGGCCTTGGCCGAGGTGTCGTTGGCGGCGCGCGACAGGGTCTCGGCATTGCTCTTCAGCCGGATGGCCGACGATGCCACGCTGCCGACGACGGATGCGACGAGGTCGTTGAAGGAATGGATGCGGCCGTCGAGAAAGCGCGAGCGCTCGCCCTGGCGCTGCGCCTCCTGCAGCTCGCGCGCGGTGAGGCGCTGGCGCTCGATGCCGTTGGTCTTGAACACCTCGAGCGCGCCGGCGAGCTGGCCGATCTCGTTGCCGAGGCCGAGGCCGGGAATGGGCGTGTCGTATTTCTGGCCGGCGACGTCGCGCATGGCCGAGACCATCGCGGCGAGCGGCCGCAGGATGCCGTTCTGCACGGCGGCATAGGTCATCAGGCAGACGGCGCTGGCGAACACGGCGATCGCGACGCAGGCCATCAGGAAATAGGAGAACGCCGACTGCGCCTGCTGATAGGTCAGCATCGCATGATCACGGGCGGGGCCGCTGAGATTGGCGAAGTCCGACGACAGGCTGGTGATCTGGTTGTTGAGATAGAGCACCGCGATGAAGCCGGTGCCGCCGCCGATCGCCAGGAGCATGAGGAGAGAGGCGACGACGCCTCCCACGAGGAAGCGGATCGTCAGATTGCTGCTGGAGAACATTGGCCTTGCCCGGACGCGTCACATGGAATGTCAACGCACACTTCCAGACAAAGGTAAAATAAGATGAAAGCGCGGGTAGGCGCGGAGCACGGGAAAGCACGGGGTTTTGCGGATCCACGGCGCGTTCCCATTTTCTGCGCTCGCTTCTTACTCGCGACAGCCGGCCTTCGCACCACGCGCTTTCAGCCCGCCTCTCTCCGTCGTCATGGCCGGGCTTGACCCGGCCCCGGGTCAAGCCCGGCCATGACGGGGTAACTAACTGGCAGGGGATCGTGGCGTTAGCGGATCATCATGTCGCCGGCGGCGGCTGCTCGGCGGCCATCAGCGCGGCGAGGCGCGCCTCCTCCTCCGCGGTCAGCTTCGGCGTGGCCTCCGGGCCGCGCTGCCCGCGACGGCGCACCTGCCACCACAGCGCCAGGCCGCCGCCAAGCAGCAGCACCGGCGGCAGCAGCCACAGCAGCAGGGTCTGGCGCTCGAAGCGCGGCTTCAGCAGCACGAACTGGCCGTAGCGCGCGACCAGGAAATCCAACACCTGATTGTCACTGTCACCGGCGGCGAGCCGCTCGCGCACCAAGAGGCGCAGGTCGCGCGCCAGCGGCGCGTCGGAATCGTCGATCGACTGGTTCTGGCAGACCATGCAGCGCAGCTCGCGCGACAGCGCGCGGGCGCGCTGCTCCTTGGCGGTGTCGGCCATGACCTCGTCGGGCTGCACCGCATGCGCCACCGGCGAGCTCAACAGCAGCAGCGCGAGCGCGAGGAGGCTGAGACTGCGTCGCATCCGCCCTACTCCGCCGGCTGCAGCGCGCGCGCCGCACGCGCCGGCCGCGGCGCGCCGACGCGCAGGCGCCGGTCGGACAGCGACAGCAGGCCGCCGAACGCCATCAGCACCGGACCGAACCAGATCAAGAGCACCAGCGGCTTGTGATAGATGCGCACGGCCAGCCCGCCGTCGGCGGTGGCATCGCCGAGCGAGACGTAGAGCTGGCTGACGCCACGGGTCATCAGCGCGGCTTCGGTCGTCGACATGCCGCGCGTGGCGAAGCTGCGCTTGCTCGGCGTCAGGACGCTGAGCTGCCGGCCGTCCTGGCTGATGACGAAGGTGCTGACGACCTCGCTGAAATTCGGGCCCTGGCGCTGGCTCATGCCGTCGAACTTGATCTGGTAGCCGGCGAGATTGCGGACGTCGCCGGGACGCAAGGTCGAGATCAGCTCGCTGTTCCAGGTGGTCTCGCAGACGATGCCGAGCAGCGCCACGCCGAGGCCGGCATGCGCGAACGCGGTGCCCCACACCGAGCGCGGCAGGCCGCGGGTCCGGTGCAGCGCGGTCTTGAACGGCACGCGGGCCACGCCGGTGCGCTCGACCAGATCGACGACCGAGCCGGTGATGACGAACACGCCGAGGCCGATGCCAACAGGCGCCAGCGCGCTGCCCCCGCGCGCCCAGGCCCAGACGATCGCGATCGCCACCAGCGCCGTGACGCCGGCCGCGAGCAGCCGCTGCGTCGCCGCGACGAGGTCGCCGCGCTTCCACGCCAGCATCGGGCCGAACGGCACCATCAGCAGCAGCAGCGCGAACAAGGGGCCGAAGGTGATGTTGTAGAACGGCGCACCGACCGAGAGCTTGAAGTCGAGCGCCTCCATGATCACCGGGTACAGCGTGCCGAACAGCACGGTGGCGCAGGACACGGTGAGCAGCAGATTGTTCAAGACCAGCGCGCCCTCGCGCGAGATCGGCGCGAACAGCCCGCCCTGCTTCAGCGCGGTGGCGCGGCCGGCGAACAGCGTGAGGCTGCCGCCGATGAACAGCACGAGGATGCCGAGGATGAACACGCCGCGGGTCGGATCGCTGGCGAAGGCATGGACCGAGGTGATGACGCCGGAGCGCACCAGGAAGGTGCCGAGCAGCGACAGCGAGAAGGTCAGGATCGACAGCAGGATGGTCCAGACCTTGAGCGCGTTGCGCTTCTCCATGACGACGGCGGAGTGCAGCAGCGCGGTGCCGGCGAGCCAGGGCATCAGCGAGGCGTTCTCGACCGGGTCCCAGAACCACCAGCCGCCCCAGCCGAGCTCGTAATAGGCCCAGTACGAGCCCATGGCGATGCCGAGCGTCAGGAAGATCCAGGCCATCAGGGTCCACGGCCGCACCCAGCGCGCCCAGGCGGCATCGATGCGGCCTTCGAGCAGGGCCGCGATCGCGAACGAGAACGAGATCGAGAAGCCGACATAGCCGAGATAGAGCATCGGCGGGTGCACCGCGAGGCCGATGTCCTGCAAGACGGGATTGAGGTCGCGGCCCTCGATCGGCGGGTTGGCGAGGCGGGCGAACGGATTCGATGTGGTCAGGATGAACAGATAGAACGCGGTCGCCACCCAGGCCTGCACCGCGAGCACGCGGGCGCGCAAGGACAGCGGCAGGTTGTTGCCGAACATCGCGACCATGGCGCCGAACAGGGCCAGGATCGACACCCACAAGAGCATCGAGCCTTCGTGGTTGCCCCAGACGCCGGTGATCTTGTAGAGCAGCGGCTTCATCGAGTGCGAGTTCTCGAACACGTTGGCGACGGAGAAATCCGAGGTCACGTGCAGGGTGACCAGCGCGATGAAGGAGAGACCGGCGAACAGCAATTGCGCCAGCGCGGCCGAGCGGCCGACATTCATCAGGGCGATGTCACGTTGATGCGCGCCGAGCATCGGCACGGTGGACTGGATCAGCGCCAGCGCGAGCGCAAGCACCAGGGCGTAATGTCCGCTCTCTGCAATCACTGCGTCGCTCCTGCCGCCGTCTTCTCGGCGCCTTCGCGCATCGACACCGGGCTTGGCGTGGCTACGCCGGCTGGCGTGGCTGCGCCGGCTGGCTTGGCCGCCGCGCCGGGCTTGCCGTAATCGTCCTTCCAATGGCCCTGCTTCTTCAGGGCATCGGCGACTTCCTTCGGCATGTAGGTCTCGTCATGCTTGGCGAGCACGGTGTCGGCCTTGAACACGCCGGCGGCATCGAGCGCGCCCTCGGCGACGACGCCCTGCCCTTCGCGGAACAGATCCGGCAGAATGCCCTTGTAGGCGACCGGCAGCTTGGCGCCGCCGTCGGCGACCTCGAAGCTGACGGCGAGATCGTCGCCGCGCTTCAGCGAGCCCGGCTGCACCAGGCCGCCGAGCCGGAAGCGCTTGCCCGGGCCGATATGCTTTTCCGCCACCATGGTCGGTGTCGAGAAGAACACGATGGAGTCGCGCAGCGCATTCAGCACCAGCCCGGCCGCGACCGCGAGCACGAACAGCGCCCCGCCGATGATCGTCAAACGCCTCTGCTTGCGTGTCATCCCTTGATCCCGTTGGCGGCGGAAGCGCCGCTCATCCATCCAAGCCGAAAGTCTTCACACCCTCGTTGAGCTGCCGCAACCGCTCGGCATCGCCGGACACCGCCTGCCGCGCCTCCGACAGCGCCCCCTTGGCCTTGTCGAGATCGCCCATCACGACATAGGCGCGCACCAGGCGCAGCCAGCCCTCGACGTCGTCGCCATTCTGCTTCAGCCGCGCCGCCAGCCGGTCGACCATGCCGCGGATCATCGTCTCGCGATCGCCTGCGCTCATGTCCTTGGCCGCGGCGATCGTCTCGCTCGGCAGCGCCGGCACCTCGCCGCCGCCGACGCGGGCCAGCGCCGCCGTCACCAGCGGCCGCCATGGCGCATCCGCGGGCGCCTTGCCCAGCATCGCCCGCCAGATCGCGCTCGCCTCGTCCTTGCGGCCGTCCTGCTCGGCAGAGAGGCCGAGATAGTAGTTCGACTTCGGCTCGTCGGCCTCGAGCGCATGGGCGCGCTCGAACTCCGCCTTGGCCTCGGCGGTGACGACGCCGCCGGCGGCCGCGGTGATCATCTCGCCGAGATCGGCGCGCTTGGCCGCACCGTCGCCGGCATAGGTGATCATGTTGCGATAGGCCCGAATCGCGTCATCGGTGCGGCCGAGCCGCGCCAGCACCGGGGCGAGCACGGTCCAGCCGCGGCCGTCGGTCGGGTTCTTCTGCAGGTGCTGCTCGACCTGCGCCACCAGCGTTTCCAGCGGCTGCGTCCCGTTGGGCGCCGCGCGGGCGGTGAGCGGGAAATCCGGCAGTTGCGGCGAGCCGAGCGGGAGGTAGACCGCGAGCGCCACGATCGGCACGCCGATCAGCGCCAGCACCGCCGACGCGCGGCGCAGACCGAGGCTCGGCTTCACCGCAGCCTCATCCTCCTGGTCGGCCGCGGCCAGAAGGCGGCGGCTGATCTCGACCCGCGCGGCTTCCGCCTCGACCTTGCCGATCAGCCCGGTTTCGACGTCGCGCTCGATCTCCGCCAGCTGGTCCTTGTAGACGGCGACCTCGCGCCCGTCCGACGCGGCCCGCGCGCCCAGCCCGAGCGGCAGCAGGACGGCGAAGATCGCCGCGGCCGTCATCACGGCGAACACGAACCAGAGAGTCATCGGACAGGGTTCCAGTCAGCGCCTACCGGCAGGCGCGCCTCGCGCCGCTTTTAACCAGCACCGTTCCCGGCGGCAATTCACATTTGCCGCCGTGGTAGCCCAGCCGTCCGAGCCGAAAAACTCAGGACAATTACGTAATTAGGGGACCTCGAACTCGGCGCTCTTGGCGAGATAGCTGCCGTGCCCGTTCAGGGCCACCAGGAAATAGGTCCCCGGCCGGACATGGTCGGTGAGCCTGATCCGCAGCGACCCGACCGGGACCGGAGAGGCGATGGTGGTGACGGGATCGGGGAGTGGCGCCCCGCTCGTCTTGTCGACGAGCACGACCTTGGCCTTGATCATGAGGTTGCGATAGGTCGCGCGCACGACGCGGTTCTCGACCTCGACGAAGTTGATGACGGAAATCATGGTCTTGATGAAAACGGATGGAACCTGGCGGGAACCTATGCGTGGCCCCGGGGCGGGGTCAACCTGAAATTGCAAAAATCAAAACGTGGACAGACTAGCAGAAAATCTCAACCGGCGCGCGAGGATTTTCGCTCGCCGTTCATCGCGTTCTCGGCCGCCCTGCTCATCAATTGGGCGTAGTCGTTGCCGAACAGGACGTGACAGAAGCGGATCGCCGCCGACACCTGCGACTGCCGATAGGCGCGCGCCCGCGCGTCGCCCGAGCGCAGCGACTGCACCAGCGCTTCGGTGGCCTTCTCGACATATTGCTGCAGATCGGAATAGGTCCGCAGCGTCACCTCGTTGATCGCGAGCTCGCTGGCATAGTTGCGGCAGACCGCGACGAACTCGATCAGCGCCGCCACCTCCTCGACCTCGCCGCCGTCGACGCCGGCGCCGGCCGGAATGTCCTTGTCGGCGCGCTGGCGCAGGATGCGGCGGACGCGGCCCGGCACGCTGTCGATCTCCGATTGCAGGGCATTGGAGATGTCGGCGCGGATCGCCGTGAGCTGCTTGCCCCAGTTCGATTCCGAGCGCAGGTCGAGCTCGGTGCGCAGGCCGCGAACGCCGTCATGCAGCGTCTTCAGCGTATCGCCGAGATTGGAGAAATGACCGCGCCGGATGTCGGCGCGCAGCACCGAGGCGAGGCCGGCGAGATCGTTGAGCGCGATGGTGACGGCGACGCCGAACGGGGTCGCCGCCACGCGGATCTCATCGTCCGATGCCGCGATCTTGGTGGCGAGCCGGATGATCTGCCAGGGCGCGGCGAGCCGCTGCATCACCAGCGACAGTGCGAACGGCAGCATCGAGGGCGTCTGCAGTGACGGCACGTTGATGGCTTCGGTGACGGAGGCAATCTGCGAATCGCCGAGCACGCGGATGATGCCGGGCAGCCGGCCGTTGAGGCCGTCGAGCGCCTCGCGATTCTGCAGCACCAGCCCGATCGGCAGCAGATCCTCGATCACGCTGGGTGCGCCGATGCGGGCGAGCGCGCGCTGGCGGTCGCCGGTCGCGTTGGGGCCGACGAGGTTCATCAGCGCCTCGGCGGCGGCGCGCTGCAGCTTGCGTGCGGCCATCTCGACCTCGCGCGAACTGTCGCCGGCGACCGACATCGCGGCCTCGAATTCGGCGTAGCGCTCCGGCGCGCCTTCGCGGCCGAGCCACTGCCAGACCGGCAACAGCGAGGCACGGCGGATCTGGCCGGGACGGAGAGGACCGGTGGAATCGGTGAGGAACGGGTCGAGCGGCCGGAACAGCCGACGCGGGCCATCGCCACTCTGGCGGCGCTCCTCGCGGGCCGGCGGACGAGCGACCTCGATGGCGGGTTGGGGACGCACGGGATCCAATGTTGGAGCGGGAGCCGGCGGCGCGACGGGCCGCACCACCTTGCGCAACTGCTCGAGCACCAGGGTCGCCACGGCGACGTCCTGGCCACGCTCGATGGCGCGCTCGAATTCGCGCATCAGGAGCGACTGCGCGTTCGGCGGCAGCTGCCCGAGATATTCCCTTAACCGCTCGTGAGCTGTCTGACCCATGCGCCGGCGTGCAAATTTCCACGGCGAGAGCGCACATCGCGCACCCCTGCCCGGACCATACGGTCCGCGGTATTAAGAACACCTTTAGGATGGCGAAATTCGCCGCCCCGTCAAACGCCGGGCAATCTCAGCTCCGCCCGCAGGCCCCCGGTCGGGGCATCGCCCAGGGTCAATCGGCCGCCATAGAGCGCGGCCAGATCGGTGACGATCGACAGCCCGAGCCCCGACCCCGGCTTGGATTCGTCCAGCCGCTGGCCGCGCCGCAGCACCTGGGCACGCTCGGCGGCCGAGAGGCCACGGCCATCGTCATCGACCACGATCCGCAGCATCGGCGAGGCCCCGGACTGGGCCGGCCGCTCCACGGTGAGCTCGACCGAGACCCGCGACGTCGCCCATTTGCAGGCATTGTCGACCAGATTGCCGACCATCTCCTCCAGATCCTGGCGCTCGCCGCGAAACCTCGCGGCGGGATCGGCGGTCGCCTCGACCACGATGCCGCGGTCGCGGTAGATCTTTTCCATGGTGCGGCGCAGCGCCTCGATGGCCGGCGCCACCTCCGTCACGGTGGACACGATGGTGACGCGCGCAGCGATCCGCGCCCGCTCGAGGTGGTGGGCGACCTGGTCGCGCATGACGTCCGCCTGCTCCATCACCTTGGCGGCGAACGGGTCCGCCGCATGGGTCGCCGCTTCATTCACGATGACCGAGAGCGGCGTCTTGATGGCATGGGCGAGATTGCCGACATGCGTGCGCGCCCGCTCGACGATCTCGCGATTGGCATCGATCAGGGCATTGGTCTCGCGGGCCAGCGGCGCGATCTCCACCGGGAACTCCCCTTCCAGCCGCTCGGCGCGCCCGGACCGGATGTCGGCGATCGATTCGGAGATGCGTTTCAGCGGCGCGAGGCCATAGCGGACCTGGAAGATGGTCGTGAGCAGCAGCACGATCCCGAGCGCGGTGAAGGTGCCGCCGAGGTAGTAGTCGAAGCTGCGGGTCTCGTCGAAGATCTCCGAGGCATCGCCTGCGACGCTGACCAGGAACTTGCCGTCGGAGCCGAGATCCACCGGGCGCTCGACCATGCGCAGGTCCTGGTTCTCCGGCCCCTCGACATAGCCGATCCGGATCCCGGCCGCCGTCAGCTCGATCCCCTGCTCCTCCAGCTTGGGCAGCTTCTTGTCCCACAGCGAGCGCGACGCCCGTACCTCCGGCTTCTCGGCGTCGGTACGGGTGATCTGCCAGTACCAGCCGGACAGCGGCAGCTCGAACAACGGCTCGCCCAATGACTGGAATTGGCGGTCCGGCGGATCGTCGGGGGTGGCGACCTCGGCGATCAGGGTGCGCAGATAGAGATTGAGCCGGCGATCGAAGGCGCGCTCGGTCGCGTTGCGATACACCGAGGACAGCACGATGCCGGTGATGGCGAGAATGACCACGAGCCACGCGGTCGCGGACAGGAACAACCGGGTGGCAAGTGAGCTCTGGCGCATGACCGCAAACTAGCGAAACGGCCGGCGCCCGGCCACCGCGAATGGCTGGCTCCGGAAACGGATCAGGCGCCTGCGGCCGGCGGCGGGGTCAGCAGATAGCCGAGGCCGCGCACGGTCTGGATGACGTCGCAGTCGAGCTTCTTCCTGATGCGGCCGACGAACACCTCGATGGTGTTCGAGTCGCGGTCGAAGTCCTGGTCGTAGAGATGCTCGACCAGCTCGCTGCGCGAGACGACGCGGCCGGAATGATGCATCAGATAGGACAGCAGGCGGTATTCGTGTGAGGTCATCTTGACAGGGTTGCCCGACACGCTGACCTTGCCGGTGCGGGTGTCCAGGGTGACCGGCCCGCAGGTCAGCTCGCTCTGGGCGTGGCCGGCCGAGCGGCGCAGCAACGCGCGGATGCGCGCCAGCACCTCTTCGAGGTGGAAGGGCTTGGCAACGTAGTCGTCGGCGCCGGCGTCGAAGCCCTGGACCTTGTCGCTCCAGCGGTCGCGCGCGGTGAGAATCAGGACCGGCATCGCCCGGCCATTGCGCCGCCACGCCTCCAGCACCGAGATGCCGTCCATCTTGGGCAGGCCGATATCCAGCACGACAGCGTCATAGGGCTCGCTGTCGCCCAGATAGTGCCCTTCCTCCCCATCGAACGCACGGTCCACGACGTAGCCGGCGTCGCTCAGGGCCGTGGTGAGCTGACGGTTGAGATCCGGATCGTCCTCGACAACGAGCAGACGCACGCTTGCCTCCAAAGCTGAACTGCACGATTTCCGCCCTCAAGATGAACCGGAAGGCCGTGAACCGTGCATGAACGGAACCCGAGCGACCAGGTTACTTTTTGGTCATCTCGATCGGGACCGCCGGCAGGGGCCGACAGAATTGGGGCGGATATAAGCTCCGGGACACCACGATGAAAAGCCCGGCCATGGGAATGGCCGGGCTGGATTTCGTGACCAGGCGAAGGGCGTCGGCCGCGGCGTCACGCAGCCGGCCGACCTCGCGATGTGCCTCTCAGGTGTGGAAGAACACGAACCACACGAGGCCCAGGACCAGCAGTGCCAGCCCCGTGGAGATGGCCAACATCGCGAGGACCGACGGGCCGGGCTCGCCCTGCCGCGCTTCGGTTGGAGTTTCGACGATCTGCGACCCTCGTCTTGTTGCCATGGCGCCCTCAGCTCGCTGCTGTTCGATATCGAGCGCGGTATCGCGCTCCCTCACTTGCTCCCGTTGGCAACGTCGACCGCCAGATGATGTTCCGGGACGGACACGGCTGCGACCAGTTAACGCCGCTCTCAGAATCTGCAGCTACGCTTGTTGAATCCGGGGCCTGCGGTGTTATCCTCGAGGCAGCTACCGACAACTATGTCCGCAGCAGCCCGGTCCCGGGGGAGCACGCCCGTCAGTTTGCAGTTGAGTGGAGTTGAGGAATGGCCCCGCGCGCCAATTGGAAGGGTTTTCTGCGCCTGTCGCTCGTGACCTGTCCGGTCGCGCTCTATCCGGCGACGTCCGAGTCCGAGAAGGTCTCCTTCAACCAGATCAACCGCAAGACCGGCCACCGCATCAAATACAGCAGGGTCGATGCCGAGACCGGCGAGGAGGTCGCCAGCGACGACATCGTCAAGGGCTACAAGGTCGACACCGACACCTACATCGAGGTCACCAAGGACGAGCTCGACGACATCGCGCTGGAATCGACGCACACGATCGAGATCGACGAGTTCGTGCCGCGCACCGACATCGACAGCCGCTATCTGATCCGCCCCTATTACCTCGTGCCCGACGGCAAGGTCGGCCATGATGCCTTCGCGGTCATTCGCGAGACCATCCGCAGCATGGACAAGGTCGCGATCGGCCGCGTCGTGCTGACCAACCGCGAGCACATCATCGCGCTGGAGCCGCTCGGCAAGGGCCTGATGGGAACGCTGCTGCGCTACCCCTACGAGGTGCGCAGCGAGGACGAGTATTTCGACGACATCCAGGATGTGAAGATCACCGGCGACATGCTGGATCTCGCCAAGCACATCGTCGAGAAGAAATCGGCCGACTTCCAGCCGGAGACCTTCGAGGATCACTACGAGGCCGCGCTGATCGAGCTCATCAACAAGAAGCGCAGCGGCGTGACGATCGCCGCCAAGACCGCGCCGAAGTCGAGCGGCAACGTCATCAACCTGATGGACGCCCTGAAGCGCAGCCTTGCCGGCGAGGGTGACAAGGCGCCCGCCGCGGCCGCCCCCGCGCCGAAGGCCAAGGCCAAGAAGCCGAAGAAGCGCGTCGAAGGCCAGCGCGAGATGCTGCTGCCGATCAGCGGCAAGAAGGCCAAGGACGAGCCGAAGAAAGCCGAGGAGCCGAAGAAGTCGGACAAGACCGCGCGGACCACCGCACGCTCGCGCAAGGCCAGTTGAGAGCGACCTCCGAACCTTCGCACGGCGTACCGATCCTGTGCATCACGATCGCTCGGCAGCGAGTTCCGAGTGTTGCCGCGGGTTCGCCACCGCGTGTGGCGCCACCGCATTCCGATTGGCGCAGGAAATATCTGCGTTGGTCAGGTAAGTCGATCCGACGATGGCGATCCGGCGATCAGGCGCGGATTCGTGATCGTTTCGACATCACTTGGATGCTTGCGGAATGATCACGTCGCGCCTAGCTCTGCCCCGCGGGATGGTGATCCGGGCGTCAGCTTCCTGACGGAAGATCGATGTGCCTGATCGGTCGGGACGACGCTGGCGAAGTCGTCCCAGCCGCACGACGCGGCGTATCAAGGGGATGTGGATGTTTCAGCACGATGCGGACCAACGCCGGGCGCAGTACGCCTAGCGATGGCACGGGTTCAGCTGTCCGAGCTCTCCGCTTTCGCAGCCGTCGCGGATTCGTTGAGCTTCACCAAGGCGGCCGCTCATCTCGGCTGCTCCTTGCCGACCATCAGCCAGACCATCAAGAGCCTCGAGGAGCGGCTGGACGTCAGGCTGTTCAACCGGACGACGCGCAGCGTGGCCCTCACCGAGGCCGGCGAGCGCCTGCTGGCGGAGATCCAGCCGATTCTCGAACGGGTCGACCAGGCCATCGAGAGCATCAACGCGTTCCGCGACAAGCCGATGGGCACCCTGCGCCTGACCGTATCGCGTGTGTTCGCCGTGAGAGGGCTCGGGCCCCTGATCAGGTCGTTCCTGGCCGAATACCCGGACATCCATATCGAACTGGCTGTCGACGACACCAACAGTGACATCGTGCGCAATCGCTTTGATGCCGGCATCAGATCCGGACACCGGGTGGAGCGCGACATGAAGGTCATCCGCGTGTTCGACGAGTGCAGCTTCGTTGCGGTTGCCGCCCCCGGCTATCTCGCGGCGCATCCCGCGCCGGCCGTTCCCGAGGATCTCCAGGCCCATAACTGCATCCGGCATCGGGTCCCTGCCGACGATACGCTGCAGCCCTGGATCTTCGAAAAGGGCGGCGAGCGCACCGAGATTGCCGTGGACGGCTCTCTTATCGTCAACGACTTCGATCTCGCGCTGAATGCCGCGCTCGACGGCATCGGCGTTGCTTATCTGGTCGAGCCGATGATCGAGTCGCATCTGGCCGAAGGACGGCTGATGCGGCTGCTGCCCGGCTGGCGCTACGCGACGCCCGGACTGTTCCTGTACCATCCGAGCCGCCGGCAACCGCCGATGCCGCTGCAGGTCTTTCTCGACTTCGTCAAGCGCTGGCGCAGCGGCGTCACGCTGGACGCAATGTCGCGCGCGGCGGATTACGATGCACGCGGGTTGGTAGCAGCGACGTCACACCGAGCGTCGATGCACGTCGAGCCGAACCGCCGTTGATATCTCACGTGTGGCCTGAGAATCTTCGCGCGTCACCGACGGCGCCGCGGAAGCACAATGACGTGCGCAGTTTGCGCTGAGCGCCCGGGATTGTTCGGGATTCCCATCTAGCCTATTCACGATTATCACCATTAACAAATCGACACCGCGAGGCCAAAACCGCGGCGTCACTGCGTCGATGCTGGTGCGTGCGAGCAGCGTGTTAACGACGATCGAGTGGGCTTCGAACAAGGCAGAGCACATTCATCAAATCGAAATTGGCTCATGCACACTTCATTCAACCATTCCGCCGGTCGCGCCGATCGAGCCGTCGTCGGAATCAGAGGTGTGAGAGCGGCAATCTGGCGAAGCCAGAGGCGACACGCGGGGGGCCGTGTGCATCGCCGTCAACCGGAGAAACGGAAATGAAGACGTTGAGGGGCCTGCTTCTCGGAACGGGAGCAGTGATACTGTCCGCCGCTGCGGCTCAGGCCGCGGATCTTCCGCTGAAGGCCAAGGCCGTCGAATATGTGAAGGTGTGCTCGCTCTACGGCACGGGCTTCTACTACATTCCCGGCACCGACACCTGCATCAAGCTCGGCGGCTATCTGCGTGCCGAGACCGCGCTGTGGACCAACAGCAACTATGGTGGCGCCTATTCGGGGCAGGCCGGCGCCGACAACCGCCTGAGCAACCGCTATCAGACCCGTTCGCGCCAGGATCTGAACATCGATACACGCACCGCGACCGAATATGGCGTGGTGCGCACCTACTTCGAAACCGTGCTGAACTGGACCTCGGGCTCCTACGGCGGCACCGGCGCCGGCGCGACGTCCTACACCGGCGACGCCATCTCGGGCGGCATCGTCGGCGTCTACTACGCCTTCATCCAGTTCGCCGGCTTCACGATGGGCAAGGCGGTGTCGACCTTCGACGCGCCCTGGACCAATTATCCCGGCAACAATTTCGACGGCCTGGTCGGCGGCAGCGGCTCCAACAACGGCGTCAACCAGTTCACCTACACCGCCGATTTCGGCCAGGGCATCACCGCCGCGATCTCGCTGGAAGACCAGACGCAGTTCTTCACCACCAACATCTGGAACACCTCCGGCATCACCGCGGCTGGCGTGCTCGGTGGCAATTACGGCTCGAGCGCCTTCGGCGGCACTGTCGCGCCCGACATCATCGGCATGGTTCGCGTCGACCAGGCCTGGGGCCTCTTCCAGGCATCGTTCGCCGCGCATGACAATCATGCCGCCTATTACGGTGCGGCCGAGACCTCGGGTCACCCCTCCGACAAATGGGGCTGGGCCGCGCAACTGGCGCTGTCCATCAAGAACATCCCCACCGGTCCGGGCGACGTCGTCAACCTGCAGGCGGTCTACACCGACGGCGCGAGCCGCTACAACTTCCAGAGCCTCGCCAACACGACCTATTCGATGTACGGCAGCACGGGCGTGGCCGGCGCCTATCAGAGCATCGGCTTCGCCGGCGTCGGCGACGCGGTGTTCGGCACCGGCACGGGCCTGTCGACCGTGCAGACCTGGGGCATGCGCGGCGCCTTCACCCACAATTGGGATCCGCGCTGGAATACGGCGCTGTATGGCGCCTATGCCCAGGTGAAGTATGGTCAGACGGGCTCGGCCCTCGTCTGCGCCGGCATTGCCGCCACTGGCATGCTCACGGCGGGCTCGACCTGCAATCCCGACTTCAATCTCGGTCAGATCGGCCTCATCACCCGATGGACGCCGGTCAAGGGCCTGACCTTCTCGGCCGACGTGACCTACAGCCACCTCGACCAGAAATTCTCGGGCACGGCCATTGCTCCGGCCGTCACGAGCACGGCCAAGCCGGCCGCGACCTACCAGCTCAAGGACCAGGACACGGTGAGCATGCTGCTGCGCGCCCAGCGCAACTTTTGAAGCTGGGCCGTTGAACCTCTGACCGCTCGACGAGCTTCCGGCGATGCCCCCGCCGGAAGCTTCGTTCGTGGAGACGAGCGGCGCGTCGCGAGGGATGGGGCGAAATGCGGCAGGCGTCGTGCGGGTCACGACGCCTGTGATTTGTCGGACGGTGCGCGCTGACCTGATCGCGCCGGCGGCGTGACCGGCCGGCTACTTGATCGAGGTGTTGATCGCGGTGAACTTGCTGCTCAGCCCCGAGCCCAGGCCATTCACGGCCGCCAGGATCACGATGCTCAATCCACCGGCAATGATGGCGTATTCGATCGAGGTCGCGCCAGCCTGATTCTTCAGGAAGCTCGCAATCAACTGCCGCATCTACCTCTCCGGTCGGGCTCGATCATGGGATCGCGCCGGAACGGCGCGCGCAGGCCGGGACGGACGCCCCAGCGAAAACCCTCGGTCATCCGCTTGAACAATCAGTTAACCCGATCAGGTACCTGGCGGGCCCGCCGCGCCGGCCCCCGGCCCCGCCCTTGCTCTCTGATCCGGCACGCAGCCGCGCCGCCGACTGATCCGCAAACATCTGGATTGATTGAGCTTTATTTTCTGCTTGCCACGCCTTCGGCAGGCCGGCCCGGCCATCGCCGAGCTCGGCCCTTGCCCGGACATATTGAGAAAAAATTCGGTCGGCCCGGGGAGACGCCGGCCGCATGATCTGCGTCAACGGCCATGGCGCGGACGGGCTTAAGGGGTATCCTGGCCGCCATGAGCACAACAGATTCCGCCCGTCCCCAGCTCAAGATCCGCAGCGTCGCGCTCGACACCGGCCGCGAGAACGTGGTCGTGATCTCCCGACGCTCGAAGGCGTTGCGGCCCGAGGTCTTCCGCGGCTTCAGCCGCGTCGAGCTGCGCTGCAACTCGCGGACGCTGCTGGCGACCCTCCTGATCACCGACGACGATGCGCTGGTCGGCCCCGACGAGATCGGCCTGTCGGAGCCGGCGATGCGGCGCTTCGCGGAAGCCGCCGGCACGCTGGCGACGGTGTCGCCGGCGACCCCGCCCGAGAGCCTGGAAGCGGTGCGTGCCAAGATCCGCGGCGAGACCCTGAGCGACCAGGCGATCGCGGCCGTGATCGACGACCTCGCCCACTACCGCTACTCGGACATGGAGATCGCCGCCTTCCTGATCGGCTCAGCCAGCTTCATGAGCTCCGGCGAGCTGCTGGCGCTGACCCGCGCGATGGCCAATGCCGGCACGCAGTTGAAATGGCCCGAGCCGGTCGTGGTCGACAAGCACTGCATCGGCGGCATCCCCGGCAACCGCACCTCGATGGTGGTGGTGCCGATCGTCGCCGCCCACGGCCTGACCATTCCAAAAACCTCGTCGCGCGCGATCACCTCGCCGGCCGGCACCGCCGATACGATGGAGGTGCTGGCGCGGGTGAATGTGGGCGCCGACGAGATGAAGTCGATCGTTGCGGCCTGCAATGGCTGCATGATCTGGGGCGGCCACGTCAATCTGTCGCCGGCCGACGACGTCCTGATCTCGGTGGAGCGCCCGCTCAGCCTCGACACCCGTGAGCAGATGGTCGCCTCGATCCTGTCGAAGAAGCTGGCCGCCGGCTCGACGCATCTGCTGCTCGACCTGCCGGTCGGGCCGACCGCCAAGCTCACCAGCGGCGCTGAGGCGATGCGGCTGCGCAAGCTGTTCGAATTCGTCGGCGACCGTTTCGGCCTCAGGGTCGAGGTGATCACGACCGACGGCCGCCAGCCGATCGGCAACGGCATCGGCCCCGTGCTGGAGGCGCGTGACGTGATGGCGGTGCTGGGCAACGAGCCGTCGGCGCCTGCGGACCTGCGCGAGAAGTCGCTGCGGCTCGCCGCGCATCTGCTCGAATATGATCCGAAGCTGCGCGGCGGCGCCGGCTACAACAGGGCGCGCGAGCTGCTCGACAGCGGCGCGGCGCTCAGGCAGATGCTGAAGATCATCGATGCCCAGGGGCCACCGGAATGCCGCAGCGAGCTCGGCGATCTCGCCTTCGACGTCAAGGCCGAGCACGACGGCATCGTCTCCGCGATCGACTGCCTGCGGCTCAATCGCCTGGCGCGTACCGCCGGCGCGCCGGTGAACAAGGGCTCCGGGATCATGCTGTTCAAGAAGATCGGCGATCGCGTCGACCAGGGTGAGCCACTTTATCGCGTGTTCACCTGCGATCCGTCGGAGCATGATCTGGCCGCAGCCGCAGCCACCGTCAACCACGGCTATGGCTTCGCCGACGGCGCGAATGGTCGTTCGCAATGAACTGTCAGCAATCGTCGATCCAGAGTTCTCGGGAGACCGCCGCATGAGTGTGACCGTTCGCTTCTGCGGGGCCGCGCATACCGTGACCGGGTCCTGCTGTCTGGTGCGGAGCGGCAAAAGCCAGTTCCTGATCGATTGCGGCCTGTTCCAGGGCCAGAAGACGCTGAAGGAGCTCAACTACGGCGACTTCCCGTTCCGTCCGTCCGACATCGACGCCGTGCTGCTGACGCATGCGCATATCGACCATAGCGGCCTGCTGCCGAAGCTCGTGCGCCTGGGCTTCGACGGCAAGATCTTCGCCACCCGCGGCACCATCGATCTATGCTCATGGATGCTGCCCGATGCCGGCAACATCCAGGAGCAGGAGGTGCTGGCGCTGAACCGCCGCAACATCGCGCGCGGCCGCGGCGAGGTCAGCCCGATCTATACCCAGGCCGACGCCATCGCGGCGATGCAATACTTTCAGCCGGTCGCCTATGAGACCTGGACCGACATCGTGCCGGGCGTTCGCGCCCGCTACTGGAATGCCGGGCATCTGCTGGGCTCGGCCTCGATCGAGATCGAATTCGCAGGACAAGGCGCCGACGGCGGGCCGCTGCGGCTGCTCGCCTCCGGCGACGTCGGGCCCGACGCCAAGCTGCTGCAGCCGGACCCGAAAGCGCCCGAAGGTTTCGACTACGTGATCTCGGAGGCCACCTATGGCGACCGCATTCGCGAGCCGACCACGCCGGAGCTGCGCCGCGGCCGTCTGGCCGGCGAGGTGCGCGACGCGGCAGCAGCCAAGGGCGCGCTATTGATCCCGGCCTTCGCGGTCGAACGGACGCAGGAGCTGATCGTCGATCTGGTCGGCCTGATGGAGCGCGGCGAGATTCCGGCCGCACCGGTGTTCCTGGATTCGCCGCTTGCGATCCACGCCACCGAGGTGTTCCGCGCGCATACCGAGAGCCTCGACGGCGGCAGCGATGTCGGCCGTCTGCTGTCGTCGTCGCATCTGCGCTTCACCGAGACCGTCGATGAAAGCAAGGCGATCGCCAAGCTGACCGGCTTCCACATCATCATCGCCGCCAGCGGCATGTGCGATGCCGGTCGCATTCGCCACCATCTCAAGCGCTGGCTGTGGAACAACCGCGCCACCGTGCTGCTGGTCGGCTACCAGGCCAACGGCACGCTGGGGCGCTTCCTGCAGGACGGCGTCAAGGCGGTGCGCATCCAGGGCGAGGAGATCAAGGTCGCGGCGCGCATCCGCATGATGGACGACTATTCCGGCCACGCCGACGGCACCGAGATCGCCCGCTGGATCGCGGCCCGCCGTCCGATCGCGCGCGGCCTGTTCCTGTCCCATGGCGAGGAGGCCGCGATCACGGCGCTGGCAGCACGCGTCGCCGAGCGCATCGTGCCGACCGCGAAAGTGTTCTCCCCCCTGCTCGACGACGTCTACGAGCTGACGACCGCGGTGCCGACGCCGCTCGACGTCGCACGCCGGCGACGGCTGGCGCCGGAGGCGGTCACCCGGCTGGACTGGCACAACGACATGTCGGGCCTGCTGCTCGACATCCACGAGCGGATCGAGCAGGCCGCTGACGACCGCGCCCGCGGCGTCATCATCCGCCGCCTGCGCCGGGCGCTGGAAGAGTGATGCGAGCGGCGCCGCCGCGAAGGCTGCGCGCCTGCGATGTTCGTCGTCGAACGGTCACACTTTGATCGCACCCTGAGGACGATCAGGTGCGGTGCGAAGCTCGCAGACGGCGACGCTCCTGCAGCTTGTGCATATTGAAACACACAACGTGCCGACGGCTGGTCTCCGGGAGCTGTTCTGATAGGCTCGGCACGTGGTTCATAACAACGGAACGATCCGGGTGAACCGGGCGCAGGTGGGGAAACGAGGGGCTCTCACATGCATCAACCATCGAAATGGTGGGCGGGACTGATTGCTGTTGCCGTGCTGTGGCTCGCCGCCATGAGCTTCAAGACGGCTGATGTCGAGGACGACATTGCGCCGCGGGCCCGCGCCGCCATTGCCGCCGCCGCCCCCGATACGGCCGCGGCGCTCAAGGTCTCGGTCGCGGGCCGCGACGTTCGCATCGCAGGGCCGGAGTTCAGTCCCGACCAGTCGACGAAACTGGCAGACGCCGCCACGGTCAATGGCGTCCGGCTCGTCGACGGCACCTACGACAAGCTGCCGACACCGAAGCCCTATGCTTTCCGCGCCACGCGAAACGGCGGCCAGCTCGTGCTCGAAGGCGCGGTGCCGACGCCCGCCGTTCGCAATGCCGTGCTCAATGCCGTCCGTTCGTCCGGCGGTGAGGTGGTCGATCGCCTCTCCTATGCACTGGGAGCTCCGGCCGACTTCGCGGCCATCGCAAGCCACGGAGCGGTCCAGGCCGCCAAGCTCAATGGCGGCACGTTCGCGCTCGCGGACAAGGCCTATTCGATCGCAGGCGCCGCCGCCTCATCGGACGTCTACGAGGCCGCCGTCGCCGCGACGCGGCAGCTGCCCGGCGGCGCCGTGCTCGACAAAATGGCGATCCTGCCGCCGGAGGCAAAGCCCTTCATCTGGAGCGCGGTCCGCGAGGGCAACACGCTGGTGATGTCCGGCGTCGTCCCGAACGACGACATCAGGCGCGCGCTCGAGGCCGCCGCGACCAAGGCCTGGCCCGGCACGTCGGTGATGCATCAGATGCAGATCGCGCGCGGCGCGCCTGACGGCGATTTCGGTGCCTACGCCTCCTATGCGCTGGCGGAGCTCGCCAGGCTGAGCACGGGCCGGGTCGTCATCTCCGACGCCACCTACGCGATCTCGGGCGAAGCACCCTCGACCGCCGCCTACGACGAAACGATGGCCGGCGTCGGCAAGCTGCCGGCCGGGCTGACCTTGGCGAAGGCCGACATTCTGCCGCCGGAGATCAAGCCCTATCGCTGGTCGGCGGAGTTCGACGGCACCGGCCTGAGCCTCACAGGTCTCGCGCCGAGCGCGACCGCCCGCGAGGCGATGCTGGCCTCTGCCAGCGGACAGTTCGACGGCAAGCCGATCAAGAGCCAGATCGGCATCGCCCGCGGCGCCCCCGATGGCGACGTTGCCAAAGCGAGCGCGAGCCTGCTGCAGCAGCTCGCCAGGCTTGCGCAGGGGCGCGCCGAGATCAACGACACTCAGGTCTCGCTCAGGGGCGTGGGACTCGCCAATGTCACCGGCGCGACCGTGCGCGAGCAACTGGCCGGCGCCCTGCCCGCGCCGTTCGCGCTCGCATCCATCGACGTCCGCGACGGCCCGGTCTCGCCCTACGCGTTCGGACTGCAGAAGCAGGACGGCCGTGTCCTACTGAGCGGCTATGTGCCTGATGACGCCGCCCGCCGCGATCTCGTCGACGCCGCCACGACGACCTTCATCACCGAGACGGTCGAGGACGGCCTGAAGATCGGCGACGGTGCGCCAAAGGATTACGTGCAGTCGCTGAAGGCGACGTTCCCGGCGCTGGCGCGGCTGTGGTCCGGCGCGCTGACGGCGAAGGACGCCGCGATCACGGTCGACGGGCTCGCCATCTACGACAAGTCGGCCGAGCAGGTCCGCAAGGAGCTCGCCGACGCGGTCGGCAGCGGCTTCAAGCTCGACGACGTCAAGATCGGCCTCAAGCCGGAAGGCCCACCATTGGCGGTCGCTGAGTGCCAGCCGGCGTTCAACGGGCTGCTCGCCAAGGGCCGCATCCGCTTCAGCACCGGCAGCGCCGAGCTGAGCCGCGCCTCGCTGGCGCTGCTCGACCACCTGATCGAGGTTGCGCAGCGCTGCAAGGACGCCGAGATCGCGATCGAGGGCCACACCGACAATGTCGGGGACGAAGCTGACAACATGGACCTCTCCAAGCGCCGGGCGGCGGCGGTGGTCGGCTATATCGGCGACGCCGGCATCGACACCTCGCGCATGACCTCGGAGGGCTACGGCCAGAACAAGCCGGTCGCCTCCAACGACACGGCCGAAGGCCGCGCGCAGAACCGCCGCATCGAATTCGTCGTCAAGTGAGGCGCTGACATCATGATGTACGACCTTGCGACATTTCCGTTCTGGATCATCCTCGCCGCCGGCATCGGCGGCTTCGTCGGCTGGCGCACCTGGTCGGACGAGCCGCGGCCGGACTGGCTGAGAAGCTGGCTGCTGCCGGCGACGCTCGCCCTTGTCATCGGGATCCTGATGGCGCTGCTGGGCGTGCTGCCCGGACGTGCCGGCCTGTGGCTCGAGGTCGGCCTGCTGATGGTCGGCGCCTATGTGCTCGGCTGCCTGATCGGCGGACAGCTCAAGGAATATGTCGGGCTGGGTGACACCAGTGCGATGTCGCCGGGCGGTCCTGGAAACAGCGTCGCGTTCGCCGGCGCAACCGCGGCGGCTCGTCCTTGGGCGGACAGCCCTTCCCCGGCTTCGCAAGCTGCAGCCAGCGTCGAGGCCGACCGCCTCGCCACTGAAGCTGCCGCAAAGGCTGAAGCCGAACGTGTTGCGGCCGAAGCCGCTGCAAGGGCGGAGGCCGAGCGGCTGGCCGCCGAAACGGCCGCAAAGGCCGAGGCTGAGCGGCTCGCCGCGGAAGCCGCGGCAAGGGCCGAGGCTGATCGTCTGGCGGCTGAAGCCGCAGCGAAGGCCGAAGCCGAACGTCTCGCTGCCGAGGCGGTGGCGAAGGCCGAGTCCGATCGCCTTGCTGCGGAGGCCGCCGCGAAAGCCGAATCCGACCGCCTCGCTGCGGAAGCCGCCGCGAAAGCAGAGGCCGATCGTGTTGCGGCAGAAGCGGCTGCAAAGGCCGAAGCTGAACGCTTGGCCGCCGAAGCGGACCGTCTTGCGGCGGAGGCCGTTGCGAAGGCCGCGGCGGAAGCCCAGCGTCTCGCGGCCGAAGCGACCGCCAAGGCCGAGGCCGATCGCCTGGCCGCCGAAGCGGCCGCACGGGCGGAAGCCGATCGCCTCGCCGCCGACGCCGAGGCGGAACGGCTCGCAGCCGAGGTTGCCGCATCAGCGGCCCCGGACAGCCCGGCCGCGGCCGACGACAGACCGCCGGCCCTGCCCGCGCCCGAGGGCGCCGCCGACGATCTCAAGCTCATCAAGGGCATCGGACCCAAGAACGAGCGCATCCTGAACGACATCGGCGTGCATCATTTCAGCCAGATCGCGGCGTGGTCGCCAGCGCATGCCGACTGGGTCGGCCACCATATGGCCTTCCCCGGCCGCATCGAGCGCGAGCATTGGATCGCGCAGGCCAAGCTGCTCGCGGCCGGCCTCGACACCGCGCATTCCAGCGCGGTGAAGTCCGGCGCGATTACCATCGACGAACACGCCGACGCGCCGCTGAGCGAGGACGAGGCGAGCTACCTCCTGGCCCACCTGCCGGCGCTGATGCCGCCCGTCGAGAACGAAGACGCCCATGGCGGCGCCCGCCCGCTCGGGCTCGTCGCGCCGCGCGGCGGCCAGGCCGACGATCTCAAGCTGATCAAGGGCATCGGCAAGCAGAACGAGGCGCGGCTGCACGGCCTCGGCATCTGGCATTTCGCGCAGATCGCGGCCTGGACCGCCGAGCACGCCAAATGGGTCGGCTCATATCTGGCGTTCGCAGGACGGATCGAGCGCGAGCAATGGATCAGCCAGGCCAGGGAGCTGGCGAGCGGCGGCACGACGGAATTCGCGAAACGCGTCGAGGCCGGTCTGGTGAAGTCATCGCTCGACGATGGCTCGCGCGGGCAGGACAACATCGAAATCGTTCAGCCGCGCGAGTAGCTGCGCCGACGGGCGAACCGTAGGGTAGGCAAAGGCGCTGTCGCGCCCTCGCCTCACGCGCGCTCGTGGTGGCGCCGTGCTCACCGTCTCGCCGCGGCCGTGCTGGACGATGGTGGGCACGGCGCGCGACAGCGTGCTTCGCAGGGCTGTCCTGCCGGGCGCCTTTGCCCACCCTACGGCCCTATTCCGCCAGCTCCACGGCCTCATTCCGCGACGGGCCGGCCAGCGGCCGCTCCTCCATCAGCATCATGCAGACGGAGGCGCAGGCGAGCATCGCGGTGGCCGCGGCATAGACGAAGCGGAAGGCATGGATCATGTCGGCTTCCGCAATGCCGCTGACGGCGCCATGAGCGCCCTCTGCCAGCGAAATGTCGGCGCCCAGCGCCATCAGCAGGATGGCGCTGAAGGCCGCGACCGTGAACGAGGACATCATCGAGCGGAAGAAGTTCATCGCGCCGGTGATGGTGCCGATCTGGGAGCGGTCCACCGCGTTCTGCAGCGACACCACCGAAATCGGGAACGCAGTGCCAAGCCCGATGCCGTAGATCGACAGCAGCACCATCAGCACCCATAGCGACGGCGTCGTCACCGTCATGACCGCGGCGGCGATGGTGCCGATGATCGTGCCCACGATGGCGACGCGCTTGTAGTGCTTGACCCGGGCCATGGTACGACCGGCAATCGCGGCACCGAAGGTCGAGATCGCCGCGATCGGAATCAGGCCGAGGCCGGCCTGGCTCGGGGTCAAATGATAGACCAGCTCGTAGTACAGCGGCAGATGGACCGTGAGCCCGATCAGCGCGCCGAGGGCGCAGCCGCTGGCCAGCATGCCGTAGGGCACGACCGTGCCGCCCATCAGCGACAGCGGCAGGAATGGCTCATCGGCCCGCTTGGCGTGCCAGACGAAGGCTAAGCCCAGCGCCACCGCGCTGCCGATCATCGCGAGCAGCGTGGGCGACAGCCAAGCCAGCTTGTGCCCGCCCCAGGTCAGCACCAGCATGAACACGACGGCCGAGGCCATCAGCAGCAGGCCGCCGGCCCAGTCGACCTTGCGCAAGCGGTGATAGACCGGCAGCCGGCCCATCTTGGGCAGCAGCAGCGCCAAGGCCGCGACCGCCAGCGGCACGTTGATCCAGAAGATCATCGACCAGTGCAGATGGTCGGCGAAGAAGCCGCCGATCACCGGCCCGAGCAGGCCGGCCAGCAGCCAGACGCCGCTGAAATAGGCCTGATACTGGCCGCGCTCGCGCGGGCTGACGACGTCGGAGATCACGGTCTGGACCACCGGCATAATGCCGCCGCCGCCGAGCCCCTGCAGGCCGCGGGCAAGGATCAGCACCGGCATGTTCGGTGCCAGCGCGCAGACCACCGAGCCGACCACGAACAGGCTGAGCGCGGTGATGATCATGGAGCGGCGGCCATAGATATCGCACAGCGTGCCGAACACCGGCGCCACCGCGGTCGACGCCAGCAGGTAGGCCGTGATCACCCAGGACAGGTTGGTCACGTCCTGGAACTCGCGGCCGATGGTCGGCAGCGCCGTCGCCACGATGGTCTGGTCGAGCGCGGCCAGGAACATCGTCAGCAGCAGGCTCATCAGGATGGTGCGCACCTCGGCCTGGGTCAGCGGCACCGGCGGCGCAAGCGACGGCGCATCCTCGATCGCCTGCACCTGCGGCGGAATGGCCGGCAGCTCGGCGGCAATCTCTTCAGGCAAGGACTGGGACGCGGCAGGGTAATGCGTCTGCCGATCAAACTTGTTCATGGGATGAATGCTGTGCCCGGGCGCGACATCGCCGCGCGGATTCGCCGACTGGCGAACTACTTAAGGCATAATTTTCCCGTGCGGCAGCGGGTCGGGTGCATGGGTGCATTCCGACAGCACGGGAACGGTCGCATCATCGTGACTTGCTGCGGGCGCGAGGTGATCGCGCTATTTCGGCCGACGCTTCAGCTTGGCCCGCTTCGGCAGCAGCACCGGCCACTGCACGATGTGGTCCTCGAGCTGGTCGTCCGGAACGTCCTCCTCGGTGCCCTCGACCCGGCCGCGCACCGAGACGCCGGCTTCATGTACCGTCTGAGGATCGCCCGAGATCAGAGGATGCCACCAGTAGAGATCGCGCCCCTCCGCCACGAGGCGGTAGCCGCAGCTCGGCGGCAGCCACGTCAGGGTGCGGACGTTCTCAGGTGTCAGTCGAACGCAATCCGACACCTGTTCGGAACGATTCGGGTAGTCCTTGCAAGCACATAGCCCGGCATCCAAGAGTTTGCAGGAAATGTGGGTGAAGTAGATGTCGCCGGTATCTTCGTCTTCCAGCTTCTCCAGGCAGCAGCGCCCGCAGCCATCGCAGAGGCTCTCCCATTCCGCCTCGGACATCTCTTCCAAGATCTTGGTTTTCCAGAACATTCCCTCCTGGCCCGAGGGACGTTTGAGCGGTGCGGTCATCGGGCGATTCTCAAAGAGGGCGTGGGACTTGGCCGCCATCTAGGTGCCCGGCCCCGAGCCGCGCAAGGGCTTTGCCGGCCACAGCGGCACGTTAGCTTTGTGCATCAAATTGTGAGCGGAACCATTGGTTTGTGACCCCCGCTCGGCTAGATAGATGATTGAGTCACTCCGGCGGCGGCGCCGGCACGCGGCTTGGGGTCAGGTGCTCGGGTTCGGGCGGCTGACTGTGCAGTGCCATGGGTTTGCCGCAACAATCGCGCAAGACCCTTCGATGGCCCCCAGCCCGCTTGCTGAGTGCTTTCGAAGCCAGCTGACACGCTTTCGAAACGACCAGGGTTCCCGTGCGGCAGATCATTCCAGACGATTGGAAGAAGCGGATCAACAATTTCCGCCTGGATCTCGACGCCCGCTTCGATTCGGCGCTGTTCTCCTCCCTGCGCGGCACCCGTGAACTCTACGAGCGCTATTCCGCGTTCATGGACCGCTTCTATGTCGGCGGCTGGAAGCGCTGGGTGTTCGTCGAGCCATTGTCGGAGGCCGCCACGATCGGCCTCGGCGGTCTGGTGTTGATGCTGGCGCTGGCGATTCCCGCCTTCCGGGAAACCGCCGACGAGGACTGGCTGAAGAAGTCCGACCTCGCCGTCACCTTCCTCGACCGCTACGGCAACCCGATCGGCAGCCGCGGCATCAAGCACAACGATTCGATTCCGCTGGAGGACTTCCCGGACAATCTGATCAAGGCGACGCTCGCTACCGAGGACCGCCGCTTCTACGACCATTTCGGCATCGACATCGCCGGCACGGCGCGTGCCCTCGTCACCAACGCCCAGGCTGGCGGCGTCCGCCAGGGCGGCTCCTCGATCAGCCAGCAGCTCGCCAAGAACCTGTTCCTGTCCAACGAGCGCACCATCGAGCGCAAGGTCAACGAGGCGTTCCTGGCGATCTGGCTGGAAACCCGCCTGACCAAGAACGAGATCCTCAAGCTCTATCTCGACCGCGCCTATATGGGCGGCGGCACCTTCGGCGTCGACGGCGCGGCACACTTCTATTTCAACAAGTCGGTGCGCGACATCAACCTCGCCGAAGCCGCGATGCTGGCCGGCCTGTTCAAGGCGCCGACCAAGTTCGCCCCCCACATCAACCTGCCCGCCGCGCGCGCCCGCGCCAACGTCGTGCTCGACAACCTGGTCGATGCCGGCTTCATGACCGAGGGCCAGGTGTTCGGTGCCCGCCGCAACCCGGCGTTCGCGGTCGACCGCCGCGACGAGAGCTCGCCGAACTACTTCCTCGACTATGCGTTCGACGAGATGCGCAAGCTGGTCGACACGTTCCCGAAGTCCTACACCGAGCGCGTCTTCGTGGTGCGGACCTCGATCGACATGACCGTGCAGCATGCGGCCGACGAGGCGATCGAGAACCAGTTGCGCCAGTTCGGCCGCGACTATCACGCGACCCAGGCGGCAACGGTCGTTTCCGACCTCGACGGCGGCATCCGCGCCATGGTCGGCGGCCGCGACTATGGTGCCAGTCAGTTCAACCGCGCCGTCGACGCCTACCGGCAGCCGGGATCCTCGTTCAAGCCGTATGTCTACACCACCGCGCTGCTGAACGGCTTCAAGCCGACCTCGATCGTGGTCGACGGCCCGGTCTGCATCGGCAACTGGTGCCCGCAGAATTATGGCCATTCCTATTCGGGCTCGGTGACGCTGACGCAGGCGATCACCCGCTCGATCAACGTCGTGCCGGTCAAGCTGTCGATCGCGCTCGGCGGCAAGGAAGGTCCGAAGGCCGGCCGCGCCAAGATCATCGAGGTCGCGCGGCGCTTCGGCCTCAAGGCGCCGCTGCCCGACACCCCGTCGATGCCGATCGGCTCCGACGAGGTCACGGTGCTGGAGCATGCGGTCGCCTATGCGACCTTCCCGAACAAGGGCAAGGCGGTGACGCCGCATTCGGTGCTGGAGGTCCGCACCGGCGCCGGCGACCTGGTCTGGCGCTGGGACCGTGACGGGCCGAAGCCGAAGCAGGCGATCCCGGCCTCGGTTGCCGCCGACATGGCGGGCATGATGAGCCACGTCGTCAGCGAAGGCACCGCGCGCCGCGCCGCACTCGACGGCATTCCGACCGCCGGCAAGACCGGCACGACCAATGCGTATCGCGACGCCTGGTTCGTCGGCTACACCGGCAACTTCACCTGCGCGGTCTGGTACGGCAATGACGACTATTCGCCGACCAACCGCATGACCGGCGGCTCGCTGCCGGCGCAGACATGGCACGACATCATGCTCGCCGCGCATCAGGGCGTCGAGGTCAAGGAGCTGCCCGGCGTCGGCATGGGCGAGAAGCTGCCGCAGTCCGCGTCCGCCGCGATGGCACAGGCCGGCCAGCCGAAGACCCTGGAGATCAAGCCCGGTCCGCCGCCGATCCTGACCCGCCGCGGCGCCGAGGTGCTGGTTCAGGTCGAGAAGATGCTCGACGATGCCGCGCGCGTCGCCGAAAAGAGCGCGCCGGCGGATCCGCGCAAGCCCGCGAAGCCGGTCTCATCGAGCGCGCTGGCCTTCCCCGAGAACTACGCCGCGGCAACGGCCGACGGCGTCGCCACCCCTGCCCTGCGCAAGAACTGACGTCAGCGATCCCCCGTGCGGCTGCTCTTCATCACCTTGATCACGCTCCTGATCGCCACCGGCGTCGGCATCGGCGCGACCTGGATGACGACGACCCGCGGCACTGAATTCGGCACGCTGACGATCGGCGCCTGGACGGCGCGTCCGAAAACCGGCACGGCCGATGTCGACCCCTATGCGCGCGCGACCATCACCCGCAATGGCGAATTGCCGATCGGCACCGGCGACGGCGTGGCCTTCACCGCCACAAGAGACGACAAGGGGAAGCCGCTCGACGGGCGCTGCGACATCCTGGTCAGCGGCGTCACGCCACCCGCCCGCTTCTGGACGCTCACGCTGTACGACCGCAAGGGCCACCTCGTCGCCAACACGCTGCAGCGCTACGGCTTCACCAGCCAGGAGCTGGTGCGAGGTGCCGATGGCTCGTTCGAGATCCGTGTCGCCGCACGCTCGCGCTCCGGCAACTGGCTGCCGACCGGCGGCATCGAGCGCTACGCGCTGATGCTGCGCCTCTACGACACGCCGGTCGGCGTCGCGACCCGCACGCAGCGCGACGCGCCGATGCCCTCGATCACGACAGTAGGCTGCCCATCATGATCCGGCTGCTGTTCACCATCGTGGTCGGCGTGCTGCTCGGCGGCGTGGTCCATCTCGTCAGCGTGCTGGCGCTGCCGCGGATCTCGACCCAGGACGCCTACTCCCGGCTGACGCCGATGACCAAGCTGAACGCCGTGACGCAATTGCCATTGGCCGATCCCGGCAATTCACCGATGCCGTTCATGGATCCGGCGTTCGCGATGGCGATCTGCCGCTACGATCTGTCCGACGGCCCGCTGAAGCTCACGGTCCCGGTGAGCCAGGCCTATACGTCGGTGTCGTTCTACACGCGCAACGAGATCGCCTACTACGCCATCAACGACCGCTCCGCCGGCAAGCGCGTGATCGAGCTCAACCTGATGACCGAGGCGCAGCACGAAGACCTGCCCGAGGACGAGGAGATCACGGCCGCCGACCGGCTGATCATCGACTCGCCGACGACGACCGGGTTGATCGTGCTGAAGGCCCTGGCCGCCGAGCCGGGTCTCATGCCGCAGGCGCAGGCCTCCCTTGCAGCGGCAAGCTGCGGCGTACAGACCGAGGCACCGGCCAAGGCCGAGAAGCCGCGCGGCAAACGATAAGTCAATACGACGTCCGGAATGAATTCGACAACGCTCTCTTCATCCTTGGTGGCATAGTCGTCGTCGCGCGCCGCTGCTATGACGTATCAGGACGGCGGCGCTTCGCTCAACATCAGGTCATGCCTCTCGAAATCGAACGGAAGTTTCTCGTCAAGTCCGATGCTTGGCGGGATCAGGCGACGCACAGTGAACGCCTTCGCGACGGCCTTGTCGCACGTCAGGACGGCCTCAAGGTCCGCGTTCGCTGCTATGGCAACCGGACGACGCTGTGCGTGAAGAGCGGCCGCCGCGGCCTGGCCCGGGATGAATTCGAGTACGATATTCCCGCGGACCACGCCGCGGTGCTGTTCGCGCATTGCGCGGGACGCATCCTCGAAAAGACGCGTCACTACGTGCCGGCCGAAGCCGGCGTCTGGGAGGTCGACGTCTACCACGACGCGCTCGAAGGCGTCGTCATCGCCGAGATCGAGCTGCCGACCGAAACGACCGTCGTGACCCTTCCTGACTGGGTCGGCGACGAGGTCACCGGCGATCCGCGCTACAGCAAGGCCAACATGCTGACGGAGCGCTCGCGGGCGGCGAAAGTCCGGGAACTGCGGCGCGCGCGCCTTGCAGGGCTGTGATGCACGCACGGTCCGTTGCGGCTTGACCCCTGTCAAATCACCCGTCGAGGGCACACCTTAAACAGCGCGGACTTGGCGGTCTGAACGATCGCGCATGGAGTTTGCACGATGAGTTCATCGCAGGTGATGTCACAGGCGCTGCGCGCCAAGATCATGTCGGCCGACGAGGCTGCCGCGCTGGTCGAGCCCGGCAACCATGTCGGCATGAGCGGTTTCACCGGGTCGGGCTATCCGAAAGCGGTGCCGCTCGCGCTGGCGCGCCGGATCGAAGCCGCGCATGCGCGCGGCGAGCCGTTCCGCGTCGGCGTGTGGACCGGGGCGAGCACCGCGCCCGAGCTCGACGGCGCGCTCGCCCGGGCTGATGGCATCGACCTGCGCCTGCCCTATCAGTCCGATCCGGCGACACGACAGCGCATCAACGCCGGCAGCATCGACTATATCGATCTGCATCTCAGCCATGTCGCACAGTTCGTGTGGTTCGGTTTTCTCGGCCATCTCGACGTCGCCGTGATCGAATGCGCCGGCATCCTGCCCGACGGGCGGCTGATCCCCTCGACCTCGATCGGCAACAACAAGACCTGGCTCGATCTGGCTGACCGCGTCATCATCGAGGTCAATTCGTGGATGAATCCGGCGCTGCTCGGCATGCACGACGTCTACTACGGCACCCGCCTGCCACCGCATCGCAAGCCGATCCCGATCGTGGCGCCCGGCGACCGCATCGGCGAGACCACCTATCGCTGCAATCCGGACAAGGTCATCGCGGTCGTCGAGACCCATGCGCCCGACCGCAACACCAGCTTCGCCGCGCCCGACGATAACTCGGGTGCGATTGCCGGCCACATCCTGGAGTTCTTCGAACACGAGGTGAAGCAGGGCCGCCTGCCGCGCAACCTGCTGCCGCTGCAATCCGGCGTCGGCAATGTCGCGAACGCCGTGATGGCCGGGCTCGATGACGGCCCCTTCCCGCATCTGACCGCCTATACCGAGGTGCTGCAGGACGGCATGCTGAACCTGATCCGCTCCGGGCGGATGGATCTCGCCTCCGCGACGGCATTGTCGCTGAGCTCGGAGGCTGCGGTCGAATTCAACCGCGAAATCGAGTTCCTGCGCGACCGCATCGTGCTGCGGCCGCAGGAGATCTCCAACCATCCCGAAGTGATCCGCCGGCTCGGCGTCATCGCGATGAACGGCATGATCGAGGCGGACATTTACGGCAACGTCAATTCGACCCATGTGCGCGGCAGCAGCATCATGAACGGCATCGGCGGCTCCGGCGACTTCGCCCGCAACGCCTATCTGTCGATCTTCATGACGCCCTCGACCGCCAAGAACGGCACGATCTCCTGCATTGTGCCGATGGTCACCCATGTCGACCACACCGAGCACGACGTGCAGGTTCTGGTGACCGAGCGCGGCCTCGCCGACCTGCGCGGCCTGTCGCCGAAACAGCGCGCCCGCACCATCATCGACCAGGCGGCGCATCCGAGATTCCGGCCGGCGCTGGCGGACTATTTCGAACGCGCCTGCCGCGATTCGACCGGCAAGCATACGCCGCATCTGCTCGAGGAGGCGTTCCGCCTGCTCAGGCCGGACTGAGCGAAGCGGCGTGCGACCGCGTGCGGGCTAGCCCCGCGTCGTCAGCGGCCGTTCGATCAGGGGCCGCGCCGCGACCGGCGGATTCGCGGTCTGGGCTGCCAGTTCATGGATCAGGCGATCGGCCTCGGCGGCCATGCCGTCGGGCGCCTGCAGCACCAGGCGCTCCAGCGCCCAGCGATAGGACGAGACGCGCTGCTCCAGGCTGATCTGCACCCACTGTACGATCAGCGAGTTCTCCTGCATGCGCGCGACCGCGTCGGCCTTCTCGCGCGGCGAGAGCTCGGTCATGTATTTCATGCTGGCATCGCGCTTGCGGTCGAGATCGATGACGCGGATCGCCGAGGCGAAGAACGGCTCGAAGCGGGTGATGTCGTCGCGCACGTCGTCGATCAGTTGGGTGTAGCGCGAGGCGTGCGAGCGGTGCGGCTCGTCGATCAAGGCGCGGCCATAGGCGGTGCGGTCGAACACGACCTTCTGGCGCCAGGGCGAGGCCGACGGCTGATAGTCGCCGAACACGCTCTTCCAGGCGGGGCGCGAATGCGGCGGCTCGATCAGCGGATAAGCGAGATCGCGCAGCTGGCGCTCATTGTCGGTGAGCTGGAACTGCGATGGCATGACACCGACGCTGGCGGTGGCTTCCGCGCCGATCCATTTGTGCATGTCGTCATTGCGCATGTCGGCGCGGGTGCGGCCAAAATCGCCGCCGCTGCAGGCGCCGAGCAGGTCGCCGACGAGGACGAGCGCGAGGACCGGCAGCGCGCGCCGGACCGGATTGACGATGGCCGGCATTCCCATGTCCCCCGACCTGTCAGCGGCGACGGCGGCGGCGGCTTGGCGCTGTGCCCTCGCGGGGCCCGCGATCGTCGGTCGTGGTCTCGCGCTCGATCCGAACGACGGGAAGAATCAGGATCGTTCCCATGCCCTCCTGCGGCGCGCCGGTCACGGCAGGCCGCGCGCGACGCGAAACGTCCGCCGGGAATTCAATGATGGTCGCCATGTCCACTCTCTTTCGTGCCCGAAGTTCTTACCCCCTGAAAACTCCCCGTCGCCCGAACTTCGCAGGCAAGAGGGCACGCAGAACTGACGATCACGAATGCCGGCGCATGACGCTGCACTTTGGCATTCGGCGCGGCGAAGATCAGGCTGGGCGCGAGACGCGGCCAAGGCGAGATCATCGAACGGATCGATTAAGATCAGGACGTGGTTAAGAGGATATTAATGCGCGGGCCGCCCGACACGGATCGCGTGCACCGGTGGGAGAGAAGGCAAGCCGGCGTTGCGCCTTTGTCTCACCGGGTCATTTCGACCCATCTTCACCGATTGTTTTCCTTAACGCCGCATTAAAACAACTCCGCTCTAATCGGCGCAACGATTGCCGAAGTTGCGTACCCCGACATGACAAGATCATCGCTGTTCCCCGGCTTCGACGGGTTGCTCACGCTCTCGCGCCGCGAGGGCGTCGACATCAAGCCCACTCTGCTGCGCGTGCTGACCGACCTCTATGTCCAGGCGAGCGCGCATTCCGCTGACGAGGAGCGGCAGTTCGTCGAATTGGCTTCCCGTCTGGTCGACGACGTCGATGATGCGACCCGTGCGGCGGTGCGTGCGCGGCTGGCGATCTATCCGGCGACGCCGATCGAGATCCTGAACAAGCTGGGCTTGCGCCCGGCGCAGAGCGAGCCGGCGCCGCCGCTCGCCGGCCCCATTCCCGCATCGCTCCGCTCGTCGTCTCCGATGCCGCCGCGCGACGACGCATCGTCGGGATTGTCGATGCAGCCGAAGGATGCCGCCGAGCTGAGCGAGATGTTCATGCGCGCCGCCTCGCACGAGCGCATCGCCATCCTGCAGAACCTCGCCACCACGCCGCTGAGGCCCGCCGCGCCGACGCCGTTGCACCGCGCGGTGCATGCGATCGAGGCGCTGGAGATGGCCGCCTTCAACGCCGACGTCGAGACGTTCACGATCGAGCTCGGCGAGAGCCTGATCCTGCCCTCACGCATGACCCTCGAGGTGGTCAACGATCCCCATGGCGAGCCGCTGGCCTGTGCCGCAAAGGCGCTCGGCATGCCAGCGCCGGTGTTCGAGCGCGTGCTGCTGTTCCTCAAGCCGGAGATGGGCCAGTCCGTCCAGACCGTGTTTCGGCTGTCACGCTTCTACGAGCGCCTCAGCGAGCGCGCGGCGCTGATCATGCTGGCGGCCTGGCGCGGCTCGGGCATGGCGGCGATCAGGGCCAAACATCGCACGATGCTGTACGACGACGAGCGCCAGTCTGTCCGCGCAGGCGGAGCGCGGCCCGGCACAGCGACGCGACCGATCGTGCGCACGGGCACCGACGGCTTCAAGCGCTGACGCGCGATCACCGTCGCGGATCGGAGGATGATCAGGGACGCTCGCGCACGAGATCGAGGAAATGACGACCCTGCCTGTCCTCGGTCTCGATGATCCAGGCATCGGGATCGAAGCGCAGCTCCTTCACGAGACGCTCCTCGACCTGCGCTTCCGCGATCGGCTGCGGCGATACCGGTACGAAGAAGCGGTCGATCGGCCGGCTGTCGTCATAGACGGTCTGCGGCGCGGGGACATAGAGCTGCGCCGTGCCGTCCATCAGCGCGACCTTGACGAACACCGCGCCGGCCTCCTCGGCGCCGCGGTGGCGGATCGCGCTGAACGCGCCGGCCGACTGGCAGCGCCGCAGATAGGCGCTCACCCAGATGCTGGTCTTCAATCGCATGATGGTTCGATGCAGGAGCAAGCGCGCTGCACGTCGCAGCCGCCCCTGCTCTATTCGATCGGGTGACCGATGACAATCGCAAGCTCGCGCACCAGGCGGTCCGACACCTGGCCGGTCACCGGCAGCTTGCGCTCACGCTCGAACTTCTGGATCGCGGCCTGGGTGTCGGAGCCGACCATCCCGGTGGGCTTCAACTGGCCATAGCCATATTCGGTCAGCGCACGCTGGACCGCCGCGACACGGCGGACATTGCCGCCCTGCTGCGTCGGCTGCGGACGCGGCACATTGCCCTGACCGCCGCTGACCGAGCGGACGAGATCGGCCAGGGGATCGGCATATTTCTGATCCGGACGCGCCTCGGTCGCGCGCTGCTCGACCGCCCTCTGCTCCGCCGCCCTGGTTTCAGCGGGCCGCGTCTCGATCACCTTCGGATCGAGCGGCGAGATGTCCATCGGCCGGGGCCGCGGCAGCGGATTGGAGCTCGTCAGATTGGGCGGAATGGTGACGATCGATCCGAACATCGGCGCCGGATGCGGTCCCGATTGCAGGAACACGGCATTGATGATGATGGCGCTGCCAGCCGCACAGGCCAGCAGGCCCGCAAACAGATCCTTCGGGCTGTAGAGCATGGCCCGCAGCAGCCAGCCGCGCTCCTCCGCCACGTCGACGACGGCCGCAGCCGCAGCGGCGCGCTTGCGACGGCGCGGCGGCGCCGGATCATCCTCTGCAGCTCGTCTAGGCACTCTTCTTCACCTGCATGACCTGCCCTGGCTGGGCGGAGCGCGAGGGTGACAGCGGCGTGACGGTGGCGCCGGCGGCCGCCTCGGCCACGAAGTTGATCGGCAGCGCGATCGTGACCGTGGTCCCCTCGTCGATCTTGCTTTCTATCGACATTTCGCCGCCGTGCAAGTTCACGAGGCTCTTGACGATGGACAGCCCGAGCCCGGTTCCCTCGTGACGGCGCTGGTAGGTCTTGCCGGCCTGGAAGAACGGATCGCCGATGCGCTTGAGATCATCGGCGGCGATGCCGACGCCGGTGTCGGTGATTCGCAGCAGCAGGCGCGCACCGTCGACGCCGGCAGAGACCGTGACACGGCCGCCGCGCTCGGTGAACTTGATGGCATTGGAGACGAGGTTGAGCACGATCTGCTTGAAGGCGCGCGGATCACCGGTGACCATCGGCAGGTCCTGCGGCACGTCGGCCGACAGATCGACACCGTTCTCGCGCGCCCGCAGCGCCAGCAGGTTGCAGCAATTGATCAGCGCAGCGCGCGGCGCAAACGGCTCCGGCGTCAGCTCGAAATTGCCGGACTCCATCTTCGACATGTCGAGGATGCCGTTCACGACCGACAGCAGATGCTGGCCGGAATCGTTGATGAGCTGCGCATATTCGCGGCGCCGCGCCGCGTTCAGCACCAGCACCTGCTCCTGCATCAGCATCTCGGAGAAGCCGATGATGGCGTTCAAGGGCGTGCGCAGCTCGTGGCTCATGGTCGCGAGGAATCGCGTCTTCGCGGCGTCGGCGCGCTCGGCAGCGCTGCGCGCCAATTCGAGCGCCTGCTCCTGCAGCTTGCGGTCGGTGACGTCGCGCATGACCGCGACCACCTCCTGCTCCGACCCGCCCGGCATCACGCCGATGCGGTCGAGCGGGCGGCACCGCATCTCGACCCAGATGAAATCGACCGGATGATGAAAGCCGCGGCCCTCGCCCGGCGCATCGCGGCGCAGGCGGAACTCGACGCTCGAGGCTTCGCTGCCGCCCGCCGCTTCCGACAGCGCCGTGAGGTAGGCCGGCCGGTCGGCGACATGGACCCGTTCGAAGAGGCCGTGGCCGTGCAACTGCGCGACCGGCGCGCCGAGCAGCGTCTCGGCCGCCGGCGAGATGAACATGACCGCGCCGTTGCGACGGTGACGGGAGATCACGTCGCTCATATTACGTGCGAGCAGGCGATAACGCTCCTCCTCCATCGACAGCAGCGTCACGCTGGTGCGCGCGAGCGTGTCGGCGGCAAAGGCGAGCACGGCCGCATAGAGCGTGGCCGAGGCGACGCCGAACGCGAGCAGCCCGGTGCGCAGGGCGGGGTTGATCTCGGGCTTCGGCAGCCACCCGAAATGACCGATGAGGATGAGCAGCAGCGCGCAGCACAGTGCGAGCCCCGCGGAGAACACGACGACGCGGCGCGAGGCCGAGAACGAGGCTTCCAGGGGTACGACGATCAGCCACACCGCGGCAAAGGATTCGATGCCGCCGGTCTCGATCGACACCGCCATGATCAGCGCCGACAGCGCCATCGACGACAGCGCGCAGGCGCTCTCGTAGCGGCCGGTGCGTGACAGATACCAGGACAGCAGAATGGGCGCGATCAGCCAGGACAGCGCGCCGACCTCGAGCGCGCTCGGCGCACCGCGTAGCGCGAGATAGGCGGGAAACACGGCGAAGGCGGCGAGGCTGCCCAGCAGGCGCGGCGCGATGAAGGCGCGATGACGCGCGCGCGTCATCGCATCAGTTCGAGCCGATGGATGCAATAACGCATCGAGACAATCGCGGATGATACTCAACACACTCACGGCTCTCGCGCCTCGGCCTAATCGGTGGTTCTCACAAAGAGAACGCGCCGGGACGCCCCCTGTCGTCGGAAGTCACCGTGTCAGACTCGCATTAAGCGAACGCTAAGGTCCAGACTGCGGTGAGCCCGCCATTCGGCCGGGATGGTGAATGCATCGTTTCCGGCCGGGCCTGCGGTTGCGAAAGCGGCGCGATCTACAGCCGGTTGCACGGCGCGGGCGCCCGGCGCCAATGAAAAATTGACTCCGAAAAAAATCCAGCGCCCGGCTTCGCGAAATCTCAACCAATTAAGCCCAATGCAAGCAGTCGCGACATAGAACAATCAGCTGCGATCCCGTTGCGCGATTTGAGCACGCGGGATCAGCAGCACGGTCGGGGTTGCGTGATGTTCTTTCTGCTTCGGATGGCATTCTGGCTCGGACTCGTGCTGGTGCTGCTGCCGCGCGAGAAGAGCCCGGACGCCGACAAGCTGCCGCAGATCAATGCGCACGAAGCCGTGCAGGCCGCGACCGCGGCCGTCTCCGACATGAGCCAGTTCTGCAAGCGCCAGCCGCAGGCCTGCGAGGTCGGCGGCCAGGCCGCGACCGTGATCGGCCACCGCGCCCAGGAAGGCGCGCGCAAGATCTACCAGATCATCACCGACAAGGCCGAAGGCGCGGAGAAGCCCGCCGGCGCCGACAAGTTCATCGGCCCGGTGAAGCCGGCCAGTCTCGACAAGCGCGGCAACGATCACACCGGCTCGATCGACGCCCCCGTGCTCGAGGAGATTCCGCCGGGCGACGCGCCGGCCGATACGCTCTCGACCGACGATCTCGCCGTCGAATGGCATCTGCCGCCGACGCCCTGAACCGGCGGAACCGACTGTCGCTTTCGTCGTCCCGAACGCCTATATGAAAGCCGACATCGGGACCGAAGAGCATCATGACGATCGACGACATCCGCGACAATTTCGCCCTGCTCGACGACTGGGACGACCGCTACCGCTACGTGATCGAGCTCGGCCGCACCCTGGCCCCGATGCCGGAGGACGAGCACTCCGCCGCGAACAAGGTGCAGGGCTGCGCCAGCCAGGTCTGGCTGTCCAAGCACGTCGATCACAGCAGCGCCGTGCCGGTCCTGAACTATCTCGGCGACAGCGACGCCCATATCGTTCGCGGCCTGATCGCAATTCTGCTGACGCTGTATTCGGGGCGGACGCCGCAGGAGATCATGACCATCGATGCGCCCGCGGTGTTTGACGAGCTCGGGTTCCGCGAGCATCTGACGCCGCAGCGCTCCAACGGCCTGCGCTCGATGGTCGAGCGCATCCGCGCCGACGCCCGCGAGGCGCTCGCCGCGGCGTCCTGATCGGCTCGGCTACTTTTCCCGCTCGGGCCGCTGCTGGCCCAGGCCCATCTTCTTGGCAAGCTGCGAGCGGGTGACCGCGTAGTTCGGCGCCACCATCGGATAGTCCGGCGGCAGGTTCCATTTGTCGCGGTATTGTTCCGGCGTCATGTTGTACTGCGTGCGCAGATGCCGCCGCAGCGACTTGAAGCGCTTGCCGTCCTCGAGGCAGACCAGATAGTCCGGATGGATCGATTTCTTCACTGGGACCGCGGGCCGCGCCGGCTCCGGCGCGGGCTCGCTACGTCCCGCTGCGACCCGCGTCAGCGCCGCATGCACCTGGCTGATCAGAGAGGGAATCTCCGCCGCCGGGGTCGGGTTGTTGCTGAGATAGGCCGACACGATGTCGGCCGTCAGATCGATAAAGCTCTTGCCGACCGCTTCGGTCATTGACCCCTCATCCCGCTCCGCCCTGTGACCGTCGATCGCAAGTATCCCTCGATCGCAAGTATCACTCGCGCCGAGTGGCAGCGTTGTCTCGCGATTCTGCAAGCAATATGGGCAAATGACTGGCAAAATGACAAGATAGTGAGGACTTCTTCTTGAGAAGTCTGTCACCCGCCAAGTAGTGTGTACCGTATGCCAGCCGGGTTCAACCTGACCGTGTGATCCCGCTGCCTCAGGTCCGGCCTTCGAGATGGGCGCGCAGCTCGTCGATCGACGCAAAGCGCATCATCCCTTCGGGCATCTGTGCCTCGATCGAGCCGTCGGAATAGAGCGAATAGGCCATCCCATCCACCACGCCCGACTTGACGATGCTGACGGCCGGCGCGTCCAGATCCTTCGGCTCAGGCGGCGGCGGGGTTGGCTCGGGATCGACGAAGGCCGGGGCGGCCCGCGCCAGGCGCCGCGGGAACGGCGGGCGCAGAGGCTCCGGCGTCCGCTCCGGTCGCGACCAGCCGTCCGACGCGCCCGGCTCGGTCGCGGCAGGTTCGTCCAGCGGCACGGGCGGCGGGGCGCTGAGGGGCGGTGACCGGAAATCCGTCGGCAGCGGCTCGGCGCCGCGCTTCTCCGCGCGTTCCCGCTCCCGGCGCGACGACGCAAACAGCAGATTGCGCTTGGGCCGCTCGGCGGGTTCGGACGGCGACTCGGCGGGATCCCGCAAGGACTCGGAGGCGCGCAGCGAGCTTGACAAGGGAGACGAGGACAGCGGTGAGGACGACGACAGCCCCGAGGACAAGGGGGCCGACAGGTCCGGCATGCGGGGACGCGGACGCGGCGAACCGCCTTCGCGCCAGACATCTTCTGTCGGCGGCACCGGGGCGGTCTCGAAGTCGGTCGTCCCGGCGGCAGGTGGGAGCTGCAGGGGCCTGGCCTCGGACTCGGCGCCCGAACGCGACCTCAGCCGGCTCGAAATCACCTTCAGCTCGTTGAGGACGGCCGCCAGTCCGAACAGGATCAGCCCGCTGCACACGCCAAGGGTCCCCGACAGGATCAGCGTATTACCGACGCTGAACTCCTTGACCGGAATTCCCCAGGCGATCGCCCCGAGCCCGGCCAACACGGCGAGGGCCCCGGCGGCCAACATTGCACTCATCATCGAACTCATCCCCTAATGCGCCGGTTCCGGGCGGTGTCCCGACCGAAATCACATTAGATAGCTGCGGTTGCGCGCGTCCTTGAATCCGGTTTCTAGTCCAAATCCGCGACGATTTGCAGCGGAAGTTCGTCCAAGACCGCCGAAGTTCGTATCCGACCTGCGCCGCCCGCCACGATCCCGCCACAATACGGTTCAGCCAACCCTCGGAATTCCTGGAGGTTCCTCTCGGGTTCTCCCGGTCCTTCTGGTTCAGCGGGCGTTCATTTGGCTGTGCCAATATGGCGCTTAGCAGCCGAAATTCGGGTCCCCGCTGCGCTGCGACAAGGCGTGCCTCCCATATTTTCGACACCTCCGAACACGGGACGCGCTATACGCAGGCGGGGAACACAAGCCTGAAACGCGGAAGCGGGGTCGCCAGGGGACGCCGGGTCACACTCAGCCATGACAACGATAACCACTTCGGTCCTCGAGACGCCGACGCGGCGGTCCCTCGAGCGGACGTATGACGATCTCGCCGTGTTCGTGCTCGCCGCAGTCGCGGTGGTGGCCGGACTGACGTTCCGGGATTACGGCCTCGGCTGGGACGATTACACCCATGCCGAATATGCCGATCTGTTGCTGCGCATGTACGGCTCCGGTTTCAGGGACCAGGCGGCGCTGTCGTTCGCCAACCTCTATATGTACGGTGGCGGCTTCGACATGGTTGCAGCCCTGCTGCACAAGATCATGCCGCTGGAATTGTTCGAGACCCGCCGGCTGGTCGGGGCCATCGTCGGGCTGATTGGCCTCGGCGTGACCTGGCGCCTGGCGCGCCGCATCGGCGGCCCCGTGGCCGGCCTCGCCGCGCTGCTGCTGCTGGCGCTCTGCCCGATCTTCTACGGCCACATGTTCATGAACCCGAAGGACGCGCCCTTCGCGGTCGCCATGGTGGTGCTGCTGATGGGCCTCGTGCGCCTTGCCGAGGAGTATCCCTACCGCTCGCCACGCACCATCCTGATCATCGGCCTCGGCGCCGGCTTCTCGATCGGCTCGCGGATCCTCGGCGGCATGGCCGTGGTCTACGCCATGGTCGGCTTCATGCCGCTGTTCATGGAGGAGTACCGCATGCAAGGGCCCCGCGAGGCGATCCGCCGCTTCGCCCACGTGCTCTACGTGCTGATCCCCGGCCTGATCCTGGGCTACCTGATCATGGGGTTGATTTGGCCGTGGTCGATCATCGAACCGGCCAACCCGTTCCGGGCCCTGACCTACTTCTCGCATTTCTTCGAGAAGCCGTGGAAGGAGATGTTCGACGGGGCGCTGGTCTCGGTGCCCGACATGCCCTGGTCGTATCTGCCGACGCTGTTCGCGCTGCAACTGCCCGAACTGATGATCGCGCTGTTCGTCGCCGGCGTCGTCGCCTCGATCATGTCGCTGTCGCGGCCCGACATGCCGGCGCGCCAGAAGAGCATCCTGTTGATGCTGACCCTGGCGGCGACGCTGCCGATCCTGATCGCGATCGTCAAACGCCCGGCGCTCTACAACGGCATCCGCCATTTCGTGTTCGTGATCCCGCCGATGGCGCTGCTCGGCGGCATCGCCTTCTCCTGGCTTCTGTCGTGGCTCAACGCCGACGAGCGCCGGAGCTGGCAGCCGGTGGCGATCGCCGCGTTCTGCTTCGGCCTGCTGCTGCCGCTGGCGGAGATGATCCGGCTGCATCCCTATCAGTACACCCACTTCAACTTCATCGCCGGCACCGTGCGCGAGGCCGACACCCGCTTCATGCTCGACTATTGGGGGCTGGCGCTGAAGCAGGCCTCCGACGGGCTGAAGGAACAGCTCGACGAGCGCCAGGAGGTGCCGCCGATCGGGCACAAATGGAAGGTCGCGGTCTGCGGCCCGCAGCGCCCCGCCCAGGTCGCGCTCGGCCCCGATTTCACCATCGGCTGGGACAGCCATGCGGCCGACTTCGCCATGACGCTCGGCGAGTTCTACTGCAAGGGACTGACGGCCCCGGTCATGGTCGAGATCAAGCGCGATGACGTCGTGTTTGCCCGGGTCTACGACATCCGCGGCCGCAGCATCTCCAGCCTGCTGTCGATCCCGGCGCCCTGAGCGGCGCACTCGGCCAAACGGCATGACTGCCCCCCTGCCCCGCGCCTTGTCGCGCGGCGGCGAGCCGCTTAGGCTCCGGTCAACCCAGGAAATCGGAGAATGCCATGTCGCCAGCCGAAGCGCGCCTCAAGGAAGTGCCGTCGAACATGACCGAGGCCGAATGGTCGCAGCGGGTCAATCTCGCCGCCGCCTACCGGCTGGTGGCGCTGTTCGGCTGGGACGACCTGGTGGACACTCACATCTCCGCCCGCGTGCCCGGCCCCGAGCATCACTTCCTGATCAACCCCTATGGCCTGCTGTTCGAGGAGATCACCGCCTCCAGCCTGATCAAGGTCGACCTCTACGGCAATCAGTTGTCCGAGAGCGAGTACAGCATCAATCCCGCCGGGTTCACCATCCATTCCGCGATCCACGAGGTCCGCGAGGATGCCGGCTGCGTGATCCATCTGCACACGCTGGACGGCGTCGCCGTGTCGAGCTGCGCCGACGGCCTGCTGCCGCTGAACCAGATCGCGCAATACGTGACCCACGACCTCGCCTATCACGACTATGAAGGCGTGGCGCTGGACCATGACGAGCGGCCGCGGCTGCAGCACGACCTCGGCAGCAAGAACCACATGCTGCTGCGCAATCACGGCACGCTGACGGTCGGCCGCTCCGTCGCCTCCGCCTTCGAGCGCATGTATCATCTGGAGCGCGCCTGCTCGATCCAGGTGCGCACCCGCACGCTCGGTCCCTCGGCCTATCCGGTGCGCGACGAGGTCATCGACAAGAACGCGAAGCTGTTCGACAACGAGGATCGCGTCGAGCTGCGCTCCAATCAGTTGGTGTGGCCGCCGCTGCTGCGCCGGCTCGATCGCGTCAACCCGGGCTACCGGAATTGATTTTTCGCCGATGATCGGCTAGCCTGGGTTCATCACCCTCTACGCTTTCGGAGTCAAACGCCGCCCAATTCCGGGCGGCGTTTTCATTCGTCCGGCGATGTCCCTCGTCAGCAGCACCCGGCCCGAGCCGAGCCATGCCGCTCGGCCGGGCCGTGCACTTGCCGCAGCTCCTCGGCCAGCCGGCGCTCGACGAAGCGCCGCTCGTGCTCGGCGAGGTGGGTGGCAAGCAGCTTGCGATAGCGCCGCACATTGGCCTCGCGCGAGAACCGCAGGCGGGCGGCGGGCCGCATCCTGCCGCTAGCGGTGCTGTCCATCGCAGCGCCATCGGCCTCGACATCGACGCGCGGAACGATGCGCATGGCCGCCCCGCCGCGCGGGCGCGGCGGCTGATCCTCGCGGTCGAGCTGACGCAGCGCGCCGAGCACATCGGCCAGATGCAGCGGCCTGGAGATGCCCGGAATCTTGCGCAGGCCCGGCTGCGACTCGACGGCATACATGTCTGACGCCCAGGACGACAGGATCAGCCGCTTCTCGGCCAGTGACAGCTTGCGATCGTTCAGCAGGTCGGCCGGCGACTCGTAGTGCGAGACCGGATGGAATCCGGCTCTGCCCGCGGTGATCGAAAAACGGTGCTCGCTCATGGCGTCTCTCCTCTTCCACTCCTTTCACAAGAGACAGATGCTGCAAGGGCGCGGGCGACACGCCGCCCGCGCCGCAACTCGAACAAGGCGTCAGGCCGCCTTCTGCTGCGCGATCTTCTCGACCGGCACTGTACCGATGGCGATGCGGCGCGGCTTCATCGCCTCGGGGATCTCGCGCACGAGCTCGATCCGCAGCAGGCCGTTGTCGAACGCCGCGTTGGTCACCTGCACGTAGTCGGCGAGATTGAACTGCCGCTTGAACGGCCGCGACGAGATGCCTTGATAGAGATATTCGCGGGTCTCCTTGTCGCCCTTGCGTCCTTCCACCGTGAGCACGTTGTGCTCGGCGGTGATCGACAGCTCGTCCGGCGCGAACCCCGCCAGCGCCAGCGAAATCTGGTAGCGGTCGTCGCCGAGCCGCTCGATGTTGTACGGGGGATAGTTGTCCTCGACCGCGCGCTGGGTCTCGTCGAGCAGATCGAACAGACGGTCGAAACCGATGGTCGAACGCCACAGCGGAGAGAAGTCGTAGGTCCTCATAGCCAAGTCCTCCTGAGAGCAAGATGGATACGAAGGAGCGCCGAGCCGATGCGGACTTCAAAGTCCCGGAGATGTCCGAGTACCAAGAGAATTGGTACCAACAGACTACTGAGTACCAGACAACCGGTCAGCGCCCAGATTTCGACCGGGCCCTGATGGCACCCGGCGCCGCCGAGGCGGCAGCAGACGAATTAGAACAACCGATATCCATTTCAAGAGGGGAAGATCGAATTTTTTGTCGCAGCCTTTTTCGCGGCGCAACATCCGTCAGGCGGCGACGGCGGACAGCCGCTGCAGCCGCATCGTCGCCTCGCGGAGCACGCTGACCAGTCGGTCGCGCTCGCGCTGATCGATGTCGCCGCGCGACAACACGGCCTGGCAGTGCGCCACCACGCGCTGTTCGCTCTCGATCAGAAACCGCGTCAAGCGACGGGGATCGCCCATGCTCATGACGGAGGTCGGGTTGGGCGGCGGATGATCGTATTGCCAGGCTGGCATGATCGGGCCTGCGAGCTCGCGCTGCTGATGAGACCGGGCGGCGCGACAGCGCTCAACCACACCTCCCGTCGACCGTCGGTCCGTTCTCAGCCGGCTCACCGAATGCAATTGTGGCCGGTTGTGGACGGATTGCGGTCGTTGGCCTGATTGATAGCTGCGCGTTGTGGCCGATCCACGACCTCACGGGGCAGCGATCAGTTGTTTGTCGATATTTCTTTCGGGGAGCCGGGGGTGGCTGCGGCCAGCCGCCCCCGGCTGCATCGGATCAGAAGTCCATCGACGGCGCGGCCGCGGTGGCGTCGGCCTTCTTCGGCTTGTCCGCCACCAGCGCCTCGGTGGTGATCAGCAGCGAGGCGACCGAGGCCGCGTCCTGCAACGCGGTACGGACCACCTTGGCCGGGTCGATCACGCCGGCCTGCACCAGATCCTGGTACTCGCCGGTCGCGGCGTTGAAGCCCCAACCATAGGCATCCTTCTCCAGGAGCTTGCCGACCACCAGCGAGCCGTCCTCCCCGGCGTTCTGCACGATCTGCCGCACCGGCACCTGGATGGCGCGGCGGACGATGTCGACGCCGGCCTTCTGGTCGGCATTGGCGGTCTTGACGCCGTCGAGCACCTTGGTGGCGCGCAGCAGCGCCACGCCGCCGCCGGGCAGGATGCCCTCCTCCACCGCGGCGCGGGTGGCGTGCAGCGCATCGTCGACGCGGTCCTTGCGCTCCTTGACCTCGACCTCGGTGGCGCCGCCGACCCGGATCACCGCGACGCCGCCGGCGAGCTTGGCCAGCCGCTCCTGCAGCTTCTCGCGGTCGTAGTCGGAGGTGGTCTCCTCGATCTGCAGCTTGATCTGCTGCGCGCGGGCCTCGATGTCGGCCTTCTTGCCGGCGCCGTCGACGATGGTGGTGTTCTCCTTGTCGATCACGACCTTCTTGGCGCGGCCGAGCATCGACAGGGTCACGTTCTCCAGCTTGATGCCGAGATCCTCGGAGATGGTCGTGCCGCCGGTGAGGATCGCGATGTCCTCCAGCATCGCCTTGCGGCGATCGCCGAAGCCCGGCGCCTTGACGGCCGCGATCTTCAGGCCGCCACGCAGCTTGTTGACGACCAGGGTCGCCAGCGCCTCACCCTCGACGTCTTCAGCCACGATCAGCAGCGGCTTGCCCGACTGCACCACGGCCTCGAGCAGCGGCAGCATGGTCTGCAAGCCCGACAGCTTCTTCTCGTGGATCAGGATGTAGGGATCCTCGAGCTCGACCCGCATCTTCTCGGAGTTGGTGACGAAGTACGGCGAGACATAGCCGCGGTCGAACTGCATGCCCTCGACCACTTCCAGCTCGGTATCGAGGCTCTTGGCCTCCTCGACCGTGATCACGCCCTCGTTGCCGACCTTCTGCATGGCCTCGGCGAGGAAACGCCCGATCTCATTGTCGCCATTGGCCGAGATGGTGCCGACCTGGGCGATCTCGTCGTTGCTGGTGATCTTCCTGGCGTGCGCCTTGAGGTCCGCGACGATCGCGTCGACGGCGAGATCAATGCCGCGCTTGAGATCCATCGGGTTCATGCCGGCGGCCACCGACTTGGCGCCCTCCTTCACGATGGCCTGGGCGAGCACGGTGGCGGTCGTGGTGCCGTCGCCGGCGAGATCGGCGGTCTTCGAGGCCACCTCGCGCACCATCTGCGCGCCCATGTTCTCGAACTTGTCCTCCAGCTCGATCTCCTTGGCGACCGTGACGCCGTCCTTGGTGATGCGCGGCGCGCCGAACGATTTCTCGATCACGACATTGCGGCCCTTGGGGCCGAGCGTGACCTTCACGGCATTGGCGAGGATGTCGACGCCGCGCAGCATGCGGTCGCGCGCATCGGTGGAAAACTTCACGTCCTTGGCAGCCATGTTCGTCGTCTCCTTTCCTTCGATGACTGTCAGTTGAGGGATCAGGCGGCCTTCTTCGCCGCCACGGGAGCTTCGATGATGCCGAGCAGATCGCTCTCCTTCATGATCAGGAGATCCTTGCCGTCGATGTTGACCTCGGTGCCCGACCACTTCGCGAACAGCACCCGGTCGCCGGCCTTGACGTTTAGCGGCACCAGCTGCCCCTGCTCATTCCGCGCGCCTGGCCCCGCGGCGACGATCTCGCCCTCCTGCGGCTTCTCCTTGGCGGTGTCGGGAATGATGATGCCGCCCTTGGTCTTCTCCTCGGCATCGATACGGCGCACGAGCACGCGGTCGTGCAATGGGCAGAATTGCATGCACATCCTCCTTCACAGATCAGCGATGTCACAAGCCTCGGGTCCCATCAGGCCCCCGAGCGAGCAACGACCTAGGAAAGCCGAACTTTTCGTTCAAGAGGGTCACGCAAATTTTTTGGCACTCTCGGGGAACGATTGCCAGCCCGGCTCTTGAACCGGGCCGGCCGCTTTCCCAGCTCTGTCGTCGCCAAAAAATCTTGATCGCACTTGTTGGGGATCACGATGCAGCTTCCGCCTTTTCTCCGGGCCGTCCTGGCGCCTGCCATTCTGTTTTGCCTGATGACCGGGCCTGCCTTGGCCCAAATTCCCGATCTCAAGCTCGGCCGGGTGCCGACATTGGCCCCGCTGGTCAAGGAGGTGACGCCCGCCGTCGTCAACATCTCGGTCGAAGGCAAGGTCCGCCAGGACAACCCGCTCTACCAGGACCCGCTGTTCCGCGAGTTCTTCGACGTCCCCAAGCAGGTCGAGAAGCAGATCAGCGCCACCGGCTCGGGCGTTATCGTCGATGCGCAGCGCGGCTACGTGATGACCGCCAATCACGTCGTCGAGCACGTCACGACAGCGCAGATCCGCACCAAGGATGGCCGCCAATTCGCCGCCCGCCTGGTCGGGCGCGATCCCGCCACCGACATCGCGCTGCTGCAGATCAGGGACCCGATCGAGCTCAGGGCCATCGCACTCGGCGACAGCGACGCGCTCGAGGTCGGCGACTTCGTGATCGCGGTCGGCAACCCGTTCGGCCTCGGCCAGACGGTCACCTCCGGCCTCGTCAGCGCGCTCGGACGCACGGGCCTGGGCAAGCAGGGCTACGAGGATTTCATCCAGACCGACGCGGCGATCAATCCCGGCAATTCCGGCGGCGCGCTGATCAATCTGCGCGGCGAGCTGGTCGGTATCAACACCGCGATCATCTCGCCCGGCGGAGGCAATGTCGGCATCGGCTTCGCGGTGCCGATCAACATGGCGCGACGGGTGATGGAGCAGCTCGTCGCGAACGGCCGCGTCGATCGCGGCCGCATCGGCGTGACCCTGCTCGACCTCGACGCGCCGGCCGATGGCCGCATTCAAGGCGCGCGCGTCGCCGACGTCACCGTGGGCTCCCCGGCCGAACGCGCGGGGCTGCGCAAGGGCGACATCATCGTGAAGGCGAACGACATGCCGGTGCGCAGCGCCACGCAGGTGCGCAACCTAATCGGCCTCACGCCGGTCGGACAGCGCGTCCGTCTCGTGTTCGAGCGCGACCGCGCGCTCGGCAATGCGACAGTGGAGGTCGCGCCGGTCGCCGAAGAACGCGCGCGTGCGCGGACCTCGGGCTGAGAATTCAACTTCAGTTCGCTGTTAGCTGCGCATACCACGTGGAGTAAATTTTTACCGTGCATCAAGCATGCAGCGAGACGCCGATACCTCCATAAACGCGTGTTAAGTGCCCTCGCGGTTAGTGCAACCCCGCGGAGGTATTGAAATGCGGGGTGATGGTTTGTCGTTCAGTTTGCCACGCTGGCGCGTGACGCGCTGGCTGGCCGACCCGGGATATCCGGTGTCATCAGATATCCGCGGCGCATTGACCGGCGAGCTCTACGGCTGCTGGTCGGTGTTCGCCGGCGGCGCCATCAACACCGTCGCCGTTGCTGCTGCGCTTGCGCTGCGCACGCCGAGCCCGCTGTTCATCACCTGGTTCGTGCTCGAGGTCGCGGTCTGCCTGTCGCGGCTGGTCGTGATGATGATCGCCTACCGCCGCGCGCGCGAGCGGCTGGCGACGCCGACCGACATCCACATCCTGCTGTCGGTGGCCTGGAGCGCCAGCGTCGGCTTCGGCGTCGGCATCAGCCTCGCGTCCGGCGACTGGGTGGCCGCGTCATTGACCTGCATCTCCTCGGCCGCCATGGTGGGCGGCATCTGCTTTCGCAATTTCAGCGCGCCGCGCCTCGTCGGCACGATGATCCTGTTCAGCATCGGCCCCGTGATCCCCGGCGTCGCGACGTCGCATGAGCCGCTGTTGTTCGCGATGTATCTGCAGATGCCGGTCTACTTCCTCGCCATGACCGGCGCGGCGTTCCGGCTCAACAGGATGCTGGTGGCGGTGATGCAGGCCAAACGCGAGAGCGACGAGCGGGCGCGGCTCGATCCGCTCACGGGTCTGTCCAATCGCGCCGGCCTGATCGATGCGCTGCAGAGCAGGCTCAACGCCGGCGGCGATCGCAGCTTTGCCGTCCTGTATCTCGACCTCGATGGCTTCAAGCCGGTCAACGACACCTTCGGTCATGCCGCAGGCGATGAGCTGCTGAAGATCGTCGGCCGGACGCTGCGGCAGACCGCCGCTCCCGACGACGTCATCGCCCGGATCGGCGGCGACGAATTCGTCGTGCTCGCCGGTGATCCGGCGATCGACCACGCGCTGGCGCTCGGCGAGCGCATCATCGAGGTGATGACCGCGCCGATGGCCTTGCCGGGCGGCGCGCATGTCCAGATCGGCAGCAGCATCGGCATCGCCGTCGCGCCCGAGCACGGCACCGATCCGGAAGCCCTGCTGTTCGCGGCGGACGCCGCATTGTATGAAGCGAAGTCGAGCGGCAAATCATGCTGGCGGCTGGCCTCAGCCGAGGCCAATCTCGCAGCGCTGCGCAAGATCGCCGGCAGCGACCCGACCGCGAGCTCGGTCGCCAGCGCTGCGTGAGTTGCGCCTGGTGCAAACGACCAGCGCATCGCAGCCCGGATGAGCGCCTACCTACTGCGGCATCTCCGCGAGCGCAGCGAGGATGCGGGCCCAGGAGCGGATGCCCTTGTGGTAGCTCTTCAGGTCGTACTTCTCATTCGGTGAATGGATGTTGTCATCGTCGAGACCGAAGCCGACCAGCAGTGAATCGAGACCGAGCGTCTTCTTGAAATCGGTGACAATCGGGATCGAGGCGCCCGAGCCCATCAGGATGGTCTCCTTGCCCCACTCCTCGGTGAGCGCCTGCTTGGCAGCCGCCAGCGGCTTCATGGTCCAGTCGAGCGCGATCGCGGCGCCCGCCGAATGATCGCCGAACTCGACCGAGCAGTCGCCGGGAATGCGCGCCGAGACGTAGTCGCGGAACGCCTTGCGGATCTTCAGCGGGTCCTGGCCCTCGACGAGGCGGAACGAGACCTTCGCATGCGCCAGCGACGGGATCACGGTCTTGGAGCCCTCGCCGATATAGCCGCCCCAGATGCCGTTGATGTCGCAGGTCGGTCGCGACGAGATCTGCTCGATCAGCAGACGATCCTTCTCGCCGGCGGGAATCGACAGGCCGATCGGCTTGAGAAAGCTCTCGGGCGTCAGGTTCAGCTTCTTCCACTGCTCCAGCACCTCAGGCGGAACGTCCTTCACGCCATCATAGAAGCCGGGAATGGTGATGCGGCCGTCGGCGTCGAACAGGCCGCCAAGCACTTCGGTCAGCACGCGGATCGGATTGCGCGCGCCGCCGCCGAACACGCCGGAATGCAGGTCGCGATTGGCGGCCTTGATCTTGATCTCCTCATAGAGCAGGCCGCGCAACGAGGTCGTGATCGCCGGCGTGTTCGGGTCCCACATGCCGGTGTCGCAGACCAGCGCGAAATCGGCCTTGAACTCGTCCTTGTTGGCCTCGAGGAACGGCACGAAGTTCTTGGAGCCGACCTCCTCCTCGCCTTCGATCAGCATGGTGATGTCGAGCGGCAGCGCCCCCGTCACCTTCTTCCAGGCGCGACAGGCCTCGACGAAGGTCATCAGTTGGCCCTTGTCGTCCTCGGCGCCGCGCGCGACGATGATCTTGCGGCCGTCGGCGTGATCGGCGACCACAGGCTCGAACGGCGGCCGGTGCCACAGGTCGAGCGGATCGACCGGCTGCACGTCGTAATGACCATAGAACAGGACATGCGGCTTGGCGGCGCCATGACCGTTGCTCTTGCCGACCACGGCCGGATGGCCAGCGGTCGGGCGCACCTCGGTCGCAAAGCCGAGCGTCGCGAGATCCTTGGCGAGGTGATCGGCCGCCACCCTGCAATCGTCAGCAAAGACCGGATCGGCCGAGATCGACTTGATGCGGATCAGCGCAAACAGCCGTTCCAGGCTGTTGTCGAAGTCGGCATCGATGTGATCGAGAACGGATTGAAGCTGCGCATTGGCCATGGCCACCGGATCCTTCGCATGTAACGGCTATTGGCCCGCTTGTAGCTCCGTTGCGCGGTCCGGGCCAGCCTCATGCAAAGGCAGAAGATGCCGCCTGCGCCGCAGTCGGCGCAGAGGACATGACAAGGCCATCACGCCGGCCGGGAACAAGGCGCCCTGTCAACGCCGCAGCAGTCCACCAAGCGCGCCCCGCACGAGAGAACGGCCGATCGAGCCGCCCAGCGAGCCGCCGACCTGCTTGCCGAGATCGGCCGCGATGCCGCCGACCACCTTGTCCGTGACCGAGCGCGCGACGTTGCGCGCGATCACCTGCGTGGTCGAGAGCTGGCCGCGCTTGACATTCGTGCCGAAGATCGTGGCGGCGATGTCGCTGATCTTGCCGAGCACGCCGCCGGAGGAGGCATCCGTCGTCACGGCGGTTCCGCTAATCCGCTTCTGCAGCAGCTCGTAGGCGGACTCGGCGTCGATCGCGGTGTCGTATTTGCCCTTGACCGGGCTTGCAGCGATGACCGCCTTGCGTTCCTCCGGCGTGACCGATCCGATGCGCGCCGACGGCGGCCGGATCAGGACGCGCTCCACCATCGCCGGCGTGCCATTGCCCTCCAGGAACGACACCAGCGCCTCGCCCTTGCCGAGCTCGGTGATCACCTTGGCGGTGTCGAGCTTGGGGTTGGGACGGAACGTATCGGCGGCGGCAGCGACGGCCTTCTGATCGCGCGGCGTGAAAGCGCGCAGCGCATGCTGCACGCGGTTGCCCAATTGACCGAGCACGCGATCGGGAACGTCGAGCGGATTCTGCGTGACGAAATAGACGCCGACCCCCTTGGAACGGATCAGACGCACCACCTGCTCGATCTTGTCCATCAGCGCCTTGGGCGCATCGTTGAACAGCAGATGCGCCTCGTCGAAGAAGAAGACGAGCTTCGGCTTGGCGACGTCGCCGACCTCCGGCAGCTCCTCGAACAGCTCCGACAGCATCCACAGCAGGAACGTCGCGTAGAGCCGCGGGTTCTGCAGCAGCCTGTCGGCGACGAGGATGTTGATCATGCCGCGGCCGTCGCGGTCGGTCTTCATGAAGTCGGTGAGCGCCAGCGCCGGCTCGCCGAAGAACTTCGTGCCGCCCTGGTTCTCGAGCACGAGCAACTGCCGCTGGATCGTGCCGACGGTCGCGCGCGTGACATTGCCGAACGACTGCGCCGCCTTCCGGATCGGCGCCAGCGGGTCGGCGTCCGCATCCGCGCCCTTCTTGGCGTCCGGAATGATGGCGTCGAGCAGCGCGCGCAGATCCTTCATGTCGATCAGGGCGAGGCCGTTCTCGTCGGCCACGCGGAACGCGACGTTGAGAACACCTTCCTGAACGTCGTTCAGGTCGAGCATCCGCGCCAGCAGCAGCGGTCCCATCTCGGTGACGGTGGCGCGCACCGGATGCCCCTGCTCGCCGAACACATCCCAAAATACCGTCGAGAACTGATCGGGTTGATAGGTGAGGCCGAGCTCGGTGGCGCGCTTGAGGATGAAGTCCTTCGCTTCGCCGGTTTGCGAAATGCCCGAGAGATCACCTTTGATATCGGAGGCGAAGACCGGAACACCGGCACGGGCAAAACCTTCGGCCATCACCTGCAGCGAGACCGTCTTGCCGGTGCCGGTCGCGCCGGTGACCAGTCCATGACGATTGGCAAGCGCAAGTGTCAACCAGGCCGGCTGCTCGCCGGCACCCACGAAGATCTTGTCGTCGGTATCAGCCAGGGGTTTTCCGGATGGTGCCATGATGATCCATCTTTCGAGAGAGAATGTTTCGCATCACACGTGGTGCGGAGCATCGCGTACGATAACATAGTTGAGTTTCGCGAGCTGGAACCAGCGTCAGGGTGCCTCACCTCTTCGCACGGCACGCACTTTTCTTAGCATTGGTGCCGCGCGATGCGCACGTTTGGTACGTAGATTCAACATCCGGTCTTGCATCGCTGCAACAGTTCATCGTCGATCGCGAATCGATTCGCGCACCAAGCCGGCTCCTCGCTTGTAATTCACGGATCGTCCGATCAAGATGAATTCAGCGAGAGGACGTCCGGTCGTGGGGGACCGGATGAGACGGGGTTCACATGAGCGAGTTGATTGAGCCGCTGGCCAGAACGGCCGGCATCAGTAAAGTCGTGGCTGAAATCATCGGCATCGGGCCTGACCTCCTCAGCGATATTGGATGGCGACGGCAGGGGCAGCAGCCGTCAGCCGGTGAACTTTTTGCGTTCGGCCGCGACCAAATCGAAGCCGATCAGTTGGCACGATCGCGACAGGCACACCCGGCCTGAGCCGGTTGCCCCAAGCCCGACCGCCTGGGCCAGATCATCTGAAGCACCTTCGCGCGCGCCGAGTATCATGACATATCCGATCACCGAACTCGAAGGCATGACGACCTTCTATGCCGCCAAGCTGAAAGCTTTGGGCATCCGGACCACCGACGCATTTCTCGAAGCCGCCCGGACCGTGAAAGGGCGCAAGGCGCTGGCCGCCAAGACCGGCATCAGCGAGCAGCAACTGCTCGATTGGGCAAACGCCGCCGATTACATGCGCATTCCCGGCATGGGCAAGGCCAAGGTCTGCCTCGTCCGCGCAGCCGGCGTGACCACCGTGCGCGAGCTGGCGCACCGCAATCCGGCCCGGCTGGCGCAGAACATCAAGGAAGTGAACACCCGGCGGAAGCTGGTTCGCATCCTGCCGTCGGAGAGGTCGGTCGGCCAGCTCATCGAAAAGGCGCGGCGGCTGGAGCCGAAGATCAGCTATTGATCGGCTCTGGATTGACCGCGCTTGTGCAGTGCGACACCTTGACTTGACGGTGCCAACCGCGCAAAGCGGCGCCCATGAGCGCCATTTCGCCGCACTCCGCCCCGGACCTCGCGTCGAGCCACCCGCTGCTGCGGCCGTGGCTTTCGCGTCCATTCCCGGCGGTGATGGGCATTCTCAACGTCACACCGGATTCGTTCTCGGACGGCGGCCGTTTCGATGCGCCGGAACGGGCGATCGCGCAGGCCGAGCGCATGATCGCGGCCGGCGCCGACATCATCGACATCGGCGCCGAGTCGACCCGCCCCTACAAGGGCGCGGTGCCGGTCACGGCCGAGGAGGAACTGGCGCGCCTGCGACCGATCCTGCCTGCGATCGTCGCACTCGGCGTGCCCGTGTCGATCGACAGCATGAAATCTCAAGTTGCAGGTTACGCGCTGGACCATGGTGCCGCGATCGCCAATGATGTGTGGGGCCTGCAGCGCGATCCCGCGATGGCCACGGTCGTCGCCGCGCATGGCGCGCCGGTCGTGGTGATGCACAACCGTGCTGCCGTCGATCCGGAGATCGACATCATCGAAGACATGCTGGGCTTCTTCACGCGCTCGCTGGACATCGCGGCCAAGGCCGGCATCCCCATTGGGAACATCGTGCTCGATCCCGGTATCGGCTTCGGCAAGACGCCGCAGCAGAGCATGACGGCGCTGGCCCGGCTCGATGCATTCGCATGCTTCGGGCTGCCGCTGCTGGTCGGCGCATCGCGAAAACGTTTCATCAGCACCGTGGTGGCGTCGGAGCCGCAGGAGCGGCTTGGCGGCTCGATCGCGGCGCATCTGATTGCGGCTCGGCGCGGTGCTGCAATCATCCGGGCGCATGACGTCGCCGAGACGGTTCAGGCCGTGCGCGTGGCCGCGGCAATCGAGGCACTGCGATGACCGATACGATCTTCATCAAGGGCGTTCTCATCCACGCGCGTCATGGCGTGATGGAGCATGAGAGCGAGGTCGGCCAGCGCTTCGTCATCGACCTCGAACTCTACACCGATCTGTCGGACTCCTCGCGCAGCGACCGCCTCGCCGACACCGTGTCTTATTCCGACGTGGTGGAGACGGCGACGGCGGCGTTCAAGGACACCAACTACCGCCTGCTCGAACGCGCGGCCGGCGCGGTCGCCGATGCGATCCTGTCGACCTTCGCCCGCATCCGCGCCGTCAAAGTGACCGTGCACAAGCCGCATGCGCCGATCGCCGCCATCTTCGAGGATGTCGGCGTGGTGCTGACGCGCTCCCGGCATCCGTAACCCCGATGGCGAGCGCGCTGATCGCTCTCGGCGGCAATGTCGGCGACGTCAGGGCGACGTTCCGGCGCGCCATTCCGGAGATCTGCGCGCGTGCCTCGGCTGCGCTCGTTGCGCGGTCGTCCGACTACACCACGCCGCCTTGGGGCGAGGAGCAGCAGCCGACCTTCATCAATGCCTGCATCGAGATCGCAACCGCGATGCCCCCACGGCGGCTGCTCAGCGCTCTGCACGCGGTCGAACGCATGTTCGGCCGCGATCGCACGCAAGAGACGCGTTGGGGCCCGCGGACGCTCGACCTGGATCTGATCGCCTATGACGACATCGCGGTCGACACGCCCGATCTGACGCTGCCGCACCCCCGGCTGTTCGAACGCGGCTTCGTGCTGGTGCCGTTGTCCGAGATCGTGCCGGCGCGACGGATTGCCGGGCGCCGCGTCGACGAGGCCGTGCTCGCCGTTTCGCGCGACGGAATCCGGCCGCTGCCGTCAGCCGAATAGCTGACATCTCCGGCCAAACAACCGTTTGGCTTGGCCGCCCTGACGTGGCATTTTGCGCCACAACAATCGCGATAACAGACGCCCCGGGAGACGCGTACCGACATGACGACCGAGACCGACGATCTGCGACTGGCTGCCGATTTCGCTCCGGCCGGCGAGGCGGACTGGCGCAAGCTGGTCGATGGCGTGCTGAAGGGTGCGGCCTTCGAGAAGCTGGTCGGCAAGACCTATGACGGGCTCGAAATCCAGCCGATCTATCCGCGCGCCAAGCATGCCGCGCCGGTCGCGGGCCGCGCACCATCGTCGCCATGGCAGATCATGCAGCGCATCGATCATCCCGATCCGGCCAAGGCCAATGCGCAGGCGCTGATCGACCTCGAGAACGGCGCGACCGGTTTGTCGCTGGTGTTTGCCGGCTCGAATGCCGCGCATGGCTTTGGCCTCGCCGCCAACGCCGACGCGGTGGCGCGCGCGCTCGACGGCGTGCATCTCGATGCTGCGATTGCAATCGAATTGCAGCTCGGTGACTCGCTCTCGCCCGCCTCGCTTGTCGCCGATATCGTCAAGCAGCGCGGCATCACGGCCGCGGCCTGCGACATCCGGTTCGGCCTCGATCCGATCGGGGACGCCGCTGTTCGCGGCGCAAGCACGCATGACGCATCGACGCTCGGCGGCAATTCGGGCGCGCTGGTCAGGCAGCTGCACGAGGCCGGCTTCAAAGGCCCGTTCTTCGCCGCCGACGGCCGCGTCGTGCACGTCGCCGGCGGATCGGAGGCGCAGGAGCTCGCCTTCGTGCTCGCCTCTGGTGTCGCCTATCTGCGGGCGCTCGAAGCCGAAGGCATCGCGCTCGAGACCGCGCGCGGCATGATCTATGGCCGGCTCGCCGCCGACACCGATCAGTTCCTCACGCTGGCGAAATTCCGCAGCCTGCGCCGGCTGTGGGCACGCGTCGAGGAGGCGTGCGGGCTGGCACCGAAGCCGCTCTTCATCTCGGGCGAGACGGCGTGGCGCATGCTCACCCGGCGCGATCCTTACGTGAACATGCTGCGCGCCACCATCGCCGTGTTTGCGGCCGGGCTCGGCGGCGCCAACGCCGTGACGGTGCTGCCGCATACGACCGCGCTCGGCCTGCCCGACGCGTTCGCGCGCCGCGTCGCCCGCAACACGCAACTGGTGCTGCTGGAGGAAAGCAATCTCGCCCGCGTCGCCGATCCGGCCGCCGGCGCCGGCGGCGTCGAGGCGCTGACCAGCGAGCTGTGCAGCGCCGCCTGGGCCCTGTTCCAGGAGATCGAGAAGGCCGGCGGCGTGGGCGCGGCTCTGCAGACCGGGCTGATCCAGTCCAAGGTCGCCGCGGTCAAGGCGGTGCGGGATGCCAACATCGCGAGGCGCCGCGACGTGCTGACCGGCGCCAGCGAGTTTCCAAATCTCAACGAGGCCGCGGTCGCGGTCGAAGCGCTCGCACCGGTGGCGCCGCAACCGATCGACAAGGCTTCGCTCACCTTCGCCGCGCTCGCGCCGATCCGTCTCGCGGACGGTTTCGAGAAGCTGCGTGATCGCTCGGACGCGCTGTTGGAGCGCCAGGGACAGCGCCCCTCGGTGTTCCTCGCCAATCTCGGCACCGCCGCCGACTTCACCGCGCGCGCCACCTTCGCCCGCAGCTTCTTCGAGGCCGGCGGTATCGCCGCGATCGACGGCCAGGGCGGCGCCGATCCGGCCGCGCTCGCAGATGCCTACCGCGCCTCCGGCGCCGCGATCGCCTGCCTTTGCTCGTCCGACAAGGTCTATGCCGACGCCGCGGTTCCCGCTGCCAAGGCCCTTCAGGCCGCCGGCGCGCGACATATCTATCTGGCAGGCCGCGGCGGCGAACAGGAAGCTGCGCTGCGCGAGGCCGGCATCGGCAGCTTCGTCTTTGCCGGCGGCGACGCATTGAAGACGCTCGCGGACGCCTACGCGCATCTGGAGTCAGCATGACCGACGAAAGCAAACCCGTCCTCACCGGCGGCTGCCAATGCGGCGCGATCCGCTACGCGCTGATGTCGGCGCCGAGCAAGGTCAGCATCTGCCATTGTCGGATGTGCCAGAAGGCTTCGGGCGCGCCGTTCGCGTCGTTCGCTGAAATCAACAATGAGAGCTTCGCCTGGACCCGCGGTCAGCCGGCCGCGTTCCATTCCTCCTCGATCGCGATGCGCGACTTCTGCAGCCAATGCGGCACGCCCCTGAGCTTTCGCCGTATCGACGGACCGCGCATCGAGATCATGACCGGGACCTTCGACCGGCCGGACCGGGTGGTGCCGACGCGGCAATATGGCTCGGAGTCGCGGCTCGGCTGGGTGGTCGCGATCGCCAACCTGCCGAGCCAGACCACGCAGCAGAACTACGGACCGGAGAAGATGGCTGGTGTCGTCAGCCATCAGCATCCGGATCATGATTAAGCGATGAGGACACGAGGCCATGAGCCGCATTCCTGATTTCAGCGCCATCGCATTCGAACCCATCGCAGCCCCCGCGCCCGCGGGGGCCGCCGAGCCGTGGCTGACGCCGGAAGGCATTCCGGTGAAACCGGCCTATGGCGAGGCCGATCTCGCCGGCATCGACTTCCTCGACACCTGGCCCGGCATTGCGCCCTATCTGCGCGGTCCCTACCCCACGATGTATGTCAACCAACCCTGGACCGTCCGGCAATATGCCGGCTTCTCCACGGCGGAGGATTCCAACGCCTTCTACCGGCGCAACCTCGCCGCCGGCCAGAAGGGCCTGTCGGTCGCGTTCGATCTCGCCACCCATCGCGGCTATGATTCCGATCATCCGCGCGTCGGCGGCGACGTCGGCATGGCCGGCGTCGCGATCGACTCGATCTACGACATGCGCACCTTGTTCGCCGGCATTCCGCTCGACCAGATGAGCGTGTCGATGACCATGAACGGCGCGGTGCTGCCGATCCTCGCGCTGTTCGTCGTCGCCGCCGAAGAACAAGGCGTGCCGCCGGAGAAGCTGTCGGGCACCATTCAGAACGACATTCTGAAAGAGTTCATGGTGCGCAACACCTACATCTATCCGCCCTCGCCCTCGATGCGGATCATCTCCGATATCTTCGCCTTCACCTCGCAGCGGATGCCGAAGTTCAACTCGATCTCGATCTCCGGCTATCACATGCAGGAGGCCGGCGCGACGCAGGACCTCGAGCTCGCCTACACGCTCGCCGACGGCGTCGAATATCTGCGCGCCGGCATCGCGGCCGGGCTCGACGTCGACCGCTTCGCGCCGCGGCTGTCGTTCTTCTGGGCGATCGGCATGAACTTCTTCATGGAGGTCGCCAAGCTCCGCGCCGCGCGGCTTCTGTGGGCCAAGCTCCTGAAGCCGTTCAATCCGAAGGACACGCGCTCGCTGTCGCTGCGCACGCACAGCCAGACCTCGGGCTGGTCGCTGACCGCGCAGGACGTCTACAACAACGTGGTGCGCACCGCGGTCGAAGCGATGGCCGCCACGCAAGGCCACACACAGTCGCTGCACACCAACGCGCTCGACGAGGCGCTGGCGCTGCCCACCGACTTCTCCGCGCGCATCGCCCGCAACACGCAATTGTTCCTGCAGCAGGAGAGCGGCACCACCCGGATCATCGATCCCTGGGGCGGCTCGTACTATGTCGAGCGCCTCACCCGCGATCTCGCCGCGAAGGCCTGGGGCCACATCCAGGAGATCGAGGAGCTCGGCGGCATGGCCAAGGCGATCGAGGCCGGCGTGCCGAAGCTGCGCATCGAGGAGGCCTCGGCCAAGACCCAGGCGCGGATCGACACCGGCCGCCAGTCCGTCATCGGCGTCAACAAGTACAAGCCGACCGACGAGCCGCCGCTCGACGTTCTCAAGGTCGACAATTCCACCGTGCGCCGGCTGCAGATCGACAAGCTGTCGCGGCTGAAGTCCGAGCGCAAGCAGGCCGAGGTCGACGCGGCGCTGGCGGCGCTGACGCGCTCGGCCGGCGACGGCAACGGCAACCTGCTGGCGCTCGCGATCGACGCCGCGCGCGCCAAGGCCACCGTCGGCGAGATCTCCGACGCGCTGGAAAAGGTGTTCGGCCGCCACCGCGCCGAGATCAAGTCCATCACCGGCGTCTACAAGCGGGAGATCGCCGCCATGTCCGGCAAAGCCGAGAAGCTGCAGGCGCTGATCGAGGCGTTCGAGGAGGCGGAAGGCCGCCGGCCGCGCATCCTCGTCGCCAAGATCGGCCAGGACGGCCACGACCGCGGCCAGAAGGTGATCGCGTCCGCTTTCGCCGACGTCGGCTTCGACGTCGACATCGGGCCGCTGTTCGCTACCGCCGACGAGGCGGCGCGGCAGGCCGTCGAGAACGACGTCCACATTCTCGGCGTGTCGTCGCTCGCCGCCGCGCATCTCACCGCGGTGCCGGAGCTCAAGGCCGCGCTCAAGAAGCAGGGCCGCGAGGACATCATGATCATCGTCGGCGGCGTGGTGCCGCCGCAGGATTACGACGCGCTGTACAAGTCCGGCGCGGAAGCGATCTTCCCGCCGGGCACCGTGATCGCCGACGCCGCCGAGGAACTGATCCACAAACTCAACGCGCGGCTCGGCCACAGCCAGGCAGCGGAATAGTTTTTCGAATCCGCGAGCGCAGCTCTCCGGCGTACGATCGTCAGATCGTGCGCCGCTACGTTTTTGCAGATGAACCTCAGCATTCCCTGGCGATACGCATCTTCACCCATCGGATATTGATAGCCATGACCCGTTCGACACTTTGCGTTGCTGCAATCCTTGGCCTGTTTTCGTTCGCACCCGCCCTTGCCGCCGATCCCAAGCCGGACGCCAGCATCAACACGAAGGCGGTCGAGGCCAACGTGACGCTCGATGCCCGGATCAAGGCTGATGCGCCGCTCGCGGCCTATTGCCTGGCCGACGGCAAGAAATGGATCGACAAGAACGCCGCCGACGCCGCCAAGGAGCGCAAGGAAGATCCGGAAACGTTCCGCGACGGCAAGTGGTCGTTCGAGCGCAAATATTCCGTGCGCTCGGTGGTCGCCGACCGCTACGTCAGCATCCTCCGAGACGACTACATGGACACGCGCGCCGCGCATCCCAACAGCGACGTCAACACCATCCTCTGGGACAAGGCCGCGGCCAAGCCGATCAGCATCCGCCCGTTCTTCACCGAGACCGCCGACAATGGGCCTGCGATGAAGGCGATGCTGAATGCGGTGGTCAGCTCGCTGAAGGCCGAGAAAAAGAAGCGCGACGCGACGGAGACCGCGACCGCCGAATGGTTCAAGGGGCTGGAGCCGAAGCTGCTCAAGATCGGCGCCGTGACGCTCGCTCCCTCCACGGAGGCCGGGAAGAGCTCCGGCCTGACCTTCCACTACCCGCCTTACGCGGTCGGCCCCTACGCCGAAGGCCAGTACGTCGCCTTCGTGCCGTGGGAGACGCTGAAGCCGTATCTGTCACCGGAGGGCCAGGCGATCTTCGGCGGCGCCAGGCCGAAGGGGGATGCGGAAGACCAGTGAAGCCAACCGGCGGCCGTGCAGCCGATGGCTGGATATGCTAGACTGTTCTCATGAACGACGTCGCTGACATTCGCCTCATGACGATCATCGGCCGGCTGCAGGCCCTTGCGCCGGCCCTGCGAAAGGCCGGCATCACGCGACTGTCGCTGTTCGGTTCGCGTGCGCGCGGCGACTCCCGTCCTGACAGCGACCTCGACGTTCTCGTGGAAACCACGCCCCCCGGACTCCCTCCCGCGTTCGATCACTTCAAGGCGCAGCACCTTATCGAGGACGACATCGGACTGCGCGTCCAGATCACGCAACGGGCGCTGTTGAAGCGGCGGATCGCCGATCGAATTGCCGATGACCTGATCGAGGTGTTTTGAGGTGCCTCCGACCGTCGAAGACCGGCTACGGGACATTGCCGAAGCCATTGCGGAAATCGAACAGCTTGTCGCCGGCGCCGATCTCGCGGCCTTCAGCTCTGACCGCCTGTTGCGCCTGGCAACCGAGCGCCTGCTCGAGATCATTTGCGAGGCCTCCCGTAGCATTCCAGACAGCATCAAGAGCGAGAGTCCGACCATCCACTGGCGGAAAATGATCGACTTCGGAAACCTGCTGCGGCATGCCTATCATACCACCGACGTCGCCGTCGTCTGGGATGTCATAGCCAGTGAACTGCCGGCTTTGAAAACGTTCGTCAGCGGCAAGCTCACCGACTTGAAGTAGAATGATCTCGCGGGGCACCGACACCACCTCATTGGCCGATGCGCTCCGCGCCGGCAGCCGCGCCGCGCTGGCGCGCGCGATCACGCTGGTCGAGAGCCGCCGTGCCGACCACCAGGCCGCCGCGCGCGAGCTGGTGCAGGCGCTGCTGCCGCAGACGGGGCACGCGATCCGCGTCGGCATCACCGGCTCGCCCGGCGTCGGCAAGTCGACCACGATCGATGCGCTCGGCATGTACCTGATCGGACAGGGCCACAAGGTCGCGGTGCTCGCGGTCGACCCGTCCTCGGCGCGCACCGGCGGTTCGATCCTCGGCGACAAGACGCGGATGGCGCGATTGTCCCATCACGAGCACGCCTTCATCCGCCCCTCGCCCTCGTCGGGCACGCTCGGCGGCGTCGCCGCCAAGACGCGCGAGGCGATGCTGCTGTGCGAGGCTGCGGGCTTCGACGCGATCCTGGTCGAGACCGTCGGCATCGGCCAGTCCGAGACCGCGGTCTGCGACATGACCGACTTTTTCCTTGCGCTGATGCTGCCCGGCGGCGGCGACGAGCTGCAGGGCATCAAGAAAGGCCTGGTCGAACTCGCCGACATGATCGCGATCAACAAGGCCGATGGCGACAACATCAAGCGCGCCAACATCACCGCCGCCGACTATCGCGGCGCGCTGCATCTGCTCAGCCCGCGCTCCGAGCACTGGCATCCGCCGGTCGTCACCTACTCCGCGATATCAGGCACGGGCATCGCCGAGCTGTGGCAGAAGGTGATCGATCATCGCAAGGCGATGGTCGCGTCCGGCGAGTTCGCCGCGCGCCGCCGCGACCAGCAGGTGAAATGGATGTGGACCATGCTGGAGCAGCGCCTGATGGCCCGGCTGCGCACCGACCCCTCCATTCGTACGAAAGTGAAGAAGCTGGAGACCGACGTTGCCGAGGGCCGCGTCGCGCCGGCGCTGGCCGCCGAGCAGCTTGCGGAGATGCTGAATTGACCGAGCGGCTGCGCCTCCTGATCACCGGATTCGGCCCGTTTCCCGGCGCGCCGTCCAACCCGACCATGCCGCTGGTGAAACGGCTCGCGGCGCTGCGGCGCCCGGCGCTGGCTGATGTCGACATCTCCAGCCACATCTTTCACGTGACCTACGATACCGTCGATCGCGAGCTGCCCGCATTGATCGCCGAGCGGCGCCCGCATGCGCTGTTGATGTTCGGCCTCGCGGGACGAACATCCTATCTGCGGATCGAGACCCGTGCCCGCAACGCGGTCACCACCACCTTTCCCGATGCCGACCGCCACGTCGCGCGCAAGGGCCTGATCGTCCCGGGCGCGCATCCGATGCTATTCGGCCCGCACATGGCGCGACTGCTGCGCGCGGCACGCGCTACCGGCATCGATGCGCGGGCTTCGCGCGATGCCGGCAGCTATCTTTGCAACTATCTGAGCTGGCGCGCGATCGAGGCGACCAGGGCCGCCGACGGCCCGCGGCTCGCCGCCTTCATCCACATCCCGCCGCTGCCGCGCTCCGGCACGGTACTGCCACAAGGCAGCCCCCGCATCACGCTGGACGCGCTGGTCGATGCCGGCGAAGCCATGCTGATGGAGCTGGTGAAGCTGGCGCGGCATCGAGGCCGAGCGTAAAGATTTAACCCTACCCGCAACAAACAGCCGCTGCAACCGTCCGACCAAGCCGGCCGTGAGCGCTTTTGCGTTATCTCGGCAAGCGAGAACTGACCAACGCGAGCCTGACATCATGGACGTCAACCGCCGCAACCTGCTCGGGACTTCAGCGGCCGCCGCTGCCGCCGTGCTGGCGCTGCCGAGTGAACCGGCGCAGGCTGTCCCGCTGATCTCCACGCTCGGCCGCGACGCCACCCAATTTGGCGTCAAGCCCAACAGCCCGGATGACCAGACCCGTGCCCTGCAGCGCGCGATCGACGAGGCGGCGCGGGCGCAGGCGCCGCTGGCGCTGCCGCCGGGCACCTACCGGACCTCGATGCTCAGGCTCGCCAAAGGCAGCCAGTTGGTCGGCGTCCGCGGCGCCACGAAGCTCGTGTTCACCGGCGGCGGCCCGTCGCTGCTCTCGGCAGAAGGCGCCGATGGCCTCGGTATCAGCGGCATCGCGCTCGACGGCGGCGGCATCGCCCTGCCCCAGCGGCGCGGCCTGCTTCACGTTGCAGCCGGCAACGATGTCAGGGTCCAGGACTGCGAGGTCACGCGCTCCGGCGGCAGCGGCATCTGGCTCGAGCAGGTCTCCGGCGATGTCAGCGGCAACGTCCTGACCGACGTCGCCGTCACCGCGATCGTGTCGTTCGATGCCCTCGGCCTGATCGTGTCGCGCAACACCATCAAGGGCACGCGCGACAACGGCATCGAGATCCTGCGCACCGCGATCGGCGACGACGGCACCATGGTGCTCGACAACTTCATCGCGGACATCAAGGCCGGCCCCGGCGGCTCGGGCCAGTACGGCAATGCCATCAACGCCTTTCGCGCCGGCAACGTCATCATCAGTGGCAACCGCATCAGGAATTGCGACTACTCGGCGGTGCGCGGCAACTCGGCCTCCAACATCCAGATCGTCGGCAACAGCGTCAGCGACGTGCGCGAGGTCGCGCTCTATTCCGAGTTCGCGTTCGAAGGTGCCGTGATTTCGGGCAATACGGTGGACGGCGCCGCCTTCGGCGTCTCCGTCTGCAACTTCAACGAAGGCGGCCGCATCGCGGTGGTCCAGGGCAACATCATCCGCAACCTCATCCCGAAGCGGCCGATCGGCACAGCACCCGACGACGATGCCGGCATCGGCATCTATGTCGAGGCGGACTCCGCGGTGACCGGCAACGTGGTCGAGAACGCCCCGTCCTACGGCATCGTCGCCGGCTGGGGCCGCTATCTGCGCGACGTCGTGATCTCCGGCAACGTCATTCGCAATGCGCTGGCGGGCGTCGGCGTGTCGGTCGTCCCAGGCGCGGGCACGGCCATGGTCAGCAACAACATGATCTCCGGCACGCCGCGCGGCGCCGTGATCGGGCTCGATCACATCAAGCCGGTCACCTCGGACCTGACGCAGGACGGCGCGCAGCGCTTTGCGCAGCTGACCGTCAACGGCAACGCCGTCACACGATGAGAAACTAGTACGCGACCGCCAGCGCCGGATAGCGGCGCTCGATGGCGTCGAGATCGACAACGGGCTCGTCATACTCCGCATCGGATTCGATGCCGATGCTCAAGGCCTGCTCTAGCGCCGACATGTCGATGCGCGGCGCCGCGAGGGTCAGTTCCGCGGCGAGGTCGTCTGCGGCGACATGGTCCGGTTCGATAACCTCATGGGGCTCCAGATCCTCTGTGCCGAGTTCGACCTCGGACTCGACGATGATCTCGGACGCCGCGAGGATGGTTTCGAGCGAGCGCGGCAGAGCGATCGGCCGGTGCTCGTGCGGATGGACGTGGCGCGCGATCGGCTCCGGCTCGGCGAGGCGCACGGGAGCCGGTGGCGCGGCCAACACCGGGGCCGGCCTCTGACTCGGCACGATGCTCACCCTCTCGGGTTCGGCGCGGGACAGGGCCTGCCAGGTCTGCACCGCAGCCTTGGCGTGCCGGAGATCGTCGAGAAACGACTGCTCGGTGTAGTAGCGGCGCCAGCGGCCGCTATCGAACAGCTCGGTGAGATGGTCGAGGCGTCGTTCGGCAAGCGCGCACCAGCGCGCAGCCAGTTCGCGGCTGCAAGCCACGTCCGGTCGATGTGTCATAGGGGAGCCCGCAGAAAATGGGACGGACGCACTCGGCACGAATCAACGCAACGTGACGTGAATATTTTGTGGAAAAGGTTAACAAAGTCTAGCTAATGCCATGTTGTTTGGTGGCCAAACCGTAGTCGTGCGGAAATTTTGTCCGTGTTTTTTCGGGCATTGGCCAGGCGCGGCAACACGAACGCGACCAACGGCATCCCTAGATAACCCAAAGATGTTCCCCTCGGGGGGCGAGACACTGCCGGATGTCGACGTTGCCGGGCTTCGACCTCGCCCAAAATGAAAGACCCGTCCGGGGGGACAACCGGACGGGTCGAGCCATATGGGCGCTTGGGGTGGATGGGCGCTCGCGCCGTATATAGCCTTGGGGAGGGGATCACCGCTCCCACATGCTTTCTGTCGTGACCGCCCCGCTGCACGTTCAAAGCGAGCGGGAGAATTTCGGAACGTTCACGAAAACGTTGGCGTCATTGCTGCGCGGGCCGGAGCGCGGCGCCGGCTGGAGATGCCTCTGTCACCGCGGCCGATGCCGGGCGCAGCTCGCGAGCCGCCGCGGGCTCCGTTTGCAGCCCCGCGGAAGGCACAGCAGCAGCAGGCGCATCCTGCGGCGAGACCACGGCCTGGACCGCCGCGAGGGCATCCGCCTCCCCTGCTCCGAACAGATCGTCACGTCCGGGCGTGCCGAGATCGCGCGCTGTGCGCGTCAGCACGGTCCGCACCGTCTCGGGCTTCAGCGCCGGATTGCGCTCCAGCACCAGCGCCGCAAGCCCGCTGACATAGGCCGCGGAAAACGAGGTGCCGGAGATGATCTGATATTTTCCGTCGGGCGCCGGCAGGAATATCCCGGCGCCGGGCGCGGCCAGCGCGATGTAGTTGCCGCGGTTCGACGCCGGCAGCAGCTGGTCCCTGTCGTCGGTGGCGCTGACGGCGATGACGTTTGGATTGCCCGCGGGATAGAGCGGCGGCGACTTGGCGCCGGCATTGCCGGCGGCCGCGACCATCACGACGCCCTTGGCAGCGACGGCCGCGATCGCGCGCTCGATCACCGCATCCTTCGGGCCGGCGAAGCTCATGTTGACGATCTGGGCGCCGTGCAGGGCCGCGTAGTCCAGCGCCTTCAGGATTACATAGGAGCTGCTCTCCGGCCCGCCGCCCTTCTTGCCGACGCCGAACGCACGGATGGCGATGATCCGCGCATAGGGCGCGCTGCCCATCAACCGCTTGTGCGATACGATCACGCCGGCGATGCCGGTGCCATGCACATCCGGCCCCTCGTCGCCGCCGAGCGCGTCGAACACGTCGAACGACGCGTCGGCGAATTCCGGGTGCCTGAGATCGACCCCAGAATCGATCACTGCGATGGTGACATTGGAGCCCTGGGCCAGCCTGTGCGCTTCCGGCAGCCGCAGCTTCGCCAGCGCGTATTGCGCCGGATCACCCTCGACGGGTGCTGCGCTCTGCTGCTGCAGCGTATAGCGATAGTTCGGCTGCACCGAACGCACCCTGGCATCTGCCGCGAGCGCACGGCTGACCGCCTGCACCGAGCGGCGATCGGTGATCCTGAACAGACCGATGGTGGCGCCGATCAGCGGAAAGCGCTGCGAGCTGATGCGCTGCAGGCCATGGCGACGCGCCAGCGCATCGGCCTGGTCGGTCGAGAGAGAGTCATCGATTTCGGCGACGATCTCGTTGGCGATGGTCCGTAGATCGACCGCGGCCGCAACCTTCGGCTCGCGCCGCTGCGTCACCCTGGCGGAGCTGCCCTTGTCCAATTTTCCCTGGGCTCGCCGACCCTGCCCATCCCCCGTCACCGACGGGTGGTCGAGACATTCGCCCGAGACGCTGCGATCCGCCGGGTTGCAGGACGCCTGCAGGTTCGGTGCAAATCGCGCATTGGGCAAGGCCGGGCGCGGCGCCATCCCGGTCGGCGGCGGCGCGCGCAGCGCGGTGCCCGGGTTGATGCTCGGCACCCGGCTCGGGATGTTGATGGTGGGCGAACGCATCATCGCCTGGGCATGGGCACTGAGGTCGCCACCTGCGAAAGCAGGCATTGTGACGACGATCAGCATCGCAACCGATCTGGCGAAGCGTAGCGGCGAACTCGACGACATGAAGCCTCCGAATGAATTTCGGACGGCGCGGGCCTATTGCGCGGCCACCGCGAGGCTGACGATCTTCTCCCGCGCCAGACGGCCGATCAGGCTGTCGGCCTCGGCCTTCGACAACGGCCGGTCGCCGAGTTGCAGCTTGAACAGGCCGCCCTTGGCGCCCTCGACGATCGAGGCCTGGTAGCTGTCGAGCAGCGCCGAGATGTCCGCCATGCGCGCCTCCGGCGTGAACCGCACCAGCGCATAGGCGGGCGCGGTCGATCCGGCGACCTGCGGTCCAAGGCCGCGGATCAGCGGCGCGGGTGCTTCGGCCATCCGCGACCGCGTCATGCTCTCGGGCGCCCGCTCCGCCGGGGCCGGCGCAGCGGCGCTCGGCGGCGGCGCGGCCATCGGCTTGCTCGCGGGCTCGGGCGCGGCAGTCTTGTCCTGGACCGAGGCGGTCTGATAGGTCGCGCTCTGCGAGCGCATCAGCACGGCGCCGATCACGCCGGCCTGCGCCAGCACCAGAAGCGCGCCGAGGCTGACGGTCCACGCCAAGGTCCGCGGCGACAGGCTGTCGAAGAAATCCATCAGCCGCGCGCTGAAGCCGCGCGGCGCGGCAGGCTTCTGCACCGGATCCGCCTCGATCGCCGCGAACAGCTTCTGCATCGCACGCATCGACGGCGCGCCGAGGCTTTCGTTCAGCGCGATGGTCTCGGCATATTCCTTCTGGATTTCCGCATACTGCCTGGCGAGATCGGCATCGCTGGCGAGAGCCTCCTCGACCCTGCGCATGTCGCGCGCGCTCAGCGTGCCGGCGGCATACCACGGCAGCAGGAGTTCGATCTCTCCGGGCTCTTGCTCCAGCATCTTGCTCAAAGCCATCATGGCCAGCCTCTCTCAATGCCGGCCGCTTTCAGGAGTTCGGCCAATTTCTTGCGCGCATAGAACAGGCGCGTCTTGACGGTGTTCTCCGGAATTCCGACGATCTCGGCCACCTCCTCCACGGACTTCTCGTGGTAGTAGACGAGATCGACGATCTCCCGGTGATCAGGCGAAAGCGCCGTCAGGCACTTGCGCAAGGCTTCGCCGGTATTCTTCTTCTGGACCGCGACCTCCGGATCGTCGGACGTATCCTCGATCGCGTTCGCGGCCTCGTCTTCCAGCTCAACGTCCTTCCGGCGCCGAAGTGCCGACAGGGCCTTGAACCGCGTGATCGCCAGGAGCCAGGTGGAGACGGCAGAACGGCCTTCGAACTTGCCGGCCTGACGCCACACGTCGAGAAAGACCTCGCTGATGAGGTCTTCCGCGACCTGCTCGTCCCGCACGAGCCGGAGCCCGAAACGGTACACCCTGACATGGTGCCGTCCGTACAGCACCTGCATGGCGAGCCGGTCGCCTTGAGCGATCCGGGCAATCAGGGTTTCATCTGACGCCGCTGCTGTCACGCTCAATGGCCGTCTCGCAAGATTGGTCTGGAGGATTGACGTCGCGGTTCGAACACAACCGCAAAAATCTTCAAAATACCGGAAAGATACGTCCCGAAATGTGAGTTGGCGCACAGACTTGCAGATTTCGCTGCAGCGCCCAGGTCGATCGCGACCAGCGGGTTCCCGCCTACCATGTTCCGCCCGTTCCCGCCAACTACCCGCCCTGAAAGCCGTAGATTCCCGGTCGCAGCACCACGGCGGCGGCCTCTTCGTCCATGCCCATAGATACCAAAGTTAAATGCTTTCCCACGTAGATATTAAGCCAACGACGAAGAATCGCGAGCACATGGGCACGACGGCACCGCCTTTTCCCAGTCCTGATATCGCTGAGGCCGGGGACGCGCAGCCGTCTCCGTCCAGCGACCTGCGCGCGCGTCGAGCCGGACGGCGCCGGCAGATGCTGGCGCTGGTCGCCGGATGCTACCTGATCGATGCCGTCATCCTGCTGATCTACGCCCAGGCGGGAACCGTCCCGGTCACGATCGCGCCAGCCTACGCAGCGATCGGCATTCTCACCGTCGCGCTGTGGACCGTCCTGTCGGAGAGCGGTTTCAACGACCGTTTCCGCGACCACTACCTCGTGGTGCCGCAATCGCTCGCCAGCATGATGCTCACGGTCGCGTTCTGCTACATCGCGCCCGAAGTCAGCATCCTGTTCCTATGCACGCTGTACATCGTCGTCGCCTTTGCTTCGCTGCGGGCGACGCCGCGCCAGAGCGCGATCTGCTGGACGTTCCTCGCGATCGGCCTGGCCGGATTGTTCCTGCTCACCGACAAGCCGCTCGGCATGCCGCACGGCAGCGGCCTCGAGCGGCTCGCGACGCTGCTGGTCTTCCTGCTCACCATCGCCTGCTGCATGTTCCTCGGCATCTTCTCCAGCGCGCTGCGCGAGACGCTGTACCAGCGCGGACAGAAGCTCAAGGAAGCCTATCGCCGCATCGAGGAGCTGGCCGAGCTCGACGAGCTCACCGGCGCGCTGAACCGGCACTCGATCATGCATGTGCTGGACGAGGAGATGGCGCAGGCGCAGCAGGGCGGCCAGCCTTGCTCGGTGGTGCTGATCGATCTCGACTGGTTCAAACGCATCAACGACACGCATGGCCATCCGACCGGCGACGATGTGCTGCGCACCTTCGCCATCACCATCTTCGCCAACATTCGCGGCAGCGACCGCTTCGGCCGCTACGGCGGCGAGGAATTCCTGCTGGTGCTGCCGGGCGCGCCGGCCGACGCCGCGGCGCGGCTCGCCGAACGATTGCGCCAGATCATCGCCGGCCTCGACTGGAGCGCGTTTTCGACCGGCCTGCAGGTCACGTTCTCGGCCGGCGTGGCCACCCCGCGCGGCGACGAGACCGCCGATTCGCTGCTCGCCCGGGCCGATCGTGCGCTCTACGACTCGAAGGCGCAGGGCCGCAATCGCGTCACCAGCGCCTGCGCCATCCCGGCATGACCCCGAAACCCGCCCCGAACGAAAGCCTGCTCGACGAGCTCGAGGACACGCTCGCGCACGGCACCGTGGCCCGGCGGGTCGAGACCCTGCGCAAGGTAACGGACCTGTTCGTCGACGGCGCGACGGACTTCGCCGATGATCAGGTCGCGCTGTTCGACGACGTGTTCGAATGCCTGGTCGAGCACATCGAGATCTCGGCCCGCGCCCTGCTCGCGCGGCGGCTGGCGCCGCTGGCGTCGGCGCCGCCGCGGACGCTGCACCGGCTGGCCGATGACGACGCCATCGATGTCGCAGGTCCCGTGCTGTCGAAGTCCGACCGGCTCGACGAGGCCGCGCTGATCCGCACAGCCGAGACCAAGAGCCAGGCGCATCTGCTCGCGATCTCGCTCCGGCGCGTGCTCAGCCGCGCCGTCACCGACATCCTGCTCAGGCGCGGCAACGACGAGGTCGTTCACAGCACCGTCAGCAATCCCGGCGCCGACGTCTCGGAGGCCAGCTTCGACACGCTGGTCGATCGCGCCGCGCTGGACGAAAACCTCGCCGCCTGCCTCGCCATGCGGCCCAATCTGCCGCGCCACCTCTATCTGAAGCTGGTCGCCAAGGCGTCGGCCACGGTCCGCACGCGGCTCGAGGCGGCAAATCCGAAGCTCGCGCAGGAGGTCCCCTCGGCAGTGCGCATGGCGGGCCGGCGGGCGCGATCGAGCGCGGTGGCGCTGACCAGCCAGACCGAGATCGCGCACGCGCTGGTGCGCTCGCTGCATGCCGAGGGCCGGCTCGACGACCGTCTCGTCGTGCAGTTCACCGAGCAGCGCAAGTTCGACGAGGCCAATGCGGCGCTTGCGGCCATGGCCAACGTGCCGGTCGCGGTCGCCGAGAGCATCATGATCGAAAGCCGCGCCGAGGGCGTCATGATCCTCGCCAAGGTCGCAGGCCTGTCATGGCCGACGGTGAAGTCGATCATCCTGATGCGCGATGAGCTCGCCACCACCGCGACCGCCGATCTCGACGCCTGCAAGGCCACCTATGAACGGCTCCGGCGGTCCACCGCGCAGCAGGTGCTGCGCTTCCATCGCGTGCAGGATGCCGCGACGCCGGTGCAGGCGTAGCGCGCTCAATAGCGCAGCACCCTCGCGCCGATGAGCGCGCCGAGCCCGGCCACGATCAGCGCCGCCACCGTGTACCAGGTGGCCACGAACAGCGGCGAATCGTCGGTGCAATGCGCGGCATAGAGCGTCGCCGCCATGCCCGCCGAGACCAGCCCGGCGATCGCGCCGGTCATCGCCGGACGCGACGGCGCGCCATGGCGCAGGCCGAACAGCGCCGCGCCCAGCAGCGGCAGCGACAGCACGGGGATGGCGCTCATGCACACCATCGAATTGTGGCCGACCAGCCGCGCCATCATCGGCGTGCGCTGCGGCAGCATCATCTCCGCCGCCATGCCGCCGACGAGGACCACGATCGGCGCGATCAGGAGCCAGCTCCAGCCCTGCAGCGAGGCCTCGGGGCGCGACAGATGCAGGCTGATGATCAGCGCCGGGATCGCCAGCGCCGTGGTGACGACGAACTTCAGGTCGAAGAACGGATTGCGCACCGCGAGCCAGATGTCCGGCCGCACGCCGAGGCCGATGAGCAGCATCGCGGTCGAGACCGGCGTTGCCGCCATCAGGGCCAGCGCCAGCACGATGCCGACCGGCTGCGCGCGCTGCGCATTGTCGGCCGCGAGGGTGCGGATGAGCTGATCGGTGTCCATGGTCAGGTATCCCGTAGCTTGGCCGTGAGGCTTGCGAGTGCCCGGTGCAGCGCCACCCGCACCGCGCCCTCGCTCATCGAAAACTTTTCCGCGGTCTGCTTGATCGAGGCGGCCTCGACCGCGATCGACTGCAGCACGTCGCGCTGGCGCTGCGGCAACGTCTTCAGCTGCGCCTCGACCTCGCCGGCCGAGACGGTGGGTGCCGGAGGCTCGTCGGCCAGCGTCTCCGAGAAATCGTCGATGTCGACGAACACCCGGCGGCCGCGCCGGCGCAGCATGTCGATCAGCTTGTTGCGCGCGATCGCGAACAGCCAGGGCGCGAAAGGCGCATCGACGTCCCAGGTGTGCCGCTTGAGATGAACCGCCAACAGAATTTCCTGCACGATGTCCTCGGCCTGGTCGGGGGGCTGGCCGGCGCGCGCCAGCCCGCGCCGTGATGCTGCGCGCAACACCGGCGTGACCGCCCTCAGCAGGCGATGATAGGCCTCGTCGTCACCGGCGACGGCCTGGCGCATCCAGCCCGTCCACTCGTCGTCACGCTCCCGCAATTCCGCTCCACCCCCAGCAATTCGCCCGAATCGTCAGCTTGTTACTCTCGCGGCATCATGATCACTAATTCGTGATGCGGACATTGGCCTCGGAACCATCCGAGTTACGCCACACCGAGAGCACGCCACCGGGCAAGTCTTGGAACAGTTTCCTTGGAACCGCTCCATAGCACCGAATCGAACGGCGCATGATCAGGTTTAATGGGCCGCGCCGCAAAGTGCGGCGCCGCCCAGCTTTTGCCGTGAGCGGCAGGAAGATACCCATTTTCTGCCCCGTTCTCGACATCTGTCGGGGTCTCACTCCGGCTTGGGCTGGCGGGATGGGGAGAAGCCGACGATGACGATCCAAGCCAGTGGACGTTCAGCATTGATCATTGCCGCCGCGTTCGTTCTGGGCCTCGTTGGCACTGGATTGGCGCGCGCGGCCGAACAGCAGAGCTACAGTCCGTTCCTGCCGGTGGGGGCCGAGAGCGCCCCGGCAGCGAAGCAGGACGGATTCCCGGCGCCGATGCCGGCCGAGGCCCAGGCTCAGGCCGCGCCTGCCGCGGAATCGGCCGACGCCGCGCCGAGCGATGCGCCGGCGGCCTCGGACGTCACCGTGAACATGGTCACGGTCAGCAATGACGACAGCTCGGGCTGGGACAAGGCCTCGATCATCGGCAAGATCTTCATCGCCTGCGGCACCCTGCTCACCCTGGGCTCGGCGGCGCGGATGTTCATGATCTGAGGCGCCGCGCGGCGCCCCACCTACTTGATGCGTAACGATCCAGCGGGCACATTGCCCGCTGTTTTGATTTGCGGGGTGGGATCATGAGCGTTTACGAGCACATCATCGTCGAAGGCAAAGGCGCGGTCGGAATCATCACCCTGAACCGGCCGAAGATGCTCAACGCGCTGTCGTTCGGCGTCTTCCGCGAGATCGCTGCAGCCGTCGACGATCTCGAGGCCGACGATGCCATCGGCTGCATCGTGATCACCGGCAGCGAGAAGGCGTTCGCCGCCGGCGCCGACATCAAGGAGATGCAGCCCAAGAGCTTCATCGACATGTTCTCGAGCGACTTCACCGCGATCGGCGGCGACCGCGTCGCGCGCTGCCGCAAGCCGACGATCGCTGCGGTTTCGGGCTATGCGCTCGGCGGCGGCTGCGAGCTCGCGATGATGTGCGACTTCATCATCGCCGCCGACACCGCCAAATTCGGCCAGCCCGAGATCACGCTCGGCACCATCCCGGGCATTGGCGGCACCCAGCGCCTGACGCGCGCGATCGGCAAGGCCAAGGCGATGGACCTCTGCCTCACCGGCCGCATGATGGATGCGGCCGAGGCCGAACGCTCCGGCCTCGTCAGCCGCATCGTGCCGGCCGACAAATTGATGGACGAGGTGATGGCCGCGGCGGAGAAGATCGCATCGATGTCGCGCCCGGCTGCGGCGATGGCCAAGGAGGCCGTCAACCGCGCCTTCGAGACCCCGCTGTCCGAAGGCATGAATGTCGAGCGCAACCTGTTCCACGCCACCTTCGCGCTGGAAGACCGCGCCGAGGGCATGGCCGCGTTCATCGAGAAGCGCAAGCCGGTGAACAAGAACCGGTGAGATTGGCAGTGCGCTCAGTTCGACTGAGTTGATATTTTTCGAAGTCAGTTCATCGATAGCCGTGGACGCGGTGCGCTCCCTCTCCCCGTTCTTCATGGGGGAGCGTTGGGATGAGGGCAGACGCTCGGGAAGCGTACGTCGTTGGACCTGTCCCCCCTCACCCGAATGGCATCCGCGATGCCATTCGACCTCCCCCCGCAAGCGGCGCGAGGTAGACCGAGCGAGCCGCGAGTTACTCGCATATCACCGACGCGATTCGCGGCGCGCCCGTGCGCTGTCGTCCGCGCACGCCCACCCACCGGCCTACCGCACGACCGTCGCGCAAGCGCCTGACAAACGGCCTGTGGCGAGAGCGCCACAACAAACCATGGAAAAGCCCGCCGGATTCCATATCCGCGGTTTGTGTGTGGCCGCCATCCGCCCTAAACAGGTAAACAACTGGTTAAGACAGTGAGACGCGGCGGAGTCGGATGGTGGGTCGAGCCAAACAATTTGGCGTCGGCAAGGTGCATGCGCGGCGGTTCGGCCTCGGCCTGACCGTGGCCGCCGGCTTTGTCGTCGCCTGCTCGCCCGCGCGCGCCGAGGATCTCGCGGCCGCGCTCGTCAAAGCCTATCAGACCAACCCGGCGCTGAACGCCGAGCGCGCGCGCCAGCGCGCCACCGACGAGAACGTGCCGCAGGCGCTCGCCGGCTATCGCCCGCAACTGATCGCGAGCCTCGGTGCCGGCCTGCAGGCCGTGCGCAATCTGCTGCCCGGCAACACGATCCAGACCGCGACATTGAAGCCCTGGACCATCGGCGTGACCGTGACGCAGACCCTGTTCAACGGCTTCCGCACCGCCAACAGCGTGCGCATGGCCGAGTTGCAGGTGCAGTCGGGCCGCGAGGCGCTGCGCAATGTCGGACAGGGCGTGCTGCTCGACGCGGTCACCGCCTACACCAACGTGCTCGCCAACCAGTCGCTGGTCGAGGCGCAGCGCTCCAACGTCGCCTTCCTGCGCGAGACGCTCTCCGTCACGCAGCGCCGCCTCAATGCCGGCGACGTCACGCCGACCGACGCCTCGCAGGCCGAGGCGCGGCTGGCGCGCGGCCAGTCCGACCTCAACGCCGCCGAGGTCAACCTCGCCATCAGCCAGGCGACCTATGCCCAGGTCATCGGCATGGCGCCGGGCCAGCTGCGCGCGGCCGACCCGATCGATCGCCTGCTGCCGCGCAGCCGCGAGGACGCGATTGCGCTTGGCAACAAGGAAAATCCGGCGGTGGCTGCGGCGAGCTTCGACGTCGACGTGGCCTCGACCTCGATCAAGGTCGCCGAGGGCGCGCTGCTGCCGACCGTGACCCTGCAAGGCAATGTCAGCCGCAGCCGCGATTCGGATCAGACGCTCGGCACCTTCGGCACCGACCAGGCCTCGATCGTCGGCAGCGTCACCGCGCCGATCTATGACGGCGGCACCGCCGCGTCGCAGACCCGCCAGAGCAAGGAGCTCGCGGCGCAGAGCCGCCTCGTGCTCGACCAGGTCCGCAACCAGGCCCGCACCGCGGCGGTCAGCGCCTGGGTCGCCAATGAAGGCGCCAAGGTCGCCGTCAGCGCCTCCGAGGCCGAGGTGAAGGCCGCCACCGTCGCGCTGCAGGGCGTCTCGCGCGAGGCCCAGGGCGGCCAGCGCACCACCGTCGATGTGCTCAACTCGCAGGCCGATCTGATCCAGGCCAAGGCGCGGCTGATCGGCGCGCAGCGCGACCGCGTCATCGCCTCCTACACGCTGCTCAGCGCGGTCGGCCGGCTCGACGTCAAGAATCTCAATCTGAATACGCCGGACTATCTGCCCGAGGTTCACTACCATCAGGTGCGCGACGCCTGGCACGGCCTGCGCACGCCGTCGGGACAGTAGAGCTCCCTCACCGCCGGTGCCGCAGCCGGTCTTTCGGACCGCGAGGCCACGCGCGAGACCTGGAACACCTGCTCGATTCCGTCCACACTCTGCGCCGGACCCAGGCGGAGGCGCGCATGCTGTTCATGGTGATCGAGCGTTTCAAGGACCGCGATCCGATTCCCGTCTACCGTCGCGTTCGCGACCCCGGCATCACCTTTCCCGACGGGCTGAAATATCTCGGCAGCTGGATCGAGCCGAATTTCGACCGCTGCTTCCAACTGATGGAATGCAACGACGCCCGCCTGCTGCAGCAATGGATCCTGTCCAACGCCCGCAACACCGGCATGACCTTCGAGATCGTCCCGGTGGTCACCAGCGCGGAGACGCGCGAGGTGGTGGCGCCGTTCCTGGACGGGAGTTGAGTCGCGCGACGATGCTCGACGTCCTGACGCAGATGCTCGCCGTCTGCCTGATCTCTTATGCGATCGCGGTGCTAATGCCATCGTGGCGGGCGCTGCTGGCGGCAACGCTGCTGCTCGCGCTGGCGACAATGATCGGCGGCCTGCGAGAATGGTGGACGCTGGAGCAAGGCAGCTGCAGCCGCGCGTGTACGCTCGAAGATCTGCTCGACATCCCGATGCTGCCGATCGCTAGAGCGGGCTTCATCACCGGAGCGATCGTCCGGGCGCTCACATTCCTGCCGCAGGCCCGCGGCCTGTCGCCGCGCGCCATCGTCACGATCTGTATTGCCGGGGGCGCATTTGCGCTCGCTGTGGCCTTGTTCGCGCCGAGCCTCGTCTGGTGGCGGCCGCTGCGAATCCTCTAGGCACGGCGACAGAGTCGTTCATTGCTGCGGCGAGCTGCGATGGCCTACACTGCGTCTCGCGCGAACGTCAGACGCCGAGGCGATTTCGCCGCATCTTGTCGGCTAGCAAAAACGAAAGGCTGATGTCGTGGACTGGTTCGAACGCCTGACCGGCTTCAAGGAGACCGACTATGCCTCGACGCGCGCCAGACTGGTCTGCGAAGATGGACGGCTGACGTCTCTGGTCAATGGCAAGAGCTACCAGACCGGGCGGCTGGAGCTTCCGAAATTGTCGGAGCTCCGGACCAGGGTCCAAGACTCGGCCTGTCGAACCGGACGGCTCGGCGTGAGTCTCGTCAGCGGCGATGTCCGCACCCTTCATCTGGTCCCGGAGTTCGCCGGCGCGCTGTTCCAGGTCGCCTCGCAGTTCAATCTGCTGGAGATGATCGGCCCCCACGCGACCCCGGAAGACGGCGTGACGATCTACCAGCATGATCCGACGCAGGGGCCGGCCTGCGCGATCGCCGCCGGCGCCGCAACGATCTACCGCAACTACTTTGCCCCGGTCGGCGGTGAATCGGGCCAGACCCGCGACCGTCAGCTCGACGCGCTCGCAGATGTCGGGGCGGCTCTGAAGTCCCGTCTATCCCGCGGCGGCGAGCTTTGGGCGATGACGAACGGGTACGCCCTGTGCACGCGGACCGGACTCGAGACCATCACGGCCATCCTCGACGCAAGCGATGGCGATGAGATCGACGCATTGCGCGGACACCTTCGGATCGGCCTGCATTCCGACGTCGAGCTGACTGACGTGGGCGAGCCCCGACCGACAGTGTCGCAGGCCTTCTGCTCCGCGCTCCCCGTGGCCTACTGTTCCCCTGCCCCTCGATATTGGCAGACATTCGCCCGCCTGATCCTGGAGGCCAGCTACGAGGCGACGATCTGGGCGGCGGTCCTCAACGCGACACGCGGCTCGAACATTGTCCTGCTCACCAGCGTCGGCGGCGGCGCATTCGGCAATGAGGAGAGCTGGATCGAGGACGCGCTGCGCCGCGCGCTGCTGCTGGCGTCCAGCTTCGAACTCGACGTCAGGCTCGTCAGCTATGATCGCCCGACCGAGACATTCCTGCGGCTTCAGGACGAGTTCGGCCGCTGAGCCATGCCGTGAGCACGGCACAGCTCGTACGACGCCCTACCCCTCGAACGCAAACAGCTCGATCGGGTCGTTGAAGCCGCGCACCGGGTATTCGCCGACGCGTTCGAGCGCGAACGGGCCTTCGACGAGTTCGGCGAAGGCCCGCGACATCAGCACGGGACGACCGACCTGCTTGGTCAGCGCCTCCATGCGCGAAGCCATGTTGACCGCGGGTCCGATCACGGTGAAATCCAGCCGCGTGCGCGAGCCGATGTTGCCGTACATGACGTCGCCGACGTGGATGCCGATGCCGTAGCGCAGCGGCGCACGGCCGCCTTCCGCATGCCGCGCGTTGAGCGCCGCCATCGCCTGCCTGGCGCCGGTGACCGCGTGCAGCAGGTTCTCGCAGGCGCCGGGCTGGCTAAGCGGAAAGATGGCGAGCAGGCCGTCGCCGATGAACTTCAGGATCTCGCCTCCATGCTCTGTGATCGGCTCGACCATCGCGTCGAAATAGCCGTTGAGGAGATCGATCACGTCGTCGCGCGGCCAATTGTCGGAGATCTTGGTGAAGTCGCGGAGATCGCAGATCATGATCGCGGCGCTCACGGTCTCGCCGCTGCCGCGTCGGGTCGCGCCGGCCAGCACCATCTCGCCGGCATGCGGCCCGACATAGGTCTCGAGCAGGGTGCGCGCCAGCCGGTTCTTGATGCGGATCTCGCTGACCAGCGCCAGCACCGGCAGCAGCCGCTTCAGGGCGCCGATCTCGGCATGATCGAAGCCACCGCGCTGGTCGGTCGCGAAGGTCACGCAGTGGCGCTTGCCGAGCGTGTGAAAGATCGGCCAGGCGACATAGTCGGTCAGCCCCTGCGCGCGCATGTCGTCATAGATGCCATGCTGCCGGCCGAGCGCGGGATCACGCGCCAGGTTTTCGCGGATCTCGTCGGCGCCGTTGTAGACCTCGCTGACCGGGCTGCCGATGAACTCGGAACGCGAGCCGACGTCATAGTCGACGCGATTGATCTCGGAGCTCTCCATCCCGTCGCTCCACAGGATGCGCGCGCCGAGCCATTGCGGATGGTTGATCTGCACGTGCAGCGACGCGCGCTTCACCGGGATTCCGGCGCGCTGCAGGCGGATGCACATCTGCGCGAAGATGTTGTCGATGAAGCGTTCGTCGCGGGTGCCGCTGGTGAGCCAGTCCACGACCTCGTCGCCCAGGCGCTGGCCGGCGGCGAGACGGACGTCGGTTGCGGTCATGGCGGTCTCCTGGGCCGGCGCGGCAATGCCAGGGAGATGTCGTGTCGCAGCGCAAAAGAGTCAACCGATACCAACGCATCGCGCCCCTACCCCGATGGGCAGGCCCACCAGGTTCGGCGCCGGCAAAGGACGGCTCATCGTCTCAGCCCAGCGAGGGACGGATGCTGCACATCCGCCCCTCGCCTGACAGGCTTCTCAGAAATGCACCACCGTCCGCAGGCCGAGCACCACCGCATTGCCGGTCTTCAGGCCGGCGGCGTTGAAGCCGCGTCCGCCCGGATTGATGACATACTGGGCGTCGAACTTCAGGTTCATCCAGCCGGTCGCCTGCCAGCCATACCAGGCTTCGATCGGCACTTCGTTGCCGCCTGCATTCGGCGTCAGCGCCGCCGAGTTGACATGCGTGGTGCCGACCGCGAAGCCGACCTCGTCATCGGGACGGAACGAAAAGGTTCCGGTGTGCTTGATGCCCCAGGAAATCTGATAGTCCTGATAGGCGGTGCGGTGATCCGCGACGCTGGTGTTGAGGAAGGTATACCAGCCCTGCGCTTTCGGCCCCTCGACGGTCAAGCGCTGCAGGATCGACTCGTAGATGCCGTAGCGGCCGCGCGAATCGCTGAGATTCTGGTCGCCAACGCCGGGACCGCCCACGTAGACGCCGGTGATGCCGGGCAGACCGCCGTCGATGGTCGACGCGCTGTCATACCAGCCGCCGAAGCGCCAGGTGCCGTTGAGCGGACCGCTCGGCTCATACACCACCTCGACCGGCACCAGGACGCCCGAGGCCGGATTGGAGCGCGCGATGCCCGGCGCGAGATAGACGCCGGCATCCGACGTGGTCAGGTAGTTCGGATTGGCGTCGTAGACGCCGACCGACAACTTCCACTCCTTGGTGAAGTTGTAGTGCGCGACGCCGGCCCACTGGCTCACGGGCCAGTTGTAGATGTAGCCACCCTGGATGTTGCCCGGCTGGCCGCCGCAGAAGGTCAGGTTGATGAACTCGCACTGGCCGAAGAAGAAGTCGGAGCCGACCGGCAGCCGGCCGCCCTTGAGCACGAGGCGGTCGTCGAGCAGCTTCTGCTGATAGTAGAACTCGGTGAGGCGCAGGATGTTGCCGCGGCCGAACACCTCGTTGGTCAGCTGCAGCGCCGGAATGCCGGCCTCGCTGTTGAGGTTCTTGCCGAAGCGATCGACCAGCGTGACGCCGATCAGGCCGCCCTGGATGCCGGCGAGCTTGGCCATGTCGAACTTGGCCTCGAACCACAATTGTCCGGCATTGGCCGAGGTGTTGCGCGAGCCGCCCGACAGGTTGGTGACGGCCTCGTCGCCCAGCGTGAGCGCGAGCGAGATGCCCTGCTCCTTCAGCCTGGTCCGGCCGAGATCACCGAACAGATACGGCCGCGTCCAGAAATCATCGACACCGGCATAGGGAACCGCCGGCGCCTTCATCGGCAAATCGGCAGCGAGCGCACCGCCGCCCAACAAACAAGACAAAGCAACCCCTACGCCGCACATGCGTGCGGTCGTCGCAAACCCACTCATTTTTCCTGCTCCTCGCAGCGTCCCCAGGCTCTGGCTGTTGTTCTGTCGCGTCCGGCCCAGAGCCTCCGTCCCGGCACGCGCTTCCCCACGGCTCAATCCCGGCCGCCGCCCATTCGAGGAGCGCATTCGTCAACCTGAGATTGGAAGGCGATCCTAGCAAGCGCCGAGGTGCCTTTGAATAGTCATATTATATTGGGGAGTCGGTATAACCGTAAGTGTGACATGAGTGTCACATGCCGCATTGCGGAATATTGTGTTCCGCGCCGTTGCGGCTCTCGGGATGCTTCGGACGCACGACAAGGCAACCAATTTGGAGAACCGTGGCGTGGCTGTTGACCTGCGCCTTTCAGCTCGCATGAGATCACGCCCAAGCTGGACGAGACTTGCTGCATGAAAGTGTCAGACCCCGATTTGTCAGAAGCGCGCTGGGCCAGCCTCCTCGGCGGCTATCGCGTTCCCTACGACCCGCGCCCAGCCCTGCAACGCCTCGAAGGTGGCGATAGCTCAGCCTGGGACGAACTCTGGAATGAGCTGCACCACCAAGGTGACGTCGGCGAAGCATCCTTCGCCGCCGTACCCGGTCTGGTCCGAATTCGCGAGCGCCGCGGTGTTGCCGACTGGCAGACCTACACGATGATCGCGATCATCGAGCTTGCGCGAGACGGCTCTCGCAATCCGGCGATGCCGGCTGACCTGCGCGAGAGCTACGAAGCGGCGTGGGGCCAATTGCTCCACATGGCACTCCGCGACCTCGCCACGGCGCAGGATGCCGACGTTGTCAGCCAACTCCTCGGCGTTATAGCGATCGCGCGCGGCCAACGCGCGCTGGGACGCATTGCGATCGAATTCACGGAAGATGAACAGGCTGCAATGCTGGCCGGCGAATGGCCTCCATGAATCACAACGCGACCTCACGGGTAGAATCGCTTTAGGAAGGCATCGATCTCGTCGTCATCTGCCTGCCAGTCGGCGCCGCGCTCCATGTACATCAACGCAAGTCCAAGCAACTGCAGGGGGCTCTCGGCGACGAGTTGAAGCGTCCCCTTCGTTGCGTTCCAGAGTTCGCCGTCGCTCTCATAGCGACGATCGATTTCGTATCCGAGCTTGATCAGCGTCAGATATGCCGGAATTTCGGTATTGCCTGCCGCCGCGATGGTTTGGGTAAACACGGAGTTCTCCCGTTCTGGATGGAGTCCCCGGCCTGCCGACTGCGTCAATCAAACAGACTGGATCTGATTTGGCACGCGTGGAGCACTACACCCCGGATATCGACCACATCAGCCGATATCGTGTAGTAGACGACATGCGCCTGGAATCGAAACCGTCGTAGCCCGCGCCGGAAGTCCTCGGCTGATTGACCTATGGCCGGGAATCTGAGAGCAGCTCGAAGGTCCGGATCAGCCCGGACGCGCGGAGGCTTCCGCCTGATAAGCACCAAATTGCAGTTCGGTGTATTCGTAGATCTGAGCGAGTTGATCGCGTGCTCGAATGGTGAGGCGATAGCTACCCACGGCGCGCAGCAACACGCTGCCGAGCAGCAGCGATGATGTCCTCAGCAGTCTACTCTTTGAAGCGAGCGATCTGCTCCTCGCGACTCAATGCCTGCCAATCCGCAAGCTCGGCTTCACTGGGCGGCAGCGCCGACGGGACGACCCGATACTTGATTTGCGACATTGGTCATTTCCGAGAGAACGGAGCCTGAAGTATAAAGATAGCACCTCCCGGTGGAATTTGCGAGATCGGCCGCCATCTTCGACGAGGCATCGAGCTTGGCCGATTTGCCCGGCGGGCATTATCGCGCCGACGAAAGCACGGGACCGTTCCTGATCACGGGTCAAAATCGCCTGCGTCAATGCTTCCATTTTCCCATTCCGTTCAGCCACATCTTTCGTTTCAAGAGCTTCGCGCAAAAATAAATCACTTCCGAAAATCAGCAAATCATGTCTATTCTGTCGGCGTTCCGGTCCGGATGAGGGGCGTACGCGTCGTCACGAGACGTTGGGCCGGCAATGCGGTGGACGTGAGGGCATCAGCGCGCTTTCGGGTGCGGACGAATGATGCGCTCGCGGACGTGAAGTCGCGTGGTCCTGGCATCCCGATGCTGATGTCCCGCGCGATGCGCTTGAAGCGCATTGTCGCGAACGGTGGCCAACAAGCCCGGTGCACCGAGGAGATCGCGTATAAGCGTTAAAACCGCCGCGCAGGGAATGCCGGATGAACCGGCTTTGCCTGTGGTACCTGCCGCCTGCATTTTTTCCGCAGGCGGGCCATGGGTGAGGCCCTCACCCGGCATTCCCTGCGCCCTCATCGTCTTTCGAGGGCGAATGCTTTCCGCATCCCCTGGGCGCGACCGCGCCGCGGGACCGTGTGTGCACGCCCGGCTGTTTGACTGGTTGGAAGATGGGACGGGGGACTGCGAGCGATCCGGGAGCATCGTCCTACGCGTCCGGCTGGTCGTCGCGTTCGGCCTGCGACAGCTCGGCGAGGGCAAGATCGCCGGAATCGGCCATGCGCGCCTTGGCGATGGTCCGGACATGCGCGGCGAGCGCCGGCATCCGCGCGATCAGCGCATGGAAATCCTGCGCGTCGAGCACCAGCAGCCGGGTCTTGCGCGTCGCCGTCACGGTACCCGAACGCTTGGTCCGGTGCAGCAGCGCGATCTCGCCGAAGAACGTGCCGTCGGCGAGCTTGACGCATTGCGTCGGCAGCTCGATCTCGACCTCACCCGTGGTGATGAAATACATCGAGGACGCCGGATCGCCGCGCCGCACCAGCACCTCGCCGGCTTCGATCGTGCGTGCGCGCAGCAGCCGCATGATGTCGGCGATTTCGGACGCCGAAAGGTGCGAGAACAGCGGCACCCGCGCCAGCATGCCCCAGGTGACGACGAAATCGCGCCGCTTGATCTCCTCGGCGAACGCGGTGGAGATGATCGCGACCGGCAGCGCGATCATGGCAAAGCCCCAGATGATCGCGAACACCGTGATGATGCGGCCGAGCGGCGTCACCGGCACGACGTCGCCGTAGCCGACGGTGCCGAGCGTCACGATCGCCCACCACATCGCATGCGGGATGGTGCCGAACTTGTCGGGCTGGACGTCGCGCTCGACCGCGTAGAGCAGCGAGGCGAACAGCAGCACCGCGCCGGCCAGGATGACGAGGCAGCCGATCAGGATGCGCCGCTCGGCCTGCACGGCCGACAAGAGCGAGCGCAGCGCCGGCGAATAGCGCACCAGCTTCAGGAACGGCAGCACGATGCACAGGGCTTCCAGCGTGCGATCGCCAAGCGCCAGCGCGATGGACGCCGGCACGAAGGACAGGAGATCGATCAGGCCGAGCGCGGACAAGGCGTAGGCGAGCCGCTCCCGGTGCGGCGACTGGCGCCGCGGCATGTGCCCCGCCACGCTCCAGAGCCGAGCGACATACTCCGCGGCAAACACGATCAGCGAACAGACCTTGATCGCTCGCAGCAATCCGCCAATGGAAGCCGCGATGTCCGGGTCGGAGGCCAGCACCACCGCCAGCACGTCGAGCGTGATGACGAGCACGATGAACTGGACGATGCGCGAGCCGTGCGTGCTCGGCAGATGGTCGTGCTCGAGCAGCTCGTACAGCCGGTCGCGCAGATCGGGATCGCGAACGCTCTCGCCCGGCCCGAGCGTCGGCACGATCAGCCTGCCTTGCCGATCGCACTCTCGATCGCGGCCAGCGCAGCCTCCGCCTTGGTGCCGTCCGGGCCGCCGGCCTGGGCCATGTCAGGACGGCCGCCGCCGCCCTTGCCGCCGAGCGCCTCGGACGCGGCGCGCACGAGGTCGACCGCATTGAAGCGCGATGTGAGATCGGCGGTGACGCCGACCACGACGCCGGCCTTGCCGTCCTCGGAGGTCGCGACCAGCGCGACCACACCGGAGCCGAGCTGCTTCTTGGCCTCGTCGGCGAGCGACTTGAGATCCTTCATCTCGATTCCGGAGACGGCGCGGGCCATCAGCTTGATACCGGAGACGTCACGAATCCCGGCTGCCGGCGAGCCGTTGCCGATCGAGGTGCCGCTGCCCATCGCGAGCTTCTTGCGCGCGTCCGACAGCTCGCGCTCGAGCTTCTTGCGCTCCTCCATCAGCGCGGTGATGCGCGCTGGCACATCCTCGACCGTGGTGCGCAGCTCGGCTGCCGCCGCCTTGGCGAGCGAGAGGTTGTGGTTGGCATGCGCCCGCGCGCCGCGCGCCGTCAGCGCCTCGATGCGGCGGACGCCGGAGGCCACCGCGCTCTCCGAGGTGACCGCGATCAGGCCGATGTCGCCGGTGCGCCTGACGTGGGTGCCGCCGCACAGCTCGACCGACCAGCCCATGGCATTCGAGCCCAGCTCGCGCGCGGCATTGCCCATCGAGACGACGCGGACCTCGTCGCCATATTTCTCGCCGAACAGCGCGCGGGCGCCGGCCTCGCGGGCATCGTCGAGCCCCATCAGCCGGGTGGTGACCTCGGCATTCTCCAGCACGACGTCGTTGGCGATGTCCTCGACGCGGGCGAGCTCCTCCGGAGAGATCGGCTTCGGATGGACGAAATCGAAGCGCAGGCGGTCGGGCGAGACCAGCGAGCCACGCTGGGCGATGTGATCGCCGAGCACCTGGCGCAGCGCCTCGTGCAGGATGTGGGTGGCGGAGTGATTGGCGCGGATCGCCGAGCGCCGGCCGTGATCGACGTCGAGCTGCAGCGCCGTGCCGAGCTTGAGCGTGCCCTGCTCCACCGTGGCGATATGCGCGAACAGGTCGCCGGCCTTCTTCTGGGTGTCGGTGATGCGGACGCGGACGCCGTCGCCGGTCATCACGCCGGTGTCGCCGACCTGGCCGCCGGACTCGCCATAGAACGGCGTCTGGTTGAGCACGATGACGCCGCTCTCGCCGGCCTTGAGGCTGTCGACCTCGGCGCCGTCCTTGACCAGCGCGGTGACCGCGCCCTCTGCCGACTCGGTGTCGTAGCCGAGGAACTCGGTCGAGCCGAGCTTCTCGCGCAGCTCAAACCAAACGGTTTCGGTGGCCGCCTCGCCGGATCCGGCCCAGGCGGCACGCGCCTTCGCCTTCTGCCGTTGCATTGCGTCGTTGAAAGAGGCCTGGTCGACGCTGATGCCGCGCGATTTGAGCGCGTCCTGGGTGAGGTCGAGCGGGAAGCCATAGGTGTCGTACAGGGTGAAGGCGACGTCGCCGTCGAACATGTCGCCCTTCTTCAAATTGGCCGACTGCTCGTCGAGCAGCACGAGGCCGCGCTCCAGCGTCTTGCGGAAGCGGGTCTCCTCCAGCCGCAGCGTCTCCTTGATCAGCGCCTCGGCGCGGATCAGCTCCGGATAGGCCTGGCCCATCTCGCGGGTCAGCGCGCCGACCAGCTTGTGCATCAAGGGCTCGCGCGCGCCGAGCAGCTGGGCGTGGCGCATCGCGCGGCGCATGATCCGCCGCAGCACGTTGCCGCGCCCCTCGTTCGACGGCAGCACGCCGTCGGAGATCAGGAACGACGAGGCCCGCAGGTGATCGGCGATGACGCGCAGGCTCGCCTTCTGCGGCCCCTGCGGGTCGGCATTGGTGAGGTCGGCGATGGCGCGGATCAGCGCGACGAACAGGTCGATGTCGTAATTGTCGTGCTTGCCCTGCAGCACCGCGGCGACGCGCTCGAGGCCCGCGCCGGTGTCGATCGACGGCTTCGGAAGGGGATTGCGGACCCCGCCCTCGAGCTGCTCGTACTGCATGAACACGAGGTTCCAGATCTCGATGAAGCGGTCGCCGTCCGCCTCCGGCGATCCCGGCGGGCCGCCCCAGATCTTGTCGCCGTGGTCGTAGAAGATCTCCGAGCACGGGCCGCACGGGCCGGTGTCGCCCATCTGCCAGAAATTGTCCGAACCGGCGATGCGGATGATGCGCGATTCCGGCAGGCCGGCGATCTTCTTCCAGAGCCCGAACGCCTCGTCGTCGTCGATGTAGACGGTCGCGGTCAGCTTGTCCTTCGGGAGGCCGAACTCCTTGGTGACCAGCTTCCAGGCAAGCTCGATGGCGTTCTCCTTGAAGTAATCTCCGAAGGAGAAGTTGCCGAGCATCTCGAAGAAGGTGTGGTGCCGGGCGGTGTAGCCGACATTGTCGAGGTCGTTGTGCTTGCCGCCGGCGCGGACGCATTTCTGCGACGTGGTGGCGCGGTTGTAGGGCCGCTTCTCGACCCCGGTGAAGACGTTCTTGAACTGCACCATGCCGGCGTTCGTGAACATCAAAGTCGGGTCGTTGCGCGGCACCAGCGGCGAGGACGGCACGATCTCGTGGCCGTTCGCAGCGAAGAAATTGAGGAAGGTCGACCTGATCTCGTTGACGCCGCTCATAGCAATCCAATCGAAGAAGTCCGGGAATTCGGCGGCAATGCTTTTAGACAAGGCGACTTCGCGTGTCCAGAAACTGTGCAGAAACATCATGGGCTTGCTGCACGGCTCCTAAAGCTGGTTGAAAGCCGCCGTGACGCGTTGACAGCTTGCGCGGGCTGGTGTTTGGTCCCGGACATAGACGACAGTCGCGTCGGGAGAGACTGGCCTTCTGAGGTTCTGGTTGAACGTCAAGGGCCGGCGCCGAAGGAGCAACCGCCCCGGAAACTCTCAGGCAAAAGGACCCTCGCGACTGCAACTGCATCTGGAAAGAGACGCTGGCCGGGCCTGATCCCGGGACGCGTCCGCCGACGGGATAATACTCTCAGGCACAGCGACAGATGGGGCTTCGGTGGCGTTTTTCGGGACTGGTCCCGAGGAACCGCGCGAGGACCCCTGATCGATGGCTGAACCGGCTGCCCCCCTTTCTTTGAAGCGAACGCCGCTGCATGCGCTGCATGTCAGCCTCGGCGGCAAGATGGTGCCCTTTGCGGGCTATGAGATGCCGGTGCAATACGCGCCCGGCGTACTCAAGGAACACCTCCATACCCGCAGCGCGGCCGGGCTGTTCGACGTCTCCCACATGGGCCAGGTCGCGCTGCTGCCGAAATCCGGCAACGTCGCCGACGCCGCGGCGGCGCTGGAGCGGCTGGTGCCGCAGGACGTCATCGGCATCCCGCCCGGCCGGCAGCGCTATGCCCAGTTCACCAACGCCGAGGGCGGCATCCTCGACGACCTGATGGTGGCGAATTTCGGCGAGCACCTGGTGCTGGTGGTCAACGCCGCCTGCAAGGAGGCGGACATCGCGCTGCTGCGCGACGGAGTGTCCGACGTCTGCGAGGTCCAACCGCTGACCGACCGCGCGCTGCTGGCGCTGCAGGGGCCGAAGGCGGCGTCCGTGCTGACGAAATTCTGTGCAGAGGCCGAGGCGATGCGGTTCATGGACGCGGGGCCGCGCAGCGTCGATGGGCTCGCCTGCTACGTTTCGCGCTCGGGCTACACCGGCGAGGACGGCTACGAGATCTCGGTGCCTGCCGATCAGGCCGAGCGGCTCGCCGAGGCGATGCTGTCCGACAAGGACGTGCTGCCGATCGGGCTGGGCGCCCGCGACAGCCTGCGGCTCGAGGCCGGGCTCTGCCTCTACGGCCACGACATCGACACGGCGACAACGCCCGTGGAAGCTGCGCTGGAATGGTCGGTGCAGAAGGTCCGCCGCACCGGCGGCGCGCGCGCCGGCGGCTTCCCCGGCGCTGACAAGATCCTCGCGCAGTTCGATGGCGGTGCGACACGCCGCCGCGTCGGTTTGCGGCCCGAGGGCCGCGCGCCGGTGCGCGAGGGAGCAGCGCTGTTCGCTTCGGCCGATTCAGGCGAGCCGGTCGGCAAGGTCACCTCTGGTGGCTTCGGCCCGACGCTGAATGCGCCGGTCGCGATGGGTTACGTGCCGACCACTCTCTCTGCGCTCGACACCCCGTTGTTCGCCGATGTGCGCGGCCAACGCCTGCCGCTGCGGGTCGCCGCCATGCCCTTCGTTCCCAACACCTACAAGCGCTGAAGGACGTCCATGACTACGCTCTACACCTCCGACCATGAATGGCTCAGCATCGATGGCGACACAGCCACCATCGGCATCACCGACTATGCGCAGGCCCAGCTCGGCGACGTCGTGTTCGTGGAGCTGCCGCAGGTCGGCCGCGCGCTGAAGAAGTCGGAAGCCGCCGCCGTGGTCGAATCGGTCAAGGCCGCCTCCGACGTCTACGCGCCGATCACCGGCGAGGTGGTCGAGGTCAACCAGGCGATCGTCGACGAGCCTGCGCTCGTCAACACCGACGCCGGCGGCAAGGCCTGGTTCTTCAAGCTCAAGATCGCCGACCGGGCCGAGCTCGGCGGCCTGATGGATGAGGCCGCCTACAAGGCGCACACGGCGTGAGACGGGCGGAGCGTAGCCCCCATGAGCGGAGCGATGCGGGACCAGGGGTCCCGGGTCGCTGCGCTCGCCCGGGCTACGGTCTGCCGATCTCGCTGTCGCTGTTTACTGGACGCCCCGCCGTCGCGGGGCATGACGAGGCATAGAGGATTTGCTCATGACCACGCCGCTCAAGCCGCTCGATGATGCCGCCACCAGCTTCGCCCGCCGCCATATCGGTCCCTCGCCGCGCGACGTCGCGGCGATGCTGGAGACCGTCGGCGCCAAGAGCGTCGCGGAGCTGATGGCGCAGACGCTGCCCGGCACGATCCGGCAGGCGGCGCCGCTCACCCTCGAGGCGGCGTTGAGCGAAACTGAAGCCTTGTCGCACATGCGCGCACTGGCGGCGCGGAATCAGGTCTTCATCTCGCTGATCGGCCAGGGCTATTCCGGCACGCTGATGCCGGCGGTGATCCAGCGCAACATCCTGGAGAACCCGGCCTGGTACACGGCCTACACCCCCTATCAGCCGGAGATCAGCCAGGGCCGGCTGGAAGCGCTGTTCAACTTCCAGACCATGATCTGCGATCTCACCGGGCTCGACGTCGCCAACGCCTCGCTGCTGGACGAAGCCACGGCGGCGGCGGAAGCGATGGCGCTGGCCGAGCGGTCGGCGCGGGCGAAGACCAGGGCATTCTTCGTCGATCGGAACGTGCATCCGCAGACGCTGGCGGTGCTGCGCACCCGCGCGGAGCCGCTCGGCTGGCAGCTGATCGTCGGCGATCCCGCCAAGGATCTGGACGGCGCCGAGGTGTTCGGCGGCCTGCTGCAATATCCGGATACGACGGGCGCGCTGCGCGATCCGCGCGCCGCGATCGCCAAGCTGCACGACAAGGGCGCACTGGCGATTCTGGCCGCCGACCTGCTGGCCGTGACCGTGATTGCCTCGCCGGGCGAACTCGGCGCCGACATCGCGATCGGCTCGGCGCAGCGCTTCGGCGTGCCGATGGGCTATGGCGGACCGCATGCGGCCTACATGGCGGTGCGCGATGCGCTGAAGCGGTCGCTGCCCGGCCGCATCGTCGGCCTGTCCGTCGATTCGCGCGGTGCCCCCGCCTATCGGCTGGCGCTGCAGACCCGCGAGCAGCACATCAGGCGCGAGAAGGCAACGTCGAACATCTGCACCGCGCAAGTGCTGCTGGCGGTGATCGCCGCGATGTATGCGGTCTATCATGGCCCGGATGGGCTGAAGGCGATCGCCCGCACCGCGCATCGGCGGACCGCTGTGCTGGCTGCGGGGCTGCGCAAGCTCGGCTTTGCGCCGGAAAGCGAGACCTTCTTCGACACGATCACCGTCGAGGCCGGCGCCAAGTCCGGGTCGATCATCGCCCGCGCCGAAGGCGAGCGGATCAATCTCGGGCGCGACGGCAGCAGGCTGCGGATCGCACTCGATGAGACCACGACGGCCGATGTCGTCGAAGCCGTCTGGCGCGCATTCGGCGGCGACCTCTCCTACACGACGATCGAGGCGGAAGCCCGCGAGGCGCTGCCGGCCGAGCTCAAGCGGCAGCGGCCGTACCTCGCGCATCCGGTGTTCCACGCGCATCGCTCCGAGACCGAGATGCTGCGCTATTTGCGCAAGCTCGCGGACCGCGACCTCGCGCTCGATCGCGCGATGATTCCGCTTGGCTCGTGTACGATGAAGCTGAACGCGACCACCGAGATGATCCCGCTGACCTGGCCGGAATTTTCCAGCCTGCACCCGTTCGTGCCGCGCGCGCAGGCGGCCGGCTATCACACGATGTTCGCCGATCTGACCGACTGGCTGTGCCGCATCTCCGGCTATGACGCCGTGTCGCTGCAGCCGAACTCGGGCGCGCAGGGCGAATATGCCGGGCTTCTGGCCATTCGGGGCTACCATGCCGCCCGCGGCGAGGGCCACCGCACCATCTGCCTCATCCCCTCCTCCGCCCACGGCACCAACCCGGCCTCGGCGCATATGGCCGGCATGGAGGTGGTCGTGGTCGGCTGCGATGCAGGCGGCAATGTCGATCTCGCCGATCTCAAGGCCAAGGCGGAAGTGCATAGCGCCAAGCTCGCCGCCATCATGATCACCTATCCCTCGACGCATGGCGTGTTCGAGGAGCACATCCGCGACATCTGCGACATCGTCCATGCCCACGGCGGACAGGTCTATCTCGACGGCGCCAACCTCAATGCGCAGGTCGGCCTCTCCAGACCCGGCGATTACGGCGCCGATGTCAGCCATTTCAACCTGCACAAGACGTTCTGCATTCCGCATGGCGGCGGCGGCCCCGGCATGGGTCCGATCGGGGTCAAGGCGCATCTGGCGCCCTTCCTGCCCGGTCACCCAGCGACCGACGGCGCGAGCGCGCATCCGATCGGGCCGGTCTCGGCCGCCCCCTACGGCTCGGCCTCGATCCTGACCATCTCCTACATCTACATGCTGCTGATGGGCGGCGACGGCCTGACCCGCGCCACCGAGATTGCGATCCTCAACGCCAACTACGTCGCGGCGCGGCTCGATGCGCATTTCCCGGTGCTCTACCGCAATGAGCGCGGCCGCGTCGCGCATGAATGCATCATCGACCCGCGGCCGCTCAAGCAGAGCAGCGGCGTCACCGTCGACGACATCGCCAAGCGGCTGATCGACTACGGCTTCCACGCGCCGACCATGAGCTTCCCGGTGGCGGGCACCCTGATGATCGAGCCGACGGAATCGGAGTCCAAGGCTGAGCTCGACCGCTTCTGCGACGCCATGATCGCGATCCGCAAGGAGATCGCCGAGGTCGAACAGGGCCGCTTCGGAATCGAGGCCTCGCCGCTGCGCCACGCGCCGCACACGGTGCACGACATCGCCGACGACGATTGGAACAGGGCCTACCGGCGCAGCGAGGGCTGCTTCCCCGCGGGCACCTCGCGCACCGACAAGTACTGGTGCCCGGTCGGCCGCGTCGACAACGTCTACGGCGACCGCAATCTGGTGTGCTCCTGCCCGCCGGTGGCGGACTACGCCCAGGCGGCGGAGTAAGCTTCCTCACGCATGTTCCGAGCGATCGGGCGCCACGGCTCGCGGCAAACAATGACGTCAGACGTGCCCGGATCCGGAGCGATGAGCACCGCATGCCAACGCCAGAGATTGGCGTTGATCAATTCGGTGCCGCCCCACCAGCGCCGGATCGGATTATGGCTGCTGAAATCCTCCTCGCCGGCGAGGATCGCCTTGCCGAGCGGCGTCAGCGACAGCCTGCTGGCCTTGTAGCGCTCGAGGCATTCACGGCTGTCGTGCATCTCGACCGAGAACGGCCATTCGTCGAGGCCCGAAATTGCCGGCACCGGCGCGAGTGCCAGACCGTCAAGCAACGTGCCTCCTTCCCAATAGTCATAGACGCGGCGTTGAAAGCGATCCCGATGATGCGGCAACAGGTCGAAGGGGTGCTGATAGCCGGCTGACAGCAATTCGAGGATTCGCAGTTCCGATGCTCCCAGGCCCGTGGCAACACCGGGAAGCTCATCGAGCATCTCCTGCACGCAGCGGCGAAGCTGCGGCAGTGCACTGAGATCCTGCTTCAACAGATCGAACCAGGCTTGCGGCGTCGGCGTCCGAAACGCCTGCCATGCCAGATGGCCCAGGTCGAGATGCTCACGCGCGAGCGCCACGCCGGCAATGGTCCGGCCGGCGGGTTGTCTGGCCAAGGCGTCGAAGACTGGCGCATCGAGGTGTCGCAACACGATCTTCGTCGCGATCTCGGCGTAATCGCGCAGATAATCCAAGAGCCAGATCAGCACCAACTGATCGTTCGGACGGGTCCCCATCCACAGTTCGACGCTATCGCAACGGTCGACAAGTTCGAGAAAACTCTGACTCCGCCCGCCGACCGCCATGAAGTCGACGCGCGAGGCGAAATCCAACCAATGCCCCCGCTTCCGTCGCACGGTGCGCTGGACGAGATAAGCCGATAATTCGGCATCGGATGGCAGCGGTCCCCACACGAAACGATGGAGAATTGGCACCACCAGGTCGGCAAAGCCGCCCCTCCGAAGCGCTCCGGCGCTGGGATCATCGGCCGCTAAAATCAAACGTGTCATGCTGTTGGCTCCGGCACGACCTGATTGGCTCAAGGCGCTATCAACACGTTCGCAATCGGCTCCCGGCGCCCAGGACCGGCGCCGGAAACGTCGGTGCCGCCGCGCGGATCCGGTCCGCTCGCACGCTTTCGATTATTCGCGCTGAAGATCGTATCCGGCGCTCAGAAACCCGGGCTCACTGCATTGGTCATGCAGCAACGCAGATTTCGGCAGAACACTACACATCTGCAAACGGGCGCCGGAACGTCGGCAACACGACGTCCATGGCACCCGCCGCCGTCGTAGCTCTACTCCTCCGCCGGCTCCTCGCCGTCGGCGTCGCGCTCGGCATTGCCGGCCAGGATCTGCTCGGCGATCAGGCCGGAGTTCTGGCGGATCGCGGCTTCGATCTTGGCGGTCATGTCCGGATTGGTCTTGAGGAACGATTTCGAATTCTCACGTCCCTGCCCGAGACGCTGGCTATCGTAAGAGAACCAGGCGCCGGACTTCTCGACGATGCCGGCCTTGACGCCGAGATCGAGGATCTCGCCCATCTTGGAGACGCCCTCGCCATACATGATGTCGAACTCGACCTGCTTGAACGGCGGCGCCAGCTTGTTCTTCACCACCTTCACACGGGTGGAATTGCCGATCACCTCGTCGCGCTCCTTGATCGCGCCGATGCGGCGGATGTCGAGGCGGACCGAGGCATAGAATTTCAGCGCATTGCCGCCGGTGGTGGTCTCCGGCGAGCCGTACATCACACCGATCTTCATGCGAATCTGGTTGATGAAGATCACCATCGTGTTGGACTTGTTGATCGAGGCCGTCAGCTTGCGCAGAGCCTGGCTCATCAGGCGGGCCTGCAGGCCCGGCAGCGACTCGCCCATCTCGCCTTCGAGCTCGGCCTTCGGCACCAGCGCCGCCACCGAGTCGACCACCAGCACGTCGACCGCACCGGAACGCACCAGGGTGTCGCAGATCTCCAGCGCCTGCTCACCCGTATCCGGCTGTGAGATCAGGAGCTCATCGATGTTGACGCCCAGCTTGCGCGCATAGACCGGATCGAGCGCATGCTCGGCATCGATGAAGGCACAGATGCCGCCCTTCTTCTGCGCTTCCGCCACCGTGTGCAGCGCCAGCGTGGTCTTGCCCGAGGATTCCGGACCGTAGATCTCGACGATGCGCCCTTTCGGCAGCCCACCGATCCCCAACGCGATGTCGAGCCCGAGCGAGCCGGTCGACACCGTCTCGACATCCATCGAGCGGTCGTTCTTGCCCAGCTTCATCACCGAGCCCTTGCCGAACTGACGTTCGATCTGGGACAGCGCAGCAGAGAGCGCCTTACTCTTATCCATTGAGGAACCTTCGACGATACGCAGGGCGGTGGCGGACATTGGCGCTCCTTATGGCGGGGATTCGCGAGATGGACAAACGGTTAACGAGGTCGGCCAGCAATCTTGAGGTGAATGTACTCCATCCGTTCTTTGTTCGCAATATGTTCTTCTCGACAATCACGCCTCTTCTCTTCGCAAACCCCTGACAGCCGCGGGGACACGCCTGCCGCTCGAGGGGCCGAGGGCCGGCGCCAGTGCACCGAGCACCGCTGAGGAAGCGCTGCCCGACGAGCGGGCCCACAAGCGAAGTAAAGGGATGCTGGATGACGGCGACCGCGAGAGGATCCTGGCTCGGCTGAAGGCGGAGGCCATGCGCGCGAGCGGCGCAGCCGCCGACCGGCGATCATGCGAATTACGACCGGCCTGTCCGAGCGCTCCAACCTCGCCTGTCGCGCCAGTGACAGACGCCACTTCAATTATAAGTTGTTATTGTGGTCTCGACCGTGCCCTATCATCCTGCTGGTCCTTCTCTGTGAGCCCCCTACCGCTTCCAATTTTCGGGACCAGCATGACCGGATCCAACAAGGAACAGACCCTCACGCTGTGGCGCCCGGTCGGCCCAAAGGAGTTCGCCTTGATCGCAGCCTCGGGCATGCGGGCGTTTCCGCCGCGCCTTCCGGAGCAGCCGATCTTCTACCCGGTGCTGACCGAGGCCTATGCCGTGAAGATCGCGAGGGACTGGAACGTACCGGCGAGCGGCTGCGGCCATGTGCTGCGCTTCGCGATCCTGCGACGCTTCATCGACGCGTACGAAGTGCATGAGGCCGGCGGCCGAGAGCATCTCGAGTACTGGATTCCCAGCGAAGACCTCGCCGACTTCAATGCCGCGATCGTCGGGCCGATCGAGCTCGTCAAGACTTTTCCTTGAAACTACCAAACTCCTACACGCGTGCGTAGATCGCACGGTCCGTGGTTCTCCTGAGAAGAACGAAGTTCCCTCGCCTCTTCTGCTTTTGTTCGGCTCATCGTGCGTGCAGACGCACGATTTCGATGCAGATGTGCAGCCGCCCTGCAAGCAGAGTCCGGCCATGAAGTTCCGCACCAAGCGGCATCCGAGCAGCTCGACGACCGCCATATGACGAGCGACAGATGAAACGACGAACCTCGAACGCCCCTGTGTCGGACCATGCCCGAGGATGGGCTAGCGCGCCATTCGCGCAGCTCCTGATGCCGGCCTGAGGAATGGCCCGGACAAGACCCGCGTGATCCGCATCACGCGGCACGCCGGCGCTCACGACATCTTCAAGCCACAAACCATTGTCATAAACTTTGGGTTGCGTTATAGGATCGTGGTTGTCGTACGTCTGAGCAAATTTTTGATCAGCCCCGGATTTGTTTGTTCGTTGCGATGATGGCTGACCCGTATTGTCCGTGATGTATTGTCAGTGATGCGGCGTCGACCGATCCCTTGCAGCCTGCCAGCTCCAACATTTGCAGGCTCCGTCACCCGTAGGCGCACGGCCCTGAAACCATCCGCGCCGAAAGAAAGCCCCGGACGACGTCCGGGGCTTTCGACGTTGATAGCTCCGCTCGGGATGCATCTCCCTCCGTCATTGTCGTGATGTCGGGGAACGGATTGCGGGCGCTGCGCTTCATATCGGCGATGACAAGAGATGACGTGACGTGTCCGTCCTGCAGGGCCGGCCTTCAAAGGATCGAGCTTCACTCGCAGCAAGGCGCCGCGGGAGAGAGGCGTTGTCCGGCCTGCGACGAACTCCTGGAAATGGTCGACGGCGCGACGCAGATTGCCTACCGACTGACAGTCGTGCCGGAACGGATCTTCGACCGCAGCCAAGTGCGTCCCGCGGCGGTTGATCGAGATTGCAACCTTGATCTGACGCAAGGCACGCCGACAGGTTTCGTACTAATTTAATTGTGTCATTGCCGAACTGCCTTTGCTGGGAAGCTACGACGTTGACGCCGAGCCTCGGACCGCGGCGGTCCGAGGCTCATTCGTCGGCCTTCGCTGTGCCCGGTTGCGCCGCACATCACCAGCGGCAATCAGCCTAACCGAAGCGAACAGCGCGACCGACCGTATTTTACCGGAATTGATCCGAGTGGGTTTTGCGCTTCCATTTGTGGTGCGTACATCAAACCCAGCGGCCTGGGGCGGTCAGGGCTCACCGGTTTTGGCAATGCCGCTCTATTTCTTTCGTATCCGCAACGGCCACTTCTCAGGCGCGTCCGAGTATGGGACCGAGTGCGCCGACCGCAACGCAGCCTGGAAAGAGATGACCACCGTCTGCGCCGACATGGCCAGCAGCATCTCGCGCAAGCTCGCCGAAAACTCCGAATGGCAGATGGAGCTGCTCGACGAGGCACGGCAGCCGGTCTTCCGCATCCGGATCGTCGCCGAGTCGCTGGATCAGGCCTGACGGCTCGCCAGACCTCTTGTGGATTGTCACCGACGAGAACCACAACCTCAGCCTGTGGCCGGCGAGGTCGACTGCGCGTCATTTCGGCAGCCGAGCTTGATCGAGATCAAAATGCCTGTCTGCATCCTGGCAGACATTTAAATTTGTATGGGTAATCTGATCTTCAAATGTCCGCGAACGGGGATGAACGTGCAGCATTGGCTGGAAGAGCCGAAGCCAGGCGATCCCACGTGCTCCTATGAAACCGTGGTCTGCAAGGCCTGCACGCGGCTTCATTTCATCAATCGCGACACACGCAAGCTTCTTGGCGAAAAGGAATGAGGCGCTTGCCGGAATCGTTCAATCGGCGCTGGGAAGCCGCCGCATCGTGAACTCGATCGCCCCGTCGGGAAGCTCGCGCCAGCTTTCGACGGCGCTCATGTAGCCGGCCTTGGGATAGCGGGTCAGATAGTCGCGGGCCTTGGCGCGCGCTTGCTCGCGCGGCAGCGTGAACGTGTCGCGAACGTAGCCGTCGCGAGCCTGTGCGGCGCCCTTCTGGCGCCGGGCCGCCATCCGGCTGGCAATGTCCCGGGGCCGCATCCCCATCGACGAACTCCAACGCGCTGCCACACCGTCAATATAGACGGGGCCGCGAGGAATCCGAGTCCGCAATCGGCCCGGAGGGTCAGAGCCCGCCCGACCCGAACGCGATGAATCTCAATTGGTGCTGCCGACAGCCTTCGGCTTCTTGGCCGCGGTGGTCTTCATGGCAGGCGCCGCCTTGGGCTGCTCCGCCGCACGGACGTTGCCCCAGGGATCGGCGCTCGTCTTGGCATCCGGAATCTTGCGCATGGTGTCCCTGTAGGCCTGTTCCCGCGCCGCTTCAGCTTCCTTTTCCTCGGGCGTCTTCGAGGGACCGTCGGCGAGAAGGTTGATATTGGGCATTTGCGCCATCGCGGGAACCGCCCAGCCTGCCAGCACGGCGACCGCCATCGTCACGATCAGCTTCTTCATTGGTTACTCCCCGGTAGAGGCGCCTTATACCATCGCCTCGCCATGCGCCAAGCCCGCGGCACTGTGCCGAAACGGTGGACCGCAGGCCGGGATGTTCGCGGCCGCACCGTCTGCGCGCACCTGCCGTCTGTTCCACGGTGTGCCATCATCATAGTTTTCCAACTCCGGCCTTTTCAAGCCGCCGCTCTGCGGCAACATTCCGGCGGCTCCGCCGATCGCGGCGACAAAAGTCGACGAGACAAATCGACAAGACCATGGGAGGACCTCCGCGCGTGCCGAATGAGACCCCGAACTTCACCATCGACGACGCGAGGCGAATCCTCGATGACGTGTTCGCTCCCTGGATCAAGGATCTTGGCCTGATCGTCGAGGACATCGCGCCCTCCCCGCTGGGCGAAGCCGGCGCCATCCTGCGCATGCCGTTCTCGCCGCGGCTCTGCCGCGACAATGGCGTTGTCTGCGGCCAGGCGCTGATGGCTTTTGCTGATACCGCGATGGTGATCGGGATGGTCACCGCCAGCGGCGGCTACCGGCCGATGACCACTGTCGACCAGACCACGCATTTCATGCGCGCCATTGCTTCCGCCGACGTGCTGGCGGATGCGCGCGTGGTGCGGATGGGCCGCACCATGAGCTTCGGCCGGGTCACACTGACCAGCGCCGGCGATGGCAAGCCGGTGGCCATGGTGTCGAGCGCCTTCGCGATGCTCTGATCCGCGCGGCCCGGCCGGGGTTAACGAAACGTGAAGGCGACGGCCCGGGCCTCGCGGGCCGGATTCATCTGATCGAAACGCGAGCGTGATTTATTTTAGGTGCTTTTGACGCGAAAGGTGACGCCATTCGGCACCGGGTTACAGGCCATGAGCGAGACGAGTGACAAGCGCATTGCACCGAGGCATCGGGTGCTGAAGCAGGGCAGGCTGGCGTTCGACGGCGGCGGCGCGGTCGATTGCATGGTCCGCAACATGTCCGATACCGGCGCCAGGGTCGAGGTGGTCAGCCCGGTCGGTCTGCCCGAAGCCTTCACGCTGGTGATCCCGGCCGACAAGTTCACGCGGCGCTGCCACGCAGTCTGGAGCCACGACAAGCGGATCGGCGTCGCATTCGACTGATGGCGGTACCGGACCGCTAGGCCCGCCGCAGGCGCCATCGCCACAACGCCACGAACAGACCAACCAGCACAATGGCCGCGAGCAGCACACCGGCGGCAAACCGTCCGCCGGGGCGATCAATCGTCCGTGACCATAGCGAGGGCCCTTCGCCATCCCGCGCCAGCCGAAACGCCACGACGCTGTCGCCGAGCGACGTTCCCGCCTCCGAATGCCCCCCCGCTGCGATCACCACGAATTGCTCGCCCTTCCATTGATAGGTCATCGGATTGGCGACGCCCGGCGCGGGCAACCGGCCCTGCCAGAGCTCCTGACCTGAGACAGAGTCGAAGGCGCGCAGATAGGCGTCCATCGCGCCGGTGAAGACGAGGCCGCCGGCTGTGACCACGACGCCGTTGACGAGCGGCGTGCCCCACTTGAACGCCAGCCCGAGCGGAGCGCGATCCTCGGTGGTGCCGACGGTCGAGCGCCACAGGATCTTTCCGGCCTTGAGGTCGACCGCAACCATTTCGCCCCATGGCGGCCGGTTGCACAACAGGCCGAGCCTGGACATCGCGACCGCCCGTGTCACGGCGAACGGCGCTCCGCGCTGCAGTCCAAAATCAACACCGAGCGGCGCCTTCATCCGGTCGGCTTCTGCGCGCGGGATCAGCCTGACGATGTGGATGGCGCGGCTGACATTGGCGTAGAGGATCTGGTGGACGGGATCGAACGCCGCACCGCCCCAGTTCACGCCGCCGCCGGTCATCGGAAACAGCAGCGTGCCCTGAGTCGTCGGTGGCGTGTAGAGACCCTCATTGCGCAACGGCGCGAGCTGATCATCGCAGGAGGAATCCAGGACGCGCGGCACGGCCCTGAAAATATCACCCGCCGCGAAGCGCTGATCGAGCAGCGGCGGCACATGGGTCGGGAACGGCTGCGTCGGCGACAGAACGTCACCCTCGACCGCGCCTTGCGGCACTGCGCGCTCCTCCACCGGCCAGACCGGCGCGCCGGTGTCGCGGTCGAGCACGAACACGAAGCCTTGCTTGGTCGGCTGCATCACGACGTCACGCGCCCCCTGCCCGGTCTCGATCCGCGCCAGCATCGGCTGCGCCGGCAGATCGTAGTCCCAGACGTCATGATGGGTGGTCTGAAACGACCAGGCCAGCGCGCCGCTTTCGATCCGCAAAGCGACCACGGAATCGGCGTGCCGGTTGTCACCCGGACGCGCACCACCGAAGAAATCCGGACTGGGCGAGGAGGTCGGAAGGAACACGAGGCCGCGCGCCTCGTCGACCGACATCGGCGCCCAGACGTTCGCATGTCCCGCCGCGATGCCGTCATGGATCAGCGGATCGAAGCTCCAGCGCAGCTCGCCGGTGCGGGCATCGAAGCCGCGGACCGTGCCTCTGGGCGCATCGACCCGCACGTTGTCGCCGATCGATGAGCCGACCACGACGACGTCCCTGCCCGCCACTGGCGCCGAGGTGATCTGGAACTCGCCCGGCCACAGCAGGTCCTTGCCGATGTCGATCCGCACTTCGCCGTCCGCTCCGAAGCCGGCGCAGGGCTGTCCCGTTTGCGCGTCGAGGGCGATCAGGCGCGCATCGACCGTACCCATGAACAGCCGGCTGCGGCATGCCGTGCCGGCGGGCGCCCGCTCGTCCACCCAATAGGCAACGCCGCGGCAGGCATAGCGATTGGCCGGGCGCCGCCCGTCACCGACCTTGGGGTCGAAACGCCAGCGCTGCACGCCGGTGCCGGGATCGAGCGCGACCACCTCGTTGAACGGCGTGCAGAACACCAGGCTGTCCTCGACCAGGATCGGCGTCGCCTCGAACTTGGTGCGCAGGGCCGCTGCGGGCGGCCGGTTCTGCAGATCCCCGGTGTGATAGTCCCAGGCCGGCACCAGCCGATCGACATTGGAAGGCGTGATCTGCGCCAGCGGCGAGAACCGCATTCCACTGGCATCGCCGCCCCAGTGCTGCCAGCCAAGGGCCGGCACGACCATCAACTGGCTTCCGACGAGGACCGCGCAAGCACCCGCTCGACGCAACGACATGACCCTTCCCTCCTGCAGACTGCATCCGAAGCGGCGCGCCGGGACGATGAAAGCAGCCTTCGCGGGCGGATCGAGCGGGATGGGACGGACGGCGGCATCCGCGGGACGAGTGGTGGGGAGCGATGACGAATGGCAGAACCGCGAGGATGACCCGAACGAACGTCCCCCGCCAACGTCAATGGCCGCCCCTGCGGGCGGCCACATCGATGCACGGATGTCAGCAAGCTTCAGTAGCCGTAACCACGCCGCACCGGATAGTTCTGAGGCACCCGTCCATAGCCGCCACCGATCCCGATGCTCACCGGCGGCGCCACGCGCACCGGCGGTCCATAATACACGCGCGGCGGAGGCGGCGGCGCATAGACGACGACATCGTCGCCAGGGTCGCGCCGGGGCGTGCGGCCGGCGCGCTTGGGCGGGTCTTCGTCGCGCTTCCTCGCCGGCTTCTCCTCGACCCGCTTCTCCGACTTCCGGGCCGGCGGAGGCGTCTGCGAGCATGGGCAGGTCGGGCCTGCCGCAGCCACGGCCGGCACGACCGGCGAGGCTGCCGAAGCGGCCGGGATCGCTGCATTGGCGGCCGCCACCACCGGCGTCACCACGGGCCGGTTGCGCAGGCGCTCGATCAGCTTGCGCGCGGTCGGGGTCAGGTCGCTGTTCGGATAGCGGTCGAGAAAGCCCTGATAGGACGCCACCGTATTGATCAGCACCGCCTCGTTCCAGGCGGCCATCCTGTTGTGGAGGTCGAGCCATTCCCGCGCCTGCGGGCCATAGGGCGGCGCGGTGTAGAGCGCCACGAACGCCTCATAGGCCTCGACGCTGCCGTCGCCGACGATAAGTTCGTTGGCGGCCTCGATCGGCTTGCCCTCCAGGCTGCGCTTCCATTCGTCGACGCTGCGCTTGGCGACGACCGGCCGCGGGCCGGCATTGGCAGCGCCCGCATCTGCCGGCCCGACGAAGCGAAAATCCTCCGTCAGGGACGACGAATCCCACGGCGTCTGCCGGCCCTCGGTGACCTTGTTCACCGCGACGCGCACGCGCTTGAACGCCTGCTCGATCGGCAGGCCCGGCTCGCGCGCCGCCTGCAGCAGCGCCGTGGTGTAGGGACTGTTGGCGCCGGTGCCATCCTCGGCTTCCGCGCCGGGCGAGGTCGAGTAGGACAGGAAGGTGCCCGGCGCTCCGGTCTTGGCGTCGACCAGCGCAAGGCCGCGGCCCGCGTTCTGGCTGATGGCGGGAAACGGATTGTTGCGGCAGGCATCGAGCAGCAGGATGCGCATCCGGCTCGGCACCGAATTGAGCGTGTTCAGGAGATCGTTGAGACGCACGGCCTGCAGCGGAATGTCGGCTTCACGCCGCGGATCGACGTCGACGGGTACGAGATAGTTCTCGCCATCGATCTGCAGTCCGTGGCCGGCATAGAACACCAGCGCCACCGTGTCGGGTCCCTTGGCCGCGATCTTGGCAGCAAAGTCGCCCACCTCCCTGTTGAGGTCCCGCTGCGACAGATCGGCGGCGCTCGTCACGTCGAACCCCGCTTCACCCAGCATCTTCGCCATTGCCCTGGCATCGCTGGCGGGATTTGGCAACGGCGTCACCGAACGATAGGCCGACTGCCCGATCACCAGCGCCAGCCTGCTGCTTTCAGCCAATGCGGGAGCAAGGCCGGCGAACAGGCCGCCGGCGAGCAATGCAGCCCTGAGAGCGTACCGAAACATGGGATCTCCAATCTGCTCATGGCGTCCCTGTTGGTCGGGCCGATTCGTGACCCGGTTCACCCCGACGGGCACAATCCGGTGAGACGATGCCGCACCGCCGGCGCCGTTGACGTCCGCTCTTGCCGCATCGGCCCGCGCCCCGACATCGTTGCTGCACGAGATTCCCGCAGCAAAGCCGTGATCACTGGCTACGCGCTAGCTTGCGCGCGGCGATGGGGAACGATGCGACATGCGGCGGATTGCGTCACACGTGGGGCTGCTCGCGGCGCTGCTTCTGACCGGCTGCGCCGCCGACAGCAATGCGCGCCTGCCGGCCTTCATGCGGGCCAAGGCGCCCGAGCCGCCGCAGCCCGAAGCCGCGCCGGATATCGCGCTTCTCGTGCGCAAGAATCTCGACGCGATCTTCGTCGCAACGACGCTGCCGCGCGATGTCGAAGCCACATCCGCCCGACATGCCGATGCCGGCCTTACATGGACCGCCTGCGTGCGGGCTCAGATCATATCCGCCAGTGGAACCGCACTCCGGCGCCAGACCTATCGGCTCACGATCAGGCACAACGAGATCATCGACCGGCGGCGCGCGGCGACCCGCGACGACTGTGTTCCTGAAGACTACAAAGCCGTCCTGCCGACGAAGTAATTCCCTCCGAAGACGAGCTGGATCCGCCAACTCGACTGGAACTCGCCCTGTCGGCGGGCGTGCAGGAACGGACTACCGCACCGGTCGCAGATTGTTAGTTCTTAGCTAACGCAAATCCGCAACCGCACAGCGAACGAATGGCTCAAATTTAACGATTCCTGCGGAACATCGGGGCCCACAAACGCGGAATGACCCTGGACCTGGTTTTCCATGAACGTTCACCTCGTCGGCGATGACACGGCCAAGCTCGCTATGCTTCGCGGCATGCTGGCCGAACGCTGCTCGCTCACATCTGAACTGATCGGTGATGCCGACTTCAAAGGCGGCGACATCGACGCGATTGTCGTGGCCGCCGATCTGCGCCACGTCGACAACATCACCGCATTGAAGGAAATCTCCGACCGGCTCTCGCGTATTCCGCGGCGGATCTTCCTGACCAACAACAAATCCCGTCTGTCGACGGTCCAGGCCTATGCGCTCGGTGCGACCAGCGTGCTGTCGAGCACGCCGAGCCGCAATCAGTTGCTCGGAAAGCTGCTCGATGCGCGCCCCGGTTCTGCAGCCAAGAGCATCGCGACCGACGACCGCCAGGCTGCATTTGCGGGCGCGTCCTGCATCGCCTCGATGTTCGCAGCCGTGCTGGGCGGTACTGCGATCGACGTCGAGGAGACCCGGCGGGCGGGCAAGCGGATCGCCGACTGTATAGCGGAAAACGGTCTGTCCGACTGGCTCGCCACCGTTCGCCGCCATCACGAAGGCACCTATCAGCACTGCCTGCTGGTGACCGGCATCACCGTGGATTTCGGCTTGAGCCTCGGCGTCCACAGCTCCGATCTGGAGCGTCTCTACATGGCCGCGATGTTCCACGACATCGGCAAGGCCAAGATCCCGCTCACCATTCTCGACAAGCCGGGCCGGCTCGACGTCAAGGAACGCACGCTGGTGGAAACCCATCCCGTGGCTGGTTACGATGCCCTGAAGGACAACGCAGCGATCACCGACGAAGTGCTGAAGGCGGTACGCAACCATCACGAATTTCTCGACGGCAGCGGCTATCCCGACGGGCTGATGGCCGACAGCATCCCGGACCTGACGCGCATCCTCACCATCTCCGACATCTTCTCGGCGCTGATCGAATATCGCAGCTACAAGCCGGTGATGACGCGCGAGAAGGCCTATGAGATCCTCCAGGGGATGGAGGGCAAGCTCGAGAAGCCGCTGATCGGCGCGTTCCGCGAAGTCGCGCTGATCCGCTGACCGCATCCGGCGACATGCTGAACCGGCCGTTAACGCATCCATTCGAATTGTTGGCCGGCGGCAAGCGTCTCTTGTCAGCTTTGCGCTAGTGTCGCCCACGCGGTGCGGGTTGTCCGCGCCGCGAGGGGACTATCGGGACGTGGCCGAGATCATCGATCGCGCGATTGCAACGGCTTCATCGACGGCAGGGAACCAGCAGGCCGGTCCGCTCGCGCGCGAGCGCGCCGCCGACCTGGTGCCGTTGGAGACCGTTTCACCGCAGGCATGGCAGGATCTGGCGGAGCGTGCGCGCGAGCCGAACGGCTATTACCTGCCCGGCTGGGAACGCGCGGTGAATGCCACGGCGCGCGGCCGCACCGGAACATCGGCGCTGTGCGCATGGGATGACGATCAGCCCTCGCGTCTCATCGGCCTGATGCCCACGACCTCTTTATGGCATGCCTGCAGGCTTCCCCTGCCTGCGCTCGCCAGCGGCCATCCCTACGGCACGCTGTGCACGCCGCTGCTCGACGCCGGGCGCGCGGAGCGGGCTGCGGCGCAACTGCTCGATGCTGCGCGACGAACGGGCGCTCGGGCCCTGCTGCTGCGCGACATGTCGCTGGCAGGCTCCGTGATGCAAGCGTTCGAGGCGGCGCTTCGTCGCGGGGATCTGCGCCCGCGTGTGCTGCAATCCTATGAAAGAGCCTTTCTCGATGCGACCGGCGTCGGCGACCAGATGCTGCATGACGCGCTTGGCGCCAAGAAGCTGAAGGAGCTGCGCCGCCTGCGTCATCGGCTGGCCGAGCATGGCGACGTCCGCTTCGAGGTCGCGCGCTCTCCCGGCGACGTCTCCACTGCGCTGGAAACGTTTCTGGTGCTGGAGGCGAGCGGCTGGAAGGGACATCGCGGCACTGCGCTGATCCAGCACGACGGCGACGCGGCGTTCATCCGACGCGCTGCACCGGCGCTGGCGCGGCACGAGGCCTGCGAGATCATCAGCCTCATGGCGGGCGACACCACCGTTGCGGCGGGCGTCGTCTTGCGGCATCAGGATCGCGCCTTCTTCTTCAAGCTCGGCGTCGACGAGCGCTTCGCGAAATACTCGCCCGGTGTCCAGCTGACGCTTGACCTGACGCGGCACCTTTGCGCGGATCCGAAGATCAACGCCGCCGACTCCACCGCCGGTCCCGACCATCCTATGATCAACCCGATATGGCGCGAACGCCTCGCCATCGGCGACGTGATGATCCCGCTCTATGCGCGCGATCCGGTCGTCGAGCTTATTCACGGCGCGTTGACTGCGCGACGCGAAGGCCTGACCATCGCACGCCGCGCGGTGCACGGGATCCGCGCCCTCCGAAAGCGCCGGCCGACTACTCAGCCGCCTCGGCGTTGACCTCCGCCGACACCTGCCGGATGGCGCGCGCCAGCATCTGCGGATCCTGCGCGCCGGAGACGGCGTATTTCTGCGCGAAGACGTAGGTCGGCACTCCGGAGATGCCCTTCTCTGCGGCCTCCTGCGCCTGGGCCGAGACCAGCGCCACATCCTCGTCCGTCGCCAGCATCTTGCGGACCACCTCGGCATCGAGCCCGCAATCCGCTGCGGCCTGTACCAGCACCTCGACGTCGGTCAGATCGCCGCCGTCGCGGAAGTACAACTCCATCAGCCGCTGCTTCATCTCCGGCGCCTTGCCGATCTCGCCGGCCCAGCGGATCAGGCGATGACAATCGATCGTGTTGGGCTGACGGGCGACACGATCGGGATGATAGCTCAGCCCCTCCTGCTCCGCGGCCGCGACCACGCGGCCTGCGATTCCCTTGTAGGCTTCGACCGATCCGAACTTGGTCGTGAGGTACTGCTCGCGGCTGATGCCCTCGCGCGGCACCCAGGGATTGAGGAAGAACGGCCGGAAGTTCACCTCGACCGGCACGTCAGGCACGAGCTTCAGCGCCTCCTCGATGCGCTTCTTGCCGATGTAGCACCAGGGACAGACGACATCGGAGACGACATCGATGATCAGCGGCTTCAAGGTGCTCATGCGCGTGCCTCCAAGTTCCCATGGCTGCGCCCAACATAAGCCCACGCGCGGCCAACACAAGCGGGGTCACGGCGAGGTAACCATCTCCTTCAGCCTGAGCGCAGTGAGCTCATCGGCGGGAAAGAAGGTCTCCAACGCCAGCTCCGACAGCGTGATGTCGACCGGCGTGCCGAACACCATCGTCGTCGAGAAGAAGCTCAGCACGTCATCGCCGACCCGAAGCCGCAATGGGATCGCGACGCTGTCGGCCGCGAGCGGCGCCGATCGCGCGGGGAATGGATAGGACTTCAGCTCCTCATAGAGCTTCAGCAGATCCGCATCCGCGGTGGCCTCGCATTGCCGGTGCAATCGCTCCAGCAGATGGCCGGCCCATTCGGCGAGGTTCACCGTCCGCGCCGCGAGCCCCTCCGGATGCAGCGCCACCCGCAGCACGTTGAGCGGCGGCGCAAGCAGCCGCTCGGAGACCCCTGTCAGCAGCGGCGCGATCATGCGGTTCGCCGCGACCAGGTTCCAGTGCCGGTCGATCGCCAGCGCAGGGTTGGGCTCGTGCGCCTTGAGCACGAGGTTCATCGCCTCGCGCGCGGGCTTGAGCGCCGGATCATCCAGCGGGCGCTGCTGGAAGGCGGGCGCGTAGCCGGCCGCCACCAGCAAAACGTTGCGTTCGCGCAATGGCACGTCCAGTCGCTCCGCCAGTTTGAGGACCATGTCGCGCGACGGCGCGGAGCGGCCGGTTTCCACGAAGCTCAGATGTCGTGCCGAGATCTCGGCATCGAGTGCGAGATCGAGCTGGGACAGATGCCGGCGCTGCCGCCATTGCCGCAAGTGCTCGCCGACATGAGCGGGTCTGGCGCGGTCGGCGCGCGCCGAAGCAAGCTGTGCATTCATGATCCGAGACCTATCACGCTGACGTCAGCGCCTCCATGATCTGCCAGGTAATCGAAATGCCTCCCGGCGCAGGTCATCGTCCTCACCACAGGAGATGACGATGAGCAGGCAGCGCGATCCCGAGACCCTTCCCTTCCCCTTCACCGCCGCCAGCCAATGGCTGGCGGGTCTCGCGACATCGCTGCTGGCGCGCTCGCTCAACATGCCGGAGCCGCTGCTGCACATCACGGGCAGCCTCGTCTTCGCGCAGGTGTACGCGATCGAGACGAGAGCCGCGCGCTCGCTGCGCCCGGCGCGGCTACGGCGTCAGCTCCTGGCCTGGTTCCGTTGAACCGCCCCCAACTGAAGGAGACCCGACATGATCACCTCGTCCGCCCTGCTCCGCCGCGCCCTGCTCGCCGATGCCGCCTTCAGCGGCGTTGCCGGACTCGCGCTCACCTTCGGCGCTTCGCCGCTGGCGACGCTGCTGCAACTGCCTGACGCGCTGCTGCGCGAGACCGGGCTGTTCCTGATCGTCTACGCGGGCTTCGTCGGCTGGCTGGGCTGGCGGCAGATGGCTCCAAGGCCGCTGATCCTTCTGGTCATCGCCGGCAATGCGGCGTGGACGGTCGGCAGCATCGCGTTGCTGTTCTCGGGCGTCGTCACACCGAACGTGCTCGGGGAGATATTCGTCGCGGTGCAGGCGGTGGGCACCGGCGTCTTCGCCGAATTGCAGTATATGGGCTTGCGCCGGAGCACCGTCGCGGTCACGGCCTGACCGGTGGTGAGCGCCGGGCTTCATGATCGAGCGGCCCGGCGCTCGCGACCGAACCGAGATTGACATGCGCGGCGAATGCATCTTCTGCATAATCTGAGATCGACAGGGGATCGCAGCGATGCAGCCGCAGGTGATCGGAACGGAAGGCTACGCCACCGAGGCCGACAGTCTCTTGGTGCGCTACGAGAGCATTCCGTCGGAACAGGTCCATGGCGCCGTGCTTCACCTGCTGCCCGCCGCGCCAGCGCGCGTGCTCGACATCGGTGCGGGCACGGGCCGCGACGCCGCCTGGTTTGCGAGCCTTGGACATCAGGTGGTGGCCGTCGAGCCGACCGAGGCACTACGCGTCGGCGCCATGCAACTGCATCCCTCCCCCGCCATCACCTGGATCGACGACAGCCTTCCCGATCTGGCCGCACTGGCCGCTCGGGACGAGCAGTTCGACCTGGTGATGCTGACCGCCGTTCTGATGCATCTCGACGAGGCGCAGCGGCGACGCGCGCTGCCCAACATCGCGGCACGGGTCGCCCCCGGCGGACTGCTGATCATGACGCTGCGGCATGGGCCGGTGCCGCCGGGCCGGCGGATGTTCGAGGTCGCGGCCGAAACGATCATCGAGCCGGCGCGCCAGCTCGGGCTGACGCTCCGGCTCAACCGCCTCGGCGAGTCGCTCGGCGCCGAGAACCGGGCGGCCGGAATCACCTGGACGACGCTGGCCTTCGGCAAGCCGTCCTGAGAGATCCCGGAAACGGGCCCGCCAGATCAGGCCGCCTTGGCGCGGTTGGTCAGCGTCTTTGCGGGGGTGGATTTGGTCTTGCCGCGACTGCCGGCAGCCGGCCGCCGGGACTTGGCTTTGCCGCGAGCCGCCGCGCCCGATTGGGCTTTTGCCTTGGACCGCTGCTTGGCCTTGTCCTTGACCAGCTTCTCGGCCTTTTTGTTCGCCTTCTTCTCGGCCTTGCGCTCGTCCTTCGCCTTCACCCGCGCCCGCTCGGCGCGCGCCTCGGCCTTCTTCTTCGCCCGCTTCTTCTCGCAGGCATCGCATTTGCAGCCGATCGGCTTCAGATAGGCTTTGAAGTAGTCCGTGCCGTAGTCGTAGTTGATCTCCTCGCCGGGCTCGATGTTCTTGATGGCCCGGATGAAGATCTTCTTCTTGCGCGGCTTGACGTCGGACTCGGCGTTCGGCTTGCAGGAATGATTGATGTAGCGGGCGACGTTCTCGCGGATCGAGCCGTCGATGGTCCAGCGCTTGTCGAGCTCGAACAGATATTTGTTCTCGATCGCATCCTCCTCCGCCTTCTTCGAATCCAGGAGCGGTCCGAAATAGCGGATGATCTTGGTGCCCTTCTTGATCGGCTGTGTGGCAAACAGGCCGAGCCCCGTCTTGGAGCGGCCGATGCGATAGGGTTTGGATTGCGGGATGACAGGCATGAGTGATGAGAAGACTTGGACCTCGCGAGGCCGCCGTTCTAGGATAAATTCGCGACGCTGTCAGGTGTTTCCCGCCGCCGTTTCGCGCCGTCCCCAGCTTGCAGCGTCCTGCGCAGGACGAGTTCCGGTCATCAGGGGCCCTGCCGCTCGAAATCCTTCGACATCGCGACGTGGCGCGAATCGGCGCCGCGCTGATGCTCTAGGCTGCGTCCGTCGGCCGGGCGGCCGCAGCGAGCGTCACTTCGCGGTCTTGCGCGCGGCGGATGTGCGCCTGCTCGCCGTCTTCGATGCGCTCTTCCCGGTCTTCGATTTCGCCGCCCGCTTGCGGCCGCTCGTCTTGGTCTTTGCCGCCTTCTTGGCCGCGACGCGCATGTTGTCGACCAGATTGGGATAGCGCCGTCCGGCGCGCCGGGCGCGGGCCTTGGCCGTCGCCTTCTCGGCCGGAGTGAGATGGGTGGAGGCCTTGCCGGCGCGCTTGCGCGGATTGGCCTTGCTCCAGGGAGCGCGTGGGGTTCGTGCCATGCATTGCCAACGCATGATCCCCCACCCGGTTTCCGGTGCGTCGAACTACGCGCCCGGCGGCAGCTTCGGCACCGTGGCCCTGAGCATCGCCTCCAGCAGCTTTTCGGCCGTGGTGCCCGGCGGCGAGCGGCGCAGGATGTCGGCAAGGCGGCCGTCGAGCAGCAGCATCGTGTAGCCGTGCACCAGCGACCAGGCGCGGGCGATCGCTGCCGACTGATCGAGCGACAATTCCTCGTCGCCGACCGGACCTTCGCTGCGCGCGGCGACCGAGCCCGCGAGTCCGGCAAACGAGGCTTCCGCGGCCTCGTGCAGCGCGGGGCGGGAATAATCCAGACGCTCCGTCCGGAACATCAGTCCATACATGCCGGGATTGGCCTGCGCATAGGCGACATAGGCGCGGGCCCGCGCCATCGCCCGCTCGATCGGCGTGCCCGGCTGCTCGCCGGCCGCTTTCATCGCTGCATTGAACCGCGTGAATCCGATTGCCGCGAGCTCGCTGACCAGCCCGGTGAGATCGCCGAAATGATGCGTCGGCGCCGCATGCGACACGCCGGCCTCGCGCGCCACCGCGCGCAAGGTCAGTCCGGCCAGCCCGTCGCGCTCCAGCACGCGCTCGGCCGCTTCGAGCAGCGCATCGCGCAGCGCGCCGTGATGATAGGGGGCGGCCGGCTCGCCCGCGCTCACCGCGCGCCGCGATCGCGTCCGGGCCGCCGCCGTCGTCGTCCGGTGCCTGCTCAGTCTTGCCTGTTCGATCTTCGTCATGCTTCTCCTTATACAAGCAATTTTGACAGCGTAAAGATTAGCCTTGACCTCGGGCTTCTCGGCCGGTAGCTTTATCTTTACAACGTAAAGATAAAGCTGGCTTCGAGGGGAAGGACACGCCATGAATGGACCGTCGAACGAAACAGCCCGGCAGCGCCGCACTCCGCGCGACAACATCGCGCCGATCCCGTTCGAGGCCGACGCGCCGTTCCTCGCCATCACCGGCGAGCTGCCGCGCGAGCTGAACGGTACGCTCTATCGCAACGGCCCCAACCCGCAATTCTCTTCGCCAGGCTCGCACTGGTTCGTCGGCGACGGCATGCTGCACGCGTTCCATCTGGAGAACGGCCGCGCGTCCTATCGCAACCGCTGGATCCGCACCCCGAAATTCGAGGCCGAGCGCAAGGCCGGCCGCGCCCTGTTCGGCGGCTTCGGCCGCAGGCTGCCGGATGCGCCGGCCGACGTCACCGATGGCGGCGTCGCCAACACCAACGTCATCGCCCATGCCGGCCGCCTGCTCGCGCTCGAGGAGGCGCATCTGCCGACCGAGATCGAGCCGGGCACGCTCGCCACCCGCGGCTATCATGATTTCGGCGGCCGCCTCCGCGGCGCCTTCACCGCGCATCCGAAGACCGATCCGGTCACCGGCGAATTGCTGTTCTTCGGCTACAACGCCGCCGGACCGCTGACGCCGGCGCTGTCCTACGGCACGGTCGATGCGGCCGGCAGGCTGACGCGCCTCGATCGTTTCGAGGCGCCCTATGCCAGCATGGTGCACGACTTCATCGTCACGGCCAACCACGTGCTGTTTCCAATCCTGCCGCTCACCGGCAGCATCGAGCGCGCAATGTCCGGCAGGCCGCCTTATGCCTGGGAGCCCGACAAGGGCGCCTATGTCGGTGTGATGAAGCGCAGCGGCGACATCAAGGACATCGTCTGGTTTCGCGGTGACGCCTGCTACGTCTTCCACATCATGAACGCCTGGGAGGACGGCAACCGCATCGTCGCCGACGTGATGCAGTTCGAGGAAGCGCCGCTGTTTCCGCATCCCGACGGGCGCCCGACCGATCCGGCCAAGTCGGTCGCGCGGCTGTGCCGCTGGAGCTTCGACCTCGCCGGCAACACCGACCGCTTCTCGCAGAGCTATCTCGACGACCTCACCGGCGAATTCCCCCGCATCGACGACCGCCGCGCCGGTCTCGCCAGCCAACATGGCTGGTACGCCTGCGCCAATCCCGACGGGCCACAGTTCGGCGCGCTGTCCGGGCTCGCCCATGTCGACGGCGCCGGCACGCGCCGGGCGACGCACCTGCTGCCCGCTGGCGACACCCTGTCCGAGCCGGTGTTCGTGCCGCGCAGCCGCGATGCCGCCGAAGGCGACGGCTGGCTGCTCACGGTGGTCTGGCGCGCCGAGAGCAACACGTCCGACCTCGCGGTGTTCAACGCCACCGACATCGGCAATGGGCCGGTGGCACTGGTGCATCTCGGCCATCGCGTGCCTGACGGCTTCCACGGCAATTGGGTCGGGGCTGACGATCCAAGGCATTGAAAAGCCTTGGGTAAATTGCGAAGTCACAAGATTTTGACACTGTCAAGATTTGCTTGACCCGACGCCGTACGGACTCTAAGTATCTTGGCAGTGTAAAGATTGGCCGGGCGAACTTATGACGATCTTCCTCATCCTTGCGCCCTACGGCGTCTATGCTGCGCTGATGATGGTGGTCTCGGCCACGCTCAGCCTGGCCGTCGGCGCCGCGCTGTGCCTTGCGGTGGTGGCGCTGGATGTGATCAAGGGCCGGGCGATCAAGATCCTCGGCCTCGGCTCGGCCGTCGTGTTCGCCGCCGTAGCCACCTACCTCCAGCTCATCGATCCCACGCCGAGCGCCTCTATGGTGCGTCTTGCGGTCGACTGCGGCATTTTCGCGCTGTCGCTGGGCTCGATGCTGCTGCGCATGCCGTTCACGCTGCAATATGCGCTCGAGGCCGTCCCTCCGGAAACCGCGGCGATTCCGGGCTTCCTGCGCGCCAATTACGTCATCACCGGCGCCTGGACTGTTTCCGCGCTGCTGATGATCGTCGGCAACCTGATGACGCTCTACGTGCCCGGCCTGCCCTATTGGACCGGCCTCGCCATCGCCTTTGCCGCCCGCAACAGTGCACTTTATTTCACGCGCTGGTATCCTGACTACCGCCGAACAAAGGACGTGGCAGCGCAGACTGCCGCCGCAATGTCCGGCCAAGATTCGTGACCGGGGTCTGCTGCAGGAGACGTGCGTGAAAGTCGTGTTTGCCAAGCTGATTGCCGACTTCCTGTCGGCCGCAGTGTTCTTCCTCCTTTACATCGCGACCGACGACGTGGTGCTGGCGACCGCCGTCGCGGTGGCCGTCGCCGTGGTGCAGGTGGTCTGGGCGCGCATCAAGGGCGTGCACCTCAGCTTCATGGCCTATGCCAGCGTCGGCCTTGTGATCGTGCTCGGCGGCGTGACGCTCCTGACCAACGATCCCCGCTTCATGTTCGCCAAGCCCGCGATCGGGCATTTCGCCATCGGGCTGATCATGCTGAAGCGCGGCTGGATGCTGCGCTACGTGCCGCCGATCGTGTCGGAGACCATCCCGGAATACGTCACCATCGCCGGCTATGCCTGGGCGGCGCTGATGTTCGCGCTCGGCCTCGGCACCATCGCGGTCGCCATGACCGGCGACATCAAGCTGTGGGTGCTCTACATCACCGTGGTCGCGGGCGGCGCCAAGGTCGCGGCCTTCGCGCTGCAGTTCATCGCCTTCCGCTTCGTGGTCGCCAACCGCCTCAGGGCGGCGCGGGCCTGACCGCTGCATCCGATCGCCGCAATGGGCTTACGCGCAAAGATGCGCTATAGGGGCGGCCGAACGCATCCTCGAGGCCGCCGCCTCGAGGTCCGCAAAGCGCAACGCCAGGAGAACGATCGATGGCTGTGGACGGCAACTGGAATCTGACCTTGAACACGCCGATGGGCGAGCGCAGCGCGACCCTGAGCGTGAAGAGTTCGGGCGCGACGCTGACCGGCACCCAGGCCGCCGAGGGCGATTCCGCCGAGATCTTCGACGGCACCGTCAACGGCGACGACGTCGCCTGGAAGGTCTCCATCACCAGCCCGATGCCGCTGACGCTCGACTTCAAGGGCAAGGTCGCCGGCGACACCATCTCGGGCGAGATGGGCATCGGCTTCATGGGCAGCTTCCCGTTCACCGGCGCGCGGGGCTGAATCCGTAAGGTGGGCAAAGGCGCGCCCACGCCGCCACTCGATGGCGATGTGCTCTCCCGCGCCGTGCCCACCATTCGCTCCGCAATGCTCCGACTGACGGTGGGCACGCGACCGCCTTGCGGGCGGCCGCTTTGCCCACCCTACCGCCGCGCCGCTCGGGCTTGTTCCGCTTCACATCTCAAACAGCATGGACAAGCGCGCGCGCACTCGCGGCGAACATCGCCCGAGGGATACATCGGCATGTCCCTCTCCAAATGCAGAGGGCGCAGGGAAGGCCAGGCGTCGGCTGACGCCTGCGGCCCGCCTGCGAAAGAAATGCAGGCGGCAGGTACCACAGGTGCAGCCGAGAACACCCGGCCTTCCCTGCGCGATGGTCTTCACGCTTATACGCGATCTCCCCGGTGTCCGGCTTGTTAGCCACCGTCGCCCGAAGGATCATCATCCTCCGGACTTGGCGCCAGCTTCGGGGCGCCAGGACCACGCGACTTCGCGTCCGCATATCGCCGTTCGTCGGCACACCCCGAGGGCATGCTGCGGCAATCCGCGGCCATCGCCTCCCCGCCTCGCGTGTCGTGACGATCGCGCGCAACGCCCCTCCGCAGTGAGGCGGGATGGCGAGAGAGAACCACGATTTCCGAAATTTGGCAAGTGATTTATTTTTTTCGGAAATAGGAGCCGCCATCTCGCCTCCCCGGCCGGGCATCACGCAACACTCTCTCTTTTGTCATCGAGCCCGGACTCCATCGTGCGGCAATGCGCGCGGCAAAATGGATTCCGGGCTCGCGCTGCGCGCGCCGCCCGGAATGACGGCTGAGTTTGTCGCGGCCGTCGTGCCCATATGCCGCGTTCAAAACCAGATCTGCATCGGCACGCCATGCGCGTCGCGCGGCGGCTCGCCCTCAGGGACGCTGCCGACACAGTCGCAAGCGGCGAGTGCGACGGCACAGGCGTCGAGCACGTCGTCTTTCTTGGCGCCGGTGCCGCGACGCGCGATGCCGATCCAGTCATCGATCTCGGCAAAGCCCGCGGCGATCAGCAAGGCGCGCCGCAGCGCGGCGCCCTGCTCCGTCTTCTTCGACGGCAGCGGCGCGCCGTGGAGGCGCAGGAACACGAGCTCCGGATGCACCTCGCGGATGTCGAGCTCGCGATGCGCGCGCACGAAGGCATCGACCTCCATGATCTTGCGGCCGAGATGCCAGAGCTGGCGCGAGGCGCGCGGCTGGCGGCGGCGCGAGGCCTCGATATTCGCCTCATCGGGATCCGTGTACTCCTCCCACAGCCAGCGCCGCGCGCCAGTGAAGACGCGGGAGCGATGCGGCGTCAGCTTGTCGCGGGCGAGCTGGTCGCAGTCGCGATTGCCGTCGTCGGTCATGCCAATCGGCATATCGATGGCGGCACGGGCGAAGGGGGCTGCAAGCGCGGTCGAGATATCAGCCGGGAAGCTGATCGCGTGATCATCGCCATCGATCGAGACAGCGACCCAACCGTTGCGGAATCCGTCGAGCCCGACGACCAAGGGCCGCGAGTGGAAATTCCCGCCTAGCACGTTCGCATAAGCTTGTGACGCGGAGAGCAGCCACAAGACTGCAGCCGCGGCTCGGGATATGTGCGCTTGTTAGGTACTTGGACGCCACTTTCTCTAAACCACGCGAGAAGCGCCCTTTTTGATGTATCACCTATTTCGCTTCGGCGATGACCACGTCGAGCACCGATCTCGATGCGAAATTTCAGAAATTTCGCGGGCAATACAACGCCGTTCCGGCCGAAATGCCATGCGGCCTTCATGACCAAAACATTGCGCCCACCGATATCCCGAGACTGGTCTCCCAGCTGATGGACAGAGTTCCGAACCTGAATATATCCGCCGGCTCTAGGGCGATAGATATTGTCAGGACGCGAACTCCGGTCGGGCTTTTTTGTCTGAAAGCGCGAATCCCGCCAATATTGATCGAAGCTCAAGATTTCGCCGACCTCTCCAGCCCAAATGACTGCATCAGGATGCCACTTTCCATCCTTTCCTCTTAGCAGCGAGCGCCCCGCGAATGCCATCACGAGGTCGCCCACCTCAGCCAGCCTGCGTATTTCCGGCTTGCATATGGCGAGCGTTACGGAGGGCGGACCATAGTTCGGTGCGCTACCGTGATCCACTGTGATGACGTATCGCCACAAGTGCATGATCTAGCCGAGGTTCAGCTCCTTGAAGAAGTCGTTGCCCTTGTCGTCGATGATGATGAAGGCCGGGAAGTCCACCACTTCGATGCGCCAGATCGCTTCCATGCCGAGCTCGGGATATTCGACGACCTCGACCTTCTTGATGCAGTGCTCGGCGAGGTTCGCCGCGGCGCCGCCGATCGAGCCGAGATAGAAGCCGCCGTGCTTCTTGCAGGCTTCGCGCACCGCCGGCGCGCGGTTGCCCTTGGCGACCATGACCATCGAGCCGCCGGCCGCCTGGAACTGATCGACGAAGGAATCCATGCGTCCCGCGGTGGTCGGACCGAACGCGCCGGAGGCGTAGCCGTCCGGGGTCTTGGCGGGACCGGCGTAGTAGACCGGATGGTTCTTGAAGTAGTCCGGCAGCGGCTCGCCGCGATCGAGACGCTCGCGCAGCTTGGCGTGCGCGGCGTCGCGGGCGACGATCATGGTGCCGGTCAGCGACAGCCGGGTCTTGATCGGGTTCTTCGACAGGGTGGCGAGGATGTCCTTCATCGGCTGATTGAGATCGATCTTCACGACCTCGCCGCCAAGCGCCTGCTCGACCTCCGGCAGATACTGCGCCGGATGGTGCTCTAGCTCCTCGAGATAGACGCCGTCCCTGGTGATCTTGCCGAGCACCTGGCGGTCGGCCGAGCAGGATACGCCGAGACCGATCGGCAGCGACGCGCCGTGGCGCGGCATGCGGATGACGCGGACGTCATGGCAGAAATACTTGCCGCCGAACTGCGCGCCGACGCCGAGCGACTGCGTCATCTTGTGGATTTCCTGCTCCATCTCCAAGTCGCGGAAGGCATTGCCATCCGGGGAGCCCTGGGTCGGCAGCGCGTCGAGATAGCGCGCAGACGCCAGCTTCACCGTCTTCATGCACAGCTCGGCCGAGGTGCCGCCGATGACGATGGCCAAATGATAAGGCGGGCACGCCGCGGTGCCCAGCGTCAGGATCTTCTCCTTCAGGAACGCCAGCAGCCGATCCTTGGTCAGCACCGAGGGCGTCGCCTGGAACAGGAAGCTCTTGTTGGCCGAGCCGCCGCCCTTGGCCATGAACATGAACTTGTAGGCGTCCTCGCCTTCCGCGTAGATCTCGGTCTGCGCCGGCATGTTGTTGGCGGTGTTCTTCTCCTCGTACATCGACAGCGGCGCGACCTGCGAGTAGCGCAGGTTGCGACGCAGATACGCGTCGCGCGCGCCTTGGCTGAGCGCCGCCTCGTCGTCGCCGTCGGTGATGACGTTGCAGCCCTTCTTGCCCATGATGATCGCGGTGCCGGTATCCTGGCACATCGGCAGCACGCCGCCGGCGGAGATGTTGGCGTTCTTCAGGAAGTCGAGCGCGACGAACTTGTCGTTCGGGCTGGCCTCCGGATCCTCCAGGATGCTGCGCAGCTGCTTCAGATGGCCGGGGCGCAGAAAGTGGTTGATCTCGCCGAACGCGGCCTCCGACAAGGTCCGCAGCGCCTCCCGCGACACCACCAGCATGTCGCGGCCCAAGACCTTCTCGACCCGCACGCCGTCGGTGGTGATCTTCTTGTAGGGCGTGGTGTCCGGCCCCAGCGGAAACAGCGGCGTGTGCTTGTAGGGCGGGACGGGCTTGGACTGGTCGGGGAAGGCGGTCGGCGCGTTCATGGCGAGCTCGTGGGGTTCTAAAGATGGCCGCCCAAAGCGGTCTTGACAGGTCTGATACGCTACCCGTCGGAAGCCTTGCAAGACATGTCTCCGTACAGCAGCCGAGGAGTAAGATCATGGCGACTTTTGTCCTGATTCCAGGAGGTTGGCACGGCGGCTGGATGTACGCCGCGCTCTCGGCCAGGCTCCGGCAGGCCGGTCATGACGCCTATGCCCTGACCCTGAGCGGATTGGAGGAAACGCCCGCCCGCACCCAGGCCGTCAATCTCGAGACCCACATCACCGACGTCGTCGAGCTGCTGACGATCGAAGATCTGTCCGAGGTCATCCTGTGCGCGCACAGCTATGGCGGCATGGTCGCGACCGGCGTCGCCGACCGCGTGCCGGAACGGCTCGCCGCACTGATCTATCTCGATGCCTTCGCACCCGAGAACGGTCAGTCATGGTGGGATCTCGCCGGTGACGCGTATCGCCGGTTCGTGATCGAACGCGCCGGGCATGACGGGCTGACGGCGCTGCCGCGCGAAGGCTCCGATCCGCGCCGCCGGCCGCATCCGCTCGGGACCTTCATCCAGGCCCTGAACCTCCGCAGTCCGGCGCCGCCTACTCTGCGCCGCACCTTCGTCTACGCCAGCGGATGGAGCGCGACACCGTTCACCGCGCAATATGAGCGGCTGCGCAGCGATCCCGCGTGGCGCGTGCAGGCATTTGCGTGCGGGCACGATGTCGTGCAGCACGCCCCCGACGAGACGTTCGCCCTGCTGATCGAGACGGCCCGCGAGGTCGCCGCAACATGACGCCGCGACCAGGGCAACGTCGCACGGCGAGATCGATTGCGATCGGTCGCCGAGTTATGTAACCTTAGATTGTTGACATATTCATTTTCTTCCTGGAGGCGTCATGACACGAGGTCTCGTTTCCATCATCGCATTCGTCCTTGCCCTGATCACCCTGCTCCCGAGCTCCGCTGGTGCCGTCGGTCCCGGCCGCGCGTGCGGCGGCTTCGCCGGCATTCGCTGCAATGCCGGTCTCTATTGCGAATTCCCAGCCGGCCAGTGCGGCCGGTTCGACATGATGGGCGTCTGCCGCCGAAAGCCGACGCTCTGCCCACGCATCTACATGCCGGTCTGCGGCTGCAACTTCCAGACCTACGGCAACGACTGCGAGCGCCGCGCAGCCGGCGTCTCGCTCGCACATCCGGGCCGCTGCTGGTTCTGAGCAAGCGATCGCGCCGCTGCCGCCGGCATGTGACCGCCGTCCCGTCAACACGCGGCCACACCCGCTGATGATCTTGTGCGGCTGCGGCGCATCGCGCTTGCATGCCCCCCTCGCGCAGGCTTCAATGGCGCGGGGGTATTTGGAATGCAGTCATCGCCTTGCTCATTTGGCCGCTTGGCCGGATTTGTTTTTCTCGTTGCGTTGAGCAGCGCGCTGCTGCCGCAGGCGGCACGGGCCGATCGTTGTGATGACGTTGCCAAGGAACTGAAGAACGGCATCGACGGCATCAAGATCGGCCAGACCGCGGCCGGCACGGTCTATCTCGCCCATCCCAAGGCACGCGAGATCACGCTCGGCTGCTCATCGAAGAATGTCAGCAACCAGATGTTCGGTAAATCCGAACGCAAGCCGACGCCGGCCTTCATCGAGCTGATGGCGAGCGCGGCGGCGATCGTGTTCACCTTGCCGAAGGACGACATGCAGCGCGGCGTCACACGCTGTTACCGCCGACTCGGGATTTTCCGCGGCGACGACGTCGCCAGCCGCTACCGCCGGCTCGACATGCGTTGCGCCCGAACCAAGACCGAGTCCTCGATCACGATCAGCCGCAGCAAGGACCAATAGGCCGGGGGTGACGCGAGAGCCTTGCGGTTTCTGCGCCGGCGGCAGCGACCCGTTCACTATTCGCCGCGCCACCGACAGTTGCAGACAATTCGAACGATCTGCTTGACGAAGTTTTCGTCAGGGATGGCCACGCTCGTCGCAACACCAAGCGAGGAGCTGGACCATGTCCGTTTCGAGCGTTTCGTCGTCATCGCCGCCGCCCTCACCGCCGCCGGTCTCGACCGAGACGACCAAGCCGCAGACCCAAGACACCCAGGCGCGGAACCAGACGCAGCAGAGCCAGGCCGTGAATCCCGCCAAGACCGGCGACGAGGCGGCCGCGGAGAAGCAGGCCTCGCGTCCGCCGCTGCCGCCCGGCCAGGGCACCCGCGTCGACATTCTCGCCTGACGATCCCACACCCTCAGGCCAACTTCGTATAGCGGCGGCGCCTCAGGCGCCTGCCGCTATACGTGTGAGCTGGGCCGTGGCGGCGCGGCGATCCACGTGGTTTTGGAGCACGCGCGCGGCTCGCTCGGGTGAGGCGTTACAGGTCTACCGACTTCCCGTGCGGCTGCCCCTCACCCCACCCCTCTCCCCGTAAGAACGGGGAGAGGGAGCGCAGCGCCGGCGAGGCACCAGCGAGGCTCTCAGAGGAGCACGCTCACTCCAGCATGACTGCACGCCCTCAGCCCTCAGGCATCCAGCGCCTTGTAGTGGCGGAAGATGCCGTCTTCGTTGAAGGGGATGCGGCGGTCGCTGGCCAGATAGGCCGAAATGTTCGGCCTGGCGGCGACGCGGTCGTGCAGCGCGACGAGGCCTGGAATGTTGCGCTCGAATGCCGTCATGCGATGGGGAAAGGCGTAGCGCAGGCCGGCGACGATCTGGAACAGCGACAGGTCCACATAGGTGAGCCGGCGCCCGGTGACGTAGGCGCCACCGCTTTTCGATAGGAGCTGCTCGAAATAGCCGAGGAATTTCGGCACCCGCTCGCTCCAGAACTCGGCGGTGCGCTTTTTGGCCGGCGCGCGCTGGTCCTCGTAGTACAGCGTCGGCCCCAGCGGATGATGCGTGTCATGGATCTCGACGACGAAGTCGGTCACGGTGAGCTGCAGCTGATGCACCCAGAGTTGGCCGGCTTCGGTCTTCGGTGCGAGGCCATGGCGGCTGCCGAGAAACAGCAGGATGTTGGCGGTCTGGCCGATGACGCGGCGGCCCGCTCTCAGGAACGGCGGCGCGAAGGGCGGCGTGTCGCTGTCCGCCGCCATCATCGCCGTCATCGTACCGATGCCGTCCTCGCGCGCGACATCGCGATAGGCGGCGCCCGCCTCCTCCAGCGCGAGACGCACATATTCGCCGCGGCCCTGGATCATGGGCCAGTAGTAGAGCTCGTATCGCATGGGCCATCCTCGCAGTGATGCGCCCACACGTTCGGCTCGGACACGTAACGGACGCGGTGTTAGTTCGCCGCGAAGCAGTATAGCAGCCCGCCACCGCCGGTGCTCTTCAGATCGACCGGAAACAGCCGCCATCGGGCTCGCGCGAGAGATGGGAATTGTTCACAAGCAAAAGCGCCGCGGATTGCTCCGCGGCGCCTGATGAGGATCTCAAGCCGGGCTCAGCCGACCTGCTGGATCGCCGACAACTGCCAGTCGGCGCCGGGGTGACGCAGGAAGGTCCAGATCTCCGTGACCTCCTGCGGCTGGTCGGAGCCGTCGACAACGCGGCCCGAGGCGCGCTCGATGGTCTTGTCGGCCAGGGTGAAGCGCATCGCGACGGTGGCGTAGTCGGCGCCATTCTCGCGCCAGGCCTCGGCGAGGTCGCCCTGCAGCAGCTTCACGGCGCTGACCTTGTTGACCACGCCGCGGGCCTGGTTCTGCTCGAGATCGCGCTCGAAATACGAGGCCATCTCGGGCGTCGAGAGCAGGCGCAGGCGGCCGACATCCTCGTTCGACCAGGCGGACTGGATCTCGCCGAGCAGCCGCTCGAACGCCTCATAGTCGGCCGGCTGGATCTGCAGCGGCGGCACAGTGTTGCCGCCGCCCAGGCCGCCGAAGCCGCCGAGACCACCGAAGCCAGAGCGGAAGCTCTGCTGGCCGTCGGCCCGCGCCGGGCCGGCGGCATAGGCCGGCTGGTTGCGGCGCTGCCACCAGGCCATCGCCATGCGCACCAGGAACACCACCAGCAGGACCTGGAGGATCAGGCCGATGATCGAGGCAAAGCCGCCGAGGCCGGAGAACAGGCCGCCGCCGAACAGCATGCCGAACAGGCCGGCGCCGAGAAAGCCGGCGGCGAGGCCGCCGAGCAGGCCACCGGCGCGACCGCCGAACAGGCCGCCACGCGAGGGCGCAGCCGTGTTGAAGCCGCCAGGCTGGCCCGGCTGGGTGATCGTCCTATTGAACTGCGACGCCGATCCCGGCGCGGTCGTGGTCGAAGGCGGCGCGGAGAAGGTGCGCGTGCCGCGGGAGCCCGAGCTGGAGCCGCCGCCGATCCGGGCGTCGGCCGCCGAGACGGCGAGCACCGTCGGCAGCGCCAGTGAAAGGGCCACGGCCATCGCCTTGAGGAGGCCGCTTTTGCGCTGCATGAAGCTCATCTGTGTTTCCCATAATCCCCGGAATGGGGATGCCCGTAAGATGGGCACAACCCACGAAAAAGGAAGGCGGCACGAGGCCGCGCGGCTGCGGCGCTGGGTCGCGGGATGAACGCGCTCGGCCGGCTGGCGAAGGAACTCCGGTAACCTATTGTGGCGCCATGGTTTCCTTGACCGCCGCCACGAGCTGGCTGAGCGTGAAGGGTTTTGGCAGGAAGGCGAATTGCTGGTTCTCCGGCAGGCTCTTCTCGAACGCATCCTCGGCATAGCCGGAGACGAAGATGATCTTGATCTCCGGATTGCGCTCGCGCATCGCCTTGAGCAGCGTCGGCCCGTCCATCTCCGGCATCACGACATCGGACACCACGAGATCGAGCACGCCGTCGCACTCCTCCAGCGCCTCCATCGCCTCGACGCCGTTCGACGCCTCGATGACGCTGTAGCCCCGCGAGCGCAGGCCGCGCGCGTTCAGCGCCCGCAGGCCCTCCTCGTCCTCCACCAGCAGGATCGTCCCCTGCCCGGTCAGGTCGGCGCGCGGCTTCGGCGCATCGGCGGCAGCCGGCTCCTTGGCGGCGCCGTTGACGGCCTGCGGCTCGACCTGGACCTCCGGCACGACGATGTGGCGCGGCAGGAAGATCTGGAACGAGGTCCCCTTGCCGACCTCGCTGTCGACATAGATGAAGCCGCCGGTCTGCTTGATGATGCCGTAGACGGTCGACAGCCCGAGACCGGTGCCCTTGCCGACCTCCTTGGTCGAGAAGAACGGCTCGAAGATCTTCTCGCGGATCTCTGCCGGAATGCCGGTGCCGGTATCGCTGATCTCGATGCGGACGTAGTCGGCCACCGGCATGCCCTTGTAGGCGGCCTGCGCGACCTCGTCGGCCGAGACGTTGGCGGTGCGCACCGACAGCTTGCCGCCATCGGGCATCGCGTCGCGGGCGTTGACCGCGAGGTTCACGACCACCTGCTCGAACTGCGAGACGTCGACCTTGACCGGCCAGAGGTCGCGGCCGTGAACCAGGTCGAGCTTGACCTTCTCGCCGATCAGCCGGCGCAGCAGCATCGTCAGGTCGGACAGTGCATCGCCGAGATCGAGCACCTGCGGCCGCAATGTCTGCCGGCGCGAGAAGGCGAGCAGCTGCCGCACCAAGGTCGCGGCGCGGGTCGCGTTCTGCTTGATCTGCATGATGTCCTGGAACGACGGGTCGGTCGGCTTGTGCGCGTTCAGCAGGAAATCATTGGCCATCATGATGGCCGAGAGCACGTTGTTGAAGTCGTGGGCGATGCCGCCGGCGAGCTGGCCGACCATCTCCATCTTCTGCGACTGGTTGATCTGGTTCTCGAGCGCGCGGCGCTCGGTGGTCTCCAGCATGTAGACGATCGCAGCTTCCGTCTCGCGCTCGTCCTCGTCGACCGCGGTGACGAAGAACTGGCCGAAGCGCTCCTTCGGCCCGTCCAGCATCACCTCGACCGGCGGAATGTCCGCCTGCCCCTCGGCCGCTTGGTTGATCGCGGCGATCAGCAGATGCCGGTCGCGCTGGCTGACGGCGCGGAAGATCGACTTCGCCGCCGCCGCATCGCCGCTGACGCTCTGCGCGAGCTTGGCGAAGCGGGCGTTGGCGCGCACCACGGCGCCGCCGCGGTCGACGGTCGCGATCGCCATCGGCGTATGGTCGAAGAAGCGCATGAAGCGCACCTCGGCGGCGCGCTCCGGATCGGAGCGCTCGTCGCGGGCGCGGCTGATGACGAGCGTGCGCGAGGCGCCTGGCTTGCCGTCGGCGCCGAAGGCGAGCTTATGGTAGAGCCGCGCCGGCATGGTCTTGCCACCGCGCATCTTCAGGTCGATGTCGAACACCTCGGTGCGGACCTCGCCGGGCACCGCGACGATCGAGCTGAGCAGCGAGGCACCGTCGCCCGAGACGACGTCGGCGAGCTTCAGCCCGCCCGAGCCGATCTCGGCGAGATCATAGTCGAGCCAGTTGGCGAGCGTGGCATTGACGTAGACGAGGCTGCCTTCCGGATTGACCGAGAAGAAGCCGCACGGCGCATGGTCGAGATATTCGATCGCGTGCTGCAGCTCCTGGAACACGTCCTCCTGGCGCTCGCGATCCCTGGTGATGTCGGCGATCGACCACACCGCGTAGCGGGCATGGCGCTTGGTCTGGCCGAGCGGGCGCACGCGCATCCGCAGCCAGCGCCCCTGCGCGCCTTCGGCCGCGGTGATGCGGACCTCCTCCTGCTGCCGCTTGCCCTCGCGCGCCGCCTTGAGCAGGCGGAACACCGCTTCGGACACATCGGGATTGCCGATGAAGACGCGCTCGACGGGACGCGCCTCCTGCGCGGTCGCTGCTCCCGTCATGTTGAGATAGGCGGCGTTGGCGTAGACGACATGGCCGCGCGGATCGGTCACCGCGAGGCCATCGAAGGCGTGATCGGCGATCGCGCCCAACACCGGATCGTCGGTCGACTTGTCGGCGAAGCGGACGATGCCGGCGGCGAACGCGAACAGATTGAACAGGCCGACGGTGGCGAGCAGCGACAGCAGGCCGAGAATGTAGGGCTGCGCCTGGGCGCGGCCGATCGTCATCAGCGCGATCGCGACCGCGACGAGGCCGAACGCCACCAGAAGGATCAGCAGAATGCTGCCGCTGCGGCGCGGCCGCTCCGGCAGGCCCGCCTGATCCTGTAACCCATCATTGTCGGAATCGGCGCTCATGGCTCGGGGACGCGACCTGTCGGCTGGGAGCCCCAGCCCGTTCGCGCGGCTCCCCCTTCCACCTGCCTGAATCGACGGGTCAAGCGCAAGCCCGTCAAGCCGATATTCCATGATTTATCCGTATTTTGCGGTCCGTCCGGGGACCTGCTCGGTTGTCATTGCGGGCGCCCCGAGAGGTTGCGCCGCAGCCCCATCACGTAGCCGATGATCTCAGCGACCGCGTGATAATGTTCCACCGGGATCTCCTCGTCGATCTCGACCGTGGCATAGAGCGCGCGCGCCAGCGGCACGTTCTCGACGATCGGGATGTCGTGCGCCTTGGCGACCTCCCGGATCTTGAAGGCGATGTTGTCGACGCCCTTGGCGACGCAGACCGGTGCCGACATGCCGCGCTCGTAGGACAGCGCGACCGAGTAGTGCGTCGGGTTGGTGATGATCACGGACGCCTTGGGAACCGCGGCCATCATCCGCTTCTTCATGCGCTGCTGGCGGATCTGCCGGATGCGTCCCTTGACGTGCGGGTCGCCTTCCGACTGCTTGAACTCCTCCTTCATCTCCTGCACCGACATCTTCTGGCGCTCGTACCATTGCCGGTACTGGAACAGGTAGTCGCCGATCGCGACCAGGGCGAGCAGCGCGACCACCGAGCCCATCAGATGCGTCGTCAGCGAGATCGTGACGCCGAGCAGCTCGCCGACGTCCATATGCAGCAGCGATTCCAGGCGCAGCCGCTCCGGCCACAGGATCATGACCATGACCGTGCCGAGCAGCACGAGCTTGAAGAGACCCTTGGCGAAATTGGCCGCGGCCTGCTTGCCGAACAGGCGCTTGGCGCCGGCCAGCGGAGAGATCTTGCTCAGGCTCGGCTTCATCGGCTCGCCCGACCAGACCAGGCGATGCTGCATCATGTTGCCGGCGATCGCCGCCAGCATCACCATCAGGATCGGCACGCCGATCGCCGCGATCACGGCGAACGACAGGCCGCGCGCCAGCGACAGCAGGCCGGCGCCGTCGGTCTGGATCATCCAGGAATTGGCGATCAGGTTGCGCATCGGCACCAGCACCGCGGTGCCGATCGAGCCCGAGAAGGTCGACATCACCAGGGTCGCGGAGGCGATCACGAACCAGGTGTTGAGCTCCTGGCTCTTGACGACGTCGCCGCGTTCGAGCGCCTGATCGAGCCGTTTTTGCGTCGGGTCTTCTGTTTTGTCTTCGGAATCGGCTTCATCGGCCATCGGTCAGGCCCCTCACCGCGGCATCATCTCGTGCATGACGCCTTCGAAATAGCCGAGAAACGTTCCCATCATCGCGGTCAGGACCAGCGCGAAGATCAGGAAGCCGATCAGGATCGAGAGCGGCGCGCCGACGAAATAGACCTGCATCTGCGGCATCAGCCGCGCCAAGACGCCGAGCCCGATGTTGAAGACCAGACCGAACACCAGGAACGGCGCCGACAATTGCAGGCCGATCTTGAAGGCCGCGGCAAACGCCTTGGTCGCCAGCGAGGCGACGTCGCCGCTCGGGATCAATTCGCCGGGCGCGAAGATCTTGTAGCTGTCGCTGAGCGCGGCGATCACCAGGTGATGGCTGTCGGTCGAGAACAGCAGGGTCACGCCGAGCATGGTGAGGAAGTTGCCGATCAGGACGCCCTGCTGTCCCTGCGTCGGATCCACCGCGGTGACGAAGCCGAGCCCCATCTGCTGCGCGATCACGGAGCCCGCGACCTGCAGCGCCGACAGCGTCACCCGCGCCGTCGCGCCGAGCACGATGCCAATCACGATCTCGTGCACCATCATCACCAGCAGCGGCGACAACGCCTGCAAATCGACCTGATAGGCCTGACGGTGCAGCGGCAGCACGATCATCGTGAGCAGCAGCGCGGTCGCGAGCTTGATGCGGACGGGGATGTTGACCTCGCCGAGGCCCGGCAACAGCATCACCATCGCGCCCACGCGCGCGAAGGCCAGCATGAACACGGCGGCCAGCGCCGGAAGGAAGGAAATATCGATGCGCATCGTCCGCCGTCACGGCCCTTTCGACCGCATGCTGGTGCGGCACGGCGGTCTTTGAAGAGACAACCTGCGAATAGACAGCCTCAGACGAGTCAGCCTGCGAAGAGCTCGCCCGAAAGGCTGCCCGCGCACGGCCGAAAGCAGCAGCGCCCCCCGCACTGCTCCTTACGACCGCTCGCAGCGCCCTCACGCAGGCCTGCCCTGCCGCCCCGGACATTGCCTCATCCGCCGATGATTCGCGACGAGATCCGCATCATGTGCGAATGCAGCGCATCGGCCATGAACGGCAGCGCCAGCAGCAGCGTCACGAAGATCGCGATGATCTTCGGCACGAACACCAGCGTCTGCTCCTGGATCTGCGTGAGCGCCTGGAACAGCGAGACGACCACGCCGACCACGAGGCCGACCACCATCAGCGGCGACGACACCAGCACGATGGTCCAGATCGCATCGCGCGCCACATCGAGCGTTTCAGCTCCCGTCATGTCCTGTCGTTCCTCACTGTCGATCGGCTCCGGTCCGGCCCCCGCCTCAGCGCGCATCGCGCGCAGTCGCGGCAGACGGCAAATCCCCTGGGCGCATCAGGCACGTGGCGGCCTGAAGCGTTACGAGCTGCGCCTAGATCGTCATCTTCATCACGTCTTCATAGGCCTGGATCACACGGTCGCGCACCGACACCAGCGTCGACACCGCGACGTCGGTTTCGGCGACCGCCGTGACGACATCCATGACGTTTGCCTTGCCCGCGGCCATCGCGACCGCCTGACTGTCGGACTTGCGTCCGGCCTCCATCACGCTGCCGATCGCGTCCTTCAGCACCGCGCTGAATGACGGACCACCCTTGTCGGCGCCGTTGCCGCTACCGAGCACGTCGCGCACGCGCCCAAGGCTGCCGAAGGCACCGCTCGAGCCGCCGGCGTCGAGCACGCGGGCGGAATTCGCATAGGCATTCGCTGCGGAGATTGGGGAGGCCATGACTTTCGTTCCTGTCCTAGGTCTTCAGAATGTCGAGTGTGCGCTGGATCATGCGGCGCGTGGCGCCGATGATGTTCAAATTCGCCTCGTAGGACCGCTGTGCATCACGCATGTCGGTCATCTCGATGAGCGGATTGACGTTGGGGTACTTGACATTGCCGGACGCGTCCGCGGCCGGGTTACTGGGGTCGTATTTGACGCGGAACGACGATTGATCGGGCACCACCTTGCCGAGCGCCACCACCTTGGCATCGAGCGCACGGTCGAGCGCCGAGGTGAATGTCGGGACCTTGCGGCGATACGGATCGCCACCCGCCTTGGCGGCGGTCGAATCGGCATTGGCGATGTTCTCGGAAATGACGCGCATACGTCCCGCCTGCGCACGCAGGCCGGAGGTCGCGATGCTCATCGAGCGCAGGAAATCGCTGGAGTCGTTTGCCATGCTTGTCGGTCTCCGTCCTTAAACCCGAGCTCAGCCCTTGCCGATCGCCGTCTTCAACAGATGCAGGCTCTTGCCGTACAGCGAGGTCGCCGCGGCGTAGTCCATCTGGTTGGCGGAGACCTTCAGCATCTCCTCTTCGAGGCTCACCGCGTTGCCGGCGGGCCTCGTCTGAAATCCGACCTTGCGGTTCTGGTCGAAGCTCGCGCTCTCGCCCGACGACGGTGCGATGTGCGCGGTGCTGGTCCGGGTCAGCGACAGCGGCGCAAAGCCGCCGACCGCCTGGCCGGTTGAATCGAACTTCGGCTCAACCAGATCCTTCGGCTTGAAGTTGGGCGTATCCGAATTGGACACGTTCTCGGACAGCACGCGCTGGCGCTCCTGATGCCATTGCATCTTGGTCCGCAACGCCGACAACACGGGGATATCGTTGATGGACATGGCGCTGCTCGGTTGTGTCCGACTACCGGACGGTTTGGGTAGGTAGAAATTGCCGTGCATATGGTTAACAGGGAGTTAAGAAACGGTGCGGTGACCCCCGGGATGATCCCGGTGTTTTGACGATTTCTTAGGAAAGTGCCGGGCTCCCGGCCGACCGATGCATCATTCCGGGACGGCACGGCTCGCCAAGAAGTCGTTTTGGCCCGGCCGATTCATGGGTTATTAAGAGGCCGAGCGGCAGTTCCTGCCGTCATGCGTTAACAGGTTGGTTCCGGTTCTGAAGCTCCGTTCGCTGCCGGCGATGCGTTGGACAGACGAGAGACTTCGAAAGGACGCGGTATTTGCCGGGGACAGAGATGCAGGCACTGACGTTCTTTTTTGCATTCGTAGCGGTGCTGGCGCTGATCGGCCTCGCCGCGTGGCTGGTTCGTCGATTCGCGGGGAATCGTCTCGGCACCAACCCGAATCGCGGCCGCATGCCCCGGCTCGCCGTGATCGATGCCGCCGCCGTCGATGGCCGCCGCCGTCTCGTGCTCGTGCGCCGTGACAACATAGAGCATCTTCTGATGATCGGCGGGCCCACCGACATCGTGGTCGAGTCCAATATCGTGCGCGCCATGCCGGCGCGCGAGCAATTGCCGCAGCGGCCGGGCATCAATGCCGAGCCGCCGGCGGCGCGCATCGCGCCACTGCCGGATGCGCCGTCCTGGGCCGACAACGAGCCGAAGACCGAGGCCGCCGAGCCTGCCGAGCTGCAGATGCCGGAGCCGCCGCAGCGCCCGATGCGGCCGTCGTTCATCGATGAGGTTCGCCGCACGGCGCCGGCTGCCGCAGAGCGGCGTGAGCCGGCACCGGCATTCCCGCCGGAACCACCGCTCCCTCCGCGCCGTCCCGATCCCCGCCAGGACCTCCGGGCGGACGTCCGTGGAGAACCGCGCGGCGGAGACGAAGCCCGCCTGGAGCCCCGCCCTGAGCGGGTGATCCGCGGCGAGCCGGGAATGCCACGCCCGCTGCGCCCCGCCGAGCCGCAACGCCAGGCCGAGGCGCCGCGCGCTTCCGAGGGGCCCCGGCTGCCGCCGGTGCGGAATGCTGAGCGCGCAGCCGAGCGCGTCGAACGCGTGGCGGCGCCGCCGCTGCCGCCGGTGGCCCAGATGCCGCCGCCACCGCCCCCGGCTGCCCCGCCGCCCGCAGCGGCCGATTCGAGCGCCGAAGCCAATCTGGCCGAGATGGCGCAACGGCTCGAGGCCGCGCTGCGGCGTCCATCAGCCGATCCGTCGGCTGCTCCGGCCTCGGGTCCCCCGGCGCTCCGGGCGGCCGCGCGCAACGAGCCGGCTCCGGCGCAAGCCGCGCCGGTCAAGACCAGCTTCGAGAACCTGGAGGACGAGATGGCCTCGCTGCTCGGACGTCCGAAGTCGTCGCAGTGAGATCGCTGCTTCCCTCGCGTAGAGTTGTCTTCATCGCTGTCCTGACTGCCGCCGGTTTACTGACGGGACCTGCTGCTGCGCAGGACATCAGCATCAATCTCGGCGGCGGTGGCGGCGGCGGCGTCACTGAACGCGCGGTCCAACTGATCGCGCTGCTCACGGTGCTGTCGATCGCGCCGTCGATCCTGATCATGATGACGTCGTTCACGCGCATCGTGGTCGTGCTGTCGCTGCTGCGCACGGCGATGGGCACAGCGACCGCGCCGCCCAACTCGGTCATCATCGCGCTCGCGATGTTCCTCACGGCGTTCGTGATGGGCCCGGTGCTGCAAAAATCCTATGATGACGGCATCCGGCCGCTGGTCGAGAACCAGATCGGCGTCGAGGACGCGCTGCAGCGCGCCTCGGTGCCGCTGCGCGGCTTCATGCAGAAGAACGTGCGAGAGAAGGACCTGAAGCTGTTCATGGACCTCTCCGGCGAGCCGCCGCCGGCGACGCCCGACGAGCTGTCGCTGCGCATCCTGGTGCCGGCCTTCATGATCTCCGAGCTGAAGCGCGCCTTCGAGATCGGCTTCCTGCTGTTCCTGCCGTTCCTGATCATCGACCTCGTGGTCGCCTCGGTCTTGATGTCGATGGGCATGATGATGCTGCCGCCGGTCGTGGTGTCGCTGCCGTTCAAGCTGATCTTCTTCGTGCTGGTCGACGGCTGGTCGCTGGTGGCAGGCAGCCTGGTGCAGAGCTATGGCGGGTAAGAAGAACCATGGCGCCCGATCCGGGCCTCGCCCTTCGAGACGCCCGCCTATGGCGGGCCCTCAGTGTGAGGGGAAGTAGCTCCCTCCTGCCTCGAGATCGACCGCAGCAACCGCTCTCCACCCTCTCAGGGGGGCTGTCGGAGTCCACAGCGACCCTCATGGTCGTGTGCAGAGCCGTTCTCGGCGCTTGATCCTCTCCACGAGCACGCCGCTCATGGCCGGCGTGCCAGCTCCGGCATCGGAGCTGGCTCCTCATGGAGAGGAGCGCCGCATCACCAATCGGGCCATGACGAATAGTTAGAATAGCGGCGCGTCTCGAACCATGAGGCCACGATCCGGGCCCCGCCCTTCGAGACGCCCGCCGACGGCAGGCCCTCAGGGTGAGGGGAAGTAGCTTTCCCTGGCCGGCTTGGTCATCTGATTGGATCTCCCGCTCTGCGCTGAGATCAACGGCCGGCGATCGCCTGCTTGACACCCTGGATGCGCGGCAGGGCGCCGGTCGCCTCCGACGGGGCCTTCGCAGCATCCTTGCCGCCGTCCGGTCCTTTGCCGGTGGCATCCGGGAAGCGCGCGCGCATGTCGCGAAGGAAGCCGTCCAGCGTATCGACGCTCGCCGCCATCTTCGCGATCTGGGCGAATTCGGCGCTGGAGCCGCTCGCCGGCTTGCTGGCGACGTCGAACGCGATCTTGTCCGCCTCGCCGGTCATCAGCGGCGCATATTTCTCGCGGAAGCGGGCGAGGCCGATGGCGTCGTCGGCGAGCGCATAGCCGACCACGGCGCGCAGGATGTCGCCGCGCTCGGCCGGATTGAGCGGGCGGAAATCGCGCCAGCGATCGCCGTAGTAGAGCTCGATCTGCTCGGACGCCTCGCGCCAGCGCCGCGACGCCCAGTAGATGTCGGAGCGCAGCCGGATCGCCTCGCGGCCGCCGATGTTGCTGATGATATCCAGCCCGAGGTCGTAACGACCGATGTCGCTGTTGGCGCGCGCCTCCAAGAGCAGCCGCTGCTGGCGCAGCTCGCCCGCGAGATCGGCGATGCGGGTGGTGCGCAGCGCCTCGATGGCACGGTCCGGCTTGCGGTTGGTGAGGTAGACCATGGCGAGACGCGCGGCGACCTGGGCGCGCGCCGCACCTTCGAGGCGATGGTCGACCTGGTATTGCAGAAGCTCGGCGGCCTGGTCGAGCAGGTCGATGCCGACCAGGCGGTCGGCGAGCTTGCGGATCATCTCGTCGCCGCGGCGGCCGATCGGAGTCAGCTCGCGAAACCCGTAGAAGATGCTGAGCGCATCGACCGGCGGAAGCTCGTCGGCCTTGCCGCTCAGGAACAGCTGCGAGAACAGGCGGGAGGCTGCATCCTGGGCCTGCCGCGCCAAGTCGGAGTTGGGCATCAGGCGGGTGGCCTGGCGCGCGGCCTCGAGCGAGTCCGCGTAGCGCCCGGCCTCCTCATAGAGCTGCGCCATCATCTGCAACGTCTGCACCTCGATCGCATCGCCGCGCCAGATCGCCTGCAAGGTCTCCAGCTCCTTCAGCGCGTCGGACGGCTTGATCTCGCCGCGCTTCTGCAGGAGCTTGATCTCCAGCAGCTTGGCCTCGGCGGCTGCCGGGCGGTCGTCGGAGTTCACGGCGAAGCGATAGTCGTCGAGCGCGTCCTTCTCCTGCGCCATCGCCTCGGCGAGCCGGCCGCGCAGCACGGCGATGTCGGGCTTCATGTCCGCGGGCACGCCGATCACGTCGATCTCGGCGCGCCGCTTGGCGGCACCGGCGAAATCCTTGATCTCGAGCGCCGACTTCATCGCATCCGCGATCACGATGCGCTGCAGGTCGAGCGGCAGCGAGGCGATGGCGAACTCGACGTTCTTCAGCTTCTCGCGCGCGTCCGCAAACTTGCCCTGCCGGGCGAAAGCGAGGCCCTTCCACATCTGGGAGTCGAAATTGTTGCCGATCGACGGCGTGGCGAGATCCTTGAGGCCCTGGTCCGGCCGGCCCATCAGGATGCTTGCCACCGCGTGGATCATCAGCATGGCGGTCTCGTCGGTGCGCGGATCGGCGTCGGAGATCATCAGATTGGTGACACCGCGCGCTTCCGGATACATCGCTCGCGCCATGTAGAAGCGCGCCAGCGCCAGCCGCGTCTGCGCCCGCCGCTCCGGCTCGGCGTTGGCCGCGGCCTTGATCAGGAGATCCTCGCGCGGCACGAACGGCTGGGTCTGGTTCTGCTGCCATTCGTCGATGTCGAACATCGGCCTGACAGCGGTCGGCGCCCGTTCCGGCGAAAAGCCGATCGACGACAGCGTCAGCCCGCCCGGCCGGCCCAGGATCACCTTGTCAGGCGCGATCTCGACGGCGATGTCATCCGAATTCGGACGCACGGCGATGCCGTGGATGGAATCGAGCAGCGACAGATCGACGAAATCCTGGCGCTTGATGAAGCCCCGGATCGGCGGCGGCGCCGTCACGACCAGCAGCGTGTCGCCGGCATCCGGGTCGGTCAGGCGGTGCAGCATGCCGGCTCCGGGATTGGCGAGCGGCACCATCACATTGGCAAGCGCGGGATCGGTGACGTTGCGCATCACCATCAGCGGCTGCTGATTGGCCTGGCCCTTGTCGGCGAACGACAGCGTCCAGCTGCGCCCGCCATCATCGCTGCCGAGCGAATGCATCTGCGGGCGGTTGAGCCGGATCCGGATCGCCTGCCCGTTATCGAGCGGCATCCTGTTGACCTCGCCGATGATGGCGCCGCCCTTGGCGCGGATGGGCTCGACGTCGACGGGCTTGGTCGAATCGAACACCATCCATACCGTATCGCCGCGGCGGAACAGCGCCGCCGGCGTGACCTGGCCGAAGCCGAAGGTGAGCCGCAGGCCCTCGCTGTCGCGCAAGGCCTCCAGGGTGGCGGCTCCATTGGCTGCCTTCTCGGCCGGCTTGGTTTCGGCAGGCTTGGTTTCGGCAGGCTTGGTTTCGGCCGACTTGGTTTCGGCCGACTTGGCCGCTACAGCCTTGGCTTCGGCCGACTTGCTCTCGACGGGCTTGGCGGCTTCGGCTTTGCCGGCCTCCGGCTTCATCGCCTCGGGCTTCGCTGGTTCGGATTTGGCCGCCTCGGATTTGACAGCTTCAGGCGCAGCAGCTTCAGGCTTGGGGAGCTCGGGCGCGGCTTCGGCCGGCGCGGCAGCAGCAGCTGCCGACGGCGCAGGCTCGGCCGCGGGCTCCGTGGCTGGCGCCGCGACCGCAGGCGCCGGCTTGGCCTCCGTCTTCATCTCCTTGGCGATGGTGTCGGAGGTCGGCGGCACGATCTCCGGCTGCGCAGCCTGCTTCGGCTTGTCACCATTGGGCTTGCTGCCGTTGGGTTTCTCGGCCGCGGCCGCCTTGGCGCCCGGCAGCGTGTCCGAGGAGACTGCGGAAACCTTCTTGTCCGGCTGCTGATAGGCGACGTCGATGTTGTAGTTCTTCTCCTCGCGGAAGGCGCGAACGTCGACCTCGCCGATCAGGCCGATCTCGACGACGGTCCTGCTGCCGTCGATGCGCTGGTTGATCGCGGCGACGTTGGGCGGCGAAACGATCTTGGCGTCGGCGAGATCGAAGGACAGCGGCGCGGTGAAGAACAGCGACAGCTTCTGGTCGTTGAGCACCGAGGAGATGCCGACGCCGTCGGGGATCTCGAACACGAAGCGCACGAAGGTCGGCTGCACCAGCGCGCGCACCCGGATCGGCGGCCGCTTCTTCGATTCCGCCTCGGCGCGCTGCAGCCGCAGCGCCTTCTCGGCGGCGCGCGCGCGCTCGGCGAGCTCGCGCACGACCTCGGCCGGCAGCGGCGGCGGCGGCCCGGTCCAGCTGTCGGGCAACAGGTCGATGAAGACGCGCTCGCCCGCGGTCATGGTGTTGACGCGGACCTTGCGCGACAGCGACAGCCGCAGCGCCGAGCCGTCGGGGTCGCCGCGGGCCGACGAGATGTAGTCGGGCGCCGCATCGACCCAGCGGTCGATCGGAACGGTGGCGGGGCGATCGAACCTGATCAGCAGAATCGAGCCGGCGGTGGTGACGTCGGCGCTGACGTCCTCGGCGAATTTCAGCACCAGCCGCGCATAGCCGTCCTGAGCCGACAGGCTCGCCTCGCCCGGCACCGGTGCAGCGCCCGCCGCGACCGTGGACAGCACCAGGCCGATGACGATGGCCGACAGCAGCGCGAGGCCGGCGCGCGCCCGTGCGCGGGCCTTCGACCGCAATCCAATGGGAGTCGTGCGCGCCATGGTCACAAGCTTCCGGTTCGACATCCGCAACTTGACGGATACGCCTGCCCCGCCACGCCGGAAATCTAGGTGCCGGCGTTTAAGGGCGCATTAAACATACGGCTCAATTGCTCTTCACGGGCACGATCTTGCCTTCGATCTTCGGCAGCTCGGCGCTCGCCTCGGGCCGTTCGGCGCCGGCCCGGCGGGCGAGCTCGACCGTGAGCCGTTCGGCCGCCTCCGGCGTCATCAGGCCGAGAATGTCGGACATCTTGCGTGGCGCGATCTGCGAGGCGATCTCGATCAGCACCGACATCTCGAGCCGGTCGAACACCTTGGCGGCGTCCTTCGGCTTCATGCCCTCGTACATCGTGACGATGCTCTTGAAGCGGGCGTTGTCGGCCTCGGTCTTGGCGGCCTGCGCGCCGGAGATGCGGCCCTCGATCGCCTTCATCTCCTCGGTCTTGGACTGGATGCGCTGCTCGGCGGCGCGCAAAAGACTCTCGCGGATGTCGATCTCTCTCGCGCGCGCGTCGAGCTCCTGGCGGCGCGACTGCAGCCGCTCGAGGATCGCCTTCTCCGCCGGCGACACCTGCTGCTGGTTCTCCTCGGGCTTGATCACGACACCCTCGGGCTTGGTGTCCGGAGCGGCGGGCTTGGGCGCCTCCTCCTTCTTCTCCTTCGGCGCGCCGTGCGTGGAGCCGGTGACGATGTCATTGTCCTCGCGGCCTGGATAGCCGAGGTTCTCCTGAGCCCAGGACCGCTTGGTCGGGTGAGGGTCGTAGTCGAAAACGTAGCCGCCATCGATCACCAGGCCGGCCACCTTCAGGACCGCGAGGCAGGCCACCGCGATCAGGACGACGGGAATGACGCGGATGTTACGAAACGCATTCATGCGGCAAGGCCACCAGTCCTTCGACGTTCGGAGAATGCCTGGGCCGCGGCGGCAACCGCCTTGGCACCGGAGACGCGCACCGGCTCGGTCGTGATCGCCGGCACAGGCGCCGGCGCCGGCTCGGGCGCGGCGTCAGGCGAGGTGATGGGTCGCGCGGCGCTGGCGATGCGCGAGAGACGGCGCACCACGCCGTCGCTCTCGGCGAGCTGCTTGCGCAACTGGTCGGACATCTGCGTCGCGGCGGCGAGCTGATTGCCGAGATTGTCGTTGACGTCGCGCACCGCGAGCTTGAGGCCGCCGATCGCGCGCTCGGCGATCTCGGTCGCGGTGATCAGCTCAGCGATCACGGCCTTGAGCGAATGCTCGTCGGCCTTCAGCCGCTTCAGCCTGGAATTCAGCAGCATGCAATAGCCGATGGTCAGCACCAATAGGACCGCCACCAGGCTTTCGATGATCAATCCGAGGGAGTGGTTCATTGGGCCTCCATCAACTTGTTCTGGCCTTCGGCGCCTTCGAACATCGCAAGCGTCGTATTCGGCTTGCGCAAATTCTTGGTGACACGGATCGCGACGCGGTCTCCGACCCGACCCATCCGCCCCTCCGTCAGCATGGTGCTGCCGCAGCGGACCGCGACCAGCGCATCGGGACGGATGTCGAGCGGCAGGGTGTCGCCGACCTTCAGCTTCATGAGCTGCTTCAGCGGCACGTCGGCCTCGTAGAGCACGGCGTCGACGGCGATCTCGGCCTTGGTGATCTCGGTGGCGAAGTGGCCTTCCCAGACGGGATCGCGGCCGAACTTCTCACCCATGAACATCTGCAACAGCACCGGCCGGATCGGCTCGATGGTCGCGTAGGGCAGCAGCAGCTCGATGTTGCCGCCGCGGTCTTCCATGTCGATCCGCAGCTTCACCAGGATCGCGGCGTTGGCGGGCCGGCTGATCGCGGCGAAGCGCGGGTTGGTCTCGAGCCGGTCGATGGTGAAGCGCACCGGCGACAGCGGCCGGAACGCCTGCTCGGCATCGCTCAGCACCACCTCGATCAGGCGCTTGACCAGGTTGGTCTCGATCGTCGTGTAGGGGCGGCCCTCGACGCGGAGCTGGGTGTTGCCGCGGCGGCCGCCGAGCAGCACGTCGATGATCGAATAGATCAGGGTCGAGTCGACGGTGGCGAGCCCGAAATTCTCCCACTCCTCCGCCTTGAACACGCTGAGCACGGCGGGCAGCGGGATCGAGTTCATGTAGTCGCCGAAGCGCACCGAGGTGATGCGGTCGAGCGAGACCTCGACGTTGTCGGAGGTGAAGTTGCGCAAGGACGTCGTCATCAGCCGCACCAGGCGGTCGAAGACGATTTCGAGCATCGGCAGACGCTCGTAGGAGACCATCGCCGAATCGATGATCGCGCGAATGCCGGAATGGTCGTCGAGACTGACCTCGCCGGCGGTGAAGCCGAGGAGGTTGTCGATCTCCTCCTGCGACAGCACCCGCTCGCCGCCGTTCTTGGTGGCGCCGAAATCGCGGCTGCCGTCCTCGACCATCGCGGCCCATTGCAGGGCCATCGATTCGGTGAGTTCGTTGGCTGCTGCGGCTTCCGCGGCCTCTGTGGGATCCTCCGAGTCGAGCGAGGCTTCCCATTGCGCGGCTATCGCATCTTGGTCGACTTGATCGTTGCCAGCCATGATCGTTGCGCTTCTTTGCCTTACTGGACCACGATTTCCTTGAACAACACCGCGTTGACCTGGTTGGGCGCCAGCGCGACGTTGACCCGCTTGGTGAGCTCCTCCTTGAGCCGGAACAGGCCCGCCGAGCCGTTGAGGTCGCTCGGCCGGAGCTCGCGCAAATACGTCTGGAAGATGTCGGTGACGCGCGGAAGCGTCGGCTTGATCGTCTCGACCTGCTTCTCCTCCTTCACCTCGAGCACGATCTTCACCTTCAGATATTGGACGCGGTCACCGGGATTGCCGACCAGGTTGACGAGAAGGTCCGGCACCTCGACGAAGGCCGGCGGCTTCGGCGGCGGCGCCGCCTCGGCGTGATGCTCGTCGTTCTTGTGGCTGAAGAAGAAGAAATAGGCCGCGCCGCCGACGCCGAGCAGCGCCAGCGCGCCGACGACCATGATGATCAGCTTGAGCTTGCTCTTCGGCGAGCCTGCTTGCTCCTCGCCTTCGCCTGCTCCGGCTTCGTTCTCGGCCATAGCTTTCGGATCCTTCCGGAAAATCGAGCCGATGCCGCCAGAAAGCTTAATGACGCGAAACCAACGCTCCCAGCGCATCTGCGCTTTGTTGAGGGAACGCTACGGTAACAATGGTTAACGGAAGCTTTCTTTTGCCGAGGCGGTGGGAAAAACTTGCCGGGCAATTATGGTTAGCGAGACGTTATTGCCGGGTGTTCGGAACCCGCACTGAAATCCAAACCATTGATTTATTGATAGTTTCAGAGTTGGCACGGCTTTCGCTGTACCCCTTGCGAACCCGCCGGCTTGGGAGAGCTGAACGGTTCTGGAAGACCCGGTCGAGACCGCCTTGGGAGAGGTGCCGCGAACGGGATTCGTTAAGAGGGGAGATCGACCGGTGGAGAATGCGCTTCTCATCGGATTGTCGCGGCAGATGGTGCTGGAGCGACAACTCGACGTCGTTGCCAACAACGTCGCCAACGTCAACACCAACGGCTTCAAGGCCGATCAGCAGCTGTTCGAGGAGTATCTCTCCTCCGGCGCGCATGAGGACAATTTTCCGGTAGCCGGCCGCAGGGTGTCCTATGTCCAGGACCGCGGCACCTATCGCGACTTCTCGCAGGGCTCGATGCAGCGCACCGGCAACGCGCTCGACGTCGCCGTCACGGGCGACGGCTTCCTGACGGTGCAGACCGCGGCCGGCGAGCGCTACACCCGCGATGGCAATCTGCACATGAACAACCTCGGCCAGCTCGTCACCGCCGCCGGTGACCTGGTGCTCGGCACCGGCGGTCCGATCGTGTTCCAGCAGACCGACCACGACATCAACATCTCGCCCGACGGCACCGTGACGGTGGTCGAGGGCCTCAACCGCACCGACTCGATCCGCGGCAAGCTGCGCATCGTCAACTTCGCCGATCCGCAGGCCGCGCAGAAGCAGGGCAACAACCTCTACGCCGCGGCCGGCGGCGCCACCCCGCAGCAGGACACCAAGTCGACCATCCAGCAGGGCTACATCGAGAAGTCGAACGTCAGCGCGGTCGGCGAGATGAGCAAGATGGTCGAAGTGATGCGCGCCTACACCCAGGTCGCCAACATGCTGCAGGTCCAGAGCGACCTGCGCAAGAACGCGATCGAGAAGCTCGCCGACGTTCCGGCCTGACAGACCTTGAAGGAGACGTGACATGCAGGCGCTTCACACCGCTGCGACCGGAATGGCGGCACAGGAACTCAACGTTCAGGTGATCTCCAACAACATCGCCAACCTCCGCACCACCGGCTTCAAGAAGCAGACGGTGGCGTTCCAGGATCTGATCTACGAGCACATGCGCCGCGTCGGCGCGCAGTCGTCGGACCAGGGCACGATCCTGCCCGTCGGCATCGACATCGGCGGCGGCGTCAAGACCGTCGGCACGCCGCGCTCGATGACCCAGGGCACGCTGTCGCAGACCGGCAACGACCTCGACCTCGCGATCTCGGGCGAGGGCTTCTTCAAGGTGCTGATGCCCGACGGCACCTTCCAGTACACCCGCGACGGCACCTTCCAGATGGACAATCAGGGCCGCATCGTCACCGCCCAGGGCAACCCGGTGCAGCCGACCATCACGATCCCGCAGAACGCCTCGGGCATCACGGTCAACGCGCAGGGCCAGGTCTCGGTGACGCTGCCGGGCTCGACCACCTCGAACATCATCGGCCAGCTCCAGATCACGCGCTTCATCAACAAGGCCGGCCTGCAGCCGGTCGGCAACAACCAGTTCACCGACACCCCCTCCTCCGGGCCGCCGCAGGACGGCGTCGCCAACCAGGACGGTCTCGGCAGCATCACCCAGGGCAGCCTGGAGCAGGCCAATGTCGACGTCGTCAGCGAGATGAGCGAGCTGATCGCCGCGCAGCGCGCCTACGAGATGAACGCGAAGGTCATCTCGGCCGCCGACCAGATGCTGCAGTCGACCACGGCGCTGTTCCGCTGAGGTTCGAAGGGAGATCACCGTCATGACCCGTACCGTCCGTCCCTTGCTTCTTGCGGCTGCCCTGCTCGCCTCGACTGCGCTGTCGGCGCTGGCCGGCGAGGCCGACGACCAGATCAAGGCGCCCGTGCTGCGCTCCACCGTGAACGTCACCGGCGACATCGTTCGCGTCGGCGACCTGATCGACAATGCGGGCGTCGCGGCCAACATCGCCGTCTACCGCGCGCCCGACCTCGGCACCACCGGCGTGCTGCCGGCCGCGCAGGTGATCGCGACCCTGCGCACCCACCAGGTGATCGGCGTCGAGGTCCGCGACATCAAGGAGGTCGCGGTCACGCGGCTGGCGCGCGCCGTCGATGCCAAGGAGATCGGCGCGGCGGTGGCCCAGGCGCTCGATCACCGCAACGGCCTTGGCGATGCCGCGAACCTCAGCATCAGCTTCGACCAGCCGGTGCAGGACCTCAAATTCGAGGCGTCGATGTCGGGCACGCTGGCGCCGACCAGCGTCCGGTTCGACCCACGCAGCGGCCGCTTCGACATCACCTTGGAGCTCGGCCAGGCCAATGGCGCTGGTACGACCAAGCTGCGCTACACCGGCACGGCGATCGAGACCGTCGAGGCCGTGGTGCTGACCCGCAACATCGATCGCAACGAGATGATCCGCTCCGGCGACCTGCAGACCGAGCGACGGCCGCGTGCCGAGCTCGGCGGCGGCGAACCCGCCTCGCGCGAGCTCGCGGTGGGCATGCAGATGCGCCGCCCGGCGCGCGCGGGCCAGGCGCTCAAGACCACCGACCTCGCCAAGCCCGACCTCGTGCAGCGCGACCAGGCGGTCACGCTGATCTTTCAGACCGCCGGCATCTATCTCACCACGCGCGGCAAGGCGCTGGAGTCGGGCACCGAAGGCGATGTCGTCAGCGTGCTCAATCTGCAGTCCAAGCGCACCGTGACCGGCCGCGTCTCGGGTCGCGGCCAGGTCTCCGTCGACATCGCCGTCGCCAAGCCGGCGCAGACCTCCGAAGCGGACATCGCCGCGCCCGTGGCCGTCGCCAGCCGCCTTCCCACCTCCGCCACCCCGAAAGCCGAGTAAGTTTCATGTCGAAGTTCAAGTTTGATGATCGGGGCGCATCGAGCCTGCGCCGGGTCGCGCTGATCTCGGTCTCCTTCGCGGTGCTGTCGATCGCCGGCGGATGCTCCTCGATCGACCGTCTCAGCCAGATCGGCGAGCGGCCGAAGCTGACGGAGATCGACAATCCGACCACGCAGCCGGGCTACAAGCCGGTGCAGATGCCGATGCCGAAGCCCGAGACCGTGTCCTACGCGCCGAACTCGCTGTGGCGGAACGGCTCGCGCGCCTTCTTCAAGGACCAGCGCGCCCGTCAGGTCGGCGACCTCCTGACCGTCACGGTCAGCATCTCCGACAAGGCCAATTTCGCCAACGAAACCCAGCGCAGCCGCACCAACAAGGAGGATTCGGGCATCACCGACTTCATCGGCGCGAAGACGCTCGGCGTGCAGGCGCAGAAGGTGCTGCCCGGCCGCATCCTGACCGCCGACGGCACCTCGTCCTCCGACGGCAAGGGCACCATCCAGCGGTCGGAGTCCCTGACCACCAGCGTCGCCGCGGTCGTGACCCAGGTGCTGCCAAACGGCAACCTCGTCGTCGAAGGCAAGCAGGAGATCCGGGTCAACTACGAGATCCGCGAGCTGATCGTGGCCGGCATCGTCCGCCCCGAGGACATCCAGAGCGACAACACCATCGACTCCACCAAGATCGCCCAGGCTCGCATCTCCTACGGCGGCCGCGGCCAGATCACCGACATCCAGCAGCCGCGCTACGGCCAGCAGGTGATGGACATCCTGCTGCCGTTCTGAGGCAAACCTCAGCATCAAGGACCGGGCGGAGCGCCGCCCGGTCGCACTGGAAGCCGCCCATGCGATGACCTCGCAAGGCGCGAATCGAAACGAGGACCAGGACACACGACCGAAATCCCTCCCCAGGCGGGAGGGTCGGACAAGGGATTGGCCGAGCGCGATATGGGTCATGGCGCATGACCCCGCAGCCGCCGCCCTTCTCTGAAAACCAGCTCCCACATTGCCCTATGCGAACCTAGGCGCGGCGGGTGATGTATACGCGGCCTCCGGTAGCTCCCCTGCCGGAGGCCGTGTTCGTTTTAGTTGTCACACCCGAGCTGATGGACGCCAGCTCAAAGCGTTCCAGCGCCACCTCGGCTCACACGAACGCGGCCTCGACCACGCCGAGGCCGTCCAGCTCCATCTGTACCCGGTCGCCCGCGCCCAGCCAGATCGTCTTGACCAGGCTGCCGGTCAGGACGAGCTGCCCGGCCTCGAGCCCGTCACCACCCGCGGCGAGATGATTAGCAAGCCAGGCCAGCGCATGGACCGGATGTCCCAGCACATCCGCGCCTGTGCCCTCGCCGACCAGGGTGCCGTTGACGATGGCACGGCCCTGCACAGCGGCCAGGTCCGCCACGGCAGCGCGTGGGAGCGCCGGGCCGAGGACACAGCCGGCAGCAAAGAAATCGTCGGCGACCAGCGTCGGCGCTCCCAGCGTCTGCCATTGCACATAACGGTCGTCGACGATCTCGATCGCCGCATGACAGTCGCCGATCGCCTCGATGACCCGATCCATGGTGAACGGCGCGTCCAACGGCGGCAGGTCGTGCTCGAGTCGCACGGCGATCTCGCATTCGACGCCCACGCGGACGAAGTCGGCCGTGCGCAGTTCGACACCTGTCTGGTGAATACCGGACGCGAACACTCCGCCGGAACAGGGATGCGGAATGCCAAGATAGTCCTGCATCACCTTGCTGGTGCAGCCGATCTTGTAGCCGGCGAAGTCACCGGCCTGCTCGGCGAGCAGCCAATGGACTTCGCGCTGGATCTCATAGCCGGCCGCTTCATCCTTCGGCTGAAGCTGAGGCGGCAGAGCCCCCAGGGGCGCCCGCTGCTTGCGGGCATCCACGATCAGTCGCGCAGCGGCAAGGATCTCGTCTGCTCCCATGGCCCTTCAACTCCCCTGGCCCGCGGCCCGAACCGGCATCGCAGGATCTATGGTGAACGGATTGTTTATAAACGAGTTTTGGACTCCCATCTCAGCTTCCTCAACAATTTGAGACGGCGCGGCCGCGGCGCAAGCGGCTCGTTCAACCGATTTCACGTTTCACGATACCGAGTTCGAGCAGACTTTCCGCAGTGGCGACGATCGCGTCCTCGTTGGAGCGTGGACTCCAGCCGAGCAGACGCCGCGCCTTGTCGGCGCTCGCCTCGCAATAACGCCCAAGCAGCGGCTGCACGGCGCGTAGCTGCGGCACCACCACGCCGAGCAGGCGCGCCAGCCAGTCAGGCAGCTCATGCCGTGGCACCCGTCGCCCGCCGACGCCCATCCGCGCGCGCAGGACTTGCGCGATTTCCAGCAGCGAGACGCTCCGGCCCGCCATCGCCAGGAAGCGCTCGCCCTTGGCGGCCGGGTCTGTCATCGCCCGCAGATGCAGGTCGGCGACATCGCGCACGTCGACGAGGCCAAAGCTGATGCGGGGCACGGCGGGGGCCTGGCCGGCCAGCAGCGCCTGCACCATCGCGATGGAGGTCGAGAAATCCGGGCCCAGGACAGGGCCGAGCACGGCGACCGGATTGATCGTTGCAAGCTCCAGCGCGCCGCCCTCGCGGGCGATGAACTCCCAGGCCGCGCGCTCGGCGAGGGTCTTGGACTTCGGATAGGGTTGAATGCCCGGACCATCGAGCCGGCTCCAGTCGGTCTCGTCGAACGGCCGGCGCCGCCCCTCGTGGCCGTAGCCGACCGCGGCGAAGGATGAGGTCACCACCACGCGCCTGACACCGGCATCGCGCGCCGCCCGCAGCACCCGCAAGGTGCCCTCGCGGGCCGGCACGATGAGCTCATCCTCTTCCTTGGGCACGGCGGCCGGCAGTGGCGAGGCGACGTGCAGAACATAGTTGCACCCATCGACCGCCGCCGCCCAGCCCTCGTCCGAGGTGAGATCTGCGGCATGAAACGACAGCGGCCCGGTGTCGGTCGCCCCGCCGCGCCGGAGCATTGTCAAAACCTCGCTTTGCCGATCGGGACTGCGCAAGGTCGCGCGGACACGGTGACCCGCGGCCAGCAGCTGCAGGATCGCATGCGCCCCGATGAAGCCGGAGCCGCCGGTAACCAGAACCTCGCTCATCAGAATTGCGTTCTCCGGGCAGGACTCCTGGGCGCAAGGATGGCAGTGCGCGATGGCAAGGCCATGTCGGGACCCGCTGCGCTTCGCGCGCCGGCGCTCAGCTCGCTTCCGTTGCGGCCACCGAACTCTCGCCAGGCGTCCTGAGCCAGGGCAGCTCGAACTGGCAGGTCAGCCCGCTCTCGGCAAACGTCCGCTGCAGATGCCTGACGGTGCGGGTCAGCAGCCGGCTGCCGAAGCCGACCACCGGCGGCTCTGTTGCCGGCGGGCCGCCGCTCTCCTGCCAACGGACATGCAGCGCGTCCTGCGCCAGCGACCAGCTGACATCGACGTGACCGTTGGGCGTGGTAAGCGCGCCGTATTTGCTGGCGTTGCAGGCCATCTCGTGGATGACGAGCGCCAGCTGCGTCGTCAGCTCGACCGGGACCAGGACGGCGGGGCCGCTGGTCGCGAGCTGATCCGGTGTGCCGGCGAACGGCGCGACCTGGCTCCTGATGAGCGCGGCGAGATCGGCGCCCTGCCAGTCGTTCTCGGCGAGGCTGGTGTGCACCGTCGCCAGCGCATGCAGGCGCGAGGTGAAATCGCGGACCTTGGCGTCGTGGCGCGGCAGCAGCTGATGCGCCAGCGACTGCACCACGGCGAGGCTGTTCTTGACGCGATGGGCGAGCTCATGCACCAGCAGCTCGCGCTTGCGGTCGGCTTCCTTCGCGGCCGTGACGTCGATGTTCACGCCGATCATGTACGGATCGCCGCCGCCCTCGCCGCCCAGCATGCGGGCGCGCGCCTCGATCCACCGGATCGAGCCGTCGGGCAGCGGCACCCGCCATTCCGAATCGAGCTCCCCGGTGATCAGCGCCTGCTTGTTGTCCCGGTCGGCACGCGCCTGATCCTCGGGATGCACCAGCGCCAGCCAAGCGTCATAGGTCCCGGGGAACGTGCCCGGCGCAAGACCATAGAGCTCTTCGATCTCATCGGACCAGTGGCTGGCGCCGGATCTGCCGTCCCAGGTAAAGGTGCCAAGCCGTCCGTATTTCGCGGCGAGCTTGAGCTGCCCGGCCGTGCGCGACGCATCGTCCCTGGCCTGGGCGAGCATCCCGAAATTCTCCTGGATGACGCGTGCACTCTCCGCCTGCGCCCTTTCGGCCGCAGCCAGTCGGGCGTTGAGCGCCCGGACCTCCGGGGGATCGGCGGGCGCGGCCTCGCCGGGGATGGCGCTCTTGACGGCAATGCTTTCGAGCGGCCGGGCGATGCTTCGGCCGATGCCGGCCGCGAGCAGCAGCGCCAGGGCGCAGATCGTCGTCGCCGCGATGGTTGCGGTCTGGACCGTCGAGGAGATCGCCTGGGCGAAGGCCGCCTGCTTGATGCCGACCCCGACCGTCCAGTCGCTCAGTTGGGGACGCGCATTGGCGTTGATGACCCGATCGCCCTCGATCGACGGAAACTCCGCAATCCCCTCGGTCTTGGCCGTCGCCCGCCAGCCGGCCGACGCCGGCTGCCCGGTCGTGGTCGCGTTCTTCGGGATGCGCGAAACGTAGCGGCCCTGGCCGTCCATGATGCCGACCAGCCAGTCGGCCGGCAGCTGCTGCTGGGCCAGCAGCCGGGTGTAGCTCGCGGCCGGCATGGCAATCGAAAGGCAGCGGAACGGCTTGCCGTCCTTGAAGACGGGGACATCGACGGTCGCCACCCACGCGCCGGAGTTGGGGCCGGTAAAGATGTCCGAGATCGACGGCCGCCCCGACTGAAACGCCCGCTCCTGCGAGCGCCGGCCCTCGGGAGTGCGCTCGCCGAGCGGCTTGCCCGGCGTTGCGATGGTGTTGAGCAGCAGCCGGCCGCTGGCGTCGGACACGATGATCCAGCCTTCGCCGCTGACCGCACCGACACGGCGCGCCTCTGCCTCGAAGCTGCTGAGATCGGCAGCGCTGAGATCAGGCGACTTCGCCAGCACCTCCGCGAGCGCGATGTAGCGCCGCAGTTCGGCGTCGACGGCACCGGAGATCGTTTGCGCGGCATAGGACAGGCCGCGCCGGATCGAGGCGTCGGCAGATTGCGCCATCGACACGATGACATAGGCGATCAGCCCGACGCAGGGCAGGAACAGAATGCCGGCCAGCAGAAGGAGGCGTCCCTTGATGCTCAGGACGCCGTAGGAACGCTGCATCGTTGCCAGCGCGCCTCTGGCTATGTTCGGCTCGCCCATGATTCCCCGCGGCGTTCCGAGATGGAACCGCAGATAATTCAGCAGACGCCGAAAAGTTCCGGGAGAACAAAGGCGCTTGCGTTCGCTCCCGCACAGCCTGTGCGGACCGCACGAACACGTCTCGGCCGTCAACACTGCGGCCGCACCCGGCAAGCGGCCGCAATCCCTGCTCGTTCAGGTCAGCGTCGCGATCTACTCGTCGCGATAGACCTTTTCACGCTTCTCGTGGCGTTCCTGCGCCTCCACCGACAGCGTCGCGATGGGACGGGCCTCGAGCCGCTTCAGCGAAATCGGCTCGCCGGTCTCCTCGCAATAGCCGTAGGTGTTGTCCTCGATACGCTGGAGCGCCGCGTCGATCTTGGAGATCAGCTTGCGCTGGCGGTCACGGGCGCGAAGCTCGATCGCCCGGTCGGTCTCCGACGACGCGCGGTCGGCGAGGTCCGGATGGTTCACGTTCTCCTCCTGCAGAGCCTGCAGGGTGAGCTTCGATTCGCGCAGGATCTCCTCCTTCCATGCCAGCAGCTTGGCGCGGAAATAGTCGCGCTGGCGTTCGTTCATGAAAGGCTCTTTTTCGGAAGGTTTGTAGTTCTTCAACTTTTCCAAGGTCAGCCCATCTGTACGTGCTGGCGCCGGTTTCGGCACCGGCGGACGGAATACGCCCGTTCGCGGCCGCGTTATATAGCGGCCTCATGTGACAGACAATATTTCCATCGGCACGGGCGCCCCGCCGTTCGGGCCGTTGCACAGGCAAATTCGACCCCGGCCGGCGGGACGCCGTGGATGGCCTCAGTAACCGACCGTGAAACGGGCCCGCCGGTGCGCCGGACGCTCGATTTCGTCGGCCATCGCGACCGCGAAGTCCTCGAAGGTGACGAAACTCTTGCCGTCGGCATCGACCAGCAGCTGGTCCGTTCCGAGCCGGAACTTGCCGGTCCGGGCGCCGAAATCGATCATTGCCGAGGGCGACAGGAAGGTCCAGTCGAGCTCCCTCTCCTGGCGCAGACGGTCGAGGAACGCGGCGCCCTTCTCCGCTTCGGCCTTGTAGGCGGCCGGAAAGCCGGGCGTCGTCACCAGCCGCACACCCGGCGCGACCTCGAGCGAGCCGGCACCACCGACAACGAGGTAACGCGATACGCCGGAGTCCTTGGCGGCTCCGATCAGGGTCTCGACATCGCTGACCAGGAAATGGATCGCGCTGATCGCGACATCATGGCCGGCCCAGAGTTTCGCCAGCGCGGCGCGGTCGTTGGCATCGCCCTGCACCGCCGTGACGTTGGCGCGCTTCTCGATCTTGTCCGGGTTGCGGGCGATGCCGGTGACCTGGTGGCCGCGGCTGGCCAGCTCGGCGGTGATACGGGATCCGGCACGGCCGGACGCGCCGGCGACGGCGATCTTCATGGGGCAGCTCCTATGTTCGAGATCACGAGGTCGGATCCGAGACTGGACGCAGCCACCTCGGTATCCGATAGTGACTAGATAGCCGAACGAATGCTGGTGTTAAGAGCGTACTTTAAGATCACCTGGTCACGCCGGAGTAACCGATGAGAGCCGCGAACGTCTACGCCGCCGACTGCCCGACCCGCCAGATCCTGGATCGCGTCGGCGACAAATGGGCCGTGCTGATCCTGATCCTGCTGCGCAACGAACCGTTGCGCTTCAATCAGTTGCGGCGGACGATCGAAGGCATTTCGCAGAAGATGCTGTCCCAGGTTCTGAAGAGCCTGGAGCGCGACGGCCTGGTGCGGCGGCGCGCGATCGCGACCGTTCCGGTCACGGTCGAATATTCGATCACGCCGCTTGGGCTGACGCTCGCCGCTGCGGTCGATCCGCTGCGCGACTGGGCCGAGCGCCATCTCAAGGAGGTCACCGCGGCGCAGCGCCGCTACGACGCGCAGCAGCCGTCGAAGGCGGCTTGAACGCGCGCGATGCGTCTCAGCCCCGCCCGGCCTTGGCGAGCTCGACCTCGACGCGCAGCTCGATCTCGGAGAGGATCGCATCCAGTCCCGGGTCGCCCGAGGTCTGCTTCAGGTCGGCCGCGGCATCGCGCAGCCGCAGCGCCATCGCGGTGTCGAGCTTGCCGGACAGCAGCGTCAGCTTGAGATCATCGAGCACATCGAGCGCACGCTTGCCGCGCTGGACCGAGCGCTTGCGGCGCTCCGCCGGCTCTTCCTCGATGCCCTGCAGCGCCAGCAGCGCATCGATGTTCGCGGTCTGCTTCGGCGCAAGGGTCGCGCGCGTGTCCTGCGTGGTGCCGACGTCGGGCAGCTTGAAGCCGCTGGACGAGGTCTTCCGTGTGGAGCTGGTCGACGAGCCCAGGGTCGTGCCGTTCGGTCCGTAGATGCGCATCGATGGCTCCCGCAAGCTTCGCGTGTCGAGCGGGAGATTGGCTCCGCCGTGGTTAACGGTGCGTAAACGGCCCGGCAAATTCTGCCGGGGCGGCAGCTTCGTTCCCCCGGCGAACCCCGGGATCGCAACAAGGCTCGCGATTGATTTTACACTCTTTCAATGAGTTAGCCCGGAGCATCGCCCTGGCACGGTGCTCGCATAGTTGATGCCGATCATGCGGTCATGGGAGTGGCCGAGTGATCACTTGAAGTGTTCGAGGGGAGCATAGGATGCGACGCGTCCGAACTACGCGCCTGTTTCAGGTCGCCTGCGCCGCCGTGCTGGCGCTGGCATCTACCGTCATGTCTGCGAATGCGACCTCGCGGATCAAGGATCTCGCCAATATCGAGGGCGTGCGACAGAACCAGCTGATCGGCTACGGCCTCGTGGTCGGCCTCAACGGCACCGGCGATACGCTGAACAACATCCCGTTCACCAAGCAGTCGCTGCAGGCGATGCTCGAGCGCATGGGCGTCAACATCCGCGGCGCCACCATCCGCACCGGCAACGTCGCCGCTGTCATGGTCACCGGAAACCTGCCGCCATTCGCCACACAAGGCACGCGTATGGATGTGACGGTCTCCGCGCTCGGCGACGCCAAGAACCTGCAGGGCGGCACCCTTCTCGTCACCCCGCTGCTCGGCGCCGACGGAAACGTCTATGCGGTGGCGCAGGGCTCCCTCGCGATCTCCGGCTTCCAGGCCGAAGGCGAGGCCGCCAAGATCGTACGCGGCGTGCCGACCGTCGGCCGCATCGCCAACGGCGCCATCATCGAGCGCGAGATCGAGTTCGCGCTGAACCGGCTGCCGAACGTGCGGCTCGCGCTGCGCAACGCCGATTTCACGACCGCCAAGCGCATCGCGGCTGCGGTCAATGATTTCCTCGGCGTCAAGACTGCCGAGCCGATCGATCCGTCGACGGTACAGCTGAGCATCCCGCCGGAGTTCAAGGGCAACGTCGTCGCCCTGCTGACCGAGATCGAGCAGTTGCAGGTCGACCCGGATCTCGCCGCCAAGATCGTCATCGACGAGCGCTCCGGCATCATCGTGATGGGCCGCGACGTGCGCGTGGCGACCGTCGCCGTGGCGCAGGGCAACCTCACCGTCACGATCTCCGAAAGTCCGCAGGTCAGCCAGCCCAACCCGCTGTCCCGCGGCCGCACCGTGGTCACGCCGCGCACCAGCGTCGGCGTCACCGAGGAAGGCAAGAAGTTCGCGGTCGTCAAGGACGGGGTTTCCTTGCAGCAACTGGTCGACGGCCTCAACGGCCTCGGCATCGGTCCCCGCGACCTGATCAGCATCCTGCAGGCCATCAAGGCGGCCGGCGCGATCGAAGCCGACATCGAGGTGATGTGATGGCGACGTCCTTCATCGACTCCTATCATGGCCGCGTCGCTCTGAGCATGCCGACGGCTGCGGCCGTCACCGTGCCGCGCACCGATCTCGATCTCGCCCAGGCGCTGACCAAGGTCTCGCCCAAGGCACAGGCCAGGGCCAAGGCGACGGCAACCGACTTCGAAGCGATGTTCCTCAACAGCATGTTCTCGCAGATGACCAGCGGCGTGAAGGGCGACGGCCCGTTCGGCGATACGCCCGGCACCGGCGTCTGGCGCTCGATGCTGACGGAGCAATATTCCAAGAACTTCGCCAAGGCCGGAGGCGTCGGCATCTCCAACGACGTCTTCCGGACCCTCATCCTGCAACAGGCCGCCAGCAGCTCCGGCGCCAACGGCAAAGCGTAGATGTTCGCGTGACAAGCGCGTGGGCGGCAAACGCTCACGCCGAAGGGAGTTATGAAATGACCGCACAGGGCCAGGCGAAGAAGACGACCTACACCGCCGCCACCAGCGCCGCAGAGGCACGCGCGCTCGCCGACGAGATGGTGAGCGTCATGAGCGAGCTCATCGCGGTCATCGAGCAGGAGACCGAACTGGTCCGCGCCGGCAAGCTGCGCGAAGGCATGGCGTTCGGCCCCAAGAAGACCGAGCTGTCCCGCCACTACGTCACGACCGTGGGCCGCCTCAAGGCGAGCCAGACTTTCATGAAGCAGACCGCGCCGGAGCTGCTCGCCACCCTGCACCGTCACCACGACACCTTCCGCGCCATGCTGCAGGTGAACCTGACCGTGCTGGCCACTGCGCACGCGATCTCGGAAAAGATCGTGCGCGGCGTCAATGCCGAGGTTCAGCGCAAGAACATCCCCAGCACCTATACCGCCGGCGGCCGCCGCGCCGCCCCGGGGGCGCGGCACCTCACCCCGCTCGCCGTCAGCCGGACGCTCTGAGCCTCACCGCCAGACCCCCATCTGCATCGCAGCGCCGCGCCGCCTCACGGGCCGCGCGGCCATCGCCGCTTAACGCTCGGATAAGCTTAAAAGGCCCGGGCGAATCACAACGCGCCGTTCATCCTATTTCCTAACATAACGTTGATTGGTCATCGGCATAGTTGCAAGCGGGATGGGTTGGGAATTGACTCGATGGCCATGAGGAGGCTGCCATGAGTTCCGATTTCAGCGTAAGACCGGTAGGGACGCCAGCGTCCGTTCCGATAATTCCACCGTCGAGCCAGGCGGTGGTAAGCGCTGTTCCAACGGACCTTCCTCCCAGCCAGACCGTGACCGCGGCCGAGCCCGGCGCCCCCGTGCGCAACGACGTCCCGGTCAACATCGCAAACGATCTTTCGGTCTCGCGCCAGGCCTATTACGATCGCGCCGCTGCCGCTCTGGTGTTCCAGGTGGTCAACCGCAAGACCGACCAGGTCGTGACCCAATATCCAGATGAGGCCGTGCTGCGCCGCCGGGCCTACTTCAACACGCTCGACCTGCAGAAGGATCTGCAGAAGGCGGACGTGCCGCGCGTCGTGGCGACCGATCGCACAGCCTGAGCCCCCGCGGGATCGAGCCGCTTCATTCCGCCGCCTGCACGCCGCCCCACCGGGCGGCGTTGCCGTATCGAGCGGCGCAGCTCTGGCGGATCAACTGCTCCGTATCGCGTAGGCGGCGTCGAGATCGGTCTGGCCCGAGGCCAGGTGGGTGACCACGTTCTCGATCTGGGCCTTGCCGTTGCCGGCCAGCGTGAACTTCGTATCGCCGATCCTGAACGCATTGTCCTTGATCAGCATGTCCTGATACTTGTTCACGCCGTCGCGCTGGTAGCGAAGCTTGGCGTGAAAGCCCTCGACGTTGGCGATCGAGACCGTGAACGACGTCCCGTTGGCATATCTTCCGCGCCAGCCGCCCTGATGGAGCTCGGATCGACGGCCACGTATCTGCTGTTGCTTCGCGCCGTATTGAACAGGTTCGACTTGTCGGACGCAGACGGGATGCTGGCGATATCGGTCGCGATGACGCGCCTCCCGCCCCTGCCCCTGTGGTCAGCTCCGCCCGGACAATCCCGCGGCGATGTGGCAGTTGATGTCGATCAGCGACTTGAGCTTCGCCGGATCCGGATCCATCTGCATCTCGATCGTCTGCTTCATCACGAACACGCCGATGTTTGCGATGTTCTGGCGGATGTCGAGCGGATTCGGATTGTCGTCCGCCTCCATCGCGCTCATGAAGATCGTCCACAAGCGGCGATTGAAGAGCAGAGCCTTGTACATGTTGCGATCGGGGCCATTCCAATTGGCCTGGACTTCCTGCAGCTGCCGTGCCGCCTTCAACAGAGCCTGGGCTTCGATCTCCCGTGGTGATGCCGTCGTCTGCGACGTGCGGGCATAGGCTTGAGCGGCATATGACATCAACTACTCCGGACTGACGCAGGGACACGACCAAACTGCTCAGGTTTTGTACTTTGTGTGCCTTTAAAATATGGTTAGCGGCCGTTAGCGGAATTTGTTTCGTAGCGTCACGGAGCACCGCAAATCGCTTTGTTTGGTGCACCTCTTAATTTCTTGCGAATGCGCTGATTCAAAATGTCCGGACGAAGATCGTACGTTGTTCATCCAACCCGGCGGCGCGAACTACACGAATAACGGTGTTCTCGCAGAGCGAGACCACCGCTCCCCGACATCGAACGGAGACCAGTGCCGGCACGCTCGGCATGGCCAAACGCAGAAGCGGCGGGCAAGGCCCGCCGCTTCGATGAGATATTATTCCAGCGCGTTCGCGCTCAGCGCAGGAGCTGCAGCACGCTCGCCTGCGACTGGTTGGCCAGCGCGAGCGCGGAGACCGCGATCGACTGGCGGGTCGACAGCGCCTGGCTGTTGGCCGCCTCCTCGTTGGTGTCTGCCAAGGTCAGGTTCGACGAGCCGGTCTGCAGCACGTTGATCAGGTTCTTGTTGAAGTCCTGACGGACCTGCACGATCGACAGGTTCGAGCCGAGCGATGACGCCTCGGAGCGGATCGCCGTCGATGCGCTGTTCAACGTCGACAGCACCTTGTTGGCCGAGTTGCTGTCGAGGAAGTCGGTTCCGACGACCAGCGCCGACAGCCCGAGACCGGTGCTGTTGAAGGTCACGCCGGTGATGTTCAGCGTGGACCGTCCGGTCTCGTTGAATACCAGCTTGAGCGTATCGCCGTTCAGCAGGTTGATGCCGTTGAACGAGGCGTCCTGCGCCGTGGTGTCGATCTGCGCCAGCACGTTGTTGTACTGGGCGATCAATCCGGCGCGTGTGGTCTGCGAGTTGGTGTCGGCCACCGGCGTGGATGCCGTCACACCGTTGAAGGCCTGGCTTGCCGCCGTGGAGGAGCCGGCCACCGCGCCGATCGTCGAGGACGCCGATTCGTTGGTGGTCAGGATCGTGAGCTGGCCGTTCGTGCTGAGGCTTGCCTGCAGATTGTTGGCCGCGAGCGCAGTATTGAGCTGCGCCAGAGTCGATATCTGCGAGGCGCCGGTGCCGAACGTTATGTTGGTTGCGACACCGCCTCCTGTCGAAGCTATGGTCAGTGTCTGTCCTGACAATGCTGGCGGATTGCGTGTCGTGGTTGCGGCCGTCAATCCGAGCTTGGCCAGGGCCGTGCCCGAGACTGTCAGATCCTGCGCCGTGCCTGTCGCGAGAGTTATCTGGCCTCCCGTCACCGAGGATGGCGTAGCGGTTGCGCCGGTGACCGAGTCGATCGCGGCGAGGAGGTTGCTGACGGTGTCGCCGACGCCGATATTGGTGCCGGCCGAGACCGAACCGGCTACGAAGGTGAACACCACGCCGTTGACCACGAGCGTGTCGCCGGTCGTGACGCTGCTCGCCAGGTCGTTCGAGGTAGAGCTCGCCGTGCCGGACAGCCTGGTGGAGCCAGTGATCGCGACCGCCGTGCTGGTGTTGTCGTTGTTGACCGCGGAGCCGGTCACGAACTTGTTCGAGGAGCTGCCGAGCAGGTTGTTGGCCGTCGCCCCCGGAATGACCGCGGAGGTCACGCTCGACTTGGTCGTGTAGCCCGTGGGAGCCTGGAGCACCTGGCTTGCGATCGACTTGGCGCTGTCGACCAGCTTCTGCAGCGAGGTGAGACCGGTATTCGCAGCCTGGAGAACCTGGACACCGTTACCGATGCTGTCGAGCAGGTTCGCAATGTCGCTCGCGCGGTTGTTGAGCGATTGCGCGGTGAAGAATTCGGTGGGGTTGTCGAGCGCCGTGTTGACCTTGTTGCCGGTGGCCAGGTTGTTTTGAGTGGTGGCCAGCAGCGATGCGGTGTTTTGCAGCGCCAGCAGGTTTTGGCGAACCGAAGCCGAGAGAACGATACCGGACATGTGTGTGAAACCTTCCTAGTTATTCACCAGGAGGTTCTAGTCCATCCACTTTTAAAACATGGTTAATGGCGCTTTAAATTTCTTGCTTAACGATTGGTTGCGATCCCTCAGCTCCACTCGCGTCCGGTTCCAGACCAGTATTGATACGGGCCGGACGGCCAAACCAGGCGAAAAAAAGCGGCGGGGTTTCCCCCGCCGCCTTGGTCGTCGAGATGCGATGCCTTGCGGATCAGCGCAGCAGCTGCAGCACGCTCGCCTGCGACTGGTTGGCGAGCGACAGCGCGGACACCGCGATCGACTGGCGGGTCGACAGCGCCTGGCTGTTGGCCGCTTCCTCGTTGGTGTCGGCCAAGGTCAGGTTCGACGAGCCGGTCTGCAGCACGTTGATCAGGTTCTTGTTGAAGTCCTGACGGATCTGCACGACCGACAGGTTCGAACCCAGCGTCGAGGCTTCCGACCGCAGCGTCGAGCTCGCCGAGTTCAGCAGGGTGATCACCTTGTTCGCCGAGTTGTTGTCGAGGAAGTCGGTGCCCGAGGTGAGGTTCGACAAGCCGAGACCGCCGGTGTTGAAGGTCACGCCGGTGATCGAGAGCGTCGACTTGCCGTTCTCGTTGAAGGTCAGCTTCAGCGTGTCGCCGTTCAGCAGGTTGACACCGTTGAACGAGGCGTCGGCCGCGGTCGTGTTGATCTGCGCCAGCACGTTGTTGTACTGCGAGACCAGGCTCGCGCGCTGCGTCTGCGCGGTCGCATCCGCCACCGGAGCCGCCGCCGTCAGGCCGTTGAAGGACTGGCTGGAGGCCGCCGCCGTACCACCGATCGCGCCGATCGTGGCCGAAGCCGCGTCGTTGGTCGTCGTGATCGAGATCTTGCCGGTCGTATCGATCGAGGCCTGCAGGTTGTTGGCTGCGAGCTTGGCGTTGAGATCGTTCAGCGACTTGACCTGCCCTGTCCCGAGGCCGAACGTGACACTCGTCGCCGTGCCACCTCCTGTGGCGCCGATCGTCAAGGTCTGTCCCGACAAGCCATCGCCGACGGCAGTCAGCCCGAGCTTGCCCAAGGTGCCGGTGCTGCCCGAGAGCGTCAGTCCGGACGCCGGCGGCGTCAGGGTGATCGCACCCGCGGTGATCGACGCGGTCACGCCGGTCTGGGTCTGGATCGCCGACAGCAGGTTGCTGACGCTGTCGCCGATGCCGATGTTGGTGCCGGTCGAGGACGTGCCGGTGACGAAGGTGAAGGTGGTGCCGTTGACGACCAGCGTCTCACCCGACGTGATGCCGGTGGCGAGGTCGTTCGACGAACTGCCCGACGTACCCGACAGCTTCGTCGAGCCGGTGATCGCCGCCGGAGTCGTGTTGTCGTTCTGGACGACCGAACCGGTCACAGCGGTCGAGCTGGAGCCGAGCAGGTCGGTCGCGGTCGCACCGGTCAGAGCCGCCGAGGTCACGCTGGACTTGGTCGAGTAGCCCACGGAGCTCTGCAGCACCTGGTTGGCGATCGACTTGGCGCTGTCGACGAGCTTCTGCAGCGAGGTGATGCCGGTGTTGGCGGCCTGCAGCACCTGCACGCCGTTGCCGATACCATCGAGCAGATTGGAGATGTCGGAAGCGCGGTTGTCGAGACCCTGGGCGGTGAAGAAGTTGGTCGGATTGTCGAGCGCCGAGTTGACCTTCTTGCCCGTGGAGAGGTTGTTCTGGGTGGTGGCGAGGAGCTGAGCCGTCGACTGGAGCGAGAGCAGATTCTGACGCACCGACGCCGAGAGAACAATACCTGACATTTTCATACCCTTCTGGTGTGAAACAAACTGCCCGATCCATTCAGGATCGAGGCGAAGCCCGCGGGTGACTGCACCACCGGGCGACGTGCGTTAAGGTAAATGCGAGCGGCTAACAAACAGTGAAGTCACGACCGCTCGCGTTGCCCCACGCGCCGCACCGGCACGGCCGCGCCGAGGTGATTCGCCGCGGATCACATTGAAAACACCGCATATTCGCCGGGCACGCGCGGCCATTTACCGTCCGTTAACCATGATCGGAAAGGATTGCTGCGCGCCGACCGATCGAGCGCGCAGAATTCCCGCGCGATTGAGACTGGCAGCTGGACCAGTCATCGGCCTCGACGCAGCAGGTTCGGCGCCACGCCGATTGCGGCAACGGAGAATGAGAATGGCCCTGAAAGTCGAACTGAAGCCGCATGAGCGCATCATCATCGGCTCCTGCGTGATCACCAATACCGATCAGCGCGCGCGCCTCCTGATCGACGGCGAGAACATTCCGATCCTGCGCGAGAAGGACATCCTGACGCCGGAGACGGCCGACACGCCGGCCAAGCTCGTCTATCTTGCGGTCCAGCTGATGTACATCTCCCCGGGCGCAGATGCGGATCACGGCACCTATTTCAACCTGCTGCGCGACATCATCACGACGGTGCCGAGCGCCTGGCCGATCATCGAGGCGATCAACGGCCATATCCTGAACGGCGATCTCTATCAGGCCCTGAAGGAAGCCAAGAAGCTCGTCGCCTACGAGAAGAAGCTGATCGAGCAGGCTGAAGCCGAACAGCAGGACAAGCCGGTGAGCTCGGCGGCCTGAGCTTTCGCGTCCTCACATCGGAAGGCCCGGCTCGCCAGTCGCGAGGCCGGGCCTTCCGATTTATTGCGCGCCCGCCAGGCTCCGCCGCCAGCAACGTCGGACCTTCCATGTCGTCCGATGAAAAAGCGGCGGGGTTTCCCCCGCCGCCTTGGTTTTCGAGAGATGACGATGCCTTCGGATCAGCGCAGCAGCTGCAGCACGCTCGCCTGCGACTGGTTGGCGAGCGACAGCGCGGACACCGCGATCGACTGGCGGGTCGACAGCGCCTGGCTGTTGGCCGCTTCCTCGTTGGTGTCGGCCAAGGTCAGGTTCGACGAGCCGGTCTGCAGCACGTTGATCAGGTTCTTGTTGAAGTCCTGACGAACCTGCACGACCGACAGGTTCGAACCCAGCGTCGAGGCCTCGTTGCGCAGCGTGGAGCTCGCCGTGGTGAGCACGCCGATCACCTTGTTCGCCGAGTTGTTGTCGAGGAAGTCGGTGCCCGAGGTCAACGTCGAGAGGCCGAGGCCCGCGGAGTTGAAGGTCACGCCGGTGATCGACAGCGTCGACTTGCCGTTCTCGTTGAAGGTCAGCTTCAGCGTGTCGCCGTTGAGCAGGTTGACACCGTTGAACGACGCATCGCTCGCGGTCGTGTTGATCTGCGCCAGCACGTTGTTGTACTGGGAAACCAGGCTCGCGCGCTGCGTCTGCGCGGTCACATCCGCCACCGGAGCCGCCGCCGTCAGACCGTTGAAGGACTGGCTGGAAGCCGCCGCCGTACCGCCGATCGCGCCGATCGTGGCCGACGCCGCGTCGTTGGTCGTGGTGAGGGTGATCTTGCCGGTCGACGAATCGATCGAGGCCTGCAGGTTATTGGCTGCGAGCTTGGCGTTGAGATCGTTCAGCGACTTGACCTGCCCTGTCCCCAGGCCGAACGTGATGCTGGTCGCCGTGCCACCTCCTGTGGCGCCGACCGTCAAGGTCTGACCCGACAAGCCGTCGCCGACCGCACTCAGTCCGAGCTTGGCCAAGGTGCCGGTGCTGCCCGAGAGCGTCAGTCCGGACGCCGGCGGCGTCAGGGTGATCGCACCCGCGGTGATCGACGCGGTCACGCCGGTCTGGGTCTGGATCGCCGACAGCAGGTTGCTGACGCTGTCGCCGATGCCGATGTTGGTGCCGGTCGAGGACGTGCCGGTGACGAAGGTGAAGGTGGTGCCGTTGACGACCAGCGTCTCACCCGACGTGATGCCGGTGGCGAGGTCGTTCGACGAGGTGCCCGACGTACCCGACAGCTTGGTCGAGCCGGTGATCGCCGCCGGAGTCGTATTGTCGTTCTGGACGACCGAACCGGTCACAGCGGTCGAGCTGGAGCCGAGCAGGTCGGTGGCGGTCGCACCGGTCAGGGCCGTCGAGGTCACGTTCGACTTGGTGGAATAGCCCACCGCGCTCTGCAGCACCTGGTTAGCGATCGACTTGGCACTGTCGACGAGCTTCTGCAGCGAGGTGATGCCGGTGTTGGCGGCCTGCAGCACCTGCACGCCGTTGCCGATGCCGTCGAGCAGATTGGAGATGTCGGAAGCGCGGTTGTCGAGACCCTGGGCGGTGAAGAAGTTGGTCGGATTGTCGAGCGCCGAGTTGACCTTCTTGCCCGTGGAGAGATTGTTCTGGGTGGTGGCGAGGAGCTGAGCTGTCGACTGGAGCGATAGCAGATTCTGGCGTACCGACGCCGAGAGGACGATACCTGACATTTTCATACCCTTCTGGTGTGAAATAAGCCCCGATCCCTTCGAGATCAGGGTGAAGCCCAGGTCGACTTGAGCGACCCGGACGACGGGCGTCACGGTGAACGGCAGTGGCTAACAAACGCTGAAGAGTTGTGGGGCGCAGCCGCCTCAATCAGCAGAACAGGCGCATCGGCGCGGCTCATTGCCGCGTCATCACGCAGGAACGCCCCTTGAAAAGGCTCATTGATTCAACAACCGCACCCGTCATTCACAACGCGTCAACCACCTTTGGAAAGGTTTCGACACGCGCGGCTACATTCCGTCGGCGGTCGTCATCGACCAGCGGACGACGCCTAGATGCGGTTTGCGATCAGAGCGCCAGCGGCGGAGCTTCGATCTCGATCAACGGCGTGAGACCGGCCGCGCGCCGGCGGCCGAACATGAGGACCGCCGCAATCAGCCGGTCGATGTCGCTCGTCCCGGTGCGATGATTGACGATCGCGGCACGGATCGCCAGCCGTCCGTCGAGCATCGTGGTCGACGGTGCGGCGAGGCCGGATTCGTGGATGTCGGCGACGATCTCGCCGTTGAGCGCATCGGCATCGTCTGCGCGATAGCGGAAGCAGACGATGTTGAGATTGACCGGCGCCAGCAGCTCGAGCTCGGGCTCGGCGCGCACCCGCGACTCCAGATGGCGCGCGAGCTCGCAGCTTCGCGCGATCACGGCACCGAGCGCGTCCGTGCCGAACGTTCTCAGCGTGAACCAGGTCTTCAGCGCCCGGAAGCCGCGCGACAGATCAGGACCGAGATCGCAGGGCCATTCGGCGCCCGCCGCGAGACCGCGGGTTTCCCGGCGCAGATAGGCGGCCGGCGAGGCGAAGGCGTCACGATGCTTGGTGCCATCGCGCACCAGCAGGAAGCCCGCATCGTAGGGCACCTGCCCCCATTTGTGAAAATCCAGCGCAATCGAATCCGCCAGCTCGATGCCGGCGAGCTTCGGTGCGAGCTCCGCTGACAGCATCGCGAGCGCACCGAAGGCGCCGTCGACGTGAAACCAGAGCCCCTCGGCACGGCAGAGCTCGGCAACAGCCGCGAGGTCGTCGATGGCGCCGATATCGACGGTGCCAGCGGAGGCGACGACGAGAAACGGATGCAGGCCCGCGGCGCGATCGCGCGCGATCGCGGTCCGCAGCTCGCCGACGTCGACGCGATGTGCGGCATCCACCGCGATGCAGCCGAGCGCGTCGCTGCCCAGTCCGCAGATGTCCATCGCCTTGGCGATGCAGCCATGCGCCGCCTTCGACGTGTAGGCGCGCAAGCGCCGCCCCTCCTCACCGAGACCCGCCGAGCGAACCGACGCGCCGAGCTCGGCGCGGCGCGCCACCAGCACCGCCATCAGGTTCGCCATCGAGGTGCCGGTGACGAAGATGCCGCTGGCGCATACCGGAAAGCCGAACAACTGGCGCGTCCAGTCGACGACCTGCCGCTCGATCTCGATCGGCGCATGGTCGCGGCCGCCGAGATTGGCGTTCAGTCCGGCAGCCAGCATCTCGGCAAGCATGCCGACCACGGTGCCGCCGCCGTGCACCCAGCCCATGAATCCGGGATGCACGTTGCCGGTCGCGTAGGGAACGACGAGCTCGCTGAAATCGCGATAGACCTCGGCGAGATCGGTCGGCGCATGCGGCAGCGCGCTGCGGAAGCTCTGCCGTGTCGCCGGCGACATCGGCTGCCACACCGGCCGGTCGCGGATATCGGCGACATAGTCGATCATGTCGTCGAGCATGCGATGACCGAGCGCGCGCATCTGGTCCCAATGTTGCGGATCGAGCGTCTCCGCCGTCCGCGACGCGGGATCGATGCGCAGCCCGGCGGTCACGCCGCCTGCTCCGCCCGAGACGCGGCGCGCTTCTCGATCATGGCCGCGAAGGCCGCGAAGATCTTCTGCATCTGCGGCGGCTTGTAGGGGAAGATCTCCGGCGAATCCATGTTGTGGACGACGGCTGTATTGTCGGCCTCGAACACCAGCAGCGCGCCGTCCCTGGTCTCCGCGCAATCGATGATGAAATAGTCGAGGCCGACGCGCGCGGCGATCGCATCGAGCACGCTGCGATGACGGCGGCCGAAGCCGATGTCGAAGGTCTGCATGAAGGTCGCCTCTTCGAGGCGCTTGCTCTCGCTGCCGGCCATGTTGGCGTTGAGGTACCAGATGTCCCAGCGCCGCGCGATCGCCATGTGGCAGGCGTAGGCCGTGCCGTCGACGAACACGATGCGGTACTTGCGGAACTGGCCGTCCTCGCTGGCATAGTCGACGAAGCGCGAGACGAAGAACTCCTGCTCGTCGCGCTCGTCGAGATAGAGCGACAGCTCGAGCGGCTCGTCGATCTTCTCGAGGCCGACGCCGGCATGCGAGCCGCGCGGCCGCACGATGACCGGGAAGGCGAGCGAGTGGTCGACGTCGGTGATCCATTCGCGCTCGTCGGCGATCTCGATCAGGCGCTCGCGGTCGACGGGGATGGTCGCCGGAATGGTGAGTCCGTCGATGCAGGCCAGCAGCGCATGCAGCTTGTCGCGGTCGAGATGCCAGATCCGCTCCGGCGGATTGAGCAGCGGACGCGGCCAGCGCGCCGCGACAGCATCGATCTCGCGCAGCGCGTGCTGGCAATCCTCGGAATCGGAGGCGATGACGATGGCGACGTCATGGGCCGGCAGCGGTGCCAGCAGGTTCGCGCCTGGAACGACGTAGAGCAGCAGCAGCTCGAAGTCGGTATCCTCGAGCAGGAACTCGATCGGCGTGTTGCTGCCCATGTCGGTGGCCGCAGCGAGCGCGAGCACGCGCAGGCGCGGCGTCTCGCTCTTGCAGCGCACGCGATAGAGCTGCTGCGACTGCAGCACGTCGTGCTGGATTGCAAGCCCGGACGATTTCTCGCCGATGAGCTGCGCGATCAGCGCCAGGTCGAGCCCCTCGCCCGGCTCCGCGCGGCCGTCGAGCAGCTTGGCGAGCAAGGCGGCCCACAACGGTTTCAGGTCCTGGCCGTCGAAGGCGGCCTTGGCGAGCTTGGCCATGCCGACCCGGTCGGCACATCCTGCGCCGGCGTCGGCCAGCGCGAGCAAATCAGTCGGCATTGCAGATGTCCCTGAGATCCTGGCTGCTCAGATCCGATACGAGCAGCTCTGTTTTGGCAACGATGTCGGCGACGCGGTCGATGTCGGATTCGAGATTGACCCGGGCGGCGGTGATGTCGTCGCACCATGCGTCCGTCACCTGGCGCGCGCCGATGCACAGCCGCAGCGCGGCCGACGGCGCCTCGCCCGCGCGTTCGATCCGCACCGGCTGGCCGATCAGGCACTGGCGCGCGGCAACCTCGGCTGCTCGCCCGGTGAAGCGGCTGCCGAGATCGCGTTGCAGCGCGCGATACACCGCCTGCGTCTCACCGAGGCCGAGCGGGCCGCCGTCACGCTGGAGCGCGAACGGGAAGATGGTGGGAAAGCCGAACTCGCCATCGCTCGCATCCGGCGCAGGCGCGCGGGCGGCGATCGGACGCAGCGCCGGCGACAGCATCAGCAGGCTTTCGATGGACTCGCCGAGCTGCCGGATCGCCATCCGGCGGAACGGCTCGGGCACGGCGTGATATGCGGCGATCTCCGCCAGCGCGGCTTCCCAGCGCAGCCATTGGCCGATATTGGCGCGCGGCACCGTGCGCGCGCGCAGATCCGTCCAGGCGAGCGGCCAATCGCTGCGATTGACATAGTCGAACAGGCCGGGCGCGATCGGATGTCCGCAGCGCAGCGCAGCCGATGCGGCCGCGGGCACCAGCAGCGCGCCGCTGAAGGCGGGGCCGCCGAAGAACTTCGCGCCGGTGACGAGCATCAGATGGCCGCGTTCGAGATGATCGCGCAGCCGGGCCGCGCCGAGCCGCATCTGGCAGGCATCGACGACGACCTGCACGCGCCCCGGCCAGCGCCGCGCCACCTCGTCAAGGCAGCCCATGCCCGGCGCGCGCCAGCCGAGCTTGGAGGACTCCATGACCTGCAGCAGAACGCTACGGCCCTTCCGCACCAGCGCCTCGACGCTGTCGAGCACCTCGGCATCGATATCGCCGCGCGGCTGCATCGATGCGCCGTCGAGCAGCGGCAGCAACACGGCATCGCCCGAGAGCCCCTCGATCGGCGTGTTCGTCCGCACCGCCAGGCCGTTCGCCGTCCGCGTGCTGAAATGGTGTCCCCGGGCGCTCGCGGCAGTGCCGCTTCCGGTCTGGTCGCTGCCGACGACGATGCTCGTGACGCTCTCGCCGAGCATCGCCCGCACCAGCGCCAGCGCATGCAGTTGCGAGTCGGTGCCGGACGGCGAGAACACGATGTCGATGTCGTCGGCAAGGCCGAGATGTCCGCGCAGTTCGCAGCGCATCTCCTCGGTGCGCCGGTCGAGCGCGGCGTCGAGGCCGAGCGAGATCGCCGCATGCATCAGTTGCTCGCGCGCCAGCTCGACGCGCGCATAGGCGCGTTCCGAAATCGGCGACGCCGTGCTCGATGCGAAGCACAGCACATCGGGTTCGGGCGACGGCCCGCAGCCATAGACGTTGCGGCCCCAGGGGCGATCGAGCGCCAGGCGGGCGTCGCCGCCATCGATCAGGAGATCGCCGAGCAGGGCAAACAGATCACGCAGTCCGGCCGCGACGCCCTGCTCGCGCCGGTCGATGCGGGATGGCTGGGAGATCTGCGACCGGGTTGCCGCCGGGGTCATGGTACGGATCGTCAGGCTGCGTCAGCCGCAGCAGCGGTCGGAACCGCCACCGCCGAGGCGAATTGCGAGGCGACATTGCCATGGAAGACGGACGGACCGACGTGATCGAGCCGGCTGTCGAGATCGGCCCAGATCTCGCCGCCGAGATCGGTCCATCGCCTGCAGAACGCGAAATCCTCGCTGAGATAGGTGCCGGTCGCCGGATCGATCATGCATTCGAACAGCGCGAAGCGGTTCGGGCTGCCGGCCAGCGCATCCTGCGAATGCTCGCGGAAGAACTGCAGCGGCGCGTAGGCCGGATGCGCGATCATCGCCTCGATGACGCGGCGGCGGATCATCAGGAAGCCGGTGCCGGCATAGCGCACGCGGGTAAAGCCGTTGACCACCGCGACGTGGTCCGGATTGTCAATCTCCAGCACGTAGTCGAGCGACGCCGCCGGCACGTCCATCCGGTTGTCGTTGATGGCGCGGCGCGCCTTGCTCCAGTTGACCTTCTTGACCGGATAGACACCGGCGACCATGTCGCCGCCGGACTCGATCAGCCGGAAGACCTGCCTGGGCGTAAAGCCGATGTCGGCATCGACGAACAGCAGATGGGTTGCTGTGGGATCATTGAGGAACAGGGTGACGAGATTGGCCCTCGCCCGGGTGATCAGCGCATCACCGTCGCGCATGTGGACGGTGAGGCCGACGTTGGAGGTGGCGCGCAACTCGCGCTGCAGGGCGAAGATCGAGCTCGCATAGATGCTCGACACCTGGCCGCCGAAGCATGGTGTCGCGACCACCAGATGAATGCGCTCGTCGGTTCCGTCACTCACGTTCCGCCTCCAGACAAAGAGGCTCTCGCCCCAGATCTGAACAAAAGCTAAAGAGACGTGGTTAACGAAAACCTAACCGCCGTCCCCGGGGCGCTACAGATATTTCACCAGCGTCAGCTGGGCGAGCATCGCCGTCGTCTGGTAGGACGCCTGGAGGTTGGTCTGGAGCTGCAGGATCTGGCTCGCCACCTCCTGCTGCGAGATGCCCTCGGTCTGGTCGACCATGGCCTGCATTGCCGCCTTGGCCTGGGTCTGGCGCGCCGTGGCGTCCTTCATCGTGGTCTGGGCGTTGGCAAACTCGGTCTGGATGTCCGAGATCGCCTGCTGGCCGAGCTGCGGCGTCAGGTTGGCGGCGATGCGCTGGCTGAGCGCGCCGATCTGCTGCGGGGCATTCGCACCCGCCGGCGGCGTGTTGACGGCGGCATAGACCGCGGTCTGCTGCACGAGGTTGCGGATCGCAAACTCGTTGCCCTGGGCGCCGAACTGAATGCTCTGCGCCGTGTCGATCCGGATGGTCGCGCTCGACCGCGCCGAGCCGGGACCGCTGTTGCCGGTGTACCAGGCGACGGTGTTGGCCGAACCGTTGACGAGGCTGGTCGCCGATCCCAGCGGCGAGCCGGAGACGCGCAACGGCGGCGTCGGCGCCGTCACGGTGCCGGAGAAGCCGAGCGCCCCGAACGCACCCGCGTTCGAACTCGACACAGAGAAGCTGGCGGCGGCGTCGGTGCGCAAGGTGATCACGCCGCCGCTGACCGTCGACGGCGTCGACGTGCCGCTGAGCGTATCGATTTTCGACAGCAGCGTCTGCACGCTGTCGCCGACATTGATCTGGTTGTTGCCGTTGGCGCCGGAGGCGACGAAGGTCAGCGTCTGTCCGTTGACGGTGATGGTGTCGCCGGTTGCAAAGCTGGTCGCGATCGAGTCGGAGCCCGCACCGCCCGACAGCAGCGTCGCTCCGGTGATCGGCGCCGGTGTTGCGAGCTTGTTGTTGACCACGGTGCCCGACACGGAGCTCGCCGTGTTGAAGAAGTTGTCACCGGCGACGACCGCCGAGGCGGCGGTCAGCGAAGTGTTGGCCAGCGTCGACAGCGCCGTGTTGAGCGCCGCGTTGAGATTGGCGGAGGTGGCCGCGGGCGTGGCACCGATGGCGAACGTATTGGTCGGCGCCGGCGTCGTGGTGGACGCCGTCAGCTTGATCGATTCCGAGGTGCCGTCGGGCAGCTTGAAGGTGAAGCTGATCTGGTCGCCCGCATTCGGATTGCCGGCGGTGAGATCGACCGAGATGCCCGCGGGCGAGCCGGACGGTCCGGTCACCGTGGCGTTGGTCAGCGACGACGTCACCCCGCTCAGCTTGAAGCCGAACGGCGAGCCGGCGACGTCCTCCGCCAGCGTGATCGGCATGGTGGCCGACGCCGACAGGTTGAGACGCCCGAGACCGTTGAGCCCGAGATCCGCCTGCTGCCGCTCGGCGATGACCTGCTTGAGCCCGGCCTGCGTTGTGGTGCCGTTCAGGATGTCGTCGGCCGATGCGATCGCCGGCCGGTCGGTGGCGCTGCCGGAGAAAATGTAGCGGTCGCCGACCTGCGTGTTGAGGATGCCGGTGATCGCCGACAGGTTGGACAGCGCCGTCAATTGTCCCGTGGTCTGGCCAGTGCTGGTCAGGTTCTGCGGTGTCGCCGAGGCGCCACTCTGGACCTGGTCATGAATCTTGGACAGCGATTGCAGCGAGGTATTGACCGCGCCGATCACGGTATTGACGTGGGTCATCGTCAGCGTGAACGCCGAGATGTTCGACAGCTGCGCCCGCGCCGCGATCGCGAACCCCTCGTCGGGCCCCATGCCGGCGTAGTTGTTCGCCTTGACGCCGCTCGAGAGCTGCGTGGAAAGGTCCGCGAGCTGGCTCGTGATGTTCCGCACGGACAGGCCGAGCAGAGAGCTTCCGTAATTGACACTGCTGATCGTCATCTTACACGCGCCTCACTAAAACGCCTGGAGCAGGCTCTGCATCATGCTTTGCACGACCGACATGATATGGGCGTTTGCCGCATAGGTGTTCTGGACCTGGATCAGGTTGGACATCTCGCTGTCCATGTTGACCCCCGCGGTGCCCTGGAACTTCTCCTTCAGCGTGCTGACCACGACGGCCTGGCCCTGGCTGAGCTGGGTCGCCAACGTCGACGCACTGCCCTGCTGGCTGACGAATTGCTGCAGATAGCCGGACACCGTGCCCTGGAACGGCTGCGCCGCCGAGCCGAGGCCGGTGGTCGGCGAGTAGCTGAAGGTCGCCGAGGTGAGCTGCGCGAACAGGAAGTCCGGCCGCGTCGAGTCGCCGGCCGCCGTCTGCGGCGAGGTCGAATAGGTCGACAGCTTGGTCGGATCGTTGAGCAGCGCCGGGTTGACGTTGAGCCGCCCGGCGAGCCCCGTCATCTGCGAGCCGGTCGAGGTGATCGCGCCGGTGTAGAGCGCGCCGCCGTCGGTGAACACCGGGAGCTGCGCATTGCCGCTGGCAAGCGTCTGCGTCGTGGTGGTGGCCGAGGCCGCCTTGACGGTCGCCTGGCTGCTGCCGTCGTCGGTGATCCGCAGCGTGCTGCCGGAGGGATTGGAGAACTGCAGATGCGCCGACCCGAGCGCGCTGTTGAGCTGCGAGACCACCGAGGCCATGCCGAGCGAGAAGTCGACGCCGACATAGGACGGGTTGGCCCCGGTCGCATTCTGCAGCGGCAGCGCCGCGGGATCGTTGACGTTGACGACCTTGATCTGACGCTGGACGTTGCTCGAATCCGTATAGGTCAGGTTGATTGTGTTGCCCGCCAGCAGTCCGGTGGTCGAGACGTCGAAGCCCGCCGGCGGCCCAGCCACCGCGGTGCCCGCCGTGGTCTTGTCGGACAGTGCCGAAGCCATCGTCGCCGCGAGCTGGTCGACCTGGGTCTGGGCCTGCACCAGGGTCTGGTCGCGCAGCTTGAGGTCGGCTGCGATCTGGCCCGAGTTCAGCAGATTGTTCGACACGACGTCGAGCGACACGCCGTTCGACAGCTTGATGTTGAGCTGGCCGACGCCGGTCTTGGTCGGATCGCTGTTGTAGAGCGAGGTGGCGTCGAGCGTCCCCGGCGAAGAGAAGGTGAACTCCGAGCTGAGGCCCGCGCCGACCAGCTGGATGCCCGAATTGGTGAATATGCTCGTGCCGTTGGTCGGGTCGGACACGACGCGGATATCGACATATTTGGCGAGCGTGTTGATCGCGTTGTCGCGCTGATCCTGCAGGGTCGCCGCCAGCGGGTCGGAGCTGTCGAGGCCCTGCAGCTGCGTGTTGAGCGTCGCAATCTGCTTGATCGCCGCGTTGGCCTGCGTGACCGAATTGCCGATGTCCTGCTCGACATTGCTGCGCAGGGTCTGGATGCCCTTGGTGGTCGCGTTGAGCTGCAGCGCCACGCCCTGCGCCGCCGACAGCGCCACCGACTGCGCCGACTGGTTGCTCGGATTGTTCGACAGCGACTGCAGCGCCGTGGTGAAATTGTTCAGCGCCGTCTCGAGCGTGCCGCTGCCGCCGGGCGTACCGTACACGGTCTGCAGCTGGCTCAGAATGTTGGCCATCTGATTGGCATAGGTCCCGCCCGAGGTCTCGGTGCGGAGCTGGTTCTGGACGAACAGATCGAGCTGACGGTTGACGCCGGTCGTCGTCACCGTCGAGCCGAAGCCGCCGCTGGCGACCTCGATCTGGTTCGGGTTCTGCGCGACGTAGCCGGGGGTGTTCGCGTTGGCGACGTTCGACGAGATGATCGAGAGCGCGGCCTGCGTCGAACGCAGGCCGGACATCGCGGTGGCGAGGGCAGAACTCAAACCCATGTGCGGTAGCCTTATGTCAATTCAACTGCCACGTCTCAGCGCGATCAGCGCAGCACGTTCAGAAGATCCTGCACCATCGAATTGGCCGTCGTGATCACCTTGGTGTTGGCCGAATAGGCCTGCTGGGTCACGATCAGCTTGGTGAACTCGTCGGCGATGTCGGTGTTCGAGCCTTCCAGCGAGCCGCCCGAGATCTTGCCGGTCGCGCCGATGATGGCCTGGCCGGACTGATCGGTCGCCTCATAGGCGCCGCCGTCGAGCGCCTTCAGGTAATTGGTGCCGTTGAAATGCGACAGCGTCACCTGCGCCAGGTTGATGGTCTGGCCGTTGGAGAAGGTGCCGGTGACGACGCCGCTGTTGTTTACGGCGACCGACTGCAACTGACCGGCGGCGAAGCCGTTCTGATTGATCTGGTTGATGGTCGCCGAGCCGATCGTGCTCGCATATTGCGTCAGCGCGCCCGAGGAGATGTTGAGGCTGACGGTACCGAGCGTGGTGCCGTCGACCACGACGTTGGGGATGGAGATGTTGGAGGTCGTCGGCGACACCAGCGAGCCGTCGGAGGCGAACTGGAAGTTGGTGCCGACGTTCTGCCACGCCACGGTCGAGCCGGTCGCGTTCGAGTCGGTCTGGTAGAACAGGTTCCAGGTGTCCTTGTGGCCGGTGCCGAGCGTCGCGCTGTCGACCTTGCCCCAGCGCAACTGCACGTTCACCGGCGTGCCCGACGAGTTGTAGGCCGTGACCGCGCCGCCAGAGATCGTCTCGTTGTTGAAGTTGGTGAGATCGTTGCCGATCACGATGCCGGTGCCGGGACTCGCCGTGCGCGTCAGTGCCACCGGTGACGTGAGGCCGAGCGCGGTGAAACCCGGGGACGCGCTGCTCATGGTCCAGTCCTCGCCGCTGCCGGAATGCAGCGTGATCTTGCCGGCGGTGATGGTGGGCGTCACGCCGGTGACGGCCGCGATCTTCGCCATCAGCGTGCCGACGGAGTCGCCGACGTTGATCTGGGTGCCCGAGGCGCCGGACGCGACGAAAGTGAAGGTGATGACGTCGCCCGCGCTGCCGGTCATGGTGATCGTGTCGCCGGTGGCAAAGTTGCTCGTGATCGAATCGGTGGCCACACCACCCGACAGCAGCGTCGACGTGGTGATGTTCGCCGCGTTCTTGTTGACCGCCGTACCGCCGGTGACGGTGGAGTCGGCGTAGAAGTTGGTGCCCACCGGCAGCGGCACGTTGGAGAGGTCGGCCGAGTTGAGGCCGCCGGCCGCGACCAGGGTGCCGGTCGCGGCATTGCCGCTCGCGGCGGTCTTCGGCTGCGTCGGCAGGTTGGCGGCGTACTGGATTGCGGTGGTCGCCTGCGCCGGCACGAAATTGTTGGCGAATTGCAGCACGGTCGGCACGTTGCCGGTGGCGTTGCCGGTCTTCGGATCGACCGCGACGCCCATCAGGTAATAGCCGGCGCCGTTGATCAGGTTGCCGTTGGCGTTGAGCTGGAAGTCGCCGCGCCGGGTGTAGTTGGTGACGCCAGTGAAGACCGGCACGTTGTCGACGACCGAGGAGGCCTTCTGCACGTTGAAGAAGCCGTCGCCGTTGATCGCCATGTTGGTGGCGACCGAGGACGTCGAGACGGTGCCCTGGGTGGTGATGGTGGCCTTGGCGAAGGCGGTGACGCCGCCGGCATTCTGGCGCGTCGGGTTGGTCGCGTTGGGGATGAGGTCTTCGAAGCTGGTGCCGATGCCCTTGTAGCCGACGGTCGACGCGTTCGCGATGTTACCGGAAATGTTCTGCAGCGCGAATGATTGAGCGGACAGACCGCTCACCGAAGTATTCATCGCGTCGAAGATACCCATACCAATCTCTCCACTGTGATGCCGGTGACAGGTCGGCCCGCACCGCGTTTCGTGGAGAGCTGTCGCAATCGCTGTGCCAGATGCGAAAATACTGTGAAATCAGCGGGTTGAAAAACAACAACGTCAAAAAACCAGCGTCAAAACTGGTGAACAATTGCCGAGCCGGCAGTTCTTGCCGGGCCGGACACGCCAAATCGCGCTCCGGCGCGGCCGCTCGTCACGGCTGACGGCGCGTCCTCAAGACCCCCATCTGAGCCTTGAACGGACGAGCCGGAATATCCGGGCGCAGATTCCCGTCAGGTCGACGACGGATTTGCCGGGTGGAACGTGAGCGACAGCCCGTCCATGCAGTAGCGCAGGCCGGTCGGCTTGGGGCCATCGTCGAACACGTGGCCGAGATGGCCGCCGCAACGGCGGCAATGCACCTCGGTGCGGACCATGCCGTAGGTCTTGTCCTGGCGGGTCGCCACGGCATTGTCGAGCGGCTTGAAGAAGCTCGGCCAGCCGGTGCCGCTGTCGAACTTGGTGTCGGAGGAGAACAGCGGCAGGTCGCAGCCGGCGCAGGCGAAGGTACCCTTGCGATGCTCCTTCAGCAGCGGGCTGGTCCAGGGCCGCTCGGTGCCCTCCTCGCGTAGGATCTCGTATTGCTGCGGCGTCAGTTGCGCGCGCCACTCGGCCTCGGTTTTCTCGACCTCGAACTTCTCGGCGGCGCGGGCCGGCGCGGAACCGCCGAGCCAGCGCAGGGCGGCGAAGCCGAACACTCCGGCGGCGGTGGTCAACATCAGGCGGCGGTCGATCATGGCGGTCTCCGTACGGCGATGGGTTACCGGATCTACGGATGGGATCCCGCGAAGTTACGTCGGGCGCGGGCGCGGCGGCTCACTTTCTTGCGAGGTGTCAGCCCTCCCCGGCGTCGGGATGGCGGTTCAGATCGGATGGCTGCGGCCGCAGCGGCAGCCGCGAGCCGGGCCGCTCGGCCGCCCGGCGCCGCGCTTCGGCCGCCCGGATCTCGCGCATGCGCTCCTGCGCACGCACGCGCTCGCGGTGTCGCGCCAGCGTCCCGGCGGCGGCGGAGCGGCCGCGGACCCAGAGATTGACGACATGCCCGGCAACCCGGCCGCTGACGCCGCCGGCCCAGACCAGTTCGAACGGCGAGAACAGCTTCCAGCGGTCGTCGCCGGCGAGGATCGCCTGGGCGATCAGCTGTCCGGCCATCGCCGAAGTGTTGAGCCCCTGCCGGCCGAAGCCGCTCGCGACCCACAGGCCTTTGCGGAGCTGGCCGATCTGCGGCATGCCGTGCACGGTCTGGCCGGTGACGCCGCCGAAGGTGTCGGCGATCTCGACCCGGCCGAGCTGCGGAAACACCGTCCGGATCCGGCGCTGCAGCGCCGCGGCAAATCCGCTGGGCCGCGCGTCCCAGGTCGTCTCCGGGCTCGCCCACATCAGCCGGTCACCGTCGACGATACGGAAATGATCGATGCCGTCGGTGTCGCTGACCGATCCCTGGAAGGAAATCGCCTCGGCGAGGCGCTCGCCGAGCGGCGCGGTGACGCCGCCATAGCGCCACACCGGCAGCAGCGTATCGGACAGCTTCTGCAGCGGCGCGCCGAGATGGATGTTGCCGGCCAGCACGATGTGCGAGGCGCGCATCCGCGCCGACGGCGTCACGATGCGCTTGCGCACGCCCGACGCATCGATGCTGACCACCGGCGTGTCCTCGAAGATCCGCGCCCCGGCCTTGTGCGCGAGCCGCGCCAGCGCGTGAACGTACCTGCGGCCGTCGAGCTGGAACGCCTTGGGATAATGGACGCCGTGGAAGTAGCGGTCGGTCTTGAGCTCGGTCCTGACGCGCTCGACCTGCCAGCCCTCGACCTCGGTGTCGAAATCCTCGTGCAGCATCTGCAGGCGGCGGATCAAGGCGTCGCCGGCGTCGACATTGGAGACTTCGAGCGCGCCCTCGCTGAGCCCGATGCCCGGCATCGCTGCCTCGGTGGCCTGGGCGCGGATGAACTCGGCACCGGACCAGGACAACGCCCATAGCGCCCGGGCATGCGCGAGCCCGACGCGCTCGATCAGATCCGGCAGCGGCAGGTCGAACCCAGGCATCACCGTGCCGATCATGTGGCCGGATGCGTTCCACCCGACCTGGCGGCCTTCCAGCACCGCGACGCTCGCCCCCTGCCGGGCCGCGCACAATGCCACCGTCAAGCCGGCCAATCCCGCCCCGACCACGCAGACGTCAACGTCGAGGTCGAAATTCAGCCTGGTGCGGCCGTGTGCACCTGCGGCATCCGCGTCATCGTTCACGCTTGTGGAAGTCTCGCTCATGGCGTTTTCTTAGCGAACCCTGCGCCGGACGTCATGACGCTTTTAATGGCGACAAAGAGACGTGGTACAGCCGGACCCAGCCTGAACGATTCGAGACGGAATTCCATGCGCCGATTGATGCTGCTGCGCCACGCCAAGACCGAGACTGACGCGCCGACCGGCCGCGACCAGGACCGCCGTCTCGACGAGCGCGGGCACCAGGATGCCGCCATGATCGGCGATTTCATCGCCAGCCACCCGCCGGTGCCGGAGCTGGTGCTGGTCTCGACCGCGGTCCGGGCACAGCAGACCTGGGACCTCGCGCTTGCGGCGATGAAGGACCGTGTCCCGGCCCCGCAGGTCGAGACCGTTCCCGGGCTCTACGGCGCCGAGCCGATGCAGATGCTGCATCACATCCGCCTCGCGGCAGTGCACGATCCGAAGCAGCTCCTGCTCGTCGGGCACAATCCCGGAATGCACGAGCTCGCGCTGGCGCTGACCGGCGGGGGCGATTCAGAGGCCCGCCACGAGCTGATGCGCAACATGCCGACCGCGGGTTTGGCGGTGCTCGATTTCGACACCGACGATTGGGGCGACGTCAGCTTCACCCGCGGCCGTCTCCTGAGATTCGTCACGCCCAAGCTGCTCAAGCATGGCTCGGTCGATTGACAGGCAGGTCCGGTCCGGCGCGTAATCCCGGCGGACAGAGGAGGACCTTCGATGTTCAACTCGATTCTGGTGCCGATCGATCTGGCCGACACCGACCTCGCCAAGCCCGCCATCGCCACCGCGGCCACGTTGGCACAGACCTGGAGCGGCACGGTGCATCTGCTCAACGTCATGCCGATGACGCCGGTGATGCTCGCCGAATACGTCCCGGCCGATTTCGACGCGCAGCAGCGCGAGACCGCCGAGGAAGCGCTGTCGATCGTGGCGCGCGAATCCGGCATCCCGGCGGAGCGCATCAGCTATACGGTGCGCCAGGGCGGCATCTATCACGAGATCCTCGAGGAGGCAGCCAAGGTCAAGGCCGACCTGATCGTAATGACCTCGCACCGCCCGGCGATGCGGACCTACTTCCTCGGCAGCAACGCCGGGCATGTGGTGCGCTACGCGAAGTGCTCGGTGCTGGTGGTGAGGCCGTGAATTGCTTCTCTGTGGAGGCGAGCACTTGGCCGTCCTTCGAGACACACGCCGCCGACGCGCCCCTCGGGAAGATGACTGAATTTTGGCCGAACTTCAGGATTCTGAGACCGTCTCGGTGAGGGCACCGTCCTGCGGGGCGCCGCGAACCATGAGGCCTGGATGAGCCAATCTAGTCGAGCCCTTCAGCTTGGTTGAGATTCTCTGAAAACTCGCTTTCCGGGCTTAGCCCACGTAGCAGAGCAGCAGCCCGCTCGAGCCGTCGAGGGTAATCCAACTGCGACATTACTCGATGCAAATGGCCAGATCAGCCCCAACTACTGTCCGGGCTGCCCGAAGTCCAAACGTCACGCCTATCTCCCCCTGAAAACCGCGAGCATTAACGCCGGCTCGGGAGTCATCCGGCGAATCTCAGTTGACTCCGACTATCTCATTATAGTTGAGTATCTCACACATCAAAACTTATGAGGGTGAACGGGGGAGACCGGCATGTCCGATGCTAAAGAGAAATTGGAACGCGCTCGTAAACTGATCGGCCAGGGGATCATTGATGGCCTTCTCACGGTTGGTCGTGGCGGGGTGTCCATTCCTGTTAACGAGGACTACGCTCAAGGCAACGGTGGTTACTGGCAGTCCGACGGGGGGTTCCATTCCCAGACATCGGGTGACTACCATCAAAGTTCACCAAAGGCTCCAACCTAATGGCTCTCGGACGAGCCTTGGTACAAACTCAGCATTTGACAGTAGATCGGCTTCACATTGTCTTCAAAGTTGTGGAGCGATGCAACATTAACTGCACATATTGCTACTACTTCAATATGGGGGATAAGACTCCACTACAACGCCCTCCAGTAGTCAGCATCGATTCAGCTGCCTGTGTAGCCAACTGGCTTGTAGCTGGCTGCCGAGAGTTGAAGATCAAGGAGATCTTGATTTCCTTTCACGGCGGCGAGCCGATGATGCTCAATCCCGAAAAGTTTGACTCAATCTGTTGTGTGTTCAAGGAACGGCTCGGGCAAACGGTGGACGTACATTTCGGCGTCCAGACAAATGGCACCATTCTAACGGACAAATGGCTGTCTATTCTATCCAAGCACCGGGTAAACGTCGGAGTCAGTATTGACGGTGGACGCACAGCGCATGACCGCTATCGACTCGACCACCAAGGAAGGTCTACTTTTGAAAGGACAGAGCAGAATCTCAAAGAATTAGTGAAGGCAGCGAAAGACTGCTTACCGAATGATATTAGCCCATCTACAATTTCTGTCATAGATTGTCGAAATGACTATACCGAAGTCTACCGTTACTTGCGTGGGCTAGGTGTGCGTCGGATGAGTTTTCTTCTTCCTGATCGCAACTTTGACGATGGTTTTATCGGCAGCGAAGAGACGCCTCGCAAGTATGGAGAATCGCTGTTTCGGCTTTTTGAAGCATGGATGACGGAAGATAACCCAGGCGTCGAAGTTCGCTTTATCTCGGATTTCCTGCGGAAACTCCGGGTCCGCGAAGAAGATATTCCAGTGCCCCCAAACAAGCAGCGCATTTTTTTGACAAAGAAGAAATGGACAAGGCAAGTTCTAATTATTCACAGTGACGGGATCGCCAGCGTCTCCGATTCTTATATCCCCGCTCTCCCATGGTACCGTAACACTCCGCAATGCGATGTTCGTGATACCTCACTTCGGGATTTTTTGATGAACGGAATATTTGATGAAATTGAATGTGCGACTAGGTCACTTTCCGCCAAATGCCAACCGTGCAGGTGGAGACGGATTTGTAAGGGGGGTGATATCGAGAACCGTTTTTCAAGAGAGAATGGCTTTAACAATCCCTCTGTTTATTGTGAGAGCTATTTGTTTTTCTTTCAGAACGCATGCAATCTGCTCGTCGAGAATGGCTACCCAGCGGACTATATCCAAGAAATTGTCGCCAACTGAAAGTTTTCCCTGAACGTCGCGAGTTTGGTGCCCTTGAGGCCCCCACTCCAACTCACACAAGCGGGGAGAGAAGACCGCGCTTTGCAGCCGCGTTGCCCGCCATTCCTGCGAGCCCGCATGTCTTACACGGAGCCTCGAACGTCACGGCCACTCCGCAATAAATCCCCTCGCCTTGTACGACGCTATCTTGTCCCATTCGTCGAGCACGCGGCGGCGGAATTCGGGGTGGGTGTGCCAGAGATGGCGCGGGATGCCGAAGCCGTCGACCGTCAGCAGCATCTTCTCCACCTCGGGCCAGTGCCGCTGCAGGGTCATCGCGTAGCGTCGCGCGGTCCAGCTGTTGCCTAGGCAGATCACGCTGCCGACATTGGCGAGGCCGAGCGCGGCGTCGATCACCGGCAGCGCGAGCACGACGTTCTCGCCGGTGTTCGTGGCGTGGTGCTCTTCGAGGATGCGCTCGGCCGGAATGCCGTGCCTCACCATGGCAGCCTTGATCAGCGTACACTCCGAAACATCCGCGCCCGGCGTGATCCCGCCGCTGACGATGGCGTGGCGGAAGTAGCCCTGCTGCCATAGCTTCGCCGCCGTCTCGGCACGCAGCTCCTCGTCGACGCGGGTGCCGAACACGAACAGCAGATCGGCCGGCCGCAGCGGCGTGTCGGCGAAATGCCGCGCGTTGATCGCGGCGATCTCGGCGTCATCCGGCCTGCGCAGCGCGCGATCCTGCATCGTCCCACTCCGAAAGCGACTCGCTCAGTCTGGCATGGTGCGCCAAATCTGCACGATCACATTCGGTGACCGGCGATGCGATTGCGTGATCACGGCAGCAGCGCGGCCGGAATGTCCGTGAACGTGTAGCTGCGCGGCCTGTTGCGGGTGATGAAGCCGCCGACATACCAGGCGAACAGCGCGGCGAAGCCGATCAGGAACAACGCGCCCGACCATTCGGCGATGACGAGCGCACGCACCAGAAGCCCGGCCATCGCGACGGCGAGCAGCGCGATCGCGGCGAGCGCCGCGCCGTAGGTGAAGCGGCCGAGGCCCGCGGTCAGCCGCGCGTTGCTGCCGCTGACGGCGAGCCGCGCATGCAACCCGAGAATGAAGGCGCGATAGGCCTCGCTCTGCGGCGCCATCAGGGCCGCCGTCTGCCACGAGACGGAGATGATGCCGAGGCGGCGGCCGTCGCGATGGGTGACGTCGGCCCGAAAACGCTTCGCCTGCATCGACACCGGTCGGTAGGACAGCCGGATCGCGGCGATCTCGGCGTAAGGCCACAGGCCGGTACGGCCGGCGAACCGCCACGACAGGCCCTGCTCCGTCAGTTCGAACTGGTGCGCGGCCCCGATCAGCGACGCCTTGTAGGCGTAGCGGATCGTATCATCGCCGGCCGTGGTGGTGCGCTCGGAAATGGATCGGTCCTGTTGCGTGTGGCACGCGCCTTATCCTACAAGCGGAGCATGAGCGAAACGATCTATTTTCCGCGCCATTTGATCCTGGCCGGGGCGATGGCCGCCGGCGTGCTGCTGGCGCTGGCGGTGCACATGCTCGGCGCCCGCTACGGGCTCGATCTCGGCGGCCTGTGGCAGACCGAGAGCGGCGCCTTCATGCCGGCGGGATCGGCGATCGCATGGTGGCTGATCGCCACCGTCGGGTTCTCCTCGGGCTACTTCATCGCCAACATCATGCACAGCGCGGTGTCGGGCGAGATCCCGCAGCGGATGCGCAACTTCCTGGTCGTGGTCGGCGTCCTGATGCTGGCCGGCATCGGCCAGGCGATCTCCGGTCCGAGCCCCGTGCCGTCGGCCTCGGGCGTACTGGCAGGCCTCGCCGCGCTCTGCCTCGGCGCCCTGATGGCGTTCTGCGGCGCCAACTTCGCGCTGCGCAAGACCTGACCGGCGCGATCCGCCGACGCCGCGCGGGCGACCCGCGCGGCGTTTTGCCTCATCAACGATCGAGCGTCAGCTCGCGGCGCGCAGGTTGACGCTCGTCTCGGCGAGCTTGGTCAGCTTCATGTCGGTCGCCTTCTCCTCGTCGAGCGTCTTCTGCAGCACGGCGGCGCAGTCGCTGCGGCCGAGCTGCTTGGCCCAGGCGATCAGGCTGCCATAGCGGGTGATCTCATAGTGCTCGGCCGCTTGGCCGGCATTGATCAGGGCGGCGTCGAGCACGGTCTTGTCCGCGACCTCGCCGGCGACCTCCTCCGCCTCTTCGATGATGCCGTCGATCGCCGGGCAGTCGACTGCCTTGGGCGCGATGCCATGCATCTCGAACACCTGCTCGAGCCGCTTCACATGCGTCCTGGTTTCGTCGAGATGGGCCAGAAAACCCTGCTTGAGCTTCTGATCCGTCGCCTTCTCCGCCATCTTGGGCAGCGCTTTGACGAGCTGGTTTTCGGCGTAATAGATGTCCTGCAGCTGATGAACGAACAGATCGTTCATCGTCTTGATGTCCTTTTTGAACAATCCCATTTGCTTCACGTCCTCCTGGTTCGGGAACATGGCAGGTACCGCCCCCGACCGGTGGTCGCCATGTTCGCTGTGCTCGCGGGCGCTAACCGGCGGCAGCGGCGGTCGTTCCTGTGTCACCGAGCCTGCCGTCCGGAACCGGGCGCGGAGGACCAGGTTTGCCCGTGAACCCCGCGGGTAACCAGTTGGACCGAACTGAGGCGGATGGGCGGCCAGCCATGTGACCGGAGTGTGACAGACCTGCGCCGCATGGGTCGGAGCTGACCTGTGTCAAGGACTGCACAAGCCACGCATTTTAGCATAAGAAACAGGCTGTCACGAATTGCCCGCCCCATCGATCAATGGTTTCGCCTCTTTTCCAAGATCTAGTACCGCCCCGCCGGGAGGATGAATGCAGCGCCTGCTGACCACGCTTGGGCGTGGCTTCAAGAAATGGATCGGCTGGAAGCGGCTGGGGATTGCAGCGAGCCTTGCGATCATCGCCTTCGCGATCACGACGCTCGTGCGCACGCTGAAGGGCGTCGACGCCGGCGTCATCCTGACCGCGCTCACCGAAATCCCGCCCGGTCACATCGCGCTCGCGGCCTTGTGTGTGGTCGGCGCGTTCTGCACGCTGACCTTCTATGACTATTTTGCGCTGCGAACGATTGGCAAGAAACACGTGCCCTATCGCATCGCGGCGATGAGCGCCTTCACCAGCTATTCGATCGGCCACAACATCGGCGCCACCGTGTTCACCGGCGGCGCCATCCGGTTCCGGATCTACTCCGACTACGGCCTGTCCGCGATCGACGTCGCCAAGATCTGCTTCCTATCGGGCCTGACCTTCTGGCTCGGCAATCTGTTCGTGCTCGGTATCGGCATGACCTTGCATCCGGCCGCCGCCACCGCGATGGACCAGTTGCCCCCGGCGGTGAACCAGTTGATCGCGATCGGCATCCTCGGGGCGATCTTCGCCTATCTCGGATGGCTGACCGCCGGCAAGAACCGGCGCCAGCTCGGCCAGAACGGTTGGAAGGTGGTGCTGCCCTCGGCGCAGCTCACGCTCGTGCAGATCCTGATCGGAGTGGTCGACCTCGGCTTCTGCGCGCTGGCGATGTACCTCCTCGTCCCCGCCGCTCCGCCGATCGATTTCCTGTCGCTGTCGGTGGTGTTCATCCTCGCTACCCTGCTCGGCTTTGCCAGCCATGCCCCCGGCAGCATCGGCGTGTTCGATGCCGCGATGCTGGTGGCGCTGCCGCAGTTCGGCCGCGAGCAGTTGCTGGCCACCCTGCTCGTTTTCCGCGTGCTGTATTTCGTGATCCCGTTCGCGACGGCGATCTCCATCATGGGCATCAGGGAACTCTGGCTGAATGTGGTCAAGCCGTGGCAGGAGCGGCGCCGGCTGCAGGGCGCGGTGTCGGACGAGATCGCCGCCAAGCGCGCCGCGACCACGGCGCACGCTGCGGTTCCCCAGCGCATCAAGCGGCACTCCCAGCGCTGAGCATCAATTCTCTCGCGGACGACGCAGCGGCTCGCCCCTCGGCCGGTTGAAGTCGCGTGCGATCCTCTTATTTCCGCCCCATCGCTGACGTGAATCCTTGCGCATGACCCGAATGCCCCATCGTCCGTTGCTCGCCGCCTGCGTCCTGGCCGGCCTGCTTGCCCCTCTCGCCGCCACCGAGGCCGCCGCGCAGTTCGGCACGGCGCCGCCGCTGCAGATCAACTGGGAGGTGCGCAACCGCTTCCGTCTCTTCCGGGAGGAGCGCGACTTCCTGCTGCATACCGAGAGCACGCGCGACCGCTCCATCCTCGCCGCCGAGCAGGCGTTGGCGGTGCAGAGCGACGGCCGCGGCTGGGCCCGCAACGTCGTCAACCGGCTCTGCATCGACCTCGCCGGTCGCATCAACGAGCCATGCACGCGCGACAACGTCAAGGAAAGCTATCTCACGCCGATCGACCACCCGGTCACCGTGCGCCTGACCGGCCCGGTTCCGGTCGGCGCCACCTGCGCGTGGTCGTTCGACGACGGCGACGGGCCGCAGACCTCGACATTCGACTGCGCCGAGCCGGTCAACCTGCGCGTCCGCTACGGCCGGCAGACCGTGGCATCCGTCGATGTCGCCAGCCCGGATGGGACGCTGCAGGTCTCGACCGGAATCCAGGTCCGCGACGTCCTGATCGCCGGCCTCGGCGACAGCATCGCCTCCGGCGAGGGCAATCCGGACCGCCCGATCGCGCTCGCCGACGAAGGCTTCTGCTTCCGCTCCTATCTCGGCGGTCCGACCGCGCAATATTATCGGCCGAGCCGCGCCGGCTTCAAAGGCGGCCGCGCCTGCGAGGCGCCGGACACGCTGCAGAACTGGCAGAAGCACAGCGCGGTCTGGCTCAACGCCGCCTGCCACCGCTCGCTCTACAGCTACCAGACACGGACGGCGCTGGCGCTCGCCGTGCGCTATCCGCATGTCGCGGTCACCTACCTGCCGCTTGCCTGCACCGGCGCTACCATCGCCGACGGCCTGTTCGGCAGTCAGCGCGCGCGCGAATGCACGCCGGGCCGCTCTGCGGCCACTTGCGCCGGCGGCGTCAACGGCCAGCTCGGCGAGCTGCGCGAGGCGCTGACCGCGGCCAAGCGCCGCCAGCCGGACCGCAAGCTCGATCTGATTCTGCTGTCGATCGGCGCCAACGACATCAACTTCTCCGGCCTCGTCGCCGACGTCATCGTCGATACGCCCACCGAGCGCACGCTGTTCAAGCGCTCCGGCGTGATCGGCTCGGTCGAGGAATCGCGCAGCGAGCTGGCGCGCGACCTGCCGCAGGGTTTTGCCAAGCTGCGCGAGGCGCTGAAGCCGCTGGTCGGCGACCTCTCGCACGTCATCTACACATCCTACGGCAACCCGGCGCTGAGCGGCCCGGGCACGCCCTGCCCGGGTGGTCCGGCCGGCTTCGAGGTCCACCCGTCGTTCAATGCCAATCCGCAGCGGCTCGCCAAGGTCGCGGGCTTCGTCGAGAACGAGTTCCTGCCGTCACTGCGCGGGCTGGCGCAATGCACCGCGGGAGTCCTGTGCCGCGACCCGCAGGCCGACCGCATGACCTTCGTCGATGCGCATCAGGCCGCGTTTGCCGATCACGGCTTCTGCGCCCGCTCGCCGCAGGATCCGCCGTTCGACCGCGAATGCTTTTCGGCCGACGGCGCCAGCTTCGATCCGAACATCGTCAGCGCCGCCAACGAGCCGCTGCTGTGCGGCCGCGGCGCCAGCGAGTATCGCCCCTATCTGCCGCGCGCGCGCTGGATCCGCGACGCCAACGACAGCTACTTCTCGGCGATGACCTATCCGCAAGGGCTGCCGGCGGCGATGCAGCCCTCCGACATCCACGATGCGAGCTGGGGCGTGCTGTCCGCGGTCTATGGCGGCGCCGTGCATCCGACGGCGGAGGGCCATGCCGCGATGGCCGACGCCGCCTTTCCGGCTGCGGCGCAAGTGCTCAACCTCGATGCGGCCGAGCCCAACGTCACCAGCCAGCCGCTGCCGCCCGCGGGCGTGGTGAGGCAGTAGTCGGCCATTCGGGCAGAGATCGCAGAGGAAGAACGGCCTGAAGCGCTCCGCTCCGCACAGCGTCTTTCGGGAGGCCCTCCGTGAGCGGGCGCTCAGGGACAATGGCCGTGTGGCAGCGAGATCTCTGAGCCTCATGGTGAGTTGGGAGCGGACGGAGAGCTGGGCCGCCCCCTCGACGTCCCAACGCTCAGCGCGCAAGTCGGCGGCGACCACCGCCAAGCGATCCTGATTGTCGTTGTGCCCAATATGGGTTGTTCACGCACATGGCCGCGAGACCCCAGCCTGCCCTTCGACACTGATCCCAGGATGTATAGGTGCATTCGAAAGAGGTGCTACCACCCCATTCCCACTTTTGTAGGCAGACAGGATAATTGGAATCATGGGTTTGAGCAGCGGCGATCGGGATCATGGAAATGGCCGCGCTCCCCGCGATTATCCAACGCAGCATCAGCATCGCTCCTTCGTCGAATTCCGACCGCTACGGCCAATGGCCTGCACGTCACCTGCTCGGATGATCATGAAGACCTTGTCCTTGACCACGCGTTTGATCTGGATCGAGTTCTTGGCCGACGCGGTGTCCGAGATCGCGTCCCTGGTCGGCCGGGAGCGACGGTCGTAGTTCGGAAGCCGTCTACTTGATCGCAGCCGGCTTCTTCATCATCGGCGGCGCCTGCTTGGTGGCGGGGCCTGTTGCCGTCGTCGCCTGCGAGGGCAGATACTTGGCGAGGATCGCAGGATCGATCTGCGCCATGTTGCTGTCCGGCAGGCGGGTCCAGGTCTCGTCCTTGCCGAACAGCGAGATGCCGAGATAGCCGTGCAGGATCAGCGACTGCCCATCCGGAGTGACCCGCATGTTGGCCTTCCAGATGTTGCCGTCGCGCGGGTTGAGCACGTTGCCGCCTTCGTATTTCAGCCCCTCGCGCTTCATGTCACGCACGAAGGAGATGCCGAGCACCGGCGCATTCTTGCGGTCATCGCTGCACTTCGAACAGACCTCGTTCGGATTGTCGCCGGGACGCGGAAACGTCTTGGCGATCACGCCCTCGAACACGCCGTCGTGGTCGATGAAGAGAAACCAGCCGACGGGCCTGCCATCCTCCACCTTCTGCCACAGACCGGCCGCGGTCGGCTCAGCCGCGAGCGCAGGCCGCGTCAGCAGAGCACCGGCAACAACGAGCGCGCCGATCGCGAGCTTCGTCACACCAGGCACCAGCCGAAGTCGGGGAAACGCATTGCGCATCATCATCTCACCTTGACCAAGTCACAAAATGAATGGCCGCACAGTACGGCCGTTTCGTGCATCGTTCCAGCCCATAACAGGTCTGGCGCGCCGGTGAAACCGGCACGCGCAGGAAACATTTCTTCACATTTGAGTTGGTCCGGCGGTGCCGGGTTCCACTGTGCGAACGAATTAGTTGACGCCGAGCTTCTTCTGCAAGCTCGACGACGACGTCGTGTACTGGAACACCAGCCGCTTCTCCGGATACACGTAGCGGTGCGCCTTCTGCGCCATCAGCGCGCCCTCGTGGAAGCCGCACAGGATCAGCTTGATCTTGCCGGGATAGGTATTGATGTCGCCGATCGCGAAGATGCCGGGCACCGAGGTCTCGAACGCCGACGTCTCGACCGGAATGAGATTGTGCTCGAGCGCGAGGCCCCACTCGGCGACCGGGCCGAGCTTCATCGTCAGGCCGAAGAACGGCAGCATCATCTCGCACGGCACGGTCTCGACCGCATTGTCGTTGCCCTTGATGGTGGCCGCGGAAAGCTGACCGTTCGCACCTTCGAGCGCGGTCACCTGACCGATGCGCAGATCCATCTTGCCGCTCGCGACCAGCGCGCGCATCTGCTCGACGCTGTGCGGCGCGGCACGGAAGTCGTCGCGGCGATGGACGAGCGTGATGCGCTTGGCAAGGGGATGCAGATTGAGCGTCCAGTCGAGCGCGGAATCGCCGCCGCCGACGATGACGACATGCTTGTCGCGGAACTGCTCCATCTTGCGCACGGCATAAAATACCGAGGTGCCTTCGTAGGCCTCGATGCCCGGCACCGGCGGACGCTTGGGCTGGAACGAGCCGCCGCCGGCGGCGATCACCACGACCTTGCACTCGAACACCTTGCCGGCATCGGTGGTGACGCGAAAACCGGGATCGCCGATCTTCTCGACCTTCTCGACCATCTCGCCGAGATGGAAGGTCGGACTGAACGGCTTGATCTGCTCCATCAATTGATCGGTGAGGCCCTGCCCCGTCACCATCGGCACGCCGGGAATGTCGTAGATCGGCTTCTCCGGATACAGCTCGGCGCATTGGCCGCCGACCTTATCGAGGATGTCGATCAGATGCGCCTTGATGTCGAGCAGCCCCAGTTCAAAAACGGCAAACAGTCCGCAAGGGCCCGCGCCAATGATCAGCACATCGGTCTTGATCGCTTCGCTCATGTCGCTCTTCTCGTTGGAGGCGCCGCTCGACGGAGGGCGGCAGATGGCGGTTCCGAATTTGTAGCCAACGGGCTGGTCGCAGGGAAGGCACAAAAGCCGCCCTCCGCTCGCGCGGCTTGCAGCGGCGGGCTTAGCGAGGTTTGAAGGGGGCATGAATGATGGAGATCAATCGGTGACAGAGACGGCCCGCCGCGACCACGCGCCACGCCTGGAGGACTTTCCCTACCGCCTCACGGACAATGTCCGCTTCGGCGATCTCGACCCCAACCAGCACGTCAACAACGCGGTCTACGCGACCTATTTCGAGACCGGCCGGGTGACCTTGATGAAGGACCCGCGCCACGGCCTTGGACAGGAGGGGCTGGCCTGGATCATGGTGCGGCTCGACATGCATTTCCGCGCCGAGCTGCGCTGGCCGGGGACGATCGAGCTGGGACTGGGGGTCGTGAGGCTGGGGCGCACGTCGGTGACATCAGAGCAGGTCGTATTCTCGGACGGCCGCTGCGTGGCCTCGGCCACCGCCGTGATGGTCCTGATCGACGAGGTGACACGCAAGCCGGCGCCGCTGACGCCGCAGCTCATCGCAGCGCTACAGCCCTGGGCTCGTCGCGGCGTGACGATCGCGCCGCCGGCATAGGCCTGACGGCGATCCGTGGGAGCGCAGCGATGCGTGCGCGAGGCGAACGCTCAGGCCTGACGCTCGGGGGTGGAGACGACGAGGCCATCGAGCTCGTCGGAGACCTTGATCTGGCAGGAAAGACGGGAATTCGGCCGGACGTCGTAGCCGAAATCGAGCATGTCCTCTTCCATCGGGGTCGGCGGGCCGACCTTCTCGCGCCAGGCTTCGTCGACATAGACATGGCAGGTCGCGCAGGCGCAGGCGCCGCCACATTCGGCCTCGATGCCGGGAATGGCATTGCGGATCGCCGCTTCCATCACGGTCGCGCCGTTCTCGATCTCAACGGTTCGGGATTCGCCGGTATGGTCGACAAAGGTGATCTTGGCCATGTGTGCTCGTGCTGCGCAGGAAATGAGGTCGGGCTGTCCTATAACGGACCGCTCCGCTCCGCGCTAGTGCTGCCGCCGGCCGCTCAGGCCGCGCCGAGCATCTCCGAAATCGCCGCGCGGGCCTGCGCGATCGCCGTGCCGAGCCAGGCCAGCGCATCGGCCGGATCGCCCGCCCGCAGCGCCGCTTCGAGCCCTTCCGCCGCGTCGGCAACGTCGAGCGCGCCGACGGCGCGGGCCGAGCCCTTCAGCGTGTGGGCGACGGTGGCGGCATCCTCGGGCATCACCTGCAACCGCTCCAGCAGGCGGACGGCCTGGCTGGAGAACATGGCGAGCACCTCGCGCTCGAGCGCGCTGTCGCCGAGCGTCATCCGGCGCAGCAGGTCCAGGCTGATCGGCCCGTCGTCGGGAACCAGCGGGGGCGAGGGCATCCATTCGATCCGTGAAAGGTCGGGAATCATGGCGGCAATCCGGTCCGGCGGGCGCGCCGCGCGCGCCTGTGGTAAGCCAAGCACGACAATGGTTAATGCATTGTTACCGGCCCAATTGCCGCGGGTTTGCCGCGATTTGGGCCCGGCTCTGCCCCAATCGCGGCAGAAACGGGAATTCGCAGAACTTCTAAAGTGTTAACGGCGGCTGCTGTTAACGATGATTAAGAATCTCTTAACCACGGCCATTTCTTTCAACAGGCACAGCCAATAGGATGATGCCCGGATGGAGTGGGTCACCTGGCGGAATTTGCCACCCCTGGTGCCTGCGAGGGATGACGTCCGGTTCGAGCGTTGCGAGAGGGCACTCGTACGCGGCTCGCCGGATCGAAATTAAGACGAGGGCTCGGACTCAACATGGCGAACACTCCGAAAAAGGTCAAAGACCCGACTGAAGTTGCGCTGTCCGCCATTCAGGAGGCTTTGAACATCAGCGATTCGTCCGCGCCCACGGACTCGCAGAGCTCGGTCCACGCTGACGGAGCCCCGCCGGTCATGCCGAACGGCGTGTCGAGCCTGGATTCGTTCGACTCCCGTCCGGGCATCGATCGCAGCAGCCTTGACGAGATTGAGCCGCCGCCGCTCGCCGCGCGCCGTCCGGCCAATGACGACCGCGAAACCATCGGCCAGTTGCTGCAGGCGATCCAGAAGGGCCGCCCGTCGCGCGGCGTCTACACGCTGGCAACCGCCTTTGCAGGCATCTGGATCGTCGGCTGCGTGCTGCTGACCATCGGTTTCCTGCCCGCCTTGCAGGCCTTGATCGGCCAGAGCGGCGGCGTGCTGGTGCTCGCCGGCCTCGCCGCGGTGTTCTTCGCACCCGTTCTGCTGTTCTATTTCCTCGCGAGCCTCGCCTGGCGCGGCCAGGAGCTGCGCATGATCGCGCAGTCGATGGCGCAGGTGGCGATCCGCTTCTCCGAGCCGGAGGGCGCCGTCAGCGATTCGATCGTGACCGTCGGCCAGGCCATCCGCCGCGAGGTCGCGGCGATGGGCGACGGCGTCGAGCGCGCGATCGCGCGCGCAGGCGAGCTCGAGATGCTGGTCGCCAACGAGGTCGCGGCCCTCGAGCGCGCCTACAGCGACAACGAGGTCCGCATCCGCGCCCTGCTGCAGGACATCGCCCACCAGCGCGACAATCTCGTCGGCCAGGCCGAGCAGGTCCGCAGCGCCATCTCGGGCGTCCAGATCGACCTTCGCCACGACATCGCGCTGATCTCGGACGCCATCGCCTCGCGGGTCGACGAGGTCGCCAAGAGCATCACCGGCGCGCTGGAAGAGCGCGGCGCCCACATCACGGCTGCGCTCGGCAACGCGGGCGACAACATGATCCTCGCGCTCGGCGAGCGCGGCGGCGATCTGCTCGATCGGCTCGAAGAGGCCAGCGCCGAGACCACGCGCGCCGTGCTCGACGCCTCGGAGCGGCTCACCACCAGCCTCAATTTCAAGACCGGCCACGTCCACGACGAGTTCGCCGACCTGTCGGACCGAGTCCACGAGATGCTCAACGAGCGCATCGACCGCATCACCGGCGAGTTCGAGCAGCGCACGGCGGCCATCGTCGACGGCATCTCGGTGCGCACCGAGCAGCTCCACGACCAGCTCAAGGCCTCCGGCGAGTCCCTCCTGCTGGAGCTCGAGCTGCGCAGCGGCGATCTCGTCACCAAGATCGACGAGGCGAGCCAGCGCATGTCCGGCCACATCGTCACGTCGGGCGAGAAGGCGAGCGAGTCGCTCGATGCGACCGTCAATTCGCTGGTCGCCAAGGTCGTCAGCCAGACCGAGAGCACCCACGACACGCTGTCGATCCAGATCAGTGCCTTCGACGAGCTGGTGAAGAACCAGGGCACCGAGCTCGCCGAGCGCTTCGCGCGCGACAGCTCGACCTTGGGCGCGCTGATCACCCGGCACATCACGGAGTTCGACCGCACGGTGAAGACCTATGGCGGCGAGATCGTCGAGCGCATGGGCCAGCGGACCCAGGAAATCTCCGACAATCTCAAGTCCTATGTCGACACGTTCGATACGCGGCTGTCGTCCAACAGCGGTGAGATTACGGCGACGCTGGACCAGCGGCTGAACCAGTTCGAGACCAATCTGCAGGCCCGCATCACCACCCTCGACACCTCGCTCGATGCGAAGATCAAGACCTTCGACGACAGCGTCGAGGGCCGCCTCAAGTCGCTCGAGGAGAACTTCGACAACCGCGCCACCTCGGTCACGGCGACGATCGAGGGCCGCCTCGGCACCCTGTCCAATTCGCTGACCGACGGCGCGGCGCAGGTGCTGCACGCGATCGACTCGCGGCTGACCGTTCTGACCACCTCGCTGACCGATGGCTCGGCGCAGGCGATCCAGTCGATCGATTCCCGCCTCAACATTCTGACCTCCTCGTTGACCGACGGCACCGACAAGGCGCTCGAAGCAATCGATCAGCGCATCCACAGCCTGTCGAACATCATCGACGGCCGCAGCTACGAGCTGACCGAAGCCGTCACCGCGCGCTTCCAGGACATCCATCAGGGCATCGAGACCCGCGTCGGCTCGATCGCCAAGGACATCGACCAGCGCGTCTCGCAGTTCGAAGACCTGCTCGGCTCGCGCGTCGAGGCCGTGGCCGGCCGCATCGAGAGCAGCGGCCGCCAGGCGAGCGACGAACTGATGACCCGCGCCGAGCTGCTGTCGGCCAGCATCAAGTCGCATGTGGAAGATGCGGAGCGGGCGCTGACCAACCTCGTGGTCAACACCAGCGAGACCATCCAGACCGGGGCCCGCTCGGCACAGCAGGCGCTGCTCAACGTCTCGACCGACGTCGGCTCGCAGCTGAAGAACACGTCCGCCGAGGTCGAGCGTGCCCTGTCGAACGCAGGCAGCGGCGCGGCCGAGGCCGTCCTGACCAGTGCGCGCGAGGCCCAGGCCACGCTGGTCGCGGCCTCCGGCGAGACCGCCGACCAGATCAAGTCGCTGTCGGCCGACGTCGAGCGCACGCTCACGGCGGCAGGCTCGACCACCGCAGCCTCGATCCTCGCCGGCGCGCGCGAGGCCCAGAACACGCTGGTGTCCGCCTCCTCCGATGCCGCCACCCACGTCAAGTCGCTCGCCGTCGACGTCGAGCAGGCGCTGACGGCCGCCGGCTCGGCCACGGCAGCCTCGATCCTCGCCGGTGCGCGCGAGGTCCAGAACACGCTGGTGTCCGCCTCCTCCAACGCAGCCGACCACGTGAAGTCGCTCGCAGCCGACGTGCAGCGCTCGCTGACCAGTGCCGGGACGGAAACCGCCGAAGCCATCACGGCGGGCGCTCGCGATGCCCAGCATGCCCTGCTCACGGCATCGAGCGAAGCGGCCGAACAGGTCAAGGCGCTGACCGTCGACGTCCAGCGCTCGCTGTCGATCGCGGGGACGACCACCGCGGAAACGATCACCGGCGGCGCCCGGGAAGCGCAGAACACGCTGATCAGCGCTTCGTCCGAAGCGGCCAATCACGTCAAGTCGCTGGCGGCCGACGTCGAGCGCACGCTCGCGGCGGTCGGGACCAGCACAGCCGCGGCGATCGTCGACAGCGCCCGCGACGTCCAGTCGAAGCTCGTCACCGCCTCGACGGAAGCAACCGAGCACGTCAAGTCGCTGGCCGTCGACGTCGAGCGGACGCTGTCGTCCGTCGGCGCCGATACCGCGACCTCGATCCTCAACAGCGCGCGCCAGGCGCAGATGTCGCTGACCGCCACGTCGGCCGACACCGCAGCCACCCTGGTCGGCAGCGCACGCGAAGCCCAGGCGGTGCTGACGACGACCACGACCGAGACGGTCGCGGTGATCGTCGGCGGCGCGCGCGAGGCGCAGAACCTGCTGACGGCCACCTCCACCGACACCGCGGGCCAGCTCAAGGCGATGTCGTCGGAGATCGAGCGCGTCATTAATTCCGTCGCGGCGAACACCACCGACGCGATCCAGAGCAGCGCGCTCAATGCGCAGAGCGCGCTCGTCGCCGCCTCCAACGAGGTCTCCACGCGGGTCAAGTCGACCTCGACCGAGATCGAGCGCTCGGTGCTCGCCGCCGGCAACTCGTTCGGCTCGGCCATGACCGGCAAGACCGACGAGATCGTCACCTATGTGCAGCAGCAGAGCGAGCGGCTGTCGCAGATGCTCGACGGCAAGCGCGGCACCCTGGTCGAGGCGCTCAACTCGAAGACCAACCAGCTCACGATCGAGATCGATCGCGTCACCACCGACGCGCTGAAGGCGATCGAGGTGCGCGGCCAGAACTTCGCCCAGAGCGTCAATGGCAACGGCTCCGAGGTCGCCCGCACCATCACCTCGGCGGGCGAGCTTGCGACCACCGCGATCACCAAGTCGCTCAAGGAGCTGGAGCAGGCCTCGCGCGCGGCGATCGAGCAGTCGCGCCAGGTCTCGGTGGCCGCGGTCACCGAGATGCAGGAGACGAGCAAGATCCTGCGCACCGACACGGTCGCCCTGTTCGAACGTCTGCGCGAGGGCAACATCCTGCTGCAGGAGGTCCTGACCGGCGCCCACGACAACCTCAATTCGCTGGAGCGGGCGCTGGTCACCCGCGTGGCCGACTTCGTCACCGCAATGAACGACGTCACCGCGCGCAACGGCACCGCGACGCAGACGCTCGAGGACCAGCTCAACGTGTTCAACTCCAAGACGTCGCGGGCGCTGGAGGATCTCAACTCGCTGTCCAGCCAGTTCGACGCGCATGGCAAGGCGCTGATCGAGGCGGCGGCGATCGTCGAGCAGAGCAACCGCGATGCGACCGTCTCGATCTCGGATCGCAAGACGACGCTGGAATCGCTGGTCACCACCATCGATCTGCGCACGGCCGATCTCGACCAGCGTCTGACCCGCTTCACCACCCTGCTCGACGAGTCCTTGGCGGCCGCCGAGGAGCGCGCCCGCGACATCGCCCGCGTCGTGGCGGAAACGGCGGGTGCCGGCTCCACCGCGCTCAGCCGCCAGTTCGAAGCCATCCGCACCAACGCCGAGGAGGAGCGCCGCCTCACCACGTCGCAGATGCAGGAGATCTACCAGCAGAGCACGCAGGAAGCCGATGCGATGTTCAAGCAGTCGGCCGAGAAGTTCGCCACGCTGGTGTCGAGCATGAAGCAGATGACCGCCGAGATGCATCGCGAGCTCGAGGCGACGCGCAACGAGCTGCGCCGCGGCGTGCTGGAGATGCCGCAGGAGGCCGCCGAGAGCACGGCGCAGATGCGCAAGGTCATCGTCGACCAGATCGAGGCGCTGGCCGAGCTCAACCGGATCGTCGCCCATCATGGCCGCGGCCTCGACGTGGTCAGCGCGTCGCGCCCCGCCGCGGTCGCCGCGCCCGCCGCCGTGATCCGTCAGGAAGAGCCGATCGTCGCCGCAGCCGTCGGCGGCCGGCCCGACATGCGCCTGCGCGAGCCGGCTGCGACCAGCGTCGCCAACCTGCCGCCGCCGGATCTCGGCATGCAGCCGCCGGCCCCGCCGCCGCAGCCACGCCGGGTCGAAGCGCCGCCGATGGGTCCGGTCGCCGATCAGCGCAGCGACAACTGGCTGTCCGACCTGCTCAACCGGGCCGACAACAGCACCGCCGGCCAGCCGCAGCCTCCGCGTGGCCGCGGTCCGGCGCAGCAGTCGGGCAATCCACTGGAGTCGCTGTCGCTCGACATCGCCCGGCTGATGGACCGCAATCTCGCGGCCGAGATGTGGGACCGCTACCAGCGCGGCGAGACCAAGGCGTTCTCCAAGCGTCTCTACACCCCGGCCGGCCAGAAGGCATTCGACGAGGTCGCCCGCAAGTACCGCGCCGACCGCACCTTCAAGCAGACGGTGGACCGCTACATCACCGAGTTCGAGCGACTGCTCGACGAGGTCGCCCGCGACGACCGCAATCCGCAGGCGCTGCGTGCCCAGCTCACCTCGGAGACCGGGCTGGTCTACACCCTGCTCGCCCACGCCGCCGGAAGGCTGGCGTGACGAAGGGGGCGAATGGCGAGTAGCCGACCAACGATCGAAAAACAAACGGAGGCCGCGAGGCCTCCGTTTTGCTTTTGCAGGTCCAGCAACGCTTTTTCCGGCTTCGCTCGTTCCCGCCCCGCTTCCGCTCAACCGGACAGGAAGGCCTGGCGCTGGGGTGGCGCATCCTGCAGTCGAGGTCGCCCAGGACTCGGACGTCACGGTCCGTCAGACGAGACGACGACGCACCGACCAAGGAGCCACCAGCGGCGCGCGGCAGGAGAGCTCACGCACCCTATTCGCTATTCCCCGTTCGCTATTCGCCAAGGCCTCACCGCCGTCCGCTGGCGGAGGGCGCGGGCGCCGGCTGCGAGGCCTGGGCGTTGCTCGGGCTGGAGTTGCTGGCGCCGAACAGGACCCGGGTCGGATTGCGGTCGAAATTGTTCACGGCGCGGCTGATGTCGGACAGCGTACGCCGTCCATCGGCCATCAGCGCGCCGGAGCGCTTGTCCAGATCCTCGGCGAGCTCGCGGATCGACTTTACCGTCAGGAACAGCTCGCCGCCATCCTTGCCGCCGGCCAGCGTGTTGAGACCGAGCATCAGGGTATCGGCCTTGCCCATGATGCCGTCGACCCGGCTCATGACGCCATCGATGCGCTCGGAATTACGGGCCAGCGACTGGGTGAACACCTCGAGATTCTTGATTGAGTTCTTTACGGCGTCCTGGTTGTCGGCGACGACCTTGTTGATGTTCTGCAAGGTAGCGCGGATCGCTTCGGTCACGTCCTGCAGCCGGGTCGGATCGGCACGCAGCACCGGCACGCCATCCTCGTCGAGCGGCGGCGGCGGCGCAGCCTCCTCGCCGCCCTTCAGCGAGATCGCGGCGACGCCGGTCAGGCCCTGGAACTCGAGCCCGACCAGGGTGTCCTTGCGGATCGGCGCGTTGTTCTCGACCATCGCCAGCGCCACGACGCGGCGCGGATTGTCGAGCTTGACCGAAATGACCTCGCCGACCCGGATACCATTGAAGTTGACGCTGCCGCCGTTGCGCAGACCCGCGGCCGGCCCCTCGAACACGACCCGCAGCGGGCTGCGCTGCTTGGTCGTGTGCAGGCTCTGAAACCAGAGGACAAACCCGATCGCCGCGGCAATCACTGCCAGCGTGAACGACCCGATCAGGACGTAATTCGCCCGCGTTTCCATTACCAACTCCGGTACCGGCACGTCACGGCGGTCACCCAGCCCCCGCTTCCGCGCACTGTCGGTTGGCGCCGGACAGCGGCACCCACCCCATCAACTTTGTCGCGGCAGTCCCCACTCCCGCTCACAAAAATCGTCCCTGGGGCGCGTCGCGCTACCCCATCACGGCTCGGGCACGCTTGCCGTGGAAATACTGTCGGAGCCACGGATGTTCCGAGGCCTGCATGTCGGCCATCGATCCCGCGGCGATAATCTTGCCGTCGCCCAGCACGGCGATGCGGTCGCACGCCGTATACAGGCTGTCGAGATCATGGGTTACCATGAAAACCGTCAGTCCCAAAGTGCGCTGCAGGGTCCGGACGAGCTCGTCGAAATCGCCGGCGCCGATCGGGTCGAGTCCCGAGGTCGGCTCATCGAGGAACACCAGTTCCGGATCGAGCGCGAGCGCGCGTGCCAGCGCGACCCGCTTGATCATGCCCCCCGACAGCTCGCTCGGGAAACGATCAGCAACATCGGGCCGCAATCCGACCATCACGAGCTTTGCGATCATGATCTCGTCGAGCAGACGCTGCGAGACCTTGAGATACTCCCGGACCGGGAACTGGATGTTCTGCCGCACCGTGAGCGAGGAGAACAACGCGCCCTGTTGGAACAGCACGCCCCAGCGCCGCTCGACGGCGCGGCGGCCGGCACGATCGGCGGCGTCGAGATCGACGCCGAACACCTCGATGTTGCCCGACAGCTTCGGCACCAGACCGATGATGGTGCGCGTCAGCACCGACTTGCCCGCGCCAGAGGGACCGACGAAGCCCAGGATCTCGCCGCGCTTGACGTCGAGGTCGAGCCCGTCGAGCACGCGCGTCTTGCCGAACTGCACGGTGACGTCACGCACGCGGATGATGGGATCGGAGACCTGCTGCACCATCTCAGCTCACATCCCGACCGCGGCGAAGAAGATCGCGAACACGCCGTCCATCACGATGACGAAGAAGATGCCCTTCACCACCGACGAAGTGGTGTGGCGCCCCAGCGACTCGGCGCTGCCCTGCACGGCCAGTCCTTCGACGCAGGCGACGATCCCGATCACGGCAGCCATCACCGGCGCCTTGAGCAGGCCGACCTTGAAATGATCGATCGAGATCGCATCGCGCAGGCGCAGCAGGAAGGCCTCGGGATCGACGCCGCCATAAAACCAGGCCACCAGCCCGCCGCCATAGAGCGCGGCGATGTCGCCGAGGAAGGCCAGGATCGGCAGCGCGATCACCAGCGCCAGCATGCGCGGCAGGATCAGGACCTCGATCGGATCGAAGCCCATGGTGCGCAGCGCGTCGATTTCCTCGCGCATCTTCATCGAGCCGAGCTCGGCCGTGTAGGCGCTGCCCGACCGGCCGGCGATCATGATCGCCACAAGCAGCACGCCGATCTCGCGCAGCACCAGCACGCCTAGCATGTCGACGACGAAGATGTCGGCGCCGAACCTTCGGAAATGGAAGATGCCCTGCTGAGCGATGATGCAGCCGATCAGGAAGGTGATCAGCACGATGATCGGCACCGCGCGCCAGCACACCTGCTCGAGATGATGAATGGTCGAGGTCAGTCGGAAGCTGCGGGGATGAATGAGGACCCGGCCGCTGGCGACGATCACGGCGCCGAGCATGTCGATGAGTGCGGCGACCGTGCCGAAGATGCCGGCGACACTGAGGCCGATCTGGCCGAGCATGCCGGTGATGGTCACCATCGTCGCGTCGCCATTGGGCGCGGTGCTGACGCGGCGAACCTCGTCGACCAGGCTGGCGTAGTTCGCAGAGAGCCCATCGATCCGGACCTCGACGGTTCCGGTCGTGAAGCTGCGGCGCAGCCGCTCGATCAGCCAGGCGCCGAACGTGTCGAGCTTGGACACCTGGGAGACGTCGATGGAGACATCGATCTTCTTGCCGGCGAGCTTTTCGGCATCGGCGACGAGCCGTTCGAGCGACGGCGCAAAGGGCGCAGTCCAGGCGCCGGTCGCGCGCAGCGACAGCGCATTGCCATCCCCGCTGCGCTGCAGATCAGGGCCGCCCTTCACGACGGCCATCCTCGGAGCCTTGGACGTCCGCTCCTTGACGAGAAAAATCCCACCGCGTCGCTACCACCTTGCCGGAGACCACTATCAACAGCCATAGTCGGTCACATCGCGCAAGTCCCAAGCGCCTCATTCCGGTTCACAAAGCGCCAGACTTTCAAATGACTTCCAACGGTTTTCCAATACTGGACGCCCGAATCGGCCACTGGCCGATCGCCGGCAGCTTCACGATCAGCCGCGGCGCCAAGACCGAAGCCGTGACAGTGATCGCGGAGCTGCGACACGGGACGATGGTTGGCCACGGCGAATGCGTGCCCTATCCGCGTTATGGCGAAACGCCCGATGCGGCGCTGAGCGCCCTGCTCGCGATGCGCGATGCGATCGCCTCTGGTCTCGACCGCAACGCCCTGCAGACGGCGATGCCGCCGGGCGCGGCGCGCAATGCCCTCGATTGCGCGCTGCTCGACCTCGAAGCCAAACGAAACGGCCGGCGCATCTGGGACCTGCTCGGACGCCGCGCACCGGCGCCGTGCGTCACGGCCTACACGATTTCGCTCGGGACCCCCGATGTGATGGCCAAAGCTGCGGCCAAGGCCGCGCACCGCCCGCTGCTCAAGATCAAGCTCGGCGGCGACGGCGATCCGGCGCGGATTGCAGCCGTGCGAGCCGCGGCGCCGCAGTCACAACTGATCGTCGACGCCAACGAGGCCTGGACCGAGGCCGTCCTGGAATCCAATCTCGCAGCCTGCGCCGCCGCCGGCGTCAAGCTGGTCGAGCAGCCGCTGCCCGCAGGCAACGACGAAGCGCTCGGAAGGATCGCGCGCCCGCTCGCCGTCTGCGCCGACGAGAGCGTGCACGACCGCAGCTCGCTGGACGCGCTGCGTGGGCGCTACGACGCCGTCAACATCAAGCTCGATAAGACCGGAGGACTCACCGAGGCGCTTGCCATGGCCGATGCCGCGCGCGCGCTCGGCTTCGACATCATGGTCGGCTGCATGGTGGCGACGTCGCTGTCGATGGCGCCGGCCATGCTGCTGACGCCGTTCGCCCGTTTCGTCGATCTGGACGGACCGCTGCTGCTCGCCGAGGATTGCGAGCACGGCCTGCACTACGAGGACAGCCTGGTCTATCCGCCCGATCAGGCGTTGTGGGGCTGAAGCGAGACGCCGCGGCGCGCGAGCCACATCAGCGCGCCGCCCGCTCCGGCCATCGCAGCCATCACGTAGTAGACGCCGGGGCCATAGGCCGCATAGACCGGCCCCGAGAGGGCCGACGCCGCCGAGCCGACCACGCCGCTGGCGGCGGCATAATAGCCCTGCCCGCGCGCGGTCAGATGCGCCGGCACCTGGCGCACCAGCAGCCCCATGGTTCCGACCAGCGTCAGCCCGAAAGTGAAGCCATGGCTGATCTGGACCGCCGCGAGCCCCGCCGCATGCGGCTCCTGCGCCGTGAGGCTCCAGCGCAGCACGGCCGCCATCGCACCGATCATGACCAGGCTGGCGGGCGCCAGCGTGAACCGTGGCGACAGGGCAAACACGACGATCTCGGCGAGCACGCCCATGGTCCAGAGCCAAGCGATGGTCAGCCCGCTGAAGCCCTGCGCCTTCCACTCGATGGCGGAGAACGTGTAGTAGGCCGCATGGCTGGCCTGAATCAGCGCCGAAGCTGCGATGATGCAGAGGAAGCTCGGATTGCCCAGCAGACTGCGGCCGTCCCGGGACGGGCCGGCGCCTTGCGGCAAGGGCGGCAGCGCCTGCAGCAGCAGGCTGCTTGCCGCACCGCACAGCGCAACCGAGACGATGATCCAGATCAGCTCGGACGACGGCGCGAGATCGGCCAGCCCGCCGCACAGCAGCGTTCCAGCGATGAAGGCCGCCGATCCCCACAGCCGCAGGCGACCGTAGTTCAGGCCATAGCTCATCACGCCACGAAGCGCATAGGCGTCCGTCAGCGGGACAACGGGTGTCCATAGGCAGCAGGTCGCCACGTAGACCAGGAATACCAGCCAGGGTTCGCGCTGGAAGGCAAGAACCACAAAGCCCGATGCCGTTGCGAAGGTGGCCAGCCCCATCGCGGTGCGCAGGGCCTGCCGGCGCTCGGCGACCGCAGTGATCAGCGGCAGGACGGTGAAGCGGGTTACGGCGGGAACCGCAATGATGACGCCAATCCATGCGGCATCCAGCCCGATCGCCCGTAGCCATACGGGAAAGAACGGCAGATGCGTGCCCGACAGCATGAACACCGCGCCATAGAACAGCCCCAACCTGTCCGCGAATCGGCGCGACAATACCGGCGATGTGGTGGAGATTTGTCGGGACAGTGGCATCAATTCAATTGCGATTCGATCAATATCATGGTGATCGTTATGCCAACGCGCAGCAATGTGCGCGATAGGTTTGCCATGGTCGATGAAGTCTTCGCCCTCTCGCCGATATCCGCCCGTGCGGCTCAGCCGAACGAGGCCGATTACGAGGCGATCCGCGACGCCTTCATGGAGACGTCCCGAGGCCGCTGGTTCCTCGGTGAATATGCCAAGCGCAACCGCAATGCTGACACCAGCATGGTGCTCGACGCCGTCGCCCGCATCGAGCACGCTCTTGCCTCGCAGCGTCAGCAGCAGCAGGAATTCGAGCAAGCGGACAGCAAGGCGCTGCCCGAAGCGCTCGCCGCGATCCGCGCCACGGTCGAAGACGCCGCGTTGGCCGCCGCCTCTGCGGTCGACCGCATGGCCCTCGAGCAGAACCTGGCGCCGGTGCGCAAGGGCATCCGAATCATCAAGGAGATTTCCTGGCGCTGGCGCGAGATCGGCGCCGATTCCCGGATCTGTGACCTGATCGATTCGCAGGTGACATCGATCGAGGCCGCCTGCGATCAGCTTGCGAGCGCCGACCCCAAGCTCGCGCTGCTTGCGGCGTTCGAGATCATCAAGACGCGGCTGAAGGAGCTCGAGGCGGAGAAAGCGAGCGTTCCGCCTGCGGCCGACGAGATCAGTCCGGCGGCCGAGGCCGCCGCTTCGCCAGCGCCTTATGTCGCATCAAGTCCGTCCGCCGAGATGGTGGTCTCGGAGCCGGAGCCTGCACCGGAACAGAGCGAGGCGTCCCAGGCAGCGCTCGAGATCGCCATTCCGCTCGTTGCGGCGGTGGCCGCGATGGAAGTGGTTGAGACCTCCTCGGCTGCTGACGCTGTGATCGTGGCGGCCGCAGCAGTCGACGCCAGGATCGTTGACGCCGAAACTGCGGCAGTGGTGCAGCCCCCGGAAGCTGCGACGGAGCCGTCGGTGGACGAAGCCCTGCTCGAGATCGAGCAGCACGCCGCGGCGGCCCTGGATGACGCCGCCGCCGCAGAAGCCGAAGACGAAGCTATTCTGGAATTGGTCGCGGCGGAGATGGGTGTCCTCGACCCGATCGACGACGAGGAGTTCAGCCGGGTCAGGACGCTCGGCTTCGACATTGAGGAGCCGACCTCGGTCGACGACGACATCGTCGCGAGCTTCAGCGAGACAGCGCCGTCGGAGCCGGATCTCGTGCTGACCACGGCAGAAGCCCCGGTTGCCACGGCGGCGCCGGCTCCGGCTGCGCCCACGATGCCTGCCCCGCCGGTGTCTGCCCCGCCGGTGTCTGCTCCGTCGATGTCTGCCCCTCCGATGCCGGCCCCGCCCACGGCGGCCCCGCGCATGGCATCGCCTCCAGTCCCGGCGCCAATCCCCAGCGCGCCCGTATCGCCACCGCTTCCGGAGGCGATCACCATCGAGACCCTGGCCGCCGTGGCGGCTGCGGTCGCAGCTCAATCTCCCGCAGCGGCCCCGCAGGCCGACGTTGCGCCGAGCCAGCAGGTCCGCCCGACCGCTGCCGCGGCTCACAGCACCAGCGCATCCGCGATGCCCAAGCCTGCCTACGAGCCGTCGCTGGGATCGACACTCCTGTCGAACGGCCTTCTGCAGCGGCCACAGGCGCCCGCCAATGACTCGCTGGCGCCGATCCGTCGCATGACCCAGCCTGAGAAGATCGCATTCTTCTCGTAGGCCGAGAGCATCTCGGCCACCTCCTGTTGAACCTCGATCACTGAGCACCAAGGGTGCCGCGTTGATGGGTGACGCGGGTCACGTACGCCACTGCGTGATCTGCGTAGCCTGCTTCTCAAGCCATTCGCTTTGCGCATGCTTGAGGAGAACGCCGTGTCCGTTCCGAAATTTCGCGCTGTAACGTCCGCCTGGAAATCCCTGCTCATGTCCGCGCTGCTGGGCCTGATGGCCTGGGTCGGCCCGGGCTCGGCGTTCGCCGCCGGCAGTGAGCTCGACACCCTTCACACGCCACCGCGCGCGCTGGCAGCTCCCTCACCGGCAAGGGAGAGCAACACGCCCGCCGCGATCCCTCAAGGAGCCGAGCCACGCGTCGCGCTCGTGATCGGCAATGCGAGCTATCAGAACGCGCCGCCGCTGGAGAACCCGGACAACGACGCCCATGCTGTTGCCAAGCTGTTGAACTCGGCCGGCTTCGAGGTGATCACGGCGACCGACCTGACGCAGAACGAGATGCTCAAGGTCGTGGAGGATTTTTCGAGCCGGGTGGCAGCACACGGCCCGAATACCGTGGCAATGGTCTACTACGCCGGCCATGGGGTTCAGCTCGCGGGCGAGAACTATCTGATCCCGATCGATGCCCGCATCTCGGCGCCCTCCGACCTGACGACGGGGACCATCCGGCTGGTGGATCTGATGGCGACGCTCGACGCCATCCCGAGCCGCATGCGGATCGTCGTACTGGACGCCTGCCGCAACAATCCATTCCCTGCCATCAACGATGCCGGACGCGGACTTGCCATCGTCGACGCGCCGAACGGCTCCATCCTCGGATATTCGACCTCGCCCGGCGCGGAGGCGCTCGACGGCCGCGGCGAGCACAGCCCTTATGCGCAGGCCTTCCTCAACCTCGCGCGACAGCCGAACCTGCCGATCGAGCAATTGTTCAAGCGCATCCGTCTGCAGGTCAACCAGACCACCGACGGCCGGCAGACGCCGTGGGAAAGCTCTTCGCTCACCGGCGATTTCACCTTCTTCGGGGATACGCTGGTCGCGGCCGCGCGCCCTGCCGAGAATGCGCCGGTGATCCAGGTGGCGGCCAACCTGCCCAGCCGGTCCGTGCGGCAGGCCTATGACTACGTGCTGTCGGAGAACCGTCCGCAATATTATCGCGAGTTCATCGCGATGTATCCGCGCGATCCGCTCGCCGACCGCATCCGCGCCCTGCTCGCCGGCCTCGTGCAGGCCGCGGCGTGGCACGAGGCCGTACTGGCGAATTCGCCGGCCGCCTATCGGAGCTTCCGTGAATCCTATGCCGACAGTCCATATGCGCCGGTCGCGCTGCGGCTGCAGGGACAGCCGCGGCCCATCCCCGTGCTGCAACCGAGCCGCCTCATCATGCCACCGCAACTGGCGCCGATCGCGCGACCGTTCAATCCGGGCGCACAGATCCCGCAGCCGAAGCTGCCGACCACCACCATGCCGCCGCGCGGGCCGCTGCCGCCCACGGTCGTCACGAAAGGCGATGCCGTCAACAACGCGATTCCCAACAAGGTCGTCGATCCCGGGCCGATCTCTCAGACGAAATTGCGCGACAGGATCATGCCGCCGGCAAATCCGCCCGTGACTACGAAAATCCAGCGCGACCCACTGAGGCGCAGTCCTGGTCGGCCATTCGACACCCGCGAGGTCCGGCGTCCCTTCCCCGGCAATTCCGGACCGTTCAAGCCGAACATCAACGCGTCGCATCCGTCGATGGCGCGGGGTCAAGGCGGGATGCAGGGCGGCCCGACGCGGGGCGCGCCGCACGTCGCGCAGTCCGGACTGCGGATGGGTGGTGGAGGATCGGCAAGAGGCGGCCTCGGCTTTCGCTGAGGCTTGATCGTCAGGCAATCAGCCGGGCGTAGAGCTCAGCGTCGACATTGCCGCCGGAGAGCACGATCACCACCGTCTTGCCCGCCGCGTCCAGCCGGCCGGCCAGCAATGCCGCGAGCCCGACCGACCCGCCGGGCTCGACCACGAGCTTCAGCTCCCGGAAGGCAAAGCCGACCGCCCGCCCCACCTCCTCATCCGAGGCCTCGACCGCAGCCGACAGAAGTTGGCTGTTGATCGCGAAGGTGATCTCGCCGGGAATCGCCGCCATCAGCGCGTCGCAGATGGTTCGGCCCTTTGCATCGTGGGCCTCGCGGTGACCGGCCCGCAGCGAGCGCGCATGGTCGTCGAAGCCCTTTGGCTCGGCAACAATCATCTGCGTCTGCGGATATCGCGCCTTCACCGCGGTCGAGACGCCGGCAAGCAGCCCGCCGCCGGAAGCAGGCACAATCACCAGATCCGGCGACAGGCCGAGCGCAGCAAGGTCGTCGGCGATCTCGCGGCCGACGGTGCCCTGCCCTGCGATGACAAAGGGATCGTCATAGGGCGGCACCACCGTCGAGCCGCGCTTTGCAGCGATGTCGCGCGCGATCGCTTCGCGGTCCTCGCGATCGCGATCATAGAGCACGACGTCGGCACCGAACGCCTTGGTGCGATCGCGCTTGGCCGCCGGCGCATCCGAGGGCATCACGATCGTGGCGTCCATGCCCAGCAATGTGGCGGCATGAGCGACGCCCTGCGCATGGTTGCCCGAGGAAAACGCGACGACACCGTTGCCGCGCGCTGCTTGCGGGATCGACGCCAGTTTGTTGTAGGCGCCGCGGAACTTGAACGAGCCGGTCCGCTGCAGCACCTCCGGCTTCACGAAAACGTTCGCTTTGAAGCGCTCGCTGAGCACGGGAGCCGGCAGCAGCGGGGTCCGCACGGCCACGGGCGCGAGGACGCGTGCCGCCGCATCGATGTCGGCGGCGGTCACGGGCAGGATCGGGGAATGAGCTGTCATACCCCTATTTTACCGCGCCCGATTGCCGAGAGGCAAGGGAGCCGGTGTCAGGCGGCGCGGGCGGCCAGCTGCGGAACCGGCGCCGGCTGCCGCTGCGGATCGGTCCAGGTGAGGATCTCGAAGCGGCCGTCCTCGTGCTCGACCAGCGCCGTGCAGCTTTCGACCCAGTCGCCGCAATTCATGTAGCGGATGCCGTCCTGGTCGCGGATGACGGCGCAATGGATGTGGCCGCAGATCACGCCGTCAGCGCCATGCCGGCGCGCCTCGGAGGCCAGTGCCGTCTCGAACGCGCCGATATAGTTCACCGCGTTCTTGACCTTCTGCTTGGCCCATTGCGACAGCGACCAATAGGGCACGCCGAACATGCGGCGGAAGAAGTTGACCAGCCGGTTCATCTGGATCGCAAAATCGTAGGCCTTGTCGCCGAGATGGGCGAGCCAGCGCGCGTTCTGCACGACCAGATCGAAGATGTCGCCGTGAATGACGAGATAGCGTTTGCCGTCGGTGCCGGTGTGCACGATGTTCTCGACGACGTCGATGCCGCCGAAATGCGTGCCGTAGTAGCCGCGCAGGAACTCGTCGTGATTGCCGGGGACGTAAACGACCTTGGCGCCCTTGCGCGCCTTGCGCAGCATCTTCTGCACCAGGTCGTTATGCGACTGCGGCCAATGCCAGCTCGATTTGAGCGCCCAGCCATCGATGATGTCACCGACCAGATAGATCGTATCGGCATCATGGTGGCGCAGGAAATCGACCAGGAGATTGGCCTGCGAGCCGCGGGCTCCGAGATGAACGTCCGAGATGAACAACGTCCGAAAGCGCCGAGCCGGGCTTTCTTCACCAGCAGTCTCAAGTCCCATGCGCGCCCACCTAACAGCCCCTGATGACACCGCGATGACGAACGGCCGCATCGGCAGAACCCGTCCTGCCGGACCGCGACCGGACACCGCTCGTTCGACGACTCGCGACGTCCTTCGTCACTGCCCCGCGATACCAGCGCGGTGCGACAATCAGGCGACAGGCGGGCGGCGCGAACAGGGAAAATCGGCCTCCTATCTCGGCATGGTGACGACACGCAGATTGTTGGTGGTGCCGGCCTGCGCGAACGGGATGCCGGCGACGACGACGAGCAGGTCGCCGGCTTCCGCGAACTCCTCCTGCACGGCAAAGAAGGTCGCGCGCTCGACCATTTCCTCGTAGTTCTGCACGTCCTGCGACAGCACGCTGTGCGCGCCCCACAACAGGCACATGCGCCGCGAGGTGTCCTCGTTCGGCGTGATCGCCAGAATCGGCAGGCTCGGCCGCTTGCGCGCAACGCGGGAGGCCGAAGTTCCGCTCGACGTATAGGCCACGATCGCCCTGGCGTGGATCGCCGACGCCAGGTCGGCCGCGGCGGTCGCCACCGCATGCGGTGCGGTCTGCTCCTCGCCCGGCTGCGTCGCCTCGACGATGGAGCGGTACATCTTGTGGCCCTCGGTTGCCTTGATGATGCTGTCCATCATCGCGACCGCCTCGCGCGGGTATTGCCCGCTGGCCGATTCCGCCGACAGCATCACCGCGTCGGCGCCGTCATAGATCGCGGTCGCGACGTCGGAGACCTCGGCGCGGGTCGGCGTCGGCGTCGCGACCATCGAATCCAGCATCTGCGTCGCGACGATCACCGGCTTCACCGCGAGCCGGCAGGCGCGCACCAGCTCCTTCTGCTTGCCCGGCACGTCCTCGTTGGGAATCTCGACGCCGAGATCGCCGCGCGCGACCATGATCGCGTCCGACAGCTGGATGATGTCGTCGATGCGCTCCAGCGCCGCCGGCTTCTCGATCTTGGACATGATGCCGGCGCGGCCATTGATCAGGCCCCTCGCCTCCAGCACGTCGGACGGCTTCTGCACGAACGACAGCGCCACCCAGTCGACGCCGAGGTCGAGCCCAAAGGCAAGATCGGAGCGGTCCTTGGCCGTCAGCGGCGACAGCTCCAGAATCGTGCCCGGCAGATTGACGCCCTTGTGATTGGAGATCGCGCCGCCGACGATCACCTTGGCTTCGATCCAGTCGTCGCCGAGGCCCATGACGCGCACCCGCACGCGGCCGTCATCGATCAGAAGATCGTGACCGGGCGCGACCGCCGCAAAGATCTCCGGATGTGGCAACGGAATCGACGTCTTGTCGCCCTCGGTGCCGTTGAGGACAAACCGAATCGTCTCGCCGGCTTCGACCTGGATCTTCTTGTCGCGCAGCGTGCCGACACGAATCTTCGGACCCTGCAGATCCATCAAGATGCCGATTGGCCGCTGCACCTCCTTCTCGAGGGCGCGGACCGCGGCATGGACCCTGGCGTGATCGGCCTGCGTGCCGTGACTGAAATTGAGACGAAATGTGTCTACACCGGCGAGGAACAGCGCTTTCAGCATCTCCGGAGAATTGCTCGCGGGACCGACAGTCGCGACGATCTTGGCTCGACGGTGACGACGCATGATGTGTCCTTTCTCCTGAAGCCCAGGTCACTTAAGTCCGTGTCTCGCGTCACCATGACATGCATGTGATTAGCATGCGCGGACGCAGCGGAAGCGCTGATATACGCCCCGCAGCGTCCATTGCAAGCGCGACGCGGAACACGCCGAAATTGTGCAAGAGAGTGGCACGCCTCAGACGTTGGAGCCGTGGATCGCGTCGATGACGGCGTCGGTCACCTCCTTGGTCGTCGCCTTGCCGCCCACGTCGGGCGTCAGGATGCCGGCTGCACACACCTTTTCCACGGCCGCCATCAATCGCACGGCCGCGTCCCTCTCGCCGAGATGCTCGAGCATCTGCGCGCCGGTCCAGAACGTCGCCACCGGATTGGCGATGCCCTTGCCGGTGATGTCGAACGCCGAGCCGTGGATCGGCTCGAACATCGACGGGAAGCGCCGCTCCGGATCGATGTTGCCGGTCGGCGCCACGCCGAGGCTGCCGGCGAGCGCGCCGGCGAGATCGGACAGGATGTCGGCATGCAGGTTGGTCGCGACGATGGTGTCGAGGCTCTTCGGCTGCAGGGTCATGCGCACGGTCATCGCGTCGACCAGCATCTTGTCCCAGGTCACGTCGGGGAATTCCCGCGCCACCTCGGCGGCGATCTCGTCCCACATCACCATGCCGTGGCGCTGCGCATTCGACTTGGTGACGACGGTGAGGAACTTGCGCGGCCGCGACTGCGCCAGCTTGAACGCGTAGCGCATGATTCTGGCGACGCCGACGCGTGTGAAGACCGCGACCTCCGTGCCGACCTCTTCAGGCAGGCCGCGATGCGCGCGGCCACCCATGCCGGCATATTCGCCCTCGGAATTCTCGCGCACGATCACCCAGTCGAGATCGCCGACGCCGACATTGCGCAAGGGCGAGGCCACGCCGGGCAGGATCTTGGTCGGGCGCACATTGGCGTACTGATCAAAACCCTGGCAGATCGGCAGCCGCAGGCCCCACAGCGTGATGTGATCGGGCACGTCGGGCGCGCCGACCGCGCCGAAATAGATCGCATCGAATTTCTTGAGTTCGGTAAGGCCGTCGGCCGGCATCATCACGCCGTGCTTCTTGTAGTAGTCCGAGCCCCAGTCGAAGGTCTTGACGTTGAAGCTGATGTCGCCCGCGCGCTTGGCGAGTGCCTCGAGAACGCGGACACCTTCGGAGATGACCTCGGGGCCGATGCCGTCGGCGGGAATGGCGGCGATGGAATGGGTGCGCATTTGAGCTTTTCTTGACCTCTGTCCGGGCGTTTCACCCGGACAGCTTTTGCACGACATCCCGCGAACGACAAGCCGGCGCCGGGCTGTGTCGCCGCCCTACCCCAGCGGCGCCTCCGCGATGTCCAGCAGGGCGCCGAGGCCGTGGCGCAGGCTGCGCATCGGCTGCTGCTCCGAGGACAGGCCGAGGGCCAGCAGCGATCGCCCGGTCACCGCGTAGACGTGGCCAAACGGAAACGACTGCGGCTGTGCATCCGGCTGGTTGGTATCGATCAGCGCCAGCCAGTTGTGGCCCTCGGGCACGGACGGCAGCGTGAAGTTCACGACGTCGTAATGCGCGTTGTAGACCAGCAAGAGCGTCGCGTCCGATCCGCGCCGCTTGACGCCGGTCTCCTGGGCGCGGCCGTCGAGCAGCATGCCGAAACAGCGCGCGTGATCATCGGTCCACTGCTCGGTCGTCATCTCCTCGCCGGACGGATCGAGCCACGTCACATCCTTGACGTCGAGCTCCTCATTGTGCGAGCCGACCAGGAAGCGGCTGCGATAGAGGATCGGGAAGGCCTTGCGCATCGCGATCAGCTTGCGCGTGAACTCGCGCAGCGCCCTGCCCTGCGGCGTGATGCCCATCCAGTCGAGCCAGGTGGTCTCGTTGTCCTGCGCATAGGCATTGTTGCTGCCGTTCTGGGTATGGCCGAACTCGTCGCCCGCCAGCAGCATCGGCGTGCCGTGCGACAGCAGCATCGTGGCGAGCAGATTGCGCTTCTGCCGCTCGCGCAACGCGGTGATCTCGGGGTCGTCGGTCGGCCCCTCGACGCCGCAATTCCACGAGTGATTGTTGCTGTGGCCGTCGCGATTGTCCTCGCCATTCGCCTCGTTGTGCTTCTCGTTGTAGGAGACGAGGTCGTTGAGATTGAAGCCGTCATGGGCGGTGATGAAGTTCACGCTCGCCCAGGGCCTTCGGCCGCGCTTGTTGAACAGATCGCCCGAGCCCGAGATGCGCTTGGCGAAATCGGCCAGCGTGCCGCCGTCGCCCTTCCAGAACGCGCGCGCGGTGTCGCGGAACTTGTCGTTCCACTCCGCCCAGCCCGGCGGAAACTGGCCGACCTGATAGCCGCCCGGACCGATGTCCCAGGGCTCGGCGATCAGCTTGACGCTGGACAGCACCGGATCCTGCCGGCAGGCGTCGAGGAAGCTGCCGCCTTCGTCGAAGCCGTAGGGCTCGCGCGCCAGGATGGTGGCGAGATCGAAGCGGAAGCCGTCGACCCGCATCTCGGTCGCCCAATAGCGCAGCGAGTCCGCGACGAGCTGCAGCACGCGCTGGTGCGACAGGTTCACGGTGTTGCCGGTGCCGGTGTCGTTGATGTAGTAGCGCTTCTGGTCCGGCATCAGCCGGTAGTAGCTGGCATTGTCGATGCCCTTGAACGACAGGGTCGGCCCGAGCTCGTTGCCTTCGGCGGTGTGGTTGTAGACCACGTCGAGGATGACCTCGATGCCGTTGGCGTGGAACTGGTTGACCATGGTCTTGAATTCGGTCGCGAGCGGCGTCTTGAGATAGCGCGGCTCCGGCGCGAAGAAGCCGATCGAGTTGTAGCCCCAGTAGTTGCGCAGGCCCTTGTCGACCAGATAGCTGTCGTCGATGAAGGCATGGATCGGCAACAGCTCGGCCGAGGTGATGCCCAGGGAGCGCAGATAGGCCGGGATGTCCTGGTGCGCGAGACCGGCGAAGGTGCCGCGATCGGCCTCGGGCACCAGCGGATGCAGCTTGGTAAAACCCTTGACGTGCATCTCGTAGAAGATCGTCCGCTCCCACGGAATTTCCGGCTTGCGTGAGGTGCCCCAGGTGAAGGCGGGATCGATGACCCGGCACTTCAGCATCAACGGCGCGCTGTCGCGGCCGTCGAACGACAGATCCTTGTCGGCATGATCGAGCTGGTAGCCGAACAGCTCCGGGCCCCAGCGCAGGTTGCCGACGAGCTGCTTGGCATAGGGATCGATGACGAGCTTGTTCGGATTGAAGCGGTGGCCGGCGTCGGGCTCGTAGGGTCCGTGCACGCGATAGCCGTACACCGTGCCGGGACGGGCGGTCGGCAGATAGCCGTGCCACACCTCGTCGGTGTATTCCGGCAGCTCGATGCGCTCGAGTTCGGTCTCGCCGGTGTCGTCGAACAGGCACAGCTCGACCTTGGTCGCATGCGCGGAAAAGATCGCAAAATTGACGCCGAGACCGTCCCAGGTCGCGCCGAGCGGAAACGGACGGCCTTCGCTGATCTTGGCCTTGCGCAGGTTGAACGCCGCCTGCGTCAGGGCGTCGGCCCTGTCGGTGATCTGATCCATTGCTGCCCCCTGGCAATGCGCTGTCTAATGCGTCTCGGATGCCGCAACGACCTCGACGGCAGCGGTCTCCGTGGCTGCAACGGACGCAATCACCTCAGCGGGCGGCACATCCGCGGGGACGGCCGGCTTGCTGGCGCGCTGCTGATGGACTTCCTTCGAAATCGCGGCGATGGAATTGCCGATGCGGCCGACGATCTCGGTCAACTCGGCCGGCGTGACGCGCAGCCTCCGCGTGACGATGCGGACCTGGACCCGATCGGTGAGATCGAGCTTGTTGCGGATGGGCTGGATTTTGGGACGGCGCATTGGGATCCTCCTGCGTGAGGGCTAACCGCGGCTGCGGAATTTGGTTCCCAAAGCGAGCCGCCGGCATGCCCAGGACCGCGATGAGGACATGAATCATTGGTCTCGCGGCGTCTTACGCCCGAGTGATGTCAGTCGTGTCACCCTCGCCTCAGGCAGAGGGCACGGGGAATGCCGGGAGCTGGCCGCCCCCATGGCCCGCCTGCAGAAAAAAAGCAGGCGGCAGTCACCACAGGTTCAGCCGAGACATCCCGGCATTCCCCGCGCGATGGTTTTCACGCTTACTTCGCGATCTCCCCGGTGTCCGGCTTGTGAGCCACCGTCGCCCTCGGGCTCGTCGCCCGAGGACTTGGCGCCAGCGTCGGGGCGCCAGGACCACGCGACTTCGCGTCCGCAAGCTGCCGTTCGTCCGCGCGGGTCACCCCGCGCTGCGGCATCCTGCAGCCACCGCATCCCGCGCCCAACGTTCCGTGACGATCGCGAAGCGCCCCTCTCGAGGAGCACGGGATGGCGATGATCTAGCACGTTTTCTGGAAACGCGAAATAGAAATTTTCAGTCGACGACGAGCACCTTTTCGCACACGTTCGACGGGGTGGCCGGTCCAACTGCCCTTGCACCGGTCGGGCGAAGGAGCGGCGGGAGCCCGCGACCGGAGTCGACCCGAGCACTCCGATTTGCGCAGTGCTTCAGGAAGGATCTGGATGCAGGACGTCAGCACCAATGCGCGCGACAAAGCCACGTCCGCTTTTGACCGATTCCGTTGAAAAAGTCGGCAGTTGCGACGCAGAGAGATCGATGATTCAGTCCGTCTAGTTGGCAGGACTAAAG
>NZ_JAUHHY010000014.1:0-203025 GCF_032377435.1 Bradyrhizobium sp. SZCCHNS3002
ACGATCGCGAGCGGCAGGCTGAGCGCAATCACCAGCGAGGCGCGCCAATTGCCGAGGAACAGCAGCAGCAGCACGACGACGAGCACCGTGGCTTCGCCCAGCGCCCGGACCACCGTGCCGACGGCGCGGTTGACCAGCCGGCTGCGGTCGTAGAACACGTTGATGGTGACGCTGCTCGGCAGCGACGGCTTCAGCTCATCCAGCCGGGCCCGAACGTCGCGCACCAATTGTCCGGCGTTGGCGCCGCGCAAGCCGAGCACGAGCCCCTCGACCGTCTCGCCCTTGCCGTCTTTCGTGACGGCGCCATAGCGGGTGAGGGCGCCGATCTTGACCCGCGCGACGTCGCTGACCCGGATCGGGATTCCGTCGCGGGTGTCGACGATGATCGCGCGGATGTCGTCGATGCCGCGGATGCTGCCCTCGATGCGGACCAGCGCGCTGTCCTCGCCCTGGTTGACCCGCCCGGCACCGTCGTTGCGGCTGTTGGCCTCGATGGCCTTGCGAAACAGCTCGGACGAGATGCCGCGCGCCGCCAGCGCATCGTTCCGCGGCACGATTTCGAAGGCGCGAACATAGCCGCCGAGCGCGTTGACGTCGGCAACCCCGGGCACCGTGCGCAGGGCCGGGCGGATGACCCAGTCGAGCAAGGTCCGGCGCTCGGCCAGCGACAGATCCGGACTGTCGATCGTGAACATGAACATCTCGCCCAGCGGACTGGTGATCGGCGCAAGGCCGCCGCTCACGCCCTCGGGGAAGTCGCGCGAAATGTTGGAGAGGCGCTCCGACACCTGATTGCGGGCCCAGTAGATGTCGGTGCCGTCCTCGAAGTCGACGGTGATGTCGGCCAGCGCATATTTGGTCGCCGACCGAAGGATCTTCTTGTTCGGCAATCCGAGCAGCTCCAGCTCGATCGGGACCGTGATGCGCTGCTCGACCTCTTCCGGCGTCAGGCCGGGGGCCTTCATGATGATCTTCACCTGGACCGGCGAGACGTCCGGAAAGGCATCGATCGGCAGGCTCGGCAGGACGACAGCGCCCGCGCCGATCACCAGCAGCGTGCTCAGGATGACGAAGAGCCGCTGCGACAGCGCGAATGCGACCAGCCGCTGCAGCATCTACTGCCCCAGTCGCGAGAGGATGCCGCGCAGCGCCGAGATGCCGCCGATGGCGATCTCGTCCTTGTCCGTGAGGGGGCCGGCGATGACGACGTGATCCTGATCCTCCGCGAGCAGCGTCACGGGGACGAGCCGGAAACCGCCTTCCGTGGCGACGAACACCGAGGTCTGCTCGCCGCGACGGACGAGGCCGCTATAGGGAATCTCCCATGCGCTTTCGCCTGCCGAGATGAAGCCGATGCGAGCGGCCGCCATCTGTCCGGAATGCAGCTCGCCATTGTTGGGAATCTCGGCGCGGACGAGAATGGTCTGCGTGGCGGCATCCGTGGTCTCGGACACCAGGATGACCTGGCCCGGTGTCGCATAGCCTTCGATGTCGACCTTGGCGCCCGTCTTGATCGCGCCGATGTTGGTCGCGGGAATCGCGATCTCGGCCCAGAGCGGCGACAGCCGCGCGAGCTTCACCAGGGACGCGGCCTGCTCCAGGCGCTGGCCCGGCGATACCGCGATCTCGACCACTGACGCAGCACGCGGCGCGGTGACGGTAAGCGTGGCGCTGATCGCCGCATCGCTGCTAAGCCGGGAGATCGCCTCGTCGGACAGACCGCTGATGTGCAGCATCTGCCGGCGTTCGGCGACGACGATGCTGGCCTGGCGCGCTTCCGCCTGGCTCGACTCCAGCACGCGTTGCGGGATGGCTTTGCCTTCGAACAGGTCGGCGTTGCGCTTCAGCTGCTGAGCCGCGAGGCCCTCCTGGGCCAGCGCATGCAGGTAGTCGCGCTGCAGTGAGACGAAGCTCGGACTTTCCAACGTAAGCAGCGGCTGTCCGACGGCCACGCGATCGCCGCGGGCGACGGCGAGGTTGGTGATCATCCCCGCGACCGGCGCGCTGACGACCCACAGCTGAGGCGTGGGAATGACGATCTGCGCGGGATAAGGCAGCGTCCTGTCCATCCGGCTGGAGATCGGATGCGTCACGCGCACGCCGAGGTTCTGCGCCTGGCTCGGCGTGAGCTTCAGCTCATCATCGCCTGACGCGGCGCAAGGCCCGACGACGAGAGCCAGCGCGAGAGCTGCGCGGCACAGACGGGCCGCAGACCGGTGGAGGAATCGCTTGGGCATCTCGACTAGGAATCTTCAGGTGCATGCATGACACATTCTGTACACTATTTCGGCCGATTTCCGCGACTGTTGACTTGGGTCAATCGGAGCTGGTCACGAACCCGGGAGGTTACTTCTCGTACCGCCAACGAGTCGCATTGGTGGCAGTCGCACGCGCCAGCGTCTCACACGGCATCGGCGGGAACGAAACAGCTGATGATGATGTCGCCGCGGTGATGGACGTACCACACCACGGCTTCGCCGATCGGGTTGCCGCGGTCGCGGATGATGGCGCGCTCCGGTACCGCCATCCATCGGCCCTCGATCGGTACCCAATAGGTGCCGTCGCGCACGTCATAGGTCGTGCGGTGGCCGTCGGAGATGTCGCAGCATGGCACGCCGTTGGGCGCGATCACGCTCTTGAACCACGCGCGAATGTCGGGCGGGACATTGTCGAACTGCCCGTTGTCGAAAGCGGCCGCCACGGTCGCGCAGGCGAGCGAGCCGATCGTGAGAGCAGCCACCACCATCCTGCGCATGCGCTGCTCCCTTTCGTCGATCTACATGCCGCGCTGCGGCGCCGTCGCCAGCAAGTCGCGCAGCGGCTCGGCGTAGAACTTCGCATTCCCGGTGGTCAGGTGGCCGCGCGTCGCGGCCGAGGTCGGGATGAGGAAGAGCTTGCCGTTGGCGACGCGCTTCATCGCGTCCACGGTCACGCCGGTCTCCGGCGGGTTGCGCTCGTCGTCGGCCGAATTGATCAGCATCACGGTCGCCTTGATCTTGTCGAGATCGGCGGACGGATTGTAGTCGTGCGAGGAATCCCACTGATAGATGAAGTCGTTGGCGTCGGCGGAGATCGGCGTGGCGAGCCGCTCCTCGACCAGCTTGTCGGCCTTGGCGGCGGTCGGCGCCGCGAGCTGATAGGCGACGGTGCCGCCGGCCGAGGCGGTGGCGTAGGCCGTGACGGCGTATTTCATCATGCGCGGCTGTGCGGTGTAGTTGCCGCCGTTGTAGTCGGGATCGTTGCGGATCGTCTCCAGCATCAGCCGGCGCAGCATCCAGTTGCGGGCCGCCATTTCGGTCGGCTGCGAGGCCATCGGCACCGCCACGTCCATGAACTCCGGATAGCGCGTGGCCCACACCCAGCTATGCATGCCGCCCATCGAATTGCCGATCACGAGCCGCAGGTGCTTGATGCCGAGCCCCTCGGTCAGCAGGCGGTGCTGTGCATCGACCATGTCGGCATAGTCATAGGCGGGAAATTTCGTCTTCAGCCCGTCGGAGGGCTTTGACGATTTGCCGTGGCCGATGCTGTCGGGGATGATGATGTAGTACTTGCTCGCGTCGAGCGGCTGGTCCTTGCCGAACAATTCGCCGGCGAAGGTCGGCACCAGCATGCTTGCGCCGGAGCCGCCGGTGCCATGCAGCACCAGCACCGGCTGTCCGCTCGGCTCGCCGACCGTCGTATAGTGCAGCCTCAGCTCCGGCAGCGTTTCGCCGGTGTGAAACTTGAAATCCTTGACGACGAAGTCGCCCTGCTTCGGGGCGGGATAGTCGGCGGCGCGGGCCGGCGCGCAAAAAACGATGACGGCGGCAAAAACGGCGGCAAGCGGTCGAAACATGGACTCCCCCTGATCGAGCGCAGCTCTTCCGGCTGCGTCGGGGGCATGATAGCACGGTCCGCGACCTGGTTCAGTACCGGATTGATGGGACCCATCATGTGCCGCAACATCAAGACGCTGTTCAATTTCGAGCCGCCGGCGACCGAGGCTGAAATCCAGGCCTCGGCCCTGCAGTTCGTGCGCAAGCTGTCCGGCTTCAATGCGCCGTCGCAGGCTAACGAGGCCGCCTTCACCCGGGCGGTCGAGGAGGTGGCCGACGCCGCGCGGCGGCTCCTGACCTCGCTGCACACCCAGGCGCCGCCGCGCGACCGCGAGATCGAGGCGGCCAAGGCGCGGGAGCGCTCGGCGGCCAGGTTCGGCCAGCGCTGAGGCCCGCCGCACCCGGACGCAGCCGAAGCTCAGAAGCCCTCGTCGTCGTGGTCGTCGCGGCTCTCGGCGTGCTTCTCGTGCTTCTTCTTTTTCTTGCCCTTCTTCTTTTTCTTCTTCTTCGGGAGGTCGATCTCGTGCGGATCGTCGTCCTCGAAGGCCTCGTCCAGCGCATCGTCATGCGTGGTGGCGGCGAAGATGTCGCGCACCGCGACCAGCTCGGCCTCGCGCTCATGCGCCTCGCGATCCCGCGCGCGTTTGTAGTCGTCATAGGCGGCGAAGATCTGCTCCAGCCAGGGCATCAGCTGATCGATCGTCGGCAAGGTGCCCGGCGGCCCCGGCTCGCCCTGCGGACCTTGCGGTCCGGCAGGTCCCGGCTTGCCGGGCGGACCGGCCTCGCCGCGCGGCCCCTGCGGGCCGGGCCTGCCTTGCGGACCCGCCTTGCCGTCGGGACCCGGCTTGCCGCGCTGACCATCCGGTCCGCGCCGCCCGGGCTGCCCTTGCGGGCCACGTGGACCCACCGGGCCCTGCAGGCCGCGTCCGGCCGGATTCTTTGCCACTACCGCAACTCCGCTACACGTCTTTGATTCGCAGCGAAGCCTAACAGAGCGGCGACGACGGCAGCAATTGCAGCAGGGCTGCGAGGCCGATTGATCAACATCAATCGGCGCCGCATCCTGATGAGTTCCACGCGATGGGATATCGCGTGGCCGCCGTCGGATCAGGCCGAGTAGGCCGGCACCGCGATGCCGTCGGCCGTGTAGCTGCGGATCTTGTTGCGCAAGGTGCGCACGGGCATGCCGAGCAGCCTTGCGGCGTGGGTACGGTTGCCGTTGCAGCGCGCCAGGGTCTGCACGATCAGCTCGCGCTCGATCTCTGACAGGGGCGTGCCGATCAACAGCGGCAGGACTTCCGCCGCGGAGCGCGACGGTGGCATGGCAAGCGGCACGAGTGACGGACTTGCGGCTTCGGATGACAACTCTTGCGACATAACACCTCCCGATCAACGCCCGCGCCGACAGAAACGACGCGCAAACATCGAGACCAACTAAACATCCAGCCCGTAAATCACCGTGGTCGGACAAGGTTAATGGGGCCTTAACGCCGGCGCCCGGCGGCCTTGCACGCGCCAAATACCCCGAAATCGCCTTGGTTCTGCGCGGGTCTCGACCCATTTGACCGGCGTCGGCGGTCCATCGCGGCTCGGCGGGTCCGCGTCCCATCCATGCCGGCGGCTGACGTCTTGCACCGCCAAGTTCCTGCGCTGCTTTCTGCACTGCGAGCGCGTCATTTCGAACACACCGGCGGCGGCGCATGCACGGTGCCGCGCAAAGGGCTAAATTCGGCCCGATCGATTCGCTTGGTGGGGCACGATCGTCACACACGGCCATCGAATTACCTCAAGCCCCAATTCCCTTCGCTGGAGACTTCATCCATGAGAATTGCATCCTTCGTCCGTGGTCTGCTGGTGGCGCTGACGGCCGCAGCCTTCGCCGTCCTGCCGGCCACCGCGCGCGCGGACGGCGGCTTCATCACGCTGACCATCTACAAGGCGGGATGGATCATCGGCGGCTCCGGCGGCAGCGGCGTGTTGCATTTCCATGGCCGCGCCTATCCGCTGTCGACCGGCGGTCTCGACTGGGGCCTGGTGTTCGGCGGCTCGCGCACGGTGCTGCGCGGCCGCGTCAGCAACATCTGGCGTCCGTCCGACGTCGAGGGCGTCTACGGCGCCGCGGGTGCGGGCCTTGCCGTCGGCCGCGGCGTGCGCGGCATCGTTCTGACCAACCAGAAGGGCGCGGTGCTGGAGCTGTCGGGCGAGCAGATCGGGCTGCTGGCGAACGTCGATCTGTCGGGTCTGGCGATCACGATCAGGTAGTTGCGGTGGTGTTCGGTCAGTGCCGCGCGATGAGTTGCCATCGTTCGCCTGCACGGGCGATGACAGTTTTTCCTGAGGTGAGCGACTGCCAACATCGTCCATCTGCAGCGCGTGATTCCACGTTCTCGCCGCACCGCGTGCGCGAGGGATGCATCGTGAGAGCCCCGGTCGAAAATCGAGAGGGGCAGGGAAGGCCGGGAGCTCGCCGCTCCCATGGTCCGCGTGCAACAAAAAGCACGCGGCAGAACCACAGGTTCGGCGGAGACATCCCGGCCTTCCCTGCGCGCATGGTTTGACGGCTTATACGTGGTCTCCCTGGCGCGCCGGCTTGTTGGCCGCCATTGCACGCGTCACGCTTCCGCATGAGCACGCACGTGATACCAGCGTCGGGGTATCAGGACATCACGACTTCGCCGTACGTGACCACTCGCGCTCGTCCGGCGCAGCGATCACGTCCACCGCGGCCCACCTCCACGTATCGTGACGACGCGTACGTCCCTCTGCATGAGGCGGGTTGAGCGAAAACATCGTCCTGATTTGCCCGACATGACAAGCGCTAATGCCTGCGGCAAACTAACACGACGGGCAGTTGGTGCATGGGGCGCATGCGCGGATTGCCCGTCGGGCGAACGATGCTTGTTTGGCCCTTGGTCATGCCTGAACCGCACCGTCGCTGGCGCAGGGATGAGTTACAAGCTGCTCGTCATGCACCGCGCAGAGGTGTGTCGGGTGGGCAAAGGCGCGCCACGTCGCTGGTGGAGTGACGGGCTCTATCACGCGCTGTGCCCACCATCCTGCTGTCGCGTGTGCTGATCGACGGTGGGCACGCGACCGCCCTGCGGGCGGCTGCTTTGCCCACCCTACCGATTCTCATCGACTGCGGTGACAGGCGCTGCGTTAGACGCGATCCCGGTGACATGCGCCGCGAGCTCGCGCCACGGCTGCAACGTCCACGCACCCGAGGCCGCGCCGGAGGGCGAGGCGAGCACGAACACGACCGGGAAATCATCCTGCTCCGGCTGCCGCCCGAGCGCGATCGCACTGGTCGGCCGGGCGTAGAACAGGCTTGCGGCCTTCTTGCTGGTGAAGGCAACCGTCGCCGGTCGATAGTGCCGGATCTTATCGGCGAAACCGGCGAGGTCGACGCCGGCCTTCAGCGCGACGTGGTCCATGCCTGCGCCCAGCTTGCACAGATCGGTGAAGCCGATGCCGAGCGACAGCAGCGCCGGAAACTCCTGCGGTTGGTACAGCCGCGGCGTCAGGCCGATTGCCTGCAGCGTGCGCCAGAAGCGGTTGCCGGGATGAGCGTAGTAGTGTCCGGTCGCGGCTGACCGTTCGCTCGCGGCGGTGCCGACGAAGACGAGGCGCAGGCCGGGCTGGAGCTGATCGGGCAGGCGGTCCATGGCGTCGTTGTCGCATTGTTGCGGTCGCCGCAACAGCCTGTTGCCGGCGGGCTGCATTGTTGCCGCGATGCCCCTGGTCTATGTGACGGGAAGCCACGGGAGCACCTGATGTCACAACGTCGTCTGTATTATTTCGCCCTCTCCGGCCACGCGCATCGCGCGCGGCTGATGCTGAGCTTGCTCGGCCTGCCTTGCGAGATCGTCGAGGTCGACCTCAAGGGCGGCGCGCACAAGCGGCCGGACTTTCTCGCGCTCAATCCGTTCGGCCAGGTGCCGGTGCTGGTCGACGGCGATGCCGTGATCCCCGATTCCAATGCGATCCTGGTCTATCTCGCCGGCCGCTATGACGGCGCGGCGACGTGGCTGCCCCGCGATCCGCTCGGCCAGGCCCAGGTGCAGCGCTGGCTGTCGGCGGCGGCCGGCCCGCTGGCGTTCGGCCCGGCGGCGGCGCGGGTTGCGACCCTGTTCGGCGCGCCGCTGGACATGGTGAGGGCGCACCAGCTCGCCCACGGCCTGTTCACGGTGATGGAAGGCGAGCTCTCTGCGCGGCCATATCTCGCCGGCGCGGCACCGACCATCGCCGACGTCGCGCTGTTCAGCTACACCGCGCACGCGCCGGAAGGCGGCGTGTCGCTGACGCCGTTCCCGAACGTGCAGGCGTGGCTGGCGCGGATCAGGGATCTGCCAGGCTTCGTGCCGATGCCGGCGAGCGCGGTCAGCGCAGCCTGACCGGCGCTAGATCATGATGCGATTCCACGGAATCGCATCATGATCTCATCTCCTTGTTTGAGCATGATCTCCGCGCAAACGCCTTCGGCGTTTGTCGCGAGGGAAAACCGGCTTCTACTTTTCCGGATCATGCTCTCATGCACGACGGTGTGCGAACGCCGCTTACAGGAAGCAGCGGCGCTCGTCGCGCAGCTTGAGCTGGATGTTGGTCGCCTCGACGAAGGTCGGCACCAGCTTGGACACGATCTTGTAGGTCGACGGCCACTCCACCGGCTTGGACTGCAGCTCGGTGTTCCAGATCTGGCAGATGCCGGTGTTGTCCCAGCGGATCACGTAGTAGCCGGACTTGGGCGCAGGCGCGGCGAAGGCGGTGGGCACGATCGAGGCGGCAGCAATGGCCGCGGCGGCGGCGAGCGTGGTCAGGCGACGCATCATCAATCTCCTCAAACGAACAGCGACAATCGCCCGCCCGCGCGGGCCACCGGCCATGCGGCCGGACCAAGGCGAAAGTGGTGCGACAAAAGCGTGCGCAACGCAAGCTTGCGCGTGCCGTCATTCACAGCGATGTCCGGGATGTGAACGACGACATGCCGCCGTCACATGATGCCATCAGGCGGGCGCGGGCTCAGAGCGTGCAGCGGCCCTGCTGACGCAGCCTGATCTGCCGGGTCACGGCGTCGTTGAACGTCGGCACCGGCCGGCTGATGACCTGATAGCTCGACGGCCATGCGACCGGCTTGAATGCGAAGGCCTCGCTCCAGACCTGGCAGATGCCGGTATTGTCCCAGCGGATGATGTAGTAGCCGGCCTGCGCCGGCGCGGCGGCCAGCAGGGTGGCCGCGGCGAGGCCTGCGGCCAAACAGACTGTGGTGAAACGAGGCATCGTGAAAACTCCGGCAACAAACTGGCCCCAGCCCGCGGCCGGCCCTATGTCGGAGCGGTCTCGTTCATTTTGAAGGCAGCCGCGCAGGAATCATGCGGCAAAAGCGCGCGATCACGGCTGACGAGGCGGATGGCAGCGAACGGAGCCTCACCGGATGCGCGGCGCGCCGCATGGATTGCGGCCGCCGCCATCCGACGCCGTCACGTCGGCGACGTCGGCGCGAGCGTCAGGGGCGGACGGTCTCGGTGCCTTGGCGGGAGGAGAACCTGAGGTCCGCCGCGAAGCCCGCTGTCGGGACGAAAGCCGGGACCACGCCGATGGGGGGCGGCTGCGGGGCCACCGGCCGCGCGCGCCGGCGCAGGAAGTGGCGCTCGAGATAGGCGTAGGACAGCGTGGCCGCCAGGACCGACAGCGGCAGCCCGATCGCGAGCCGCAGCGGCCACCACACGCCGTAGCTGTCGAGGAAATTCAGGATCGGCAGGTGCCAGAGATAGATGCCGTAGAAGATCCGGCCGAGGAAGAGCGCGACCGGCCATTCGAAGATGCGGTGGAGAATCGTGCCGTGGCTGCGCGCCAGCATGGTCAGCGCGAGGATGCCGGGAAGCACGCCGCACACCATGCTGCCGAACAGATAGTAGTTCATGCTCGGTCCGTCCGCCGGCCAGAACAGGAAGGTGACCGTGCCCCAATAGATCAGCAGCGGCCACGCCAGCTTCGGCCAGAGCCGGTCGAGCGCGGGTGAGGCGCCGTGCGGCACCAGCCTGAGCACGACGGCCATCGCGCATCCCGCCATCAGGGCGTCGGCGCGGGTGTCGAACGCGGTGTAGAGCCGCCGCCATTCGGCGCCATCGAGCACCAGCGCCACGCGCCAGGCCCAGATCGCGGCCGCAATGGCACAGATGGCGCCGACCAGCCGCCAGGTGACGCCGAAGCGCTTCACCAGGAACACGAAGGTCAGCGGCCACAGCAGATAGAACTGCTCCTCGGTCGACAAGGTCCAGGTGTGGCCGATGTCCTCGATCGTCTTCGGATCGAACACGTACCAGTAGTTGGAAATGTAGGAGAGCGCGATCGCGGCGCGCTCCACCGCCGGCAGGAATGGCGGCCGCAGCAGCCAGGTGAACAGCAGGTAGGCGGCGAGCATCAGCAGCAGCGGCGGCACGATCCGGGCGAAGCGCCGCGCATAGAACTGCCGGAACCTGATGTGACCGTGCTTGTCGATGTCCCGCAGCAGCAGGCCGGTGATGTAATAGGCGCTGGCGACGAAGAACAGGTCGATATAGAGCACCGCGCCCGGCACGAGCGTGTGCGAGACATGCGCCGTGACGACGCCCAGGGTCATCAGCCCGCGCATGCCGTCATGCGAGGGAACGTAGCCGAGCGGATAGACCTGGGCCTGGAAGGCCTCCCGGATCGCCTCCCGCAACGGCGCCGTGGCGGCGGCCGCGAGGCGGAACAGGGCATGAAAGGGCCATGGATAAAACATTTATCGTGAGATTTTCGGAGATAATGTTTCGGACTATTAAATCCTATTTAAAAATTAAATAATCCGCAAGCAGCGAAATAGCAGGGCGGGTGTCATGACGACGCAGGGTTGCGATGAAATGAGGCAGGTCGCCTCCGGTGGCGGCAGGGGGAGGCAGTGCAGGCGACGCAAGAGGTCGAGTTGGGGCGCCAAAAACAATGGCTACCCAGAAACAATGGCGACGACGTCCCGTTGGCTGAATAATCAACGACGATCATCGAAAGCGCTGGATCTACACGCGCGCTGAAGCGTGCCGCCCTGCCAACCGCGGCGAGAACGCATGCGCCGAGGTCTGGCGGGGGCGACGAGCGCTTGGCCGATCCTACGATTTCACGATCGAAAGAAACCCGCGGTCTCAATAAACGTCTTCGGACAACACATGGCGCCACTAAGCCGCTGGTTTCGCTGCCGGGCCAAGGCCATTGCGAATCTAAATCGAGATACTGAAAATTGGGAAAGAGCCTAAAAGGCAGATAGTTGAGACGATGATCGTCGACTCGATAAGACGTTGAACCCCATCGCCTACGAGTGGCCTTCGCCGGGCGTAAAGTCATTTTTGACTTCGTCAAAAATCCTTCCCAAATCCGGCTTTCCCCACAGATCAGGGCGTAGCGCCGTTAGATATTTGTCTACTATCGACCTCCAGATCATTACGCGTTGGCTCGAATTGAAGCCGCCCTCGGATATCAGGGCTTTGATCGTGTTGATCTGCTGGATTGCCCCTTCAGGCGCGCCTTGCTTTCCGAAGACTATGGAAACGAACAAAAGGGGGGCGATAATCAATATGTACCAAGTAGTCCCAAATTCATTAAGGGCTTGCCAGATATTGCTTTCTGGCAATGCCTTGGCAAAAACTCGAACCACTGTGTGTACTAAACATGCTAAGGAAATCCCGATGGCCAGTCGCATCGGATAGTTTGTTCCAAATGCGCGAGTTATGAGCCTCCAGGTCGCGGATGCATCAAAATTCATGTCTTGACGCCTATCGCTTCAGACTCGGGTGATGTTTCCGTGACTCGGTGTCTAAGTGGATTGGAGACTTTTGAGCCGGGTGGTACGCCGTCTCGCTTCGTTTTCTCAATGATATACTCGATCAGTTCCAGAGCTTCTTGATCATTCGAGCCAAATACTCCTCGGCTAACTCGATACTTGGTCAGCGCTATGTGGAAGCAAAGTGTTGCTATCACTGTTCCAATAACGGCGGCCTCTGTATTGCTATTATTCGCAATAGCCCGAAAAAAAAGAAGAAATAATCCAAATGTGCCAAGCGCCAGGGGGCGGCTTAGATCCTTTAGGTAGTTCTCGGCTACGATGTGTGACTGTTTATTGTCGATCCGTTTCTTTTTAGCATGGCTTGGATATAGGCTATTTAGCCAAGCGCGTAGCGATGAAAGGGACAAGAAAAGAGGTCTTAAAAGGAGGCTTGAGGCCTTCTGGAAGTAACTCTCAAGTTCTTCTAAGATTCTGCGAAAGGCTCTAAAAGCAAACGTCTGCTCCCGCATGTCTTTCCTGTCTAACCTATAAAGGCGATCGGAGGGCGAGCGTTTCCTGCGAAGCAAGTTCAGGCGTTCAGCTAACTTCTCCAATAAATTGAATAAGCGATCTCTCATCACGAAAATTAAAAAGTATGGCATCATAAATAGGATAAAAGGTCCGCCTTTGCTAATAACGGACGTTGCCCGTTCGGTCATTATTTCAGGTTGAGTATTGTTGGCCCAGTAGTCACATAGAAATGTAAGCAGAATGATCCCGATAAGCAGTAAAGCTTGCGGTGCCAGTAAGGTTGATCGAAAAAATTTGTCGTTCTCAGAACCTGGCATTAGATATGATCCAGCTAGATTGCTCCTTATAGTTGCATGGCGATAGGCGCCGGGCAAGGAAAAAGAAAAACTGACAACTACGCTCCAGAGATCTTGCTGGGACGTGGTGCGTAGTCGTCAGTCTACAGCAACGCTCACAACGCCTTGTTGCTCTCCTTCACCTTCTCCGCGTCCAGATATACGCTGCCGCCCATTTCCTTGAACTTGGCGCTCATCTGGGCCATGCCGTCGGCGATGGTGCCGCTGATGGTCATGCCGACCGTGGCCGGATCGTTCAGCGTTGCGGCGTAGTCGCGGACGTCCTGGGTGATCTTCATCGAACAGAACTTCGGGCCGCACATCGAGCAGAAATGCGCGACCTTGTGGGCTTCCTTCGGCAGGGTCTCGTCGTGGAAGCTCTTTGCGGTGTCCGGGTCGAGGCCGAGGTTGAACTGGTCGGTCCAGCGGAACTCGAAGCGGGCGCGCGACAGCGCGTCGTCGCGGAGTTGGGCGGCGGGGTGGCCCTTGGCGAGATCGGCGGCGTGGGCGGCGATCTTGTAGGTGATGACGCCGGTCTTGACGTCGTTGCGATCGGGCAGGCCGAGATGCTCCTTCGGCGTCACGTAGCACAGCATGGCGCAGCCGAACCAGCCGATCATGGCGGCGCCAATCCCTGAGGTGATGTGGTCGTAGCCCGGCGCGATGTCGGTGGTCAGCGGCCCCAACGTGTAGAACGGCGCCTCGCCGCATTCCTTGAGCTGCTTGTCCATGTTGATCTTGATCTTGTGCATCGGCACGTGGCCGGGGCCCTCGATCATGACCTGGCAGCCCTTGTCCCAGGCGATCTTGGTGAGCTCGCCCAAGGTCTCCAGCTCGGCGAACTGCGCGCGGTCGTTGGCGTCCGCGATCGAGCCGGGGCGCAGGCCGTCGCCCAGCGAGAACGAGACGTCATACTTGCGCATGATGTCGCAGATCTCCTCGAAATGCGTATAGAGGAAGCTCTCCTTGTGATGCGCGAGGCACCACTTGGCCATGATCGAGCCGCCGCGCGAGACGATGCCGGTGACGCGCGACGCGGTGAGGTGGATGTAGGCGAGGCGCACGCCGGCATGGATGGTGAAGTAGTCGACGCCCTGCTCGCACTGCTCGATCAGGGTGTCCTTGTAGAGCTCCCAGGTCAGCGCCACCGGATCGCCGTTGCACTTCTCCAGCGCCTGGTAGATCGGCACGGTGCCGATCGGCACCGGCGAGTTGCGCAGGATCCATTCCCGCGTGGTGTGGATGTTGCGGCCCGTCGAGAGGTCCATCACGGTGTCCGCCCCCCAGCGGATCGCCCACACCATCTTGTCCACCTCCTCCTCGACCGAGGAGGTCACCGCCGAGTTGCCGATATTGGCGTTGATCTTGGTGAGGAAGTTGCGGCCGATGATCATCGGCTCGAGCTCGGCGTGGTTGATGTTGCAGGGGATGATGGCGCGGCCGCGCGCGATCTCGTCGCGGACGAATTCCGGGGTGATGAAGGCGGGGACGGCGGCGCCAAAGCTCTCGCCGTCGGCGAGCGCGGCCTCGGCGCGCGCGAGCTGGGTCTTGCGGCCGAGATTCTCGCGCTCGGCGACGTAGATCATCTCCTTGGTGACGATGCCGGCGCGGGCGAATTCGAGCTGGGTGATCTTGTGGCCGTCGAGCCCGCGCAGCGGCTTGTGATGCGCGGTGAACGCCTTCGCCGCCTTGTCGGCGCCGACATTGCCATTGTCCTCGGGCTTGATGTCGCGGCCGACATATTCCTCGACGCCGCCGCGCTCGCGCACCCAGGCGGAGCGGGCGCGCGCCAGGCCGGCATTGACGTCGATGGTGACGGAGGGGTCGGTGTAGGGACCGGAGGTGTCGTAGACCGGCAGGTTGGGCTCGGAGGCGGCTTCGGAGAGAATGATCTCGCGCAGCGGCACGCGCAAATCGGGCGCGGAGTCGGGCACGGCGTAGATCTTGCGCGAGGACGGCAGCGGGCCGGTGGTGACGGCGGGCAGGGTGGTGTCGGGATTGGAGCGGATGTTCATGGGGTCCTCCTTCTCAATTGTTGTTGTCGGAGTGAATGGGGGCCGTCATTGCGAGGAGCGGGAGCGACGAAGCAATCCAGGGCGGCACGCGCGGCCCTGGATTGCTTCGCTCCGCTCGCAATGACGGTGGAGAGAGTTGCGGTTCACATTGGCTCGCCGCTTATGCCGAGCGGAGATGATTTGGCGCTGTGAGGGGGGCACGCTGCTCAGGCTCCCTCCCCCCTTGTGGGGGAGGGTTGGGGAGGGGGGTAAGCCGCACCCACCGCCCCCGGGGCTACCCCCCTCCCTAGCCCTCCCCCACAAGGGGGGAGGGAACGACGGAGAGCGGGGCGACGTCAGGGCCCAATCACTGTCAGAGGCATTCGCAAATCCTGCGCGCATCAGGCCGGCTCCCTGGTCGCATCGAGCCAGGCGCGGACGCGGGCGTCGGGGTCGGGGTTCTGGGTGACGTCGCTGACGACGGCGATGGAGTCTGCGCCCGCCGCGAAGATCTCCGCGGCCTGCTCCAGCTTGATGCCGCCGATCGCGACCAGCGGGATGGTGCCGACGCGCTTCTTCCATTCGCCGATCTTCGCGACGCCCTGCGGCGCGAAGCGCATCGCCTTCAGCGTCGTCGGGAAGATCGGGCCCAGCGCGACATAGTCGGGCTCGGCGGCGAGCGCGGTCTCCAGCTCGGCATCGTCATGCGTGGAGAGGCCGAGCGTCAGGCCGGCCTGCTTGATGGCGACGACGTCGGCCTCCGCCAGATCCTCCTGGCCGAGATGGACGTGCTGCGCACCGGCGACAACGGCGGCGCGCCAGTAGTCGTTGACGATCAGCTTCGTCGCGGTGCCCCTGGTGATCACCAGCGCATCGGTGACGATCTGCAGCGCCTCGCCGTCGTTCAGGTCTTTCGCGCGCAACTGCACGGTGCCGACGCCGAGCTTGGTCAGGCGCTCGACCCAGGCGAGGCTGTCGACGACGGGATAGAAGCGATCAGGATACGGCATGCCAGAACGGGGTCCCAACGACAGGAGTGGAGGGCGAGGCGAAATCGCGGGCGTCCATCAGCCCGGCCTCGTAGGCGGTGCGGCCGGCCTCGACCCCGAGCCGGAAGGCGCGGGCCATCGCGACCGGGTCGGCGGCTTTTGCCACCGCGGTGTTGAGCAGCACGGCGTCGTAGCCGAGCTCGAGCGCCTCTGCCGCGTGGCTCGGCGCGCCCAGGCCGGCGTCGACGACCAGGGTGACGTCGGGCAGGCGGTCGCGCAGCAGCTTCAGCGCATCGCGATTGGTGATGCCCTTGGCCGAGCCGATCGGCGCCGCCCAGGGCATCACGACCTTGCAGCCGGCATCGACCAGCCGCATCGCGACCGTGAGATCCTCGGTGCAGTAGGGGAAGACCTCGAAACCGTCCTTGATCAGGATATCAGCGGCTTCGACGAGACCGACCACGTCGGGCTGCAGGGTGTCGTTGTCGCCGATGACTTCGAGCTTGATCCAGCTCGTGCCGAACAATTCGCGCGCGAGCTTCGCCGTCGTCACCGCCTCGCGCACGCTGCGGCAGCCGGCGGTGTTCGGCAGCACGGTGACGTCGAGCGCGTTGATCAGCTTCCAGAACGCGTCGCCGGTCTTGCCGCCCGCGGCCTCGCGCCGCAGCGACACGGTGACGATCTGGGCGCCCGAGGCGCGGATCGCATCCTGCATGATGGCAGGCGAGGGATAGAGCGCGGTGCCGATGAGGAGGCGGGAGGCGAAGGTCTTGTCGTAGAAGGTGGGCATTAGTTGTCTCCGTCGTTGCGGACGGTGGTTGCCGCGGCGCTATCACCGCGGCCGGGGGCTATGGGTCGCTGCTTTCGCAGGGACGACAGCTGCAAGTGGCGGGCGAGCGCGGGTCTCACGGCCATCGCTCACCCTCCCTGCCGGGGGGTGATGATCTCGATCTCGTCGCCGGCCTTGAGCGCGGTCTCCGCCCAGCGGCTCTTCGGCACGACGTCGTAGTTCAGCGCGATGGCGAAATGGGTGCCCTCGTAGTCCAGCTCGGACAACAGCGCAGTCACGCTGGTCGCGTTGATGTCGCGGGCCTCGCCATTGACGGTCACGCGCATCGCATCACCTCGTTGTCGATCTGGCCGTGCGCGAGGTAGTTCAAGGTCGCCTGAGCCAAGGCGGGCGCGATCAGGAAGCCGTGGCGATAGAGGCCGTTGACGCGGATCTCGCGCTCGCCCTTGATGGTGATGCGCGGCAGATTGTCGGGATAGGCCGGCCGCAGCCCCGAGCCGAATTCGAGGATGCGCGCCTCGCCGAACGCCGGATGCACCGAGTAGGCGGCGCCGAGCAATTCCAGCGCCGAGCGCAGGCTGACGCCGGTGTCCTCGGCCTCGAGCGAGGTCGCCCCCAGCATGAACAGGTTGTCCTCGCGCGGGATCAGATAGAGCGGGAAGCGCGGATGCATCAGCCGCACCGGCCGCGCGAGCTGCACCTCGGCGGTCTCGATCAGGATCATCTCGCCCTTGACGCCGCGCAGCTCGGGCTCGGCGTCGCGCGCCTCCAGCCCGCGGCAGTCGATCACGAGGCCGTCGAGATCATCGGCCGTGACGTCGCTGTTGAACAGCACCCGGCCGCCGGCCTCGACGATGCGCTGATGCAGCTTCGGCAGCACGCGGCGCGGCTCGACATGGCCCTCGGTCGGATAGAACAGGCCCTCGCGGAAGCGCCCCTCCAGCGACGGCTCCAGCGCGGCAAGCTGCTGCGCGTCGAGCCGCTGATAGCCGGAGGTGCGGCGGGCGAAGCGGTCGTAATCGGCGCGGTCGCGGGCATGCGCGATCACCAGCGAGCCGTTGAACGGCGTATCCGGCAGCTCGCGCCGCCAGATGTCGAGCGAGGCGAGCCCGAGCCGGCTGATGATGGGCTCGGCGACCTCGCTCTCGCAATAGGGCGCCAGCATGCCGCCGGCCCAATGGCTGGTGGAGAGCATCAGGTCGGAATCGCTGCGCTCGTGCAGGGTGACCTCGCGGCCCGCGCGCGCGAGCAGAAGCGCCTGCCAGGCACCTGCGATGCCTGCACCGATGATGGATACGGGAACATCCCCGCGCGTGGTTGTCTGCTGCATCCCTGTCCCTTCGCCGGCATGACCCGGATCAGGTTCAAAGGGTCACCGCATCACGCTGCGGTATCTCAGCTCCCCCTCGGAGCTCCCCTCGGAACGCGCTTAAAATAGACCGATACGGCCCCGTGTCAACGGAGTGTCACGGAAAGACAGTTTGGGGCGGTAAGGAACCAAGCGCCGTCAGTGCGCCCGCGCGTGGCGGCCGGTCGCGATTTTCGGGGTGATGTCGAGCGGGCCGCTCATCCGCTCGGAGCGGCCGGCGGGCCGCGCGTCGGCGAGGCGCTGCCGCTTGGCCTCCTCGTAGTAGCCCCTGGCGAAGTAGAGCACGGCGCGGTCGTGGTCGCCGTGGGCGGCACGGTAGGCGCCGGCGAGATAGCGCACGCCATAGGTGAGATTGGTGTTCGGATCGTGCAGGCCCTGCGCGTCGCCGGTGTAGCCGAGGCCGCGCGCGGTGCCGAGCTTGATCTGCATCAGGCCGATGCAGCCGCAGCGGCCGACCAGGTCCTTCTGGTATTTGCTCTCGCGCACGATGACGCGGTGGATCAGCGATTCCGGAATGTTGTTGGCGGCGGCGTGCACCGCCACCAGCGCGTCGATGTGCGGATGGCCGGTGTCGATGTGGCGCGGCTTGGTCTCGGCCGCCCTGCGCTCGGCGTCGCGGGGCTCGGCCGCAGCGGCCGGGATGGCGTCGGTGTCGGCGGGCGCTGAGGCATTGGCGTCCATCGGCGGCGAGGTGTCGGCGCTGCTGACGGCCTCGATCGCCTCGACCTCGCGCGCGGCCTTGGTCACCGCGCTGCGTGCGGCCAGCTCCCTGGTGCCGTCGGAGCGGACATGGGCGAGCTTGACCTTGCCGGCCTTCGGCTTGGCTGCACTGTCCGATGCGGTGCTCGCATCGTCGGCAGCCATTGCGAACGGCACGGGACCAGCCATCGCGAAGCCTGCAATGCAGGCCGTCAGCACAAGACGTCTCATGTGTCAGGATCCCCCGGGAACCACACGCATGCCGAGCAGCCCCCCAGCACGCGCTTAACACTTTGCACACCGTAATTGGTGCAAACGCCGGGCGATAATGTGGCAAGAATGAGGCGAAGACGCCGGGCAAGTGCGGATGCTCCGGCGGGTTTACCGCGAATTAGACCGTGCATGCTTGGCTGGCGGAGCAATTCCGCCAACGGGGCCCTGCCGCGATGACGCTGTCCGTCACCCATTCCGAAGCGACCGCCGGGCGCGCGCCGGCGCTGCTGCCACTATGGGTCGGCGCCGGCGTCTATGCGCTGCTGTTGATCGCCGGCAACCGGCTGCTCAACGATCCCGACACGCTGTGGCAGATCACGGTGGGGCAGTGGATCATCGACCACCGCGCGGTGCCCGAGGTCGACGTCTATTCCTTCACCATGCGCGGCGCGCCCTGGATCTCCACGCAGTGGCTGGCGCAGGTCGCCTATGCCGCCGCTTACAGGTTCGCCGGCTGGACCGGGCCGGTGGTGCTGGCGGCCTCGGCGACCGCGCTGTCCTTCGCGCTGTTGGCGCGCGCTCTCGGCCGGCATCTGCGCGATGCCACGACATTGGTGTTCGTGGTCGCGGCGTTCCTGCTCTGCCTGCCGCATCTGCTGGCGCGGCCGCATGTGCTGGCGTTTCCGATCCTGGTGGCCTGGATCGCCGGACTTGTCGATGCCGCCGATCGCAAGGCCGCGCCGCCATGGCTGCTGGTGCTGCTGATTGCGCTGTGGGCCAATCTGCATGGCGGATTCGTGTTCGGCCTGTTTTTCATCGCGCCCGCCGCGCTCGACGCGCTGGTCAATGCCGATGCCTCGGCCCGCCGTAGCCTCGCGCTGCGCTGGGCCGGGTTTGCAGCGCTCGCGCTGGCGGCGAGCTGCTGCACGCCCTATGGCTGGAATGCGCTGCTGGCGTCGCAGAAGATCCTCTCGCTGGGTCAGGCGCTGCCGCTGATCGTGGAATGGAAGGCGACCGATTTCCAGGGGCTAGGTCCGTTCGAGATCTGCCTGCTGATCGCCATCGGGTTCGCGCTGTTCCATGGCCTCAGGCTGCCGACGGTGCGCATCCTCATGCTGCTCGGCCTGCTGCACATGGCGCTGGCGCAGGCGCGCGCGGCGGAGATCCTGGCGCTGGTGGGCCCGCTGGTGCTCGCCGCGCCTCTGGCGCGGCAGGCGGGCGCGTCGCCCGTGCTGCCGCAGGCGCGCGTGCCGGGCGCGGCGCTGACGGCGGCAGTGATGCTCGCGCTCGGCGCCGGCACCATCGCGTCGGCCGCGATCCTGAACTACGCGCCGAACATGCGCGGCACCCCCGTCGCGGCCGTGACCGAGCTGAAGAAGCTCAACCTCACGCGGGTGCTCAACGACTATGATTTCGGCGGCTACCTGATCTCAGCCGGTGTCGCACCGTTCATCGACGGCCGCACCGAGCTCTATGGCGAGAAGTTCTTCGTCGACCACAATGCCGCCTCCGGCCTGATGGAGCCGGACAATCTGTTCCGCCTGCTCAAGGACTACGACATCGAGGCGACCCTGCTGCGCACGCAAAGTGCTGCGACCAAGCTGCTCGATCACGTCGACGGCTGGCAGAAGGTCTATGCCGACGACATCGCCACCATCCATCTGCGCAAGGCGGGCGCCCGCCATGTCGCGGAACCGGCGGTCACCTCCGGCGGCAATTGAATCAAAGACGTCGATCCCATCCGCGTGAGGTCGGATGTCGCGCGGCATCCCGGCGCGTGCAAATCCGCCGCCGCGTGGGTAAGATCGCGGCCGTCAGTTCGACAGCATGCCTGACTCATTCAACCTGACTCATTCAAGAAGACTGAACAGAGAGGGAGCGCGTCATGGCCGTGAAGGCAGCCGACGATCATTCACCCAGCATTGACCGTTCATTCGACATCGACGCGACGCCATCCACGGTTCGCGTCGTGGATCTGCCGCGAAACAGTCCCTGCGCCCAATGTGGCGAGGCGATCGCATTGCCGTCCTGGGTCGAAAAGGACGGCCGCCGCACCGCCTATCTCTGGTACTGCCGCCTCTGCGACTATCGGTACGAAACCATCGCCTTCTATGCCGAGTCCGTCGATCAGGACGGCGCGATGGCGGCGTAGGGGTAGGCGTCCCGCAGCCGAGCAATTCAATTGGCTTGGACGGAATGCTGAACAGATGGTCTATCGGTTGATGCCGATGTGAGTACGGCGATTGCGGCTTGCTCCGCTCGACCTCTCCCCGCTTGCGGCTGGGCGATCGCATATGGTTTTCCTGGGCGGAACCTTCATGGCCTCATGGTTCGAGACGCGTCGCAAGAGCGCCGCTCCTCACCATGAGGTTCAACAGCTTTGCGGCGGAGAAAGGCCCTCATCCTGAGGAGCCCGCCGAAGGCGGGCGTCTCGAAGGATGGTCGCGAAAAGACGGCGCGCCCAGCCTCTTTCACCATATGCGATCGCCCTGCCGCAAGCGGGGAGAGGTCGGATTGCATCGAAGATGCAATCCGGGTGAGGGGGGTACAGGTCTCACCATGCCCACCACCCGCGGCTGCCCCTCACCCCAACCCTCTCCCCGTAAGAACAGGGAGAGGGAGCCGACCGTCACCGCGGTCAGCAGCTAACAAGCTCCACGCACCTGCGTCATACCGTACTGACGACGTCAGCCATGTCCACCCGAACCGTCACAAACTAACACTTCCGCGTCGCAGTGAGACCGCTTGTCGCGCAGCGTGACGAAATCGTGGTTCCCTGGGAACGCCGACTGTCCATTGCCGTTCTCTCGTCACCATTCACTGAGAGGAGACACCACATGGTGATGAAGACTGTTGCGGCCGGCCTCGCCGGTTCCCTGCTGCTCGCGACCGCCGCCTTCGCTGCGGAGAGCACCACCACCACGACCAGCACCACGATCAAGAGCAACACCACCGCTGCGTCCTATCAGGGCGACTGGCGCAGCTCGAAGCTCGTCGGCGTCAAGGTCTACAACAACAACAACGAGAACGTCGGCTCGATCGACGACCTGCTGGTCGACAAGAGCGGCGCGGTCAAGGGCGTCGTGATCGGCGTCGGCGGCTTCCTCGGCATGGGCGAGCACCTCGTCGCGGTCTCTTTCGACCAGGTGAAGTTCTCGGATCAGCCGGTGCAGGCGACCACGGCTTCCAACGCTCCGGCTTCTGGCACGACCTCGTCGACCAACCCGCCGGCTTCGACCACGACGACCGGTGCCGCCACCGGCACGTCGTCCTCGTCGATGAGCTCGAAGAACCGCTGGTATCCCGACCATGCGATGATCAACGCGACCAAGGACCAGCTCAAGGCGATGCCCGAGTTCAAGTACTCGGAGTAACGGCGTCACAGACGATTAGTCGATCGTCTCGATCGCGGCGCGCCCGGATCCGTCCGGGCGCGTTCGCGCGTCATGCTGCGGGGCGCAAGGTGGTCTGGCCGAGCGGCAGCTCGATGCGGGCGATCAGCCCGCGCGGCTTGCGATCGTGCAATGACAGCTCGCCGCCATGCGCCTGGACGATCGCCTTCGCGATCGAGAGGCCCAGGCCGAACCCGGTGGCCTCGTCCATGTTGCGGGCATCGTCGCCGCGCACGAACGGCTCTAGCATGTCGGGCTTGCGCGCATCGGCGATCCCCGGTCCGTCATCCTCCACGTCGATCGTCAGGCACTTCCCCGACGCCGACAGTCTGATCACGGTTTCCTTGCCGTACTTCACGGCGTTCTCGACCAGGTTGGTGACCGAACGCATCAGGTCGTCGGGCCGCACCGTCGCCATCGCGTGCGCCGGGCCGACATAGGTGACGCTGTGGCCGACATCGGCGAACTGGTCGGCGACGAGCTGCAGGATGCTCGCGATATCGACCAGCGTCGTCGGCTCGAGCTTGCGGCCGTTGCGCAAGAATGACAGCACCGAGCCCAGCATCGCATGCATCTGATCGAGATCGGCCAGCATGCGATTGCGCTGCAGTTCGTCCTCGACGAACTCACAGCGCAGCCGCATGCGGGTCAGCGGTGTCCGCAGATCGTGGCTGATGGCCGCCAGCATCTTGGTCCGGTCGTTCATCAGCGCCGTGATGCGTTGGCGCATCCGGTTCAGGGCGCGCGCCAGCGACCGGATCTCTTCCGGTCCGCGCTCGGGCAGGGCAGTGGCATCGCCATCGAGGCTGAAGCTCTCGGCAGCCTTCGCGAAGCTCGACAGCGGTGAGGTCAGCGCACGGGCCGCCCACAGGCCGAGCAGTGTCGTGCTGATCAGCGCGAACATGATCGTCGTCAGCCATGGGGCGCCCCAGAACGGTGGCCGGTGTGGCCGGTCGGCCATCCGCGCAGAGACCATGTTGCCGTCGGGAAGGGCGAAGACGACGGTGCGCGTCTGGGAGCCGGGCGGCGGCATGAAGATGCGATAGCCGGGGCCAAGGCCGCGAAAGCCGCCTGGACCGTGAGGCCGTCCGTCGGCCATCTCCTGAGGCGCCGGGTGGCGCTCGTCGCCACCGGTCCCGGCCTCGACGTCGGGGCCGGCCGGCTCGCGCCGGCGGCCATCCGGCAGAGGTCCCGCGTGAGGCTTGAGCTCGAACTCGGGATAGGCGCGGGCAATGTCGGAGATCAGTCGCGGCCGTTCGGCAGCGGGCGCGCGTCCAAGAATGCGGATGGCGGTCGCGAGCTGAAACGGCCCGACTTCGTTTTCGGGGTCGGGCTGCTCGGCGCGATAGATCAGGAACGTCGCCGTGATGATGGCATGGAGCGCCACGATCGAAATGGCCACCAGCGCCGTGATCTGGCCGCGGATTCCCTTGAGGTTGAGAAAGCCGAACGACATCATGACATCGCCATTCGATCCGGCCGGTCAATGGCTTTGCGGGCCGGTCACCACCTCGACGACGGGCGTGAACATGTAGCCGCCGGAGCGCACGGTCTTGATCATGGTGGCCTCCTGCGGGTCCGGCTCGATCTTGCGGCGGATGCGGCTGACCAGCACGTCGATCGAGCGCTCGAACGAGCCGGCGCTGCGGCCCTGCGTCAGGTCGAGCAGGCTGTCGCGCGACAGCACGCGGCCCGGCCGCTCGCAGAAGGTGCGGAGCAGATCGAATTCGGCGCTCGTCATCGCGACGCGCGCGCCTTCGGGATTGCGTAGTTCGCGGAGCCGGAAGTCGATCGTCCAGCCGAGGAAGCTCAGCGCGGTCGCGCCTTCGGTTGCGCTCGCCGTCATCGCGGCCGCCTGTCGGCGCAGCACCGCGTTGATGCGGGCGAGCAGCTCGCGCGGATTGAACGGTTTTGGCAGATAGTCGTCGGCGCCCATCTCCAATCCGAGGATGCGGTCGACGTCCTCGCCGCGCGCGGTGAGCATGATGATCGGCACTTGCGATTCCGCGCGCAGCTTGCGGCACAAGGTCAGGCCGTCCTCGCCGGGCAGCATGACGTCGAGGATCAGGAGATCGACACGGTGGTCGCCCATGATGCGGGTCATCTCGCGGCCGTCGGTCGCGGTGGTCACGTTACAGGCATTGTTGCGCAGATATTTCGCGATCAGCGTCCGCGTCTCGCGGTCGTCCTCGACGACAAGAATGTGTGGTTGTGTCTGGGCCATACCGACAAGTGACCTAGAATCGCGGCGTTTTGCGAAGAATTTTGTTACGGAATGTTTCCTGCGACGGGCGCGCGGACAAGGCCCGACAATCTCTCCCTGCGCCGTGTTGCGGCTTCCGTGAGGGCGCGTCAAGCCTCGCGAAACGTATGGCCTCGGGGCCGCAGCACGCTCGCGCGATGCGGCTGCATCGGGTTACCGGAAACGGTGCGGACATTCGTGAGTGGCCGCAGACCAGGTCAGGCCCGATTGAATCGTTGCCGGTCGTTGCACGATCCGAACGCCCGCAGCGACGGGATGCGACATTCCGAAACGGCCTGTCACAGTCCCGGCAACGTATTGACTCGAACCGACATCGTGCCCTCCGCCGAGGCGATCACGCGCAGCACGGTGGCGTCGAAGGCGATGTCGGTCAAAGCGAGGTTGTTGATGTCGGTATCGACGCGGATGCCGTTCTCGTTCTTCTGCAGCTCGGCGACCGCGGTCGCGATCTTGTCGCGGACGTTGTCGGCGAAAGGCTTGAGATCGACCACCGAACGTTCCAGCAGCGCGCGCTGCAGATGCGGCACCACGGCGCGCGCGGCGGCGCCGAGCAGGCCGAACGCCGCGTCGGATTCGACGGCGAGCTGCAGGTCCGACAGCCGCAGGATCTGCTGCGCCTGATCGACCATGGGGCGTCCCCAGATGTGCACGGTCGCGTCGGCGCCGAGGCCGAAGAAGCTCTCCTTCTCCTTGCCCTTCACCTGCAGCGAGATCAGCAGCCGGTTGCCCGAGGGCACGACGGTCGCGTGCTTCACCGTGACCGCGACCGGGCCGGAGCCGTCCTCGGGGAACGTCCGCCCGGCGAGCTGCGAGTCGACGAGCTTGCTGAGCTCGGTGAACGGGACGTCGATCGGAACCGCGACGTTGATGGCGCCGGCGGTGGGTGGAATGATCGTGATCTTGTCCGGGAACGGACACTCCGGCTTGGTCTCGGCGGCCGTGACCCGGGTCTCCGCTTCGATTCCCATGGTGACGCTGACGGCGTTGGCATCGATCGCGGGCTGCGCGGCCAGCGCCCGTGTCGGCTTGATCTCGAGCCAGACCGCGGGCAGTCCCGGCGTGGTGCCCTGAAGCGGCACCGAGCGGCAGGCGCGGGCCCACTGCGCCTGCGCCACGCGCCGCACGGTCGGGTCCTTGCGCAGCCTGTCGCTGAGCGCGCTGAGCTGGTCGTTGACGGTCTTGTCGATGACCGGCTTCATCTGCGCGGGCACGTTGACGCGGGCGCCGGCGACGGTCAGCGCGGTGTCGCCGAGATTGACCTGGGCGGTGAAGTTCGGCTCGACATACCAGGCGGCGGCCAGCCGCGGCCGCATCGCGATCAGCACGTTGCCCTTGATGTCGGCGGTGGCGTTCAGATTCTTGATGTTGATGCCGCCGATCTGCTTGGCCGCATCCGAGCCGAGCAGGCCGCCGATGGCGTCGCCGAGCGCGCCGGTTGCTTTGGCGGACAGCGATCCGGTGACGTTCAGCCGGCCCGAGAGCGGCGTCGCCAGCGACAGAGTGTCCTGGGTGCCGGTGGCGGCGATGGCGCCGCGGGTGACGGTCCAGCCGATGTCGGCATTCTGCAGGATCTGGTTGACGGGATTGTCGGCCTTGCCGGCGAAATTGCGCGGCGTGGCCTTTTCGGCGGCGTCGCGAATCGCGCCGAGCGAGATCGAGACCGGCGTCATGATGATCGAATTGCGCGTGGCCGGCGGCAGCGGCGGCAGTTGGGTCAGCTGCGGCGCCGGCGTGCTGCCCGAGAACAGAAACACCTCCACGATGATGATGCCGACCAGCACGATGGCGGCAAGGCCGGCGGCGCCGATCAGGATCAGCCGCAGCCGGGGCGGCGAGCGCCGCGGCGGAGGCTGCGTTCTCGGGGCGAGCGGATGCGGCCTGCTCTGCCAATCCGGTCGCGGTGTCGGAAGGTTCATGTCGGATCCACGGACTCCAGCTGCCACGCCGGCCCATGCCGGAAGCGGCGAGATCGCGGTTAATACAAGATTGCCGAGCTTACAGGGCCGGACGGAGGCGCGCCAGGGCAGCCCGTGACGCGGATCATCATCAATCGGCCGTGATGGTGAACGCCGACATGCGCGCAAAGAAATGACCGCCGCGGCTTTTGGGCCTCGGCGGTCCAGTCAGGGAGGATCCGGAGGAAGGAACGAGCGGCGCGGGCTAGCGTGTCATGCGGCCGAGATCGGCGCGGCGCTCCATCGGCAGCACGATCACCTTGGCGCCGACGCTGACGCGGGAATAGAGGTCGATCACGTCCTGGTTGGTCAGGCGGATGCAGCCCGACGACACATGGGTGCCGATCGTCTCCGGCGCGTTGGTGCCGTGGATGCGGTAGACGGTGCCGCCGAGATACATCGCGCGGGCGCCGAGCGGATTGCCGGGACCGCCGGCCATGTGACGCGGCAGATATGGCTGGCGTGCGATCATCTCCGGCGGCGGCGTCCAGTCCGGCCATTCCGCCTTCCTGGTCACCGACTGCACGCCCGACCAGGTGAAGCCGTCGCGGCCGACGCCGATGCCGTAGCGCATTGCCTGGCCGCTGCCGAGCACGTAGTAGAGGTACTTGTTAGGCGTATCGATCACGACCGTGCCCGGCGCCTCGCGAGTCGAATAGCTCACGACCTGGCGGCGCAGCCGCGCCGGCAACTCATAGGCGGTCGCCTCGTACTCGCGCGGTGTGATCAGTTGCGGCGCCGTCGCCGGCGGCTCATAGGCCGCCATCGGCGGCGGCAGCAGGAACGGGAAGGGAAGCGGGGCCGGAGGCGCGGCCTGCGTCGGCGTCGCCGCCACGATTGCGGATGCGACGAGTACACCAAAGAGAATGCGGGATGACGAATACACTGTGCCCGGCGTGACCATGGACGTCCCCTCGTTTGATCGCTTGGTGCGCGCCGTGCTTGTCTCGGCCGGCGTCGTCAAAATCAGTTGCCTGTCATCATTCTTTGCGGCGCATTGACCAACGCCCGATGCTGCAACTCATAGGGGAGAAAAGTTTCGTTGCGTTTGCGCGCTGCACGCAAAACGGTTTCGTCGGCTTAACCGTTTGTTTCATGACGGTTTCACGACAGCGCCCGCACGAGACGGCCACGGATCGCGGGGAAAACAGCAGTTGCGGGCAAAAAGACCCTTCGACAGTTCGATGACGTCACACGCCTGAAATAACAATGTCGGATTTTGCGGCTGTTCAGAATCGCTGCAACTTTCCGGATCGCCTTATGCGGATCTTAATCGCAACCGACGCCTGGCACCCTCAGGTCAACGGCGTCGTGCGCACGCTCACCTCGCTGGCGCGCGCGGCCACAGGCCTCGGCGCCGACATCACATTCCTCACGCCGGAGGGGTTTCCGTCGTTTGGCGTGCCGACCTATCCGGGCCTGCGCCTCGCCGTGACCAACGGCCGCGAGATCGCCCGCCGCATCGAGGCCGCAGCACCCGATGCGATCCATATCGCCACCGAAGGCACGATCGGCTGGGCGGTGCGCCGCTACTGCCTGCGCCACGGCCTGCCGTTCACGACGTCCTACACGACGCGCTTCCCTGAGTATGTCTCGGTGCGCACCGGCATTCCCGATGCCGTCGGCTACTGGGTGATGCGCCGCTTCCACGATGCGGCCGCGATGACCATGGTGGCGACCAATTCGCTGAAGCAGGACCTCGCGTCGCGCGGCTTCAAGAAGCTGGGTTTCTGGACCCGCGGCGTCGATACGAAACTGTTCAATCCGGATGAGCCGGTCACGCTCGATTTGCCGCGCCCGGTGTTCATGACCGTCGGCCGTGTCGCGGTCGAGAAGAACCTCGAGGCGTTCCTGTCGCTGGACCTGCCGGGCTCGAAGGTCGTGATCGGCAACGGTCCGCAGAAGGCGGAGCTCGAGCGTCGCTTCCCCACCGCGCATTTCCTCGGCGAGAAGACCGGCAAGGACCTGACCGCGCACATGGCGGCCGCCGACGTCTTCGTGTTTCCCAGCCTGACCGATACGTTCGGCGTGGTGCAGCTGGAGTCGCTGGCGTGCGGCACGCCGGTCGCGGCCTTCCCCGTGACCGGTCCGCTCGACGTCATCGCCGACCATCCGATCGGGGCGATCGACTGGGATCTGCGCGCGGCGTGCCTGAAGGCGCTGACGATGTCGCGCGAGACCTGCCGGGCGTTCGCGCTCGACCGCTCCTGGGAGAACAGCGCGCGCCAGTTCATCGGCAATCTCGCCGTGCTGCAGCCGTCCCGCGTCGTGCGACCGACCCCGGTGCTGGCCGGCCAGAGCGCGGTGCGCAGCTGACGGCGGATCTTGCGTCACTCGATCAATTCCAAACCAAGTGAGATGTAACGATGGCAGAAACCATGAAGCTCGACGGCGCGCGGGAGCTCGACTTCGATCGCGAGCAGGTCGAGCAGGCCTATGACCGCTGGGCGCCGATCTACGACCTCGTGTTCGGCGGCGTGTTCGAGAAGGGCCGCCAGGCCGCGATATCGGCCACCAACAAGCTCGGCGGCCGCGTGCTCGAGGTCGGTGTCGGCACCGGCATTTCGCTGCCGCTCTATGCGCCGCATGTGCGCGTGTTCGGCACCGACATCTCCGAGGCGATGCTCGGCAAGGCGATGCGCCGCGTCGCCGACCAGCGGCTGAAGAACGTCGAGGGGCTTGCGGTGATGGACGCGGAGCAGCTCGATTTCCCCGACGATTCGTTCGACGTCGTGATGGCGCAATATGTCGTCACCGCGGTGCCGAACCCGGAGGTCGCGCTCGATGAGTTCGCCCGCGTCCTGCGCCCGGGCGGCGAATTGATCATCCTGACCCGCGTCAGCGCCGATGCCGGCATGCGCCGCGTGATCGAGCAGGCGTTGCAGCCGGTCGTGCGCCGCCTCGGCTTCCGCACCGCCGAATTCGGCTGGTCGCGCTACATGCGCTGGCTCGCCGGAGCGCAGCGCATGGAGCTGGTCGAGCGCCGGCTGATCCCGCCGCTCGGCCATTTCTCGCTGGTCCGTTTCCGCAAGCTGGAGCGTGCTGCCGCGGCTTGAAGCCGCGGCCACCGTCTACCGCCGCTGCGGCGTTCTCCGTAGTCCAAAACGTTTCACTGCGTCCGATCGTGTGACATCTTGATGATGTCACACCATCTACACCGAATCCCTGTACACGACCTGCAACTCATTCTTCGGAGCAACCATGATCAAGCATTTCCTGGAGCAGCTGCGGATCCAGCGCTGGGACGACCATCGCTACTATCATCACAGCCGTATCAATCAGAGCCTGCACTTTGTCAGCGCGCTCAGCTTCATGATCGCCTACGTGATGATGGTGTTCGATCCGCTGGTCTCGGCGCTGATCGGCTGGCTGGTGTCGATGACCTCGCGCCAGGCGGGCCACTTCTTCTTCGAGCCGAAGGGCTACGACCACGTCAACCAGGCGACCCACGAGCACAAGGAAGAGATCAAGGTCGGCTACAATCTGCAGCGCAAGGTCGTGCTGATGTCGATCTGGGCCGCGGCCCCCGTGGTGCTGTATCTGCAGCCGACCCTGTTCGGCCTGCTGCCGCCCTGGACCACGGCGATGGAGTTCGTCCGCGAAACCGCCAAGCTCTGGCTCGTGATCGGCATCGGCGGCCTGCTGTTCCGCACCATCCATTTGTTCTTCATCCGCGATGTCGAGACCGGCCTCGTCTGGATGACCAAGATCATCACCGACCCGTTCAACGACTTCATGCAGTACCGCTCGGCGCCACTGGCGCTGCTGCGCGGCGAGCTGATCGATCCGGGCCTGCATCTCATGGGCGAGACCCTCGAGGAGCAGCACGCCTGATCGGACCGATGCGTCGGAGTTGCGCGATGCCCGGGCCGGTCCCGGGCATCGGTGTTTGTGGGGGCTGTCGATGTTGAACGCAGGCTGTCGCGGCAAGGGCAGTGCGCCCCCTCTCCCGCTTGCGGGGGAGGGTCGGGGAGGGGGCAGGCTTGCTCCGCTGATCGTGAGAGTGCGTCGTGCCGCGGCCCCCACCCGTCGGGCTCTGCGAGCCCGCCGACCTCCCTCGCAAGCGGGGGAGGCGCTGGCCTCAGCGCCCGAACGCGGCGCCAAGCATTTCCTTCAGGATCTGGCGCTTGATCGCCTTGTTGGTGAGTGTGCCGTCGTTCCACCACCAGCCATCCTGCTTCATCTTCTCGGCCGCCGAGACGAAGCGCCTGGTCACCTCGGCGAAATCGGCGTCGGTGTAGTTCAGGCTGAAGATGAAGCGGCCGGTGCCGACCCAGCTCAGCGCCAAGCCCTCGGCGCGCAGATAGTATTGCAGCATCCAATTGTAGCGCGACGGCACGGTGTACTCGACCAGCCAGATCGACTGCAGATTGGAGACGCGCACCGGCAGCTCCTTGGCGGTGAGCTCCGCGTTGAGCTGCGCGGCACGGCCGTTCCAGGTCTCGTCCAGCCCGTCATAGATGGCGCGGAAGTTCGGGCTGTCGAGCCGGCTCAGGAACTCGTCCATTGCCGCCATCACGTAAGGATGCGAGTTGAAGGTGCCGCGCGCGAAGCAGATGTCGGCCGGGCGGTCGTCGCGGAAGCGGCGCATCAATTCGCGCTTGCCGCAGACGACGCCAATCGGCAGTCCGCCGCCGAGGCTCTTGCCGTAGGTGACCATGTCGGCTGTGATGCCGAAATACTCCTGTGCGCCGCCCGGAGCGAGCCGGAAGCCGAGGAAGACTTCGTCGAACAGCAGCACGATGCCCCGTTCCGTGCAGACATCGCGCAGCTGCTTCAGCCAGGCGGTGTAGGCCTCGCGGTCGTACTTCCCCTTGCGCGAGGAATCGACCAGCGCGGAATCGCCAGGCGCGTTGCCGTTCGGATGCAGCGCCTGCAGCGGATTGACCAGCACGCAGGCGATGTCGCGGCGGGTACGCAGGACATGCAGGGTTCGCTCGGACATTTCGGCGAGCGTGTAGGTCTCGTGCGGCGCAATCGGATTGCCGACGCCGGGCTGCACGTCGCCCCACCAGCCATGATAGGCGCCGGCGAAACGCACCAGATGGCTGCGACCGGTGTGGTAGCGCGCGAGCCGCACCGCCTGCATCACCGCCTCGGTGCCGGACATGTGGAACGAGACCTCGTCCATGCCGGACAGCTCGGTCAGGCGCTTTACGTTGTCGGCGACGACCGGGTGATAGAGCCCGAGCACCGGGCCGAGCGCGCTCGCGCGCCGCTCGGCGGCTGCGATGCACTCCTTGTAGAAGTCGTAGCCGAAGATGTTGACGCCGTAGGAACCGGTGAGGTCGTAGAACCGGTTGCCGTCGAGATCGGTCAGGGTGACGCCCGAGGAGGCCTGCATGAACGAGCCGGCGCCGAGCTGCTCCTTGACCAGACGGCTGTACTGGAAGGGGACCCGGTAGCTCTGGGTGAACTGCAGGTCGGAGATGCGGCTTGCGGCCTCCGCCGTCAGCGCGCGGCTCTTGGCGAACCTCTCCTGGAACAACGCGCCGAGTCGGAAGAAGCCGTCCTGGCGCTTCGTGGCGATCGCCTGCGGCGCGCCGTCGGAGCGGAAGAAGTCGTCGATCTCGAACTCATAGCGCGGGATCAGCCTGGAGATCCGGCGCGACATCTTGGAATGGCCGGCCAGCGAGCGGTGCTTGGCGCGCGACAGCTCGATGCGGGCCTTGACCTTCGGGGCCATGGCGGCCGTCACGGCAGCGCCAACGGCGAGCGATACATAAGGAATCGAGTTTTCCATCATGTCCAAAAGCGCTAACCACTCCTGCTGACAGATTCATGACAGTCAAAAGCCTGATCGCCTCCGTCACCCAACAGGAAGACCTCAACTTCCTGCTCACCAACCGCGTGCCGCGCGCCGCGCTGACCCGTTTCATGGGCTGGTTCTCCAAGATCGAGAATCCGCTGGTCCGCGACGCCTCGATCGCGCTGTGGAAGCTGTTCTCCGACCTCGATCTCTCCGAGGCCAAGGAGAACCGCTTCAAGAGCCTGCACGCCTGCTTCACGCGCGAGCTGAAGCCCGGCCTGCGGCCGTTCGATCCCGATCCTGCCATCGTCACGAGCCCGTCGGACGGTATCATCGGCGCCCACGGCCTGATCCGCGACGGCGAGCTCTATCAGATCAAGGGCGCACCCTATTCATTGCGCGAGCTCGTCGCCGATCCCGCCGTGGTCGACACCCACCGCAACGGCTGCTTCGTCACCTTGCGTCTCACGTCGAGCATGTATCACCGCTTCCATGCGCCCTACGACATGACGCTCGAGCATGTCAGCCTGATCCATGGCGACGTCTGGAACGTCAATCCGATCGCGCTGAAGCGGGTCGAGCGGCTGTTCTGCAAGAACGAGCGCGCCGTGATCCGCACGCATCTCGCCTCGGGCGAGCCGTTCACGATCGTGCCGGTGGCGGCGATCCTGGTCGCGAGCATCCGCCTGCATGCGCTCGACCGCGTATTGAACGCGCAGACCGAGCGGCCGCTCGCCTACCCCTGTCACAACAATGTGCGCAAGGGAGACGAGCTCGGCTGGTTCGAGCACGGCTCGACCATCATCCTGCTCGCGCCGGGCGACTTCACGTTCTGTCCCAATGTCACGGAGGGCGCCCGCATTCGCGCCGGCCAGCCACTGTGGCGCAGGCGCGTCGCCGCCGGATGAATGTCGGGTCCCTGCCTGCGCAATCTCGATTTCGTCGTTGCGCAGTCCTATATCGGAGCGTTCAACTGACGAATCAGACCGCGGGAGTTGCGGTCGTTGCGGCTCGGGAGAGGCGATGGCGAGAGCGCCGATCATGGCGGCAGGTGGCATCGTGCTGCGGCGGGAACAGCCGCCGCGCATCGCGGTCGTGCGCCTGCGCAAGCGTGACGAATGGGTGCTGCCGAAAGGCAAGCTCGACGATGGCGAGACGCCCCGCGACGCCGCCAAGCGCGAGGTGCTGGAGGAGACCGGCCACAAGGTCACCGTGCATGAATTCCTCGGCACCCTGGTCTACGACACGGGCACGCGCTCCAAGGTCGTGCACTACTGGCGCATGGAAGCGGCCGGCGAGCCGTCGCAGCCGCTGATGGACGATGTCCGCGCCGTCGACTGGCTGCCGCTCGATGCGGCAGTGGGGCGGCTGTCGCGCGACCATGAGAAGACCTTCCTGGAGACTGTCGGGCCCTACGCGCTGGCAGGCCTGATCCGCAAGACCAAAGCGAAGTCCGCGCCCGAGGTGGCGGCGAAGACCGCCGCTGACAAGAAGCCGGTCGAGAAGCCCGCGGTGGAGACGGCGGCGCTCGCGGCAAAGCCTGCAACGGCCAGGAAGCGCCGCAGCCGGATCGTAGAGCAGCCCGCCCCGGCGCCGGAGATCGCCGACCTCGCGATCGACGTGCAGGGCGAGCAGCCCGCCGAAGCCGTGCTTGCGGCTGCGGCGCCCGGCCTCGATCAATCCGAACCGATCGTCTTGGAGACGACGGCTATGTCGGTGGAGGCGGACCTAGCCCCGCTGCCGGCCGAACCCGTAGCGATGGAACGCGAGCCCGCCGACCTCGAGCGCATCGAAGCGGTCGCCGCCGCGATCAAGTCGCTGCTGCCCACCCCGGTCGCGCCGGATGCCGATGTGAGCCGCCAAAGTGAGGACGGGCTTGATCCCGGCGCTGAGGCCATGCCGCCTGAGGATGCGGCCGCCGTCGATGACGAGGCGCAGGACGGACCGCGCCGCCGCAGCCTGGCGGAGAAAATGCGGGCGTGGCTCGGCCGCGCCGCTTGAGCCGGACGGCGACGCGACCGACCAGGCGGTTGCACCGTCCGCCCTTTGCACGTGCTGGCCTGGGCAAGTCCCGCTGGCCGCTGCTGAAAAATTGTTGCGAACCATTGGCGCCATCGCGGGTTGATGCGGGTCCGTCAATGGAGATCCCGCATGAGCGCGTCGCGCGAGAATGCCTTACCCCTTTCCAGGCCTGCGCCTCTGTCCGTCACGCTTCAGATCAACGGCGAATTGCGTACCCTGCCGGTGGCGCCCTGGACCACGCTGCTCGATCTCCTGCGCAACCATCTCGATCTCACCGGCACCAAGAAGGGCTGCGATCACGGCCAGTGCGGCGCCTGCACCGTGCTGATCGACGGCCGCCGCGTGCTCTCCTGCCTGACGCTCGCGGTCATGAAGGATGGCGCCGAGATCACGACCATCGAGGGACTCGCCAAGGGTGATGAGCTGCACCCGCTGCAGCAGGCCTTCATCGATCACGACGCCTTCCAGTGCGGCTATTGCACGCCGGGCCAGATCTGCTCGGCGGCCGGCCTGATCGCCGAGGGCAGGGCGAAGACGAAGGAGGAGATCCGCGAGCTGATGAGCGGCAACATCTGCCGTTGCGGCGCCTATCCGAACATCGTCGGCGCCATCGAACAGGCGATGGGAGGAGGACGATGAACAATTTCGACTATGCCCGCGCGAGCGATGTCGCCGAGGCCGTCAAGCTCAAGGCGGCGGTGCCGGAAGCCAGGTTCATCGCCGGCGGCACCAACCTGATCGACCTGATGAAGTATCACGTCGAGCAGCCGCGTCAGCTGATCGACATCAGCCGCCTGCCGTTGACGAAGGTGGAGGAGACGAGCGCCGGCGGCGTCAGGATCGGCGCGCTGGTGCCGAACAGCACGCTGGCCTATCACCCGGTCATCGAGAGCCGCTATCCGCTGCTGGCGAGCGCGATCCTCGCCGGCGCCTCGGCGCAACTGCGCAACATGGCCTCGACCGGCGGCAACCTGCTGCAGCGGACACGTTGCGCCTATTTCTACGACGTCGCCACGCCCTGCAACAAGCGCACGCCCGGCGCCGGCTGCTCGGCCATCGATGGCCTCAACCGAGGCCACGCCATCCTCGGCACCAGCGCCGACTGCATCGCGACCCATCCCTCCGACATGTGCGTCGCGCTGGCCGCGCTCGGCGCCACGGTGCATGTTACAGGCGCCTCCAGCGAGCGCCTCATCGCCTTCGCCGATTTCCACCGGCTGCCTGGCGACCGTCCGGATCTCGACAACACGCTGCGTGCCGACGAGATCATCACCGCGATCGAGCTGCCGCCGCGGGGCTTTGCTTCGAATCACAGCTATCTGAAGATCCGCGATCGCCTGTCCTATGCGTTCGCGCTGGTCTCAGTTGCCGCTGCGCTCGCGCTCGACGGCGGCCAGATCCGCGAAGCGCGATTGGCGCTCGGTGGTGTCGCCCACAAGCCGTGGCGCAACCAGGCTGCCGAGGAGGCGCTGCGCGGGCAGGCGCCGGATCCCCAGACATTCGGCCGCGCCGCGGACATTCTGCTCAAGGAGGCCCAAAGCTCCGGGCACAACGCCTTCAAGATCCCGCTCGCGCGCCGCGCCATCGTCCGCACCCTGACCCAGGCCGCGAACGCAACGCCCCAGATTCAAGCCATCAAGACCATCCGGTGATGTCATGACAGCTCACATCGGCACAGCCACCTCCCGCGTCGACGGCCGCGCCAAGGTCACCGGTGTCGCCAAATATGCCGCCGAGTTCACCGCGCCCGATCTCGCCTTCGGCGTCGTGGTCAGTTCCACCATTCCGCGGGGGCGGATCATGCGCATCGATACCAGCCGCGCGCTGGCGGTTGACGGCGTCATCGACGTGCTGACTCACGCCAACCGGGTCAGCATGGCGGACAAGGATGACGACTATCGCGACGAGGTCGCGCCGGAGGACGGCTCGCCCTATCGCCCGCTCTACGATGACAGAGTGCATTTCAACTACCAGCCGGTGGCACTGGTCGTCGCCGAGGACGAGGACATTGCACGCTTCGCCGCAACGCTGGTCGAGATCGACTATGAGGTCGAGAGATTCGCGACGGACCTGCATGCGCGGCGCGAGCAGGCGTTCAAGGTCGACAAGCCGGTCAAGCCGCGCGGCGACGCGGCAAAGGCGCTCGCCGGCGCAGCCGTGCGTCACCATGCCGACTATGGCGTGCCGATCGAATATCACAACCCGATGGAGCTCTATGCGTCGACCGTGCTCTGGCGCGAGGGCGGCAAGCTCGTGGTCTACGACAAGACCCAGGGCGTGCAGAACGTGCAGCGCTATGTCTGCAGCGTTTTCCGATTGAAGGAGGACGACGTCCAGGTGATGTCGCCATTCGTCGGCGGCGCGTTCGGCTCCGGCCTGCGCCCGCAATACCAGGTGGTGCTCGCGGCCATGGCGGCGCTGAAGCTGAAGCGCGCGGTGCGCGTCGTGCTCAGCCGTGCCCAGATGTATGGCTTGTGCTATCGTCCGGCGACGATCGAGCGGCTGGCGCTCGGCGCCCGTGAGGACGGCACGCTGGCGGCGCTGACGCATGAAGCCATCGCAATGACCTCGCAGCACGAGGCGTTCTCGCGCAACGACATCGGCTGGGGCGAGGTGCTCTACACCTCCGTCACTTCGCGCGCGACGCATCGGCTCGCCAGGCTCGACGTGCCGACGCCGGGCGACATGCGCGCGCCCGGCGCCGCCAGCGGCGTCTACGGTCTCGAATGCGCGATGGACGAGCTCGCCGTCGCGCTCAAGATGGATCCGCTCGAATTGCGCCTGCGCTGCTATTCCGATCGGGATCAGGACAAGGATCTGCCGTTCTCCAGCAAGCGGCTGAAGGAGTGCTATCAGCAGGGCGCCGGGGCCTTCGGCTGGTCGAAGCGCAGCCCGGAACCGAGTTCGATGCGTGACGGCCGAGAACTCGTCGGCTGGGGGATGGCGAGCGGGGCCTGGGAGGCCTTGCAGATGCCGTTCGCGACGCGGATCGTGATGACGGCCAACGGACATGTCGAGGTGTCGAGCGCGACCTCCGATATCGGAACCGGAACCTACACGATCATGGCGCAGGTTGCCGCCGACATGCTCGGCGTGCCGCTCGACAGCATCAATGTGAAGCTCGGCGACTCCACGCTGCCGAAGGCGCCGGTGGAGGGCGGCTCATGGACCGCAGCCTCGATCTCGCATGCGATCGTCAACGCCGCTGATGATATCCGGGCGGAGCTTTTGAAGATCGCGCACACCGTCCCGGGCTCGCCGTTGCAGGGGCTCGAGGCCGACGAGGTGACGCTCGCGGATGGCGCGATCGTTGCCATCGCGGATCGCAATCGTTCGGTGCCCATGGCCGACGTCATGCGCCATGGCGGCATGGACCGGATCGAAAAGGAGCGCGGCTCGGAGTTCGAGGACGACGACAAGCACGCGCACAACACGCATTCGGCGGTCTTCGCCGAGGTGAAGGTCGACGAGGAGCTCGGCGTCGTCAGGGTGACGCGCATCGTCAATGCCGTCGCCGCCGGGCGCATCCTCAACACCAAGACAGCCTCGAGCCAGATCATGGGCGGCGTCGTCATGGGCATCGGCATGGCGTTGCACGAGGAGGCCCAGATCGACCAGCGCTTCGGGCGCATCATGAACGCCAATATCGCCGAGTATCACATGCCGGTGAATGCCGACGTTCACGATATCAAGGTGATCTTCGTCGACGAGGAGGATCGCATCATCAACAAGATGGGCATCAAGGGCGTCGGCGAGATCGGCATCGTCGGCGTCGCCGCGGCGATCGCCAACGCGGTCTATCACGCCACCGGCAAGCGTATTCGGGATTTGCCGATCACATTGGACAAGGTCGTGGGGTGAGCCGGTCTCGCCCCCGACAGCCGACGGCTGTCAGGGGTCTCGGGGAAGATCCCAGAACGGCTCCAACTGTGAGGCCAATGTTAGTGAATGTGCGTCACGACCATTGTCGTGTCCCGCGCTGGCGGGCATCCGGCTCGGCGGCACTGTCGTGACCAATGCCGTGGGGTACTGGCTTCCCGCGGGACGATGGCGTGTGTCGTCGGCGATGTGATTGCTTGACCGCGGCCGTTGCCAGGGCCAGATTGCTGGACGATCAGAACAGATCGCTCTGCAGTGTGGCCGTTCATCATGCTCTCCGATCTGGCTGCACTGGCGGCTGCTTTCAGCATCGCCGTCAGCAACCTCATTGCGCCGTCGGCCGTTCGCCAACTCGGTCCCGTCAGGTTCAACGCGATCCGTCTCGCAGCGGCGCTCCTCACCATGCTGGCCCTGGTGACGCTGCGAGGCCGCTGGGCCGCGCCGCCGGGGGATCAGCTGCTGATGCTGGCTGCATCGAGCCTGCTCGGGGTCGTCGTCGCCGACTCCTGCTTCTATGCTGCACTGGCGCGACTGGGGCCACGCCTGACGGCCGTTGTCTATGCCAGCTGGGCTGCATTTGCGGCCGTGCTTGGTTATTTGTGGCTTGGTGAAGCACTGTCGGCGATCAAGATCATGGGAGTAGGGTGTATCGTCGGCGGCGTGTCCGTCGCAATCATCTTCAGGCAGCCTGGCACCATCGCCCAGGAGACACACGGCTCGCTGCGCGTGGGGCTCGTGTTCGGTCTCGCGGCGGCGCTGTTCGCAGCGGCGGCTGTCCTGATCGCGCGTCCCGTGATGGCTGCCGGCCTCGACCCGGCGTTGGCCACGTCCATTCGTGCCGCGATCGGATTGGCAGCCTTGCTCACTTTGTCCGTCGTTCCGGGTTTCCGCAACTCGGCCGCGGTGGATAGATCAATCGTCATCCGATCGGCGCTCAGCGGTGTGCTCGGGATGGGCATCGGCATGACGCTCGTCTTGTTTGCTCTGACGAGCCGGCCCGTTGGAATCGTTTCTAGCCTGTCGTCGACGACGCCCGTCATGATCCTGCCGCTGCTGTGGTGGAGCACCGGGCGAAGGCCCGCGCCGGCGGCCTGGCTGGGCGCCGTGCTGGCCGTAGCAGGCGTCATCGCCATCACCTGCGGATTGTGAGCCCGCGGTAGCGGCGCCGCGCACACGCTCGCCGCACTCTCTCCTTGGTTGGTGCCGTTTCGAAACATCTCTCCATGCTTCCGCCCCACGCCGTCCGAAATCTCGGAGAAGGATGCGCCGCCCGCGAGAGGGCGATGATCGTTGGCGTGAGGCGGGAGAAGCATGGTCGAGATCGACGTCGCGGCTTTCGTGAGATCCTGTGCCCCCGCCACCATCCGCCTGACGATGCTGTGCGCGGCGCTCGGCCTGTCGGGTTGCGCCACGGCGCAGATGACGCAGAGCGGCGCGCTCGCATCCTATCAGGCGCTGGCGGAATCGAACGGCGTGCTCGCCAAATCGCAGCTCAACGTCGACAAGGACAATGTCCTCGCGGCCCAGACCGTGCGGATCATGCCGACATCCTTCTCGGGCCAGGCCGGCGCGGTGCTGACGGACCAGCAGCGGCAGCTCGTCGCCAATGCCGTCGACCGCGCGCTGTGTCTCAATCTAAGCGAACGCTTCACGGTCGTAGCGCCCAATCAGAGGGCCGATTTGACGACGCGCACCTTCATCACCCAGGCGACGCCGACCGATCCGGTCGCCGCCGGTGCGTCCAAGGTCGTGTCGGCCGTGCCGGGCGCGCTCGGCGTTCCCGTTCCGGTGCCGCGGCTGCCGATCGGGCTCGGCAGTCTCACGATCGAGGCTGAAGCGCTCGACCGCAAGGGCCGGCAGCAGGCCGCAATGGTGTGGGCGCGCGGCGCCAATTCGTTCACCAACTCGCCGGTGCTTTCGCAGGCCGGCGATGCCTATGATCTGGCGAGTTCGTTCAGCGCAGATTTCGGCCAGATGCTGGTCACCGGAGAGACCCCGTTCGGCAAGTTGCCGAAGCTGCCGTCGATCGAACGGATCGGCGCGGCGCTCGGTGGCAAGCCGAAGAACGCGGCATGCGAGGCGTTCGGCAGGGATCCCGGGGTCATCGGCATGGTCGCCAACCGTCTGGGCGCCCCGCCGGAATGGGTCGACAAGGGGGCTGTGCCAAGGGACGCTCAGGCGAGCACGCAGATGGCGAAGCAGTAGCGGCCATCTGCATCCGCATGCCATCGGAACGCGAGATGCGGCCAGACGCGGCCGCGTAGGGTCAGCATAAGCGCGGTGCGGCGCTGGTCTCCTTGGATCGCCGCGGCCGGCGCGCTACTCCGCCGCCTCGCTCTTGCCCTCGATCAGCAGCACGTCGAGGCTCTCGATCTCCTGCATCGCCCGGCCAGCGATGCCCTGCAGGTCGCCATAGAGTCCCGCCGTCGAATCCAGCACGCCGCGCAGTTGCTCCTCGCGCTTGGCCCACAGCCGCATCATCGTCTTGCGCTCGCGGTCGAGATCCGACTGCATCTCGGTGAAGCGCTCGACGATGGCGTCGATGCGGTGGCGGAAGCGGGGCCCCGTGAGATAGGCGTAGACCATCTCCATCTTGGTCTGCTGGCCCTCCTGCGCGAGCTTGCTGCAGGCGACGTCGATCAGCGACTGCCGCAACGCCAGCGACAGCGGCAGCGCGAAGCGCGGCTCGGCGACCCAGACGCCGTCGATCAGGTCGAAGCCGTCGACGCCCTTGGGCAGCGCGCTCGAGACGATCAGCGCGATGTCGGCCTTGGCCGCGCGCTGGTCGTCGCGCAGCTTCACCAGCCAGCCATCGCTCCAGTTCTTGGTGCGCTTGGATTCCCACAGGATCGCGCCGCAGGCTTGGCCACCTGGGCCGACCACGCGATGGATCACGTCGCCGCCGAACTCGCCCTTCGGCACCGGCTCGACGAGGTCGCGGGGAAAGCGTGCGCGCAACTGCGATTCCAGCTCGATCTCCAGCGCCTCGCCCTGCAACTGCTGCGAGCCTTGCTCGGCCTTGCGGCGGAGCTCCTCGATCTGACGCTGCATGCCGGCGATCTGGGTCTCCTTCTCAGCGACCTTGGCCTTCAGCGACTCCTCGGCCTCGAGCCGCGCCTTGTCGCGCACCGCGACGAGGCTTTCCTGCACCTTGGTCTCGATGGTGAGATCGAGCTCGCGGCGGGCCTCGTCGAGCTCGCGCTGCTTGCGCATCATCTCGGCCTGTGCCTTCTGCGCATCGGCGAGCTTGGCGTCCTTGCTGAGGATGGCCTCGTGCAGCTCGGCGAGCTGGCGATCGCGATTGCCCATTTCGTCCGCCACGGCCTGGCGTGCCTTTTCGGCTTCGGCTTGCGCGATCGCAGCGCGCTCGGCCTTCAGCTTGGCGGCCACCTGCTGATCGATCGCGGCCTTGGCCTGCGCGATCTGCTCCTGGGCGGCCTTGAGCTGCGCCTCGCGGCGGCCGAAATCGGCTTCTTTCGCCTGCAACTGCTTCTCGAACTGCCGGCGCGTCTCCGCGATCAGGGGCGCTGCGAGCTGCTCGGTCAGCTTGATCTCGGTGCGGCAGGAGGGGCAGACGATCTGAGGATCGGTCATGATTCGCATCCTTCCATGAAGGCCGAATCTACCCGGCCGCCGCGCGGGCTTTAACCCACGCGGGCGGCTTATCCCACGCAATTATCCGCGATTCACGCAGGCCCCGCGTCAGGCGCCGTGCGCTGCCGGCTCGACTGAATCGCTCGCCTCCGGCGTCTTGATCCGGAACCAGGCGACATAGAGCGCCGGCAGGAACAGCAGGGTCAGCACGGTGCCGACGATGATGCCGCCCATCATCGCATAGGCCATCGGACCCCAGAACACTTCGCGCGCGATCGGGATCAGCGCCAGCGAGGCCGCGGCTGCTGTCAGCATGATCGGCCGCATGCGGTGCTCGGTCGCCTCCATCACGGCCTCCCATGGCGGGCGGCCTTCGTCGCGCAGATGCTCGATCTGCACGATCAGGATCACCGAGTTGCGGATCAGGATGCCGATCAGCGCGAGCACGCCGAGGATGGCGACGAAGCCGAGCGGCGCACCGCTCGGCAGCAGCGCCGCGACGACGCCGATCAAGGCCAGCGGCGCGACCGCGAACACCAGGAACAGGCGCTGGAAGCTCTGCAACTGCAGCATCAGGATCGTGGCCATGGTGAACAGCATGATCGGAACGACCGCGATGATCGGCGCCTGGCTCTTGGCGCTCTCCTCGACGCTGCCGCCGGTGACGACCTGATAGCCGGCCGGAAGCCTGGCGTTGAACGCCGCAAGGGCGGGCTTGAGCTGATCGACCACCGTGTTCGGCTGCACCTGATCGATGACGCTGGCCTTCAGGGTCAGCGTCGGCTGCCGCGAGCGGCGCCAGATCTCGGGCTGCTCGATCTGGTAGCGCAAGGTCGCCAGCGCCGCGAGCGGGATCGACTGGCCGTTCGAGCCCGACAGCTGCAGGTCGCGCAGGGTCTCCAGCGATTGCCGCTCCTTGGCCTGGGCGCGGCCGCGCACGTCGATCAGATAGATGTCGTCGCGCACCTGGGTGATCGAGGTGCCGTCGAGCACGCCGTTCAACGCGTTGGCGATGTCGGAGGACGTGACGCCGAGCTGGCGGGCCTTGTCCTGCAGGACGTCGACCTTCACGACGCGCGCCGGCTCCATCCAGTCGAAGATGACGGCGCCGAGATGGCTGTTGCCGCGCATGACGCCGGCGAATTCCTGCGCTGTCTCGCGCACCTTGGCGACATCAGGCCCGCTGACACGGTACTGCACGGGGCGGCCGACCGGCGGGCCGATGTCGAGCAGGTGCACATAGGCGTCGGTGCCGGGGAACGTCTTGGTGAGATAGGCCTGCAGCTTGGCGCGGGCGCGGTCACGCGCCTCGAGGCTCTTGGTGACGATGATGATCTGGCCGAACGAGACGTCGGCGGGCTGCACGTCGAACGACAGCACGAAGCGCTGCGCGCCGGAGCCGGCATAGGTCGACCAGTGGTCGATGTCGGGATCGCCCTTCAGCGCCTCCTGTTCGAACTTCGCCATCTGCGCGTTGGTCTCGGCGATCGAGGAATTCTGCGGCAGGTTGAAGTCGATCACCAGCTCGGTGCGGTCGGAGGAGGGGAAGAACTGCTGCTGCACGAAGCGCATGCCGAACACCGACAGGCCGAAGATCAGGACCGTGGCGACGATCGTGGTCCAGCGGTTGCGCATGCAGGCATTGAGCATGGCGCGAAATATCCGCGTCAGCCGGCCGCCTTCGGCATGGTGACTCGGCAAGGTCGCGGGCAGGATGGTGACGCCGAGCAGCGGCGCAAACAGCACGGCCACGATCCAGGACACGACGAGCGACACGGCGATCACCACGAACAGCGTGAAGGTGAACTCGCCGGCGGCGCTGCTGTTGAGGCCGATCGGAATGAAGCCGGCGACCGTCACCAGCGTGCCCGTCAGCATCGGGAACGCCGTCGAGGTGTAGACGTAGGTCGCGGCCTTGCGCAAGGAGTCGCCCACCTCGAGCCGCGCCACCATCATCTCGACCGCGATCATGGCGTCGTCGACCAGCAGGCCGAGCGCGATGATCAGCGCGCCCAGCGAGATGCGCTGCAGCGAGATGCCGGTGTAGGCCATGAACAGGAAGGTGATCGCGAGCACCAGCGGAATCGAGATCGCGACCACGAGGCCGGCGCGGACGCCGAGGCTGACGAAGCTGATCGCGAGCACGATGATCACGGCCTCGTACAGCGCCTTGGTGAAGCCGCCGACCGCTTCCTCGACGATCTTGGGCTGGTCCGAGACCAGATGCACGCCGACGCCGACCGGCAGATCGGCCACGACCTTGGTCATCTCCTCTTTCAGCGCCTCGCCGAAATCGAGCAGGTTGGCGCCGGCCTTCATGCCGATGGCAAGCCCGATCGCGGGCTGGCCGTTGAAGCGGAACAGCGAGGTCGGCGGATCGTCGTAGCCGCGGGTGATGGTGGCGACGTCGGTAAGCGGAAAGAAGCGGTCGTTGATGCGCAGGTTGATCGCCTTGAGGCTCTCCTCGGAGGTGAACTGGCCGGAGACGCGTACCGCGACCCGCTCGGGGCCGGCCTGCAGCACGCCGGACGGCGACACCGCATTCTGCGCCTGCAGCGCGTTGAGGATGGTGCGCTGGTCGATGCCCAGCGCGGCGACCTTGCGCGGCGAGAATTCGAGATAGATCACCTCGTTCTGCGCGCCGACGATGTCGACGCGGCCGACATTGGGCACGGTCAGCACCTTGGCGCGGACCTCCTCGACGCGGTCGCGCAACTGGCGCTGGCTGAGGCCATCGCTGGTGAAGGCGTAGATGTTGCCGAACACATCACCGAAGCGGTCATTGAATCCCGGCCCGACGACGCCGGACGGAAAGTCGCCCTTGATGTCGTTGATCAGGTTGCGCACCTGCAGCCAGGTCGGGACGACGTCGCGCGCCTTGGTCGTGTCGCGCAGGTTGACGAACACCGTGGTCTGGCCGGGCACGGTCAGGCTCTTGGTGTAGTCGAGCGCCGGCAGCTCCTCGAGCTTCTTCTCGATGCGGTCGGTGACCTGCCGCGTCATCTCCTCGGCGGAGGCGCCGGGCCATTTGGCCTGGATCAGCATCGTCTTGATGGTGAAGGACGGATCCTCCTCGCGGCCGAGATGCACGTAGGAGAAGAGGCCCGCAGCCATGAAGGCGATCATGAAATACCAGACGAGCGAGCGGTGCTCGAGCGCCCAGTCGGAGAGGTTGAAGGACTTCACGGCTGAGATTCCTGATCGATGCGGACGGACTGGCCATCCTTGAGACTGTGCACGCCGGCGGTGACGACACGCTGCCCGGGTTCGAGGCCGCCGGTGACGCGGATGCTGCCGTCCTCGTTGCGGGCGACCATGATCTCCTGGCGCTTGACGGAGTTGCTGGCGTCATCCACCAGCCAGACGAAGCTCTTGCCGTCCTGCTCCAGGATCGCCGTCGACGGCAATCGGATGACGGTCCGTTGCTCGGTGTTCACGGTCGCGGTGACGGTGGTGCCGAGCCGCATGGTTTCGGGCGGGTTGTCGAGCGTGATGCGGACGCGACGCGTGCGCGTCGTGGCGTCGGCGCGCGGCGCGATCTCGCGGACCTTCGCGGTCGTGCTGATGGTCGGATCGACCTGCAGCCGCACCGTGAACGGCGTACCGACCTGCAGCGCGCCCGCAATGTCGTCGCCGACGTCGATGACCGCCTCGCGAATGTCGGGCCGCGCCACCGTGACCACGCTTTGGCCGGGCGAGACGACCTGTCCGACTTCCGCGCCGACGGCCGTGACGATGCCGGCGAAATCGGCCTTGAGCTGGGCGTAGCCGAGCTGCTCGCGCGCCTTGGCGAGGTTGGATTGCGCCTTGATCACGGAGGCCTGGGCGGCCGCACGCGACTGCTCGGCGCTCTCCAGCGTCGCCTTGGTGGTGGCGTCGGTTTCCAGCAGGGTGCGCTGCCGGCCCTCGGTGCCGGTCGCGTTGGTGAGCTGCGCCTGGCTGCGCGAGACCTCGGCGGCCGAGGCGCGCACGGCGAGTTCGAGCGCGGCGGGATCGATCGCCGCCACGACCTGGTCCTGTTTGACCATGTCGCCGACATAGACGGGCCGCGCGATCAGGCGTCCGAGCACGCGGAAGCTGAGATCGGCCTTGTAGCGCGGCTCGATCGTGCCGGTGACCGTCGAGACATTGGCCGTCTGCCGTTCGACCTTCATCGACAGCACCGGCCGGACCGGATCGGGAGCGGCGGCCTTCTCGTTGCAGCCGGCGAGCAGAGCGAGCGCGCCGAGCGGAAGAACACAGCGCATCGGCGACATCACGACCGCTTCTCCTCGTTGAACGTGATCTGTTGGCCGACGCTGAGCAGCTTGCCGCCGTCGGTCACGACGCGGTCTCCCGGTCGCAGCCCGGCCGACACCACGATCGCGCCGGTCTCATAGTCCTCGATCGTGATCGGCTTCAGCGACACCGTCCTGTCGCCGCCATCGACCAGCCACACCGCCGGCGTCTTGCCGGCGGCGGTCAGCGCGCTCCACGGCAGCACGATGCGCTGCTCCGGCTTGATGAAGCCGGTGGCGCTGACGGCGCTGCCGAGGATCATCTCCGGCGGCGGATTCTCGATCGCGATCTTGACGCGGACGGTGCCCGATTTCGGATCGATGGTCGGCGACACCTCGCGCACCGTGCCCTTGGCCGTGACCGAAGGATCCGACAGCAGCGCCAGCGCGACCTTGCTGTCGTCGAATTTGAGCGACAGCGCGGCTTCGTAGACGTCGATGACCGCGTCGCGGTCGCCGTCATGCGCGAGCGTGAACACGGACTGCGCGGCCTGGGCGACCTGCCCGACCTCGATGTTGCGCGCGGTGATGGTGCCGTCCGCGTCGGCGCGGAGCTCGGTGTAGGTCAGGGCGTCCTTGGCGGTGTCGCGCTGGGCCTTGGCGGCCTCCAGCGATCCCTCCGCCGTGCGCAGCGTCTCCTGGGCCTGGTCGAAGGTCGCGCGCGTCGTGAAGCCGCTCGTGATCAGCGTCTGCTGGCGGTTGAAATTGGAGGTTGCGACCTTTACCTGCGACTCCGCGGCCGCCACGGCGGCCTCCGCGGAATCGAGATCGGCCTGCTGCTCGGCCGGATCGATCCTGGCGAGCAACTGGCCGGCCTTGACGTGCGCGCCGACCTCCACGAGCCGCTCGGTGACGCGGCCGCTGACCCTGAACGACAGGTCTGCGAGCACCCGCGCCTGCACGTCACCGGTCAGCGTGATCGATTGCCGGCGCTCCGACAGCTTGACCACCTCGGTCCGCACCATCCGGGACGGCGGCGCGGTTGCGGCCGTCTTCTGCTCGCAGCCGGCCAGCAGCAGGCCGACGGCAGCGCAGCCGGCCGCGGCCAGCAGGCGTGAGCCCGGTGCCCGAAGGAAAGAGGATCCTGTGAATGGAGACATGGTCGTATCTTCGGTCCGGTTGGGTGGTGGCGATCATTCCCGTCCTGCCGCGCAAGCACGCAGGGACCGGAAAGCACCTGTTGGTCGTCAGCAGCCCGCAAAACCCGCCCGCCGTTGCAGGCAAGCAGGTTCACGCGAAAGTTGAACACCATCCTCTTGACAGTGCGTGAATTAGACAATCAAATCTAGAATAATTCGTCTAGTAACATTCTCGTGGCGGTTTCGAATTCCCCCTGTGCGGGTTGCCCGGGCGCTCCCGTTGGGACATCGGCCAGCGCTGCCGCCGCGGCGAGCCAAGGCATGACGCGAACGTGCGACGCAAAGCTGCGACCGACCTGAATGCCCCCGTGCGCACGACATCACGTGCGCCGCGGCAGGCGCGTGGCCGTGAGCGCCGCGAGCAGTTGCTCGATGCGACAGCCGCCATCATCGCCGAGTCCGGGATCGGTGCCGTCAGCATGCATGCCGCGGCACAGCGCGCCGGCGCGTCGATCGGCTCGGTCTATCACTTCTTCCGCGACAAGGATCAGATGCTCGATGCGCTCGCCGAGCGTCACGATGCCGAGCTGCAGCCGGCGTTCGACCGCGTGGTGCAGCGAAGCGATGCGGAATGGGCGGCGATGTCGCCGCCGCAGGTCATCGAGCAGTTGATTGGCTGGGCGATCCGCTACTTCGTTCGCCACCCCGATGCGCTGGCGACGCTCGATCTGCACGACCAGACCATGCACGCCGAGTTCAGGGTCGTCATCGACCGCGTCATGCGCGCCAGGCTCGGCGACGAACTCGGCAGGCAGGCGGCCACGACGCTCGATGCCGTCGTGCTCGGGACACTGCTGTTCACGCGCGAGCAGGATCCGCGCAGCCGCGATGTCGTCGTCGCAGCGCTGCCCGAGATGATGGCTACCTATCTGAGCGCTCTCGAGGCGAAGCGGAAGCGGACGAAGGGATGAGGTACAGCCGGCGTATCGAGGCGATCAGCGCGGCGATTTGAACGGCCACGTGCTGCTCTTCCGATGTGTCGCCACCGAGCACGGCGTCGTCGCGTCCGCAATCGGCTGGTTCGGAAGGATGATCTGGTCGTCGCCGTTCCAGCGGTCGAGCTCGTAGCACCATTGCCATTCTCCGATGTGCGGTATCCCTGTTCGTCAGCGCGCGATCGCCAGACGGAGAATCCCCTCATCGCGCGGGTTCGGCCGGCGATGGCGTGTCGACATGATCCATCGTCGTCATCGACAGCGGCTGCGTTTCGTCGACGCGAGCGGAGCGATCGCTGCGATGTGCCAGCCGTCGCTCGCTGCTCCGGTCGCGCCTGATGACGATCCCTTCGACCAGCCGGGCCACGACGCCGACCACGGCAAAGCTCAAAAGCAGCGAGATGCACAGCAGCCCCAGATAGAGCTTCAGTACCGAGCTTGCGAAGCAGGCAAGCGCGATGAGCGCGACAATGGCCAGCCGGCCTTTGACGGAGATCGACATGATGGGGCGTTTCGCTGAGAGCTGATTGTGGGCGCCACTCTAGCGCCATGTTTTCTGCAGCCAAGCCGCGTCCCAACGGGTGGTAAATTTTGCCGCAAGCTCATGACGACAATCGGATGTGCTCCAGCTCAATCGTCGTCGCATGCATCGCAGTTCAACTCCGCGTTGCGAAAATCCGGTTGTCCTTGTGCCGGCTTCACGCAATCGTCGTGGGGAACCGAGCGAGCATCCATTGCCGCGCGCGCGATGAGCGGAGCTGTCAGCCGCACAGCGAAGCGCTTGCGGGCCGCAGCGCAACTAACTGCGCTACCATCGAGACATGGCGGCGCATTGCGCGGACCGCGCTGGCGCGCCTTTGCCCGCCCCACAGACTGCCTCGGGGAGGCAAAGCAGCGGTCGTCATGCCGGCGGCAACTGCGACCGCTATTGCGCACCGGCCCACGCCGCGAGCACGGCGCGCTCCTCGCCGGTGATCTCGGTGATGTTGCCGGGCGGCATGGCGCTCGACCACGCGGCGTTGCGTGCGATCAGCCGCGCGTTGCGCTGGATGTCGTCGGCAGTGTCGAGCCGCACGCCCCTGGGCGCCGTGACGATGCCGTCCCATACGGGCTCGGCGGCGTGGCACATGCTGCAGCGGGAGGTCACGATCTCCTCGACCTGCGCGAAGCGTGGCGGCGCGCTCGTGGCCGCCTTGGCGTCGCGAGGGCCCGCTGCGGACAGCAGCAGGATGCCGATCATGCCCGCGGCTGCGACGCCCCACACCCACCATGGCGACGGATGACCCTTGTGACGCTCGTTGAAGAAATGGCGTATCACCGGGCCGAGCGCGAGCACGATGGCGACGATCGCCCAGTTGTAGCGGGTGCCGAACAGGAGCGGATAGTGGTTGCTGATCATCAGCACCACCACCGGCAGGGTCAGATAGTTGTTGTGGACCGAACGCTCCTTGCCGGCCTTGCCGAGCCTGGGGTCCGGCGCTTGGCCTGCGAGCAGCGCGGCGACGATCTTCTTCTGGTTGGGGATGATCACGGCAAACACGTTGGCGACCATGATGGTACCGATGATCGCGCCGATCTGGTTGAAGGCGCCGCGGCCGCTCAGCACATGGGTGAAGGCGTAGGTGAGCGCGACGAGAAAGACGTAGCCGCCGATCGCGAACGGCAGCTCGTGCCGGGCGAGGCCGCTGCGGCAGGCGGCCTCGTAGAGCAGCCACGCCAGCGCCAGCGAGCCGAAGCTGAACAGGCCGGCCTGGAGGGGCGTGAGGTCGAGGATCGACTTGTCGACCAGGAACAGGTCGGCGTTGAGATAGTACACCACGATCATCAGCACGAAGCCGGATAGCCAGGTGGTGTAGGCCTCCCATTTGAACCAGGTCAGCTCGCTCGGCATCTGCGCCGGCGCCACCAGATATTTGACGATGTGGTAGAAGCCGCCGCCGTGCACCTGCCAGGCCTCGCCCATCACGCCGGTCGGCAGGCCTTGCCGCGGCTTCAGGCTGAGATCGAGCGCGATGAAGTAGAACGAGCTGCCGATCCAGGCGACCGCGGCGATCACGTGCAGCCAGCGGAAGATCAGGCTCAGCCATTCCGATATGATCGAGGCCCACATCGCGCGCTCATCTCCTTCGACAGGGCAAGTCCAGAGCCGAGTGCCTGCGTCTCATCTGTGGCATCGATCGCATCTGATTTCCAGCACGTCGCTGTGGCAGTCGGTGCACAACAGATTAGCTGCCATGTGCGCGTGACGCAGTGGACTCCGGCGGCGCGATTGCGTTCAATGTGGCGGTCTGACAAGCGGGACGGGGCGGGATGACGAGACTGGTTCTGATCATGCTGGTGCTGGGACAGTTCGCTGGTGTGCCTCTGGCGATGGCGCAGACCGCCCCCAAGCAGAGCACGGCCAAGCGCGCCGATGCTTGCGCGCCGATCGGACGCACCGAGGACGGCAAGCTGGTCTATGCGATGAAATGCGAGAGCATCCCGAAGCCGGTCGCTCCCGCCGCCCCGCCACAGGCGGCCGCCCAGCCGTCGGAGCCGGCTGCGGAACCAGAGCCCGAGACCCAGCGGAGCGGCCTGTTCGGCTGGTCGTATGATCGCCGACCCAAGCCATAGCGCAGCCGTTTCCCCAGACCGCCTCATTCGCCGAACTTTTCCTGCAACTGCGGAAACAGCCGGTCCGGCTTGAACGGCGCGGCCGTGAAGCGGATGCCGGTCGCGGCGCGGATCGCGTTACCGAGCGCGGCGGCGACCGGATTGTACGGGCTCTCGCTCATCGACTTCGCCCCCAGCGGGCCGATCGTGTCGTGGGTATCGGCAAACAGCACCTCGGTGCGCGGAACGTCGGCATAGGACGGCAGATGATAGTCGCGGAAGCGCGGATTGATCACGCGGCCGGTGCCGTCGATCACGATCTCCTCGTACAGCGCGGCGCCGAGCGCTTGCGCCACGCCGCCCTCGATCTGGCCGCGGCACTGCATCGGGTTGGCGACCTGGCCGGCGTCCGCGGCCTGGACGCTCTTGAGGATCCTGACCTCTCCGGTCCCCTTGTTCACGGCGACACGCAAACCCTGGACGTTGAACGCGACCGAGCGCGGCGTGCCCTGCGAATTACCGCTCGTGGTGAGCGGCGCGCCGCTGGCCTTGGCGAGTTCGGCGAAAGCGAGACGATGTGCGCCACAGGTGATTGCATCATCGGCGATCACGCAGGCGCCGGGAGCGACGTTCCACCTGTCGGAGGCGAACCGCTTGATCGTCTCGGCCAACGCCTCCGCCGCCGCCTGGGTCGCGCGTCCCGCGACGAAGGTGCCGGTCGAGCCATAGGCGCCCGTGTCGTGGCCGCCATGGGCGGTGTCGGACTGTCTGAGGCTGATGCGATCGACGGTGGTACCGAGCACGGTCGCGGCGATCTGGCGATGCACCGTGCTGGTGCCGTTGCCGAACTCGGCGGTGCCGACGGTGAGCACGAAGCCGCCGTCGTCGCGCAGGCTGATCACGGCGTCGGCGAAGTGGCCGTCGGGCGGCACGGTGTCGATCATCGTCAGCGCGATGCCGTCGCCCTTCAGCCACTCGGCCGACAGCTCCGGCGTCGGCGTGGCCTCGGCCATGGCGCGCTCGACCAGATCGAGGCACTGGTCGAGCCCGTAGGAGCCGTACAGCACGTCGCTATGCCCGGATGCCGGCGGCGCCAGCATGGGATCTCCGGGCCTGATGATGTTGCGGCGTCGCATCTCGAACGCGTCGATGCCGAGCTGCCGCGCAAGCTCGTCGATCGCGGCTTCGACCGCGAAGGTGGTTTGCGGCAGGCCGTAGCCGCGATAGGCGCCGGCCGGCACCGTGTTGGTATAGACGGCGATCCCGTCGACCTTCTTGTTCGGACAATTGTACACCGAGATCGACTCGGCGCAGGCATGGAACAGCACGGGCCCGGCGTGATTGCCATAGGCGCCGGTGTTGGAGAGCACGTCGAGCTGCAGCGCCGTCAGCTTGCCATCCTTGTCGGCCCCGGCCTTGACGGTGACGCGCATCGGATGCCGCGTCGAGGTGGCGATGAACTGCTCCTCCCGGGTGAATTCGAGCTTCACCGGCCGCCTTGTCTTCAGCGCCGCCAGCACCAGGATATCCTCGACGAACATCTCCTGCTTGCCGCCGAAGCCGCCGCCGACGCGCTCGCAGAACACGCGCACCTTGTCGGGCTTGAGGTCGAAGATCTCGCACAGCGCCCGCTTCGTCAGGAACGGCACCTGTGTGCTGGAACGCAGGGTGAGCACGCCGTCGTCGTCGAGCCAAGCGAGACCGCCATGCGTTTCCAGCGCGGCGTGCTGCACGCGCTGCGTGGTGAAGGTGCGTTCATAGCTCGCGGCGGCCGACGCCAGCGCGGCGGCGACGTCGCCGAACTCGCCGTGGGTCTCGGCGACGATGTTGCGGCCGACGTCGGCGATGCGATGTTCGCTGCCGCGGCCGGCGTGAATGATCGGCGCACCGGGCGTAATAGCGTCAGCGGGATCGACCACGGCAGGCAGGATCTCGTAGTCGACGACGAGGCGCCGGCAGGCCTCTTCGGCCGCGGCCTCGGTCTCGGCGACGACGGCCGCGACCTTCTGGCCGATGAAGCGGACGACGTCGTCGAGCACGCGGGTGTCCGCCGGATCCATCCAGGCCTGCTCATGGCGCGCGGTCGAGAACAGCGTCGCCGGCGCATCCTCGTGCGTCAGCACGGCATGCACGCCAGGTACTGCCAGCGCGGCCCTCTTGTCGATGCCGACGATGCGCGCATGCGCGTGCGGCGAGCGCGCGAGCTTGACGTGCAGCAGGCCGTCGATCGTGGTATCGAAAGTATAGCGCGCCCGGCCGCGCACCACGTCGGGGCCGGCAGGGGCGGGCAGGCTGCGCCCGAAGGCTTCGCCGGCCGCGACCTGCTCGACGTGAACGTGGCCGAGCAGCGCGTCCTCGATGGCGCGATAGCCGGTGCAGCGGCACAGATTGCCCTTCAGCGCCGCGCCGAGATCCTTCTTCTGCGCCTGATTCAGCGAGGCACAGGTGACGATCATGCCGGCGGTGCAGAAGCCGCATTGGAACGCCTGCGCATCGAGGAAGGCCTGCTGCATCGGATGCAGGTCGTCATCGGCGGCGAGACCTTCCACGGTCGTGACCGCCTTGCCCTCGGCGCGAAAGGCGGGGATCAGGCAGCTATGCACCGGTTCGCCGTCGAGCAGCACGGTGCAGGCACCGCAGTCGCCGGCGTCGCAGCCCTTCTTGACGCCGAAATGGCCGGTGTCGCGCAGAAGGGTCCGCAGGCATTGTCCGGCGCGCGGCGCGGTGTCGACTTCCCTGCCATTGACGATCACGCTCATGGCCTGAAGTCCGCGAGCTCGGCGCGAATCTCCTCAGCGAGGCGCAGGGTCATCGCCTTGCGCCAGGCAGGCTTGCCATGAACATCGTCGTGGTACGACGCATCTGGAATTTCGACGAGCAGGCCGGCGCGCAACGTGGTCGCGTCGGGCATGCTGGCAAAGCGCAGTTGCTGCGGCTTGATGGTCGATCCGGTCACGGTGAGCAGCAGGTCGCCGTCGCGGCCCGACGTGCCGATCAGCAGTGCGCCGGAGCGCCCGACCGGCGTCAGCGCGATCTGGCGGAAAGCGCCGCGGCGCTTCAGCGCGGCCAGCGGAATGTCGATCTGCCGCAGCAGATCTCCGGGCGCGAGCACGTTGCTGTTGTTGCCGGTGACGAAATCGGCGACGGGGACGCGCTGCTCGCCTCCGTCATTCTTCCATATCAAGCAAATGCCCTCGAGCGCGGCGAGCAGCGAGATCATCGGCCCGGCCGGCAGCGACATGCAGAGATTGCCGCCGACGGTCGCCGTCTTCCAGATCTTGAACGAAGCCAGGAACGCGCGGCAGCATTGATCGATCAACGGCGCCGCGACCCACTCGGCCGGGCAGGACAGCCCGTCCAGCGCGGCGACGCTGCAGGTCGCGGCGATGCACAGGCCCTGATCGCTGATGCCGAGAGGCGCCCAGGCGAGATCGCTGAGATCGATCAGCCGCGACAGGCGCGCCTGCGGTTCCGAGAACAGCCACGTGCCGCCGGCCAGCCAGGCGTCGCCTGCCTGCCAGGCGGGCAGTTCGGCCCGCGTTCTCGGGCGCACGACCTCCGTGATGGTGTTCAGGTCCATGGTGATGCCAGCTCGTGGGCGCAGCCTGTCGCGGGTGGAATCCTTGCAAGACCAGCGCCAACTGGCAATAGGATGACGCTGGCCTTCCGCTTGCAAGCTACCGGCACATGCAAGCGCCCAATCACCGAGACGAGGCAGCCATGAGCACGACGCCGATCTGGATCAAGGACCCGCTCGCCATTCTCGCCGAGGGCGCCACGCGCGGTGTCGTCGTCAAGGACGGTCGCATCGTCGAGCTGGTGCCTGCCGGTGCCGAGCCGGCGACTGCGGGCGCGGTGGCCTATGATGCGAGCGCGCATGTCGTCATCCCTGGTCTGATCAACACGCACCATCACTTCTACCAGACGCTGACGCGCGCGCTGCCGGCTGCGATGGACCGCGAGCTGTTCCCCTGGCTCAAGGCGCTCTATCCGATCTGGGCGAAGCTGACGCCGGAGGCGTTGGATGCGGCGGTCACGGTCGCGATGGCCGAACTGATGCTGTCGGGCTGCACGACCACGACCGATCATCACTACGTTTTCCCCGCCGGGCTCGAAGATGCCGTCGGCATCGAGGTCGCGGTGGCGAAGCGGCTCGGCATCCGTGTGCTGCTGACCCGCGGCTCGATGAACCTGTCGGAGCGCGACGGCGGACTGCCACCGGACAGCGTGGTGCAGGACGAGGACACGATCCTCGCCGACAGCGCGCGCGTGGTCACGACCTATCACGAGCGCGGACCCGATGCGATGGTGCAGATCGCGCTGGCGCCGTGCTCGCCGTTCTCGGTGACGGGATCGCTGATGCAGAAGACCGCTGCGCTTGCCGATAAGCTCGACGTGCGGCTGCACACGCATCTCGCCGAGACGGAGGATGAGAACCGCTTCTGCGAGCAGATGTTCGGCTGCCGTCCGCTGGACTATCTCGAGAAGAACGGCTGGCTCGGCCCGCGCACCTGGCTGGCGCACGGCATCTTCTTCAATGCCGAGGAGATGAAGCGGCTCGGCAAGGCCAGGACCACGATCAGCCATTGCGCCTGCTCGAACCAGTTGCTTGCCTCCGGCTGCTGTCCGGTGTGCGAGATGGAGGAGGCGGGCGTCGGGATCGGCCTCGGCGTCGACGGCTCGGCGTCGAACGACGGCTCCAACCTGATGCAGGAGGTTCGTGCCGCATTCCTGCTGCAGCGGGCGCGCTATGGCGTTGGCCGGATCAGCCACAAGGATGCGCTGCGCTGGGCGACCAAGGGCTCGGCCGCCTGCGTCGGCCGGCCAGAGCTCGGCGAGATCGCGCTGGGCAAGGCCGCCGACCTCGCGCTGTTCAAGCTCGACGAGCTGCGCTTCTCGGGTGCAGGCGATCCGATCGCGGCGCTGGTGCTATGCGGCGCGCACCGCGCCGATCGCGTCATGGTCGGCGGCCGTTGGACCGTGGTCGACGGCGCAATTCCGGGACTGGACGTCGGCGGGCTGATCGATCGGCACAGCGCGGCAGCCAGGGCCATGCGGGGAGGGTGAAGCGCGCAGCGTTGGAAAATATTCGCTCGAGAACTCTCCCCGACTTGTGGGGGAGAGTTCTAGCGGTGTACTGCGTCTACTTGCCCGGCACCTTGTCGTCGACGCCCTTGACGTAGAAGTTCATGCCGAGAATCTGTCCATCGGCGAGATGGTCGCCGCCCTTGCACTCGATCTCCTTGCCATCCTGGCCGAGCACGGGGCACTTGAACGGGTGCAGCTTGCCGGCGGTGATCGCGGCCTGCGTCTCCTCGGCCAGCTTCTTCACGTCGTCAGGCATGTTGGTATAGGGCGCCATCTCGAACATCTTGGAATCGAGGCCGCCCCAGGTGTCCTCCGATTTCCAGGTGCCGTCGAGCTCGGCCTTGACGCGCGCGATGTAGTAGGGGCCCCAGGTGTCGAGGATCGAGGTGAGCTGCGCCTTGGGGCCGAACTTGATCATCTCTGAGTCCTGGCCGAAGGCGAGCTTGCCGCGCTCGGCCGCGATCTGCATGGCGGCCGGGCTGTCGGTGTGCTGCATGATGATGTCGGCGCCCTGGTCGATCAGCGCCTTGGCGGCGTCGGCTTCCTTGCCCGGGTCGAACCAGGTGTTGGCCCAGATGATCTTGACCTTGATGTTCGGGTTCACCGTCTGCGCGCCGATGATGGTGGCGTTGATGCCCGAGATGACCTCCGGGATCGGGAACGAGCCGATATAGCCGAGCACGCCTGCCTTCGACATCTTGCCGGCGATGATGCCCTGGATGTAGCGGCCCTGATACCAGCGCGCCGAATAGGTCGACATGTTTTTGTCGCGCTTGTAGCCGGTGGCGTGCTCGAAATGCACGTTGGGATACTTCTTGGCGACCTTCAGGGTCGGATCCATGTAGCCGAACGAGGTCGTGAAGATCAGCTTGTTGCCGGCGCGGACCAACTGCTCGATGGCGCGCTCGGCGTCCGGGCCTTCCGGTACGTTCTCCAGATAGGTCGTCTCGATCTTGTCGCCGAGCTCCTTCACCAGCGCCTGGCGCGCGAGCTCATGCTGATAGGTCCAGCCGAGGTCGCCGATCGGTCCGAGATAGATGAAGCCGACCTTCAGCTTGTCGGCGGCGTGCGCCACGCCGGCGATGCTTCCCGCCAGCACCAGCGCAACGGCAGCCCCCAGAAGCCTTTTCATCATCGTCCATGCCTCCAAACAATCGGGGGAAACCTCGTGAGCCAGAGCGCCGCGCCCCATCGCTGGCGCTCCGGATGATTGCTTCAGCGATCCGGCACGAACACCGTCCCCAGCGCCGCCGGCGCAGTGGAGCCGCCGGTGCGGGCGCGCGACAGCAGCACCAGCACGATCACCGTGGCGAGATAGGGCAGCGCCGACATGAACTGCGAGGGGATGCCCACGCCCGCACCCTGCGCATGGAGCTGCAGGATCGTCACCGCGCCGAACAGGTAGGCGCCAATGACGAGGCGGCCCGGTCGCCAGGATGCGAACACGACCAGCGCCAGCGCGATCCAGCCGCGTCCCGCTGTCATGCCGGGAATGAAGAACGGGGTATAGGCCAGCGGCAGATAGGCGCCGGCGAGCCCGGCGCAGCCGCCGCCGAACAGCACCGCGAGCAAACGGATGCGCAGCACGGGATAGCCGAGCGCGTGGGCGGAGACATGGTTGTCGCCGCAGGCGCGCAGCACCAGGCCGGCACGGGTGCGGTACAGGAACCACCAGACGGCGATGATCAGCGCGAGCGACAGATAGACGAACGCGTCCTCGCCGAACAGGATGCGGCCGACCAGCGGAATGTCGCTGAGACCGGGAATGGAGAGGTGCGGCGCGGTGCCGATGCGCTCGCCGACGAAGCGCGCGCCGATCAGGCCGGACAGACCGATGCCGAGGATGGTCAGCGCGAGGCCCGTGGCCACCTGATTGACGGCGAGGCCAAGGGTCATGAACGCGAAGATCAGTGACATCAGCATGCCGGCGACGATGCCGCACAATGCGCCGACGACGATCGAGCCGGACAGCCAGGCCCCGCCGAAGCCGCAGGCCGCGCCGACGATCATCATGCCCTCGACGCCGAGGTTGAGCACGCCCGAGCGCTCGGTGACCAGCTCACCGGTGGCCGCCAGCAGCAGCGGCGTCGATGCGGCGAGCACCGACAGGATGATTGCTTCAACCAGCACCACTTTGCACCTGCCGCGCGGCGAAGACGAGCTTGAAACGGTAGAGGATGAGGGAATCGCAGGCGAGCACGTAGAACAGCAGGATGCCCTGGAACACCTTGGTCACATCGAGTGGAATCTTCATCGTGATCTGGGCCTGCTCGCCGCCAATGAACGTCAATGCGAGGAAGAGCCCTGCAATGAATATTCCAACTGGATTGAGACGCCCGAGGAAGGCCACGATGATCGCGGTGAAGCCATAGCCCGGCGAGATGCCTGGTTGCAGATGTCCGATGGGGCCCGCCACCTCGATGATCCCTACGAGACCGGCCAATGCGCCGGACACCGCGAATGTCAGGAGGATGAGCTGGTTGGCGTTGAAGCCGCCGAAGCGTGCCGCGCGGGGGGCCGCGCCGACGACGCGGATCTCGAACCCCTTGATGGTGCGCTCGAGCAGCACGAAGGCGCCTGCAACGACGAGCAGCGCGATGACGCTGCCGAGATGCAGGCGTCCGCCCTCGATCAGCACCGGCACGGTGGCGACCGGGTCGAACTCCGCCGTGGTGGGGAAGTTGAAGCCGGCGGGATCGCGCCAGGGGCCGCGGACGAGATAGTCGAGCAGGAGATCGGCGACATAGACCAGCATCAGGCTTGTGAGGATCTCGCTGGCGCCGAACCTGACGCGGCACAGCGCCGGGATCAGCGCGTAGAGCGCGCCGGCTGCGGCGCCTGCGACCAGCATCGCCGGCAGCACCCAATGTCCGGCCTCGGTGCCTTGCGTCTTGACCGCGATCCAGCTGCCGGCAACGGCGCCGATCAGGAACTGGCCTTCGGCGCCGATGTTCCAGGCGTTGGCGAGGTAGCACAGCGACAGACCGATCGCGATCATCACCAATGGCGTCGCTTTCACCGCGATCTCCTGCAGCGAATAGCCGTCGGTGAGCGGCGCGACGAAGTAGACGCCGAGCGCGGTGATCGGGTTCTTGCCGAGCACGGCGAACAGCACGCTCATCGTGACGAGTGTCAGTCCGATCGCGATCAGCGGCGAAACCAGCGCGATGGTGCGCGAACGCTCGGCGCGCTTCTCAAGCACGAGCTGCATGCGCCGCCTCCTTCTCGAGGCTGGCGCCGCCCATCAACAGGCCGAGCCTCTCCCGCGTGGCCTCGGCGCGCGGCAGCGCCTCCGACAAGTGTCCATGAAACATCACCGCGATGCGGTCGGCGATCTCGATCAGTTCGTCGAGGTCCTGGCTGGTGACGAGGACGGCAGCGCCGGCGCTGGCGAGATCGATCAGCGCCTGGCGGATGATCGCGGCGGCGCCGGCGTCGACGCCCCAGGTCGGCTGGTTGACGACCAGCACCGCCGGCGTGCGCAGGATCTCGCGGCCGACGACGAACTTCTGCAGGTTGCCGCCGGACAGGCTCGCCGCTTCCGGATCCCGCTTGGCCTTGCGGACGTCGAATGTCTCGGTCGTCAGATCGACCGTCCGCAACGTCGCGGCCGCGTTGATGAAGCCGTGCCGGACCATGTCGCTCGCGGCGTGTCCGGTCAGCAGCGCGTTCTCGGACAGCCGCATCCGCGGCGCGGTGCCGTGCCCCAGCCGCTCCTCCGGCACGAACGCCGCGCCCATCTTGCGCCGTTGGGTGATCGAGAGATTCCCGCAGGCGAGGCCGTCGATGATGATCGTGCCGGGCTCCTTGACGAGGCGTTCGCCGGACAGCGCAGCGAACAGCTCGTCCTGGCCGTTGCCGGCGACACCGGCGATGCCGAGGATCTCTCCGCCCTTCAGCTCGAAGGAAATGTTCTTGAGAGCCACGCCATGAAGCTCGCCCGGGGCGAGGGTGAGATCATTGACGACCAGACGCGGCACGGTGGTGTGCCGCTCGGCCGGCGGCTTCACCTGCTTGATCTCGGTGCCCACCATCATGCGGGCCAGCGAGGCAGCCGTCTCCAGCTTCGGATTGCAGGTCGCGACCTTCCTGCCGCCGCGCAGGATGGTGGCGGTGTCGCACAGCCGCTTCACCTCTTCCAGCTTGTGGCTGATGTAGAGAACAGCGCGGCCTTCCGCTTTCAGGCGCTCCAGGACGACGAACAGTTGGTCGGCCTCCTGCGGCGTCAGCACGGCGGTGGGCTCGTCCAGGATCAGGAATTTTGGATTCTGCATCAGCGCGCGCACGATCTCGATGCGCTGCCGCTCGCCGACCGACAATTGCCATACCTCGCGCTTCGGATCCAGCGGCAGGCCATAATCGCGCGCGACATCCGCGAGCCGCGCCGACATGGCCTTGAACGGCTCCTTGCCGTCGAGCCCGAGCGCCACGTTCTCGGCCACGGTGAGGTTGTCGAACAGAGAGAAATGCTGAAACACCATGCCGATGCCGAGGGATCGCGCTTCGGCCGGGCCGGACAGCTGGACCGGCTCACCCTGCCAGCGCAACTCGCCGGCGCTCGGCTGCACCAGTCCATAGATCGTCTTCACCAGGGTCGATTTCCCCGCACCGTTCTCGCCGAGCAGGGCGTGAATCTCGCGTGGCCGGATCTCGATGTCGATCTTGTCGTTGGCAACGAAGTCGCCATAGCGCTTGGTCAATCCGACCGTCTGCAGGAGCGGAGGCGTAGATTTCGGATCGACCGGCGCTGGGTCAGGCATTTGCTGCGTCATGGGGCAGGGGGAATGAAGCTGCCTCAATTGTGATCTAATTTGCCGCGGCGCGTAAGAGGCGAAAAGCGCCATCCTTTGCCCAACTCTTGTCCAACGGTTCATCCGCGGAGACCGGCGAATGCAGCGCGCCGTCGGTTGCAGGCATCGCAGGCCGCAATCGAGTCGAGCGCAGCGCCCCATGAAGTTCTGTGGCACTTCTGCGACACTGGCCGGGAAATCGATCCGGTCGCAGCAGGCTGCACGTTGGATGAGCAGCGTCATGCAATGCGCGTCCAATGGCGCGCTTGCGCTCACGGGTGATCGCGAAATCGTGCGAGAGGCCAGGCGACGCTTTTCGGAAAAACTTCAGCAATGTGAAGCAGCAAGATCGTGATCCGGGAGCGTCGCGGCCGCGGCCAATCGTCCCATGGTCGCGCCCGCGACCGCCACCGTCGACGCCGCAATACGGCATAACCTTGATCAAACTGCGGGCAAGTCCTGGAGAAAGTTGAGGCTTCTCCGGCCGGTGGAACGGCGCAACTGTGCATGCAAGTCGGGAATCTGCGCTTGTCAACTGGGGGTGTTCGGAATGTCGTTTCGTCAAATAATCGCGGCGGCCGTCGCGCTGGGCGCGGTCGCACTGACGTCAATCGGTGTCGCTGGGGCCGCTGATCTGCCTGCCAAGGCGGTCGCGAAAAAGGCTCCGGCCGAGGTGCCGTTCTTCCTCGTCGTCGACAATCGCGTCAGCTACTCCTACATCTTCGATGCCAGCCAGCCTGGTGCATGGAGCGTGAACGGCAACGGCACATTCAACGCCAAGACCGCCAAGCAGGTCTACTCGTTCACCCATTTCGACGTCTGGGGCTACGGCACCAACTTCTTCACGATCTCGCTGTTCAAGTCGGACCACAACGATCCCGCCGGACCGTGCACGCAGACCGGCGGCATCGTCTCGCCCAACGCCGGCTTCGCGTTCACGCCGGCGAGCTGCGCCGGCGCGACCGAGATCTACGGCCTGTTCCGCTCGACCTTCGGCTGGAATCAGATCTTCAACACCAAGGCCTTCACCATGGGCCCGCTGCAGAACATCTCGTTCGAGGTGGGCATGGATGCCAACACCGAGAACCGCTATTTCGGCGCCGCCAAGCGCGACGTGGTCGCCGGCCTGCAGTTCGCGTTCAACCTGCCCTACAAGGGCTATTTCAACGTCGCTCCCCTGATGTATTGGGAGTTCGCCAACCACAACTCGTTCTCACAGTGCGGCGCCGGCTGGTCGAACCCCTGCATTACTGACGGCAATACCTCGTTCAAGCCGACCTGGGCGGTCGAGACCAACTACTACATGGATCTCGGTTTCCTGCCCGAGAGCATGCAGTTCTTCTCGATCTCGGGCCGCGCCGGCTGGTACGGCAAGAAGGGCACCGATACCGAGCCGCTCCCGGCGAGCGTCGCGAACGGCGTCTATCCGACGAAGGTCGAGTTCAACTCCGAGCCGATCCGCCTGACCTTCGACGCGTCGAAGGCGATGTGGGGCGAGAAGCAGAGCCACATGATCGACGTCTGGGTGGCCTATCGCTACTGGCAGAACAAGTTCGGCCTCGACCACAACAACGCGGTCGGCTGTTCCGTCGCCGGCGTCGGCGGCACCCGCGTCGCCACGGGCGCCTGCACCGAGTCGTCGCTGTATTCAGGCGTGACCGTGAAGTTCTGATATCGACCGAGCCACGCAAGCAGGCACCGCGCCTCCGGTCGCGGCGCCTGCTTCATTTGTCCCAGGCTCCCTCATGCAGCGTCGCGGCTTCGTCCTCCAGCAGGGGGCCGACGACTTCGGTCGCACGCTGGCCGCTCGCGAACACGTCGCGGCAGGGCAGGTCGAGGGTCGGGTTCTCCGGATGGTTGCCGGTGAGGTCGCGCAGCCGCCCTTCGCTCAGCCCATAGACCACGCGTCCGATGCCCGCCCAGTAGATCGCGCCCGCGCACATCGCGCATGGCTCGGCCGACGAATACAGGGTGGCAGCCGCTCTGATTTCGGGCGCAATCGAAATGCAGGCCTGGGTCGCGGCCAGCCGCTCGGCATGCGCCGTGGCGTCATGTGCCGGCATATAGCCGTTCTCGGCCTCGATCAGAACGCGGCCGTCGGCCGCGATGAGCACGGCTCCGAACGGATGATTGCCGTTGGACGTCGCACGGCGCGCGATGGCGAAGCTGTGGCGCAGGAAATGTGCGTCCCGGTCTTGTGCGTCGGCCTGCCTCTGTCCGTCTCTTGCCTGATCTGCCGGTCCCATCGCCACTCTGCTCCGTTGCGGGTCGGGGGATCCTGCGCCGGCGCGGAGACGTCCGCAACCGCGGGAACTGATGGCCCGCGGCTCGCGTTTCCCGGCGCACGAGTGCGGAGAGCGGGCAGGCGACATGGCGGCAAACGCGGATTCCAGGGTGGCCGTGTATGCGGCGCTTGCCGGCAATCTGCTCGTGGCCTGCACCAAGATCGCCGCGGCGATCTGGACCGGCAGCTCGGCCATGATGAGCGAGGCGATCCACTCCGTCGTCGACACCTCGAACGAGCTCCTGCTGCTCTACGGCTTTCATCGCGCGAGCCGTCCGCCCGACCGACGGCATCCGCTCGGGCATGGTCGTGAGCTCTACTTCTGGAGCTTCATCGTTGCGCTGCTCTTGTTCGCGCTCGGCGCCGGCGTCTCGCTGTACGAAGGCGTCGCGCATCTGATGCATCCGCTGCCGATCGAAGACCCGACGGTGAACTACATCGTGCTCGCGCTCTCATTCGTCTTCGAGGCTGGGTCCTGGTGGGTGGCGGTGCGACGCTTTCGTGCGGCTGCCCCGGGTCTCTCCTACCTCGAGGCATTCAGGCGCAGCAAGGACCCGCCGGCCTTCATGGTCGTGTTCGAAGACACCGCGGCCCTGATCGGCATCGTCATCGCTGCTGCTGCCATGGCCGCGGCCGTCGCCTTCGATCAGCCGGCATGGGACGGCATCGGGTCCATCCTGATCGGCGTGCTGCTTGCGGTGACCTCGATGGTGCTCGCGCGGGAGAGCAAGAGCCTCCTGATCGGCGAGCCCGCGGATCCCGAGCTGGCGCGTTCGATCCTCGACATCGCGCGCAGGAGGCAAAGCGTCAAGTCGGCCAACGGGCTGCTCACGGTGCAGCTGTCGCCGCAGCAGGTCGTCGTCGCGCTGAGCATCGAGTTTGCGGACGATCAGCGCGCCGACGATATCGAGCGGGCCGTCGTGGCAATCGAAAGCGAGCTGAGGGCGCGGCATCCGATCGTCGCAGCGCTGTTCGTCAAGCCGCAGACCGGCGCCCGCTATCAGGAAATGCGTGAGAGCCTGCTGCAAGATGGTTCGGCTTCGGCGTGAGATTGGCGGCTCAGCGGTCAGACGCCGCCGTTTCGTGCAGGCGAATGGTCGAGCCATGAGATGCTGGAGCCTGAGCCGCGCACAGCGCTCCTAGGGCGGTGTCCGCGCGGCCAACGGCGCGCTCGCGAGCACGATCACCAGCAGCGCGGCCAACATCCAGAACGCGGCCGGGAGGCTCGTGGCCGCGGCGACGAAGCCGATGCCGGCCGGTCCGAGCAGCACGCCGGAGTAGCCTGCGGTGGTGACGGCAGCGACGGCCAGCCCGACCTGCATCGCGGTCTGCGCCCCGGCCCGGCGGAACAGCACCGGGACGAGGTTCGACGCGCCCAGGCCGATCAGCGCAAAGCCCGCCATGGCAGCAGCAACCAAGGGAGCCGTGAGCAGCAGGACGAAGCCGGCGATCGCGATCGCGCTGCCCCCCAGCAGCGTTGCGCGATCACCGATCCGGGCAACCACGGCATCCCCGACGAGGCGCCCGGCGGTCATTGCGATCGAGAACATGATGTAGCCCAGTCCGGCCTGTGCGGCCGGCAGGCGCCCGGAACCGGCGAGCAGCAGCGCGCTCCAGTCGAGCATCGCGCCTTCGACCAGGAACATGATCGCCGCGAGCGCCGCCAGCAGCAGCACCGCGCCATGGGGAAGCACGAGCAGAGGCCCCGTTTGCGCGGGCTTGCTCGCCATCAGTCGTGGGGCAGCGACGATCATCGCGGCCAAGGCGAGTGCGCAGCAGGCCAGCGTGCCGAGCAGCGGCGCGACGTCGAACGCAAGCAGCGCGGTCATGACGCCGGAGCCCGCGAAGCCGCCGATGCTGAACTGGGCATGGAAACCCGACATCAGCGGACGCTCGCTCAGCCGCTCGACGTCGATCGCCTGGATGTTCACCGCGACGTCGAGCGAGCCCAGCGCCGCTCCGAAGGCGAACAATGCGAGCGCAAGCGTCGCTGGCGTTGCGGCGATCGCCAGCAGCGGCAGGAACAGCGCGAGAGCGATGCCGCTGACGACAACGACCGGCTTGCTGCCATAGCGGGCGCTCAGCAGACCTGCCGCCAGCATCGATGCGACCGAGCCCACGCCGAGCGAGAGCAGCAGCAGGCCGAGCGTTGCATCGTCGACGCCGAGCCGCTGCTTGGCAAACGGCACCAGCGGTGCCCAGCAGGCGATGCCGAAGCCGGCGACGAAAAAGGCCAAGCGGGTCGCGAGCCGCGCCGCGCTGTGATCAGAACTCATTTGGAAGATTCCTGACTTTCTGAAAGGCGCTGTCACACCGGCGGAGCGGCCGTCACGATGGTCGCTCCCGCCCGTTTGAGCAGGGCAAGTCGAGCCGCCGGCGCATCATGCTCGACGGTGAGCTGGCTGATCGTCTTGGCGCCGGCGACACGGTGAGGCGCTCGGGTCTCGAGCTTCTCGTTGGTGACCATTGCGACGCTGACGCGGCTCAGCGACAGCAGCGTCCGCTTGAACGCTGCGTCGGTCGGATCAATCGCGCTGATGCCGCCTTGCGCCGACACGGCGCAGGCGCCGATGAAGCAGCGGTCGATGTTCAAGCGCTGCATCTGCATGAGGGCGTCGGCGTCGACACAGCCGCCGACTGCGGGGTGAACGGAGCCGCCGATCATGATCAGTTGCAGGTCCTGCCGATGCAGCACGGTTGCGGCAATGTCGATGGCGTTGGTTGCGACGGTGAGATCGAAATCATCGGGCAGGACCTCAGCGAGCGCGAGGTTGGTGCTGCCACTATCGAGGAAAAGAAATTCGCCACGCGCGATGCCGCGGGCGGCTGTCCGGGCGAGCGCCAGCTTGCGTTCGCGATCCTGCCCGATCCGCGCCGCCATCGGGGTCATGCCGCCGGCGATCGGCAATGCGCCGCCGTACACCCGGCGGCAGCGTCCTTCGGCGGCAAGCGCGCGAAGATCGCGCCGGATCGCATCCTCGGAGACGCCGAATTCATGGGCCAGGGCGGCCGCGATGACCGCGTGCCCTGTAGCGAGGCGGCCGGCGATCTGGTCGCGACGCGCCAGTGGAAGGTCTGACATGCCTCCTCATATCAGGCAGGAACAAGAATAACAACGTGCATAATCGTGCACGATGCAATTTGTTGTTTGCGCGGCCAGCCGGGCATGTCATTGCCAGATGTCGAACTGTTCGGGAGCAGGACGTGACCGCCGCCGATTCGTCAGCAACGCCGGCCTTTGTCGCCGTCGACTGGGGCACCTCCAGTTTCCGTGCCTGGCTAATGGCAGGAGACGGCACGGAGCAGGCGGAGAGCCGTGGTGGCGAGGGCATGCTGCATTGCGCGACATCGGGCTTTGCGCCGGTGCTGCGCGATCATCTGGCGCAACTCGGCGCGCCGGCCGATGTTCCGGTGCTGATCTGCGGCATGGCCGGCGCCCGGCAAGGCTGGGTCGAGGCGCCGTATCTGCACACGCCGACCCGGCTGGAGGCGTTGCACGCCGGCGCGATCGGCGTCGACACCGAGGGCGACGTCAGGATTCTGCCGGGGCTGGCGCAGGCCCGTGCAGATCAGCCGGACGTGATGCGCGGCGAGGAAACCCAGCTGCTCGGCGTCACCGAGCCGGACTTCACCGGGATCGTCTGTATTCCGGGCACGCACAGCAAATGGATCCGGATCGATGCCGGCGCTGTGATCGATTTTGCCACCTACATGACTGGCGAGCTGTTCGCTGTCGTCTCTCAGCATAGCATTTTGATGCACGCCGTCGAACCGGAAGCCTCGACCGTCGCGCACGACGCGGCATTCCGCGAGAGCCTTGCGGCGGCGCTTGCCGCGCCGACGTCACTGACCAATGCGCTATTCCGGCTCCGCGCAGCCCAGCTCCTCAATTTCGAGCAGCGGTCCGACGGGGCTGCGAGGCTCTCCGGGCTTCTGATCGGCAGCGAGATCGCCGACGCGCGGGTGCGGTTCGGCGCCGAGCTTCCGCTGCGGTTGATCGGAGCGGGCCGGCTCGGCCGTCTCTACTGCGCGGCGCTGGCGGCTGCTGATTTCGACGTGAACGAATGTGATGCCGAGCAGGCGTCCCGGCGCGGCCTGGTCAAGGCCGCGCGGCAGATCTGGGGAGCGCGTTTCCGACCATGACAAAGTCCGTTGCCTGGCCGCACGTCAAGCGGTCGCTCGTCGCGATCCTGCGCGGCATCAAACCCGACGAGTCCGAGGCCGTCGTCGATGTCCTGATCGAAGCCGGTTTCGAGCTGATCGAGGTTCCACTCAACTCGCCGGAACCGTTCGCCTCGATCGAGCGTCTCGCCGCCCGGTTCGGCAAGCACTGCCTGATCGGTGCAGGGACGGTCGTCAATGCCGCAGATTGCGTGCGGGTCGCGGAGGCCGGCGGGCGTCTGATGGTCAGCCCCAACGTCGACGTCGAAGTGCTGGCGACCGCGCAGGCCTATGACATGGTGACCATGCCCGGGGTGTTCACGCCGAGCGAAGCGTTTCTCGCGCTGCGCTGCGGCGCCTCGGCCCTGAAATTTTTTCCTGCCTCAGTGCTCGGTCCGTCGGGAATTGCCGCGCAGCTTGCCGTCCTGCCGAAGGGCGTCGTGGTCGGCGCCGTCGGCGGCGTATCGGACAGCAATCTCGCCTCCTATGCTGCAGTCGGCGTGCGGGCCTTCGGACTGGGCTCGAGCCTGTACAAGCCGGGCATGAGCGCGAGTGATGTACGGCAGACCGCGGCCGCTTCGGTTCGTGCCTATGACGAGGCCATCGCAGCGGCGAGCTGAGTGCGTCCACGCTCGATGACGGTCTCGTGATGTTGTCGGACGAGCGTCGCGACCGCCTTCGTCACCGCAACGACCGGCTGGCTCGTTGTCTCGGTGACGGCGTGGACGATCCGGCGCAAGCTGCGCGTCACGGCAACGGCCCGCAAAGCTGCGGGTCGTTGCGACAACGCTCGGCGGCGGCCTCCGCTGGTCAGCTCGCGGCGGCGTTGATCTCGGGCGATTCGCCTTCCTCCGCAGACTGCGTGAACGCCTGCAGCGCCTCCGCCATCTGCATGCGGCCGCCGACGCCGGTGATGACGACGTCGACCATCGTGAACGACGAGTGGAAGTGGCCGTGGGCCTTGAGTTGCCCGACCGGCACGCCGGCGGCGGCGAGCGCTTCCGCATAGGCGACACCCTCGTCGCGCAGCGGATCGAACTCGCAGGTGACGATGTAGGCCGGCGGCAGGCCCTGCAGCTTGCCCCGCAACGGCGACGCGCGCGGATCGGTGCGATCCGCCGGCGAGCAGTAGATGTCCCAGAACCAGTACATCAGGCCGCGCGTCAGGAAGTAGCCGGCCGCATTATCGGTGTAGGAGGGACGATCGAAGCTGCAGTCGGTGACCGGGCACACCAGCAGCTGACCGCCGATCGCAGGCCCGCCGCGATCCCGAGCGAGCTGGCAGGTGACGGCTGCGATGTTGCCGCCGGCGCTCCAGCCGGCCACCAGCACCGGTCCGTCGCGTCCGCCGAGCTCGGCGGCGTGCTCGGCGACCCAGCGCGCCGCTGCATAGCCGTCCTCGGCCGCCGCCGGGAAGCGGTGCTCGGGCGCGTGGCGGTAATTCACGCTGACGAAGATCATGTTGGAGCGGCGGCACATGTCGCGGCAGAACGGATCGTCCGACTGCTCGTCGCCGAGCACCCAGCCGCCGCCATGGAAATACACGACGATCGGATGCGGCCCGGGCGTGGCCGGACGGTAGAGGCGGTAGGCAAGAGGGCCCTCGGCGCCTTGCAGAGTGCCGTCCTTGACCTCGCCCACGGGGCGGCCCGGCGGTCGGGCCTTGTTGAATTCGGCGACGAAGTCGCGTGCGCCTTGCGCGCCCATCGATTCGATCGGCGGCAGGTTCATCTCGGTGAGCATGTTCAGCACCAGCCGCACATCCGGCTGCAGCTTCACGATCTCGCCGTCGTTGCACTGGCTCGCACCGTTCGGGCCCGTGAGCTTGAAGCCGAGCATGCCGCGGCTGACGACCTCGTTGCAGATGCCGCGATAGGGCCCGACGCCGCCGGTGTATGGCATCAGCGTCTGCGGCTTGCCCGGCACGTTGGCGCCTGTGTACCAGGTGTTGGCGAGCCGGTGCAGCGTGACCGTCGAGCAGTCCGCCATGTGGCGCATCCAGCCGGCCTGCGCGGTCTCGGTCGGCTCGATGGTGGTGAAGCCGGCGTCGCGCATCGCGGCGAGACGATCGACCACGAAGTCGACGTGCTGCTCGATCGACACCGCCATGTTCGACAGCACCGATGGACTACCGGGACCGGTGATCAGGAACAGGTTGGGGAAGCCGGCGACCGTCAATCCAAGATAGTTCTCCGGGCCATCAGCCCAGCTGTCGTCGAGCGACTTGCCGCCACGGCCCTTGATCGGATGCACCGCGCGGATCGCGCCGGTCATGGCATCGAAGCCGGTCGCGAACACGATGACGTCGATGTCGAAGCTGCGCTTGTCGGTCTTGATGCCATTGGATGTGATGGATGCGATCGGCTCCTTGCGCAGGTTCACCAGCGTCACGTTCGGACGGTTGAACGTCGCGTAGTAGTTCGTGTCCAGACATGGACGCTTGGCGCCGAACGGGTGATCGTGCGGCGTGAGCGCCTCGGCCGTCTCGGGATCCTTGACGATCTCGCGGATCTTCTCGCGGATGAGATCGGCGAGCAGCGCGTTGCCGTCGGCATCGACGCCCTGGTCGGCCCAGAGCTGCGTCAGCATGCCGACGAGATCGCCGGAGGCCCACATCTTCTCGAAGCGCTCGCGGCGCTCGGCCTCGCTCAGCGCCCAGCTGAACTCGGTGGCCGGCGGGATCGGCACGCCGGTCATCGACCAGCGTGCCTGCTCGCGCAGCCCCTTGCGATCCTCCGCGAGCTGCGCGGCGCGATCGGCCGGGAGCGGACCATTATGCGCCGGCAGCGCGAAATTCGGCGTGCGCTGGAACACCGTGAGCTGCGCGGCCTGCTCGGCGATGATCGGGATCGACTGGATGCCGGACGAGCCGGTGCCGATCACGGCCACGCGCTTGCCACAGAGGTCCACGCCATCATGCGGCCAGCGGCTGGTGAAGTAGATCTCGCCCTTGAAGTCGTGCACGCCGTCGATCTCCGGCGGCTTCGGCTGCGACAGGCAGCCGGTCGCCATGATGTAGTGGCGGCAGGACACGGCAGGGCCGTGGTCGGTCGTCAGCAGCCAGCGCTCCCTGGCCTCATCCCAGGCGGCGCCGAGCACGCGGGTGCCGAAGCGGATGTCGCGGCGCAGATCGTAGCGATCGGCGACGAAGCCGAGATAGCGCAGGATCTCCGGCTGGGTGGCGTATTTCTCCGACCACTGCCAGGCCTTTTCGAGCTCGGGATCGAAGGTGTAGCTGTAGTCGACGGTCTGGATGTCGCAGCGCGCGCCGGGATAGCGGTTCCAGTACCAGGTGCCGCCGACGTCGTTGGCCGTATCCAGAGCCACGGTCGAGAAGCCCGCCTTGCGCAGGCGGTGCAGCAGATATAGCCCCGCAAATCCGGCACCCACGACGGCGACATCGACCGTCTGCGTTTCACCGCCCGACACCTCCGACGCGCGTGTCTCGACAATCCCGTCTGACATGCTGACCTCCCGATGATTTTGTGATTGGCGGAAAGGCTAGCTCTGCTCGCATGGTTTGTCAGCAGCCAAAACAACGATCTGCGGTTGTTGCAGTGCGGACCGTGCAGCGCCGCAGGTATGCCAGGCGCTGATTTTGCATCGCCGGTCAAAAGGCCGCGACGGAGTGGACAAGACCCTGAGAAAGCGACAGAAAGCCACCCTGCCGCGTCGCATTCACCAAGTTTCAACGCATCGCGACTGTAACAACCGCTACACTACGCCACCTCCACGACTGAATCAGGCCAGGCCCATGCCGCTATCGCTGCCCAAGCAAAAGATCCGCGTTCTGCTCCTCGAGGGCGTGAACGACTCGGCCGTCCGCATGTTCGAGGCCAACGGCTATACGGAAATCGAACGGCTGCCGAAGGCGCTCGGTTCGGCGGAGTTGAAGCGTATGCTGTCGGGCGTGCACATGCTTGGCATTCGCTCGCGCACGCATCTGACCGAGGAAGTGCTGCAGGCCGCCGACCGGCTGATGGTGGTCGGCTGTTTCTCCGTCGGCACCAACCAGGTCGATCTCGATGCCGCCAAGCGGCTCGGCATCCCCGTGTTCAATGCGCCCTATTCGAACACCCGCAGCGTCGCCGAGCTGACGATCGCCGAGGTCGTGATGCTGATGCGCCGCATCTTCCCGCGATCGGTGTCGGCGCATGCGGGCGGCTGGGACAAGTCCGCCAATGGCAGCCGAGAGGTGCGCGGCAAGACGCTCGGCATTGTCGGCTACGGCAACATCGGCTCGCAGCTGTCGAACCTCGCCGAGGCCATGGGCATGCGGGTGATCTTCTTCGATCTCACCGACAAGCTCCGCCACGGCAACACCGAGCCGGTCGAGAGCCTCGACGAGCTCCTGGCGATCAGCGACGTCGTGTCGCTGCATGTCCCGGAGACGCCGGCGACCGCCAACATGATCGGCGAGCGCCAGATCCGTCACATGAAGGACGGCGCCTATCTGATCAACAATTCGCGCGGCACGGTAGTCGACATCGAGGCGCTGGCCAGCGCGTTGCGCGAGGGCAAGCTCTCAGGTGCTGCCGTCGACGTGTTTCCGGTCGAGCCGGCCTCGAATGCCGATCCGTTCGTCTCGCCGCTGCAGGGCCTGCCCAACGTGATCCTGACCCCGCATGTCGGCGGCTCCACCGAGGAGGCGCAGGACCGCATCGGTGGCGAGGTTGCGCGCAAGCTGATCGACTATTCCGATGTCGGCTCGACCTTCGGCGCCGTGAACTTCCCGCAGGTGCAGTTGCCGGCACGCCCGACCGGCACGCGCTTCATCCATGTCCATCGGAACGTGCCGGGCGTGCTGCGCCAGGTCAACGATGCGGTGTCGCGGCACAACATCAACATCCTTGCGCAATATCTGCAGACCGATCCCGAGGTCGGCTATGTCGTGCTCGAGACCGACGTGGTCGGCGGTGAGGGCGAGGCGCTGCTGTCGGAGCTGCGCGCGGTGGAGGGCACGATCCGCGTGCGCGTCCTGTACGATCACGACCGGCCCTGAGGCTGTGGAGGCTGCCGCGCGATGACCGGCTCGTCTGCATCGTCTTCAGCCTCGTCCGTCGTTCTCAGCACGACGGTGCCGGCGCGCGTGCTGCGCCATGATCCGCAATACGGCATGTCGACATTGTTCTTCGCCGACGGCGAGCTGCGCGTGCCGATGGTCGATGCGGCTGTTGACGCCGGCGTCTCCGTGACCATCGAGGCCCGCGACGTCTCGATCGCGCTGTCGCGGCCGATGGATGTGTCGATCACCAACCGGCTGCCGGGCCGGATCGAGGAGATCCTGCCGCTCGATCCGCCCTATGTGCGCGTGACGTTCGATCTCGGTGCGACCAGGCTCCACGCGCTCGTGACCTTGGAATCGGTCGAGCGGCTGGCGTTGGAGCCGGATCTATCGGCCTGGGCGATGATCAAGAGCGTCGCGATCGGACCCGGCGCGGTTCGGCCTTCGGAGCTGCCTCGGCCGCGCCGCTGGCCCGCTTCTGATAGCGCGGATCGGTAGCCTTCTGCAGCTCGACGAGCGCCGCAGCGGTGGCCGTGCGGGTGCGCCGCTCCATCGAGCGATACAGCGCGATCAGCCGCTCGCCGAACGGCGTGATCTCGGCGCCGCCGCCGCGGCGGCCGGGATGGGTCTCGAACACCGGCGTCTCGAAGGTGCGGTTGAGCGCATCGACCATCAGCCAGCATTTGCGGTAGGAGATGCCGCTCGCGCGCGCGGCGCCCAGGATCGAGCGCTCCCGGCGGATGAAGTCGATCAGCAGCAGATCCTCGGGCGACAGACTTCCGCCGTTGCCGAAAGTGATGGTCAATGCGATCTGAGCTTCGCGCTTCATCCTATTCCGATCCGCTCGCGTTGTGAGCCGATCATGTCACGCGGGCTCTGCGCTGTCACCATGCGGCCGGACCACGCTTCGATCCAGCCGGCACGGCGCGCGACTTCGACCGGGACGCATTCGGCGAACACGCCGGCGAAGCGCGTCCACGCCTCCATCATCGCAGGCGATACCGCCGTGATGATCGGAAGCCCGGCTGACATCGCCGAGCCGAAGGCGTCGGCGAGGCCACCTCCCGCCGCCTCCTGCTTGCCGAACTTGCTGAGGATCACGACATCCGTGCCACGCGCGATCGACTGCTGCACGGCGGCGCAGGCCAGCACCAATCCTTCGGGATCGAGGTTGCAGGCCTGCGATCCCGGGCCGAGATCCTGCGAGATCGAGAACATGCGGTTGTCGTCGAGGCTGCGCAGCATCATGGCCTTGCACGGCCTGGTCTTGTCGACGCTGCTCTCGATCACGCCGGAGACGCGCAGCCCCATGCCTGCGAGCCGCGTGGCGAGTTCGTCGAGCAGCTCCTGGATGACGGTGGACGCGGCGCCCTGCAGCGCCACGATCTGACATGTCCCGACCTCAGCGACACCCATGGCAGTCCTCCTCACGCATTGGCGGAGACGCGGCCCGCCTTCCGACCGGTTCGCATGATCTCTTGGACAGCCGAGACGACGCTCGCGGCGATCGATCGCCCGCGGTCGTCCATGCCGGTCCATGCGGCGTGGCGGCCGCGCGGATCGATCTCCAGCAGCTTGACGTTGGCCGGCACGCGCAGACCGTCGCGCGCGATGCCGCGCAGTGCGCCATCGAGCGGCGCCAGCACCGGCGTGCCGCCGAGCGATCCGAGCTGCAGTCCTTTGTAGACGCGGGTGCCGATGTCGAGCGGCGTATGCCAGACGGCATCCTGATCGGAATAGACGAAGCGCTCGCGGCCTGCGCCGCCGAGATCGCGTGCCTTGCCGTCCGCATCGCGCGTCGTTCCGTGCGCCACGATCGCGCCGGTCTCGCAAGGATGTGTCTCGACCGCGATGTCGCAATTGTGCCCGACCGCAAAGCGCGGCCCAATGCCGACGGCGATGCCGGCGACGCCGCGCAGATCCGGCGTCGCCAGATGCTTCTGCATCCGTGCATCGACGATGACTGCGGGATAGCGGAACGCGATGATGTCGGTGAGATGCATCCCGGTGACGGCGACCCGGCCTGGCTCGCGATGAATGCGCACGACGTCCGCGATGCCCTCGGCCCGGCAGCCGATCACGCCGTCGATGTCGCACGTCTCACCATACAGGACGTCGTGAAAGGCCATGCCGCGTCGGATCACCGGCGGAAAGGCGTCGTGACAAAGGACGAGCGCGAAGCGCTCATGGTTGAGCTTCGCCGCGATCGCGGAGGCGATCTCGTTGGTGCCCAGCACCAGCGCGAGCGGCTTGGGCGCGTTCGGATGCCAAGTGACGGCGGCGGCTTTCATGCTGATGACCTCGTGTTGCGAGATCGAATGAGCAAGCCGCGGGCCAGATCGTCAGGCGCCGACCAACTTGTTCATTGTATTGAGGAAAGCAGGGAGGCTTCGGCTTGTTCGATCCAAAGCTGTATTGTTTAGGATATAACAATGGATGCTGTATTGTCACATATACAACATGTTGTGATGGCGCGGGGGAGGTCGGCGCGTGCCGATCAGACGATGGGCTCTTCGCGCCGAACCAGCGCGACGCCCTTGACCTGGGCGTAGACGGCAAGTCCCGCCTGCAGGCCGAGCTCGTTCCACGAGCGTTGGGTAACCCGCGACAGCAATCGCGCGCCCTCACCGTCCTCGCCGAGGCCGAGCAGGGCGGTGACGCGGTGGTCCGATTGGCTGCGGATTTCCAGGATCTTCGCGCGCAGCACGTTGACGATGGTGCTGCGGCTCGGCATTTCCACGGCGAGGCTGACGTCATCGGCCAGCACGCGCAGGCGGCGGCGTGTTCCGGACGCAAGCGGCTCGGCCGGCAGCACGAAATGCCCGCCGGGCACCGCAAGCGTCACCATGCCGTCGATGGCGTCGTGCTTCAGAACGGTGGCGTCGAGACTCACCGCAGCATCGCGGGAGAGCGCGAGCGGCAGTGTCAGGTCGGCTTGGAGCACGGACAGCGGGCCCGAAGCCAGGACGCTGCCATTGCGCATCAGCACCAGCTGATCGGCAAGCCGCTCGACCTCCGCGATATCGTGGCTGATGTAGAGGATCGGCAGGTCGAGCGCGGCATGCAGGCGCTCCAGATAGGGCAGGATCTCGTCCTTGGTCATCTGGTCGAGCGCCGACAGCGGCTCGTCCATCAGCAGCAACTTCGGCTGGCTGAGCAGAGCGCGGCCGATCGCCACGCGCTGCCGCTCGCCGCCGGACAGATGGCGCGGCGAGCGCTCCAGCAGCTTGGCAATGCCGAGCAGCGACACGACCTCATCAAAGCCGATGGCGGTGGGACCGGACGGACCGGGATGGCCGTACATCAGGTTGCGGCGGACGGAGAGGTGCGGAAACAGATTGGCTTCCTGGAACACGTAGCCGATCGGGCGCCGGTGCACGGGACGGAAGGTCTTCTCGTCCTGCCAGACGTCGCCGGCGACGGAGCATCGTCCGTCCAGGTGGTTGAGGCCGGCGATGCTGCGCATGACGGCGGTCTTGCCACAGCCGGACGGGCCGAAGATCGCGGTGACGCCGCGCGCCGGCACCTCGAACCGCGCGTTCAGCTCGAAGCGCCCGAGCGTGCCGCGGAAATCGACCTTGACGGTGCTCATGACGCCCGTCGCGTCATCTTCTTCTCGATCAGCATCATCGTCAGAATGACGCCGAACGAGAACACGACCATGCCGAGCGCCAGCACGGAGGCTTCGGTCCATTGCGAGGTCTCGACGTAGTCGTAGATCGCGACCGACAGCACCTTCGTCCTGCCGGGAATGTTGCCGCCGATCATCAGCACGACGCCGAACTCGCCGACAGTGTGGGCAAAGCCGAGGATCGCGCCGGTGAGGAAGCCGGGGCTCGCCAGCGGCACGGCGATCGTCCAGAACGCGCGCCAGGGCGAGGCCCGCAGCGTGGCGGCTGCTTCCAGGGGCTTCTCGCCCATGGCCTCGAAGGCGTTGCGGATCGGCTGCACCACGAACGGCATCGAGAACAGCACCGAGCCGATCACGAGGCCCGGGAAAGTGAAGGCGAGGGTGCGTGCGCCCCACAAGGAAGCCAGTGCCCCGCCCGGACCGCTCGGGCCGAGCGCGACGAGCAGATAGAAGCCGAGCACGGTCGGCGGCAGCACCAGTGGAATCGCCACCAGGGCTGCGACCGCCTCTTTCCACCACGCCTGCGACCGCGCCAGCCACCATGCGATCGGTGTTCCCACGATCATCAGAATGACGGTCGTGATCACTGCCAATTCGAGGGTCAGGCTGACCGGTTGCCAGATATCGGCCGAGACGTGCAAGTTCATCCCTGGAAGTTCATCGACGTGAGCGCTCAGCTGCCGGACTTCGGGTCCAGAGCATAGCCGAACTTCTCGATGACCGCACGGGCTTCCGGAGTCTTGAGGAAGGTCAGGAACGCAGTCGCCGCCTCGTTGCCGGCGGATGCCTTCAGCAGCACGGCATCCTGGCGGATCTCGGTGTAGAGGGTCTGCGGCACCAGCCAGCGCGACCCGCCGGCATTCGGCATCAGCTGCGACAGCGCGACGAAGCCCACCTCGGCATTGCCGGTATCGACGAACTGGAACGCCTGCGAGATCGTGTTGCCCTGCACGATCTTGGGCTGGATCGCTTCATAGAGCTTGAGCGCCTTCAGCGTCTCCACTGCGGCCGCGCCATAGGGCGCGGCGGTGGGATTGGCGATCGACAGCTTGTTGAACGCGTTCGCCTTCAGCGTTTCCTCGCCCTTCACCGCCTTCGGATCCTTGCTCCACAGCACGAGCTTGCCGATGGCGTAGGTGAAGCGGCTCTCGGCGACGCCGAGGCCCTCGTCGACCAGCTTCTTAGGCCGTTCGTCGTCGGCGGAGAGCAGGATCGCGAACGGCGCGTTCTCCTTGATCTGGGTGTAGAACTGTCCGGACGCGCCGAAGCTCAGCACCAATTCGTGCCCCGTCTTGGCCTTGAACAGGCCGGCGATCTCCTTCGCCGGCTCGGTGAAGTTGGCGGCCACGGCGATGTTGGCGCTGCCGGCAAACGCGTTTGCCCCAGTCAGGAGAGCGGCAGCCGCGCACAGAGCAGCGGCGACGAAGCGCATCGATCTCATCACAATTGTCCTCGTTCATATCGACAGAGACGGGTTCGCTTCGGTGAATTGCAAGTCCCGTTCCGGCGCAGCGGCCCGTACCGATGCCGTGCTATATTCATTCGTATACATCAAAATAGACAGGTCGGCGACGTCCCGTCAACCCGAGGGGCTCCCTCGGGCAAACGCGATGGGCGTCAGTGTTCGACTTTCGACAATCGAGGCTGAAGCGATGTCGGAAACGTGACGGCCCGAGAACCAGGGGTCCTCGGGCCGGCGCGAGACTAAGCCATCCGCTCCCAGAGCTGCCGCACCAGCATGCCCGCGCGCTTCTCGATCGCCGCGGCGGCATCGAGCGCGAGGTCCTCGCGATAGCGGCCGGCGATCAGCTGCACGCCGATCGGCTGGCCATTGTGAACCGCCACCGGCACCACCGCGCCGGGCAGCCCGAGCACGTTGATGGCCGAGATGAAGCGGATCTCGTTGAAGAAGATATCACGCACGCGCTCCGGGCTTACCGTGTCCTCGCGCGGGCCCGGCGTCGGCTTGACCGTCGTTGGCGCCAGCACCACCGGATACTCCTCGAAGAACATCTGCCAGGCGCGGATATGGGTGGAGCGCTGCGCCGTCGCGTTCATCCAGCCTGCGAGGTCGAGGATCTCGGCCTTGGCGCGCATTCCGCCCCACGCCTTGTGGAAGTCTTCGGAGGTGACGGCGAGCATCTTGGCTTCCTGCATCACAACCACCTCGGTGGTGATGACGTCGCACCAGGTCTGCCAGACGCCGGAGATGTCGGGGACCTCGACCTCGCTGACCCGGTAGCCGGAGCGCTCCAGATGATCCGCGGCCTGCCGGAGCGCGGCCTGCACCGAGGGATCGACGTCCATGTCATCAGGAATCTTGGCGAGCGCGACCTTGATCGGCCGCTTGGGCGTCTCGCCCTCGAGCGGGGCCGGCACCCACCAGGGATCGCGCGGATCGCGCCGGCTCATCACCTCCAGCGCCAGCCTGACGTCGGCGACGCTGCGCGCCAGCGGCCCCTGCGACGACATCAGATGCGCGAGCATCGGCCGCTCGGCCGCGGCGCTTTCATTATAGGCCGGGATGCGCCCCTGCGTCGGCTTGATCGTGACAACGCCGTTGCAATGCGCCGGCCAGCGCAGCGAGCCGCCGATGTCGTTGCCATGCGCGATGGTGCCGATGCCGGCGGCGACCGCAGCCCCGGCGCCGCCCGACGAGCCGCCACAGGTGATCTCGGGATCCCACGGGTTCAAGGTCAGCCCGTGCAGCGGGTTGTCCGTGAAGCCGCGGAATGAGAATTCCGGCGTGTTGGTGAGGCCGAGCACGATCGCGCCCGCCTTCTTGAGGTTGCGCACGACCGGCGCGTCCGACGGCGCGATGATCCCCATCTGTGCCGGAACGCCGTTGGGGTTTGGCCGTCCCTCATAGTCGACGTTCTCCTTGATCGTGACGGGCACGCCATGCAGCAGGCCGTCCTTGTTGCGCGCCTTGTCCGCGGCGCGCGCAGCTTTCAAGGCTTCTTCGGACAGATCGACGACGACCGCATTCAGCTTCGGATTGACCTCATGCATGCGCGCGAGATGGGCCTCGGTCACCTCGACCGAGGAGACCGCGCCGGAGCGGATCGCAGCGGCGGTGTCGAGCGCCGACCACTGCCAGACCGGTCCTTTCGGCAGCCGCGGCTTTGGCGCGGCTGCCTTCGCCTGTGGTCTGGCCTGCGGCTTCGCCTTTGCGGGCTTCCTATTGGCCGTGGCGCGCGCGGCCGCGCGCTTCGGAGCCGGCTTGGCGGCCTTCGCCGCCGGCTTCTTCTTTGTCGCTGTCTTTGCCATCGTGTTCCCCCCAGTTTCTCTCTCAAACGACCGACATGGTCAGCGGCGGCTCGACCTCGGCGGGCAGCGGGCTGACATAGGGCGTGCGCTGTGTCCGCTTCTTCAGGTCGGCCTTGGCGGCTGCGATCAGCGCCGGCTCATTGAACGCCTTGATGCCGAGACCGGCCATGGCCTTCGCGGCCTGCACCATCGCCTTGTGCGCGGCCGGCGTCTTGCCTTGCGCGACGACCTGCCAGGTATGGAACGGCGTGCCGATCGCCACCGTCGGCGCGTGCACCTGCACCGTTGGCACCACCCAGCTGACGTCGCCGACATCGGTCGAGCCGATCTGCGGATTGCGCTTGGCGTTCAGCGGCACCAGGAAGTCGGCCAGCGGCTTGTCGGTCGGGTCCATGCCGATGCTGTAGTAGACGGATTCGATGTCCTTGTCGGTCAGGGTCGCCTGGATCTGCCCGGCGAAATCCTTGTCGGTCGTGTCGAAATGCGGCGGCCCGAGCTCTTCCATGATCCCGTGCAGCGCCTCTTCGAGCGGCGTGTTGGGCAGGATGTTGGAGACCGCCGAGATGATCTTCATCTCGACCTTGGTCTCGGTCATCATCGCGGCACCTAGCGCGATCTTGTGCACGCGCCCGACCAGCTCGTTCATGCCGGGCAGGTCGCGCGCGCGGATGGAGTAGCGCACGCGCGCATGCGCCTGCACGACGTTGGGTGCGATGCCGCCGGTGTCGAGCAGCGCGTAATGCACGCGGGCGTCGCTCGGCATGTGCTCGCGCATGTAGTTGACGCCGACATTCATCAATTCCACCGCGTCGAGCGCGCTGCGGCCGAGATGCGGCGAGGCGGCCGCATGCGAGGTGCGTCCGGTGAAGATGAAGTCCGCGCGCGTGTTGGCGAGCGAGGGCGTCATCACCACTTCCCAGAAGCTCGACGGATGCCAGGTGATCGCGATGTCGGCATCCTCGAACGCGCCTGAGCGCACCATGAAGGCCTTTGCGGCGCCGCCTTCCTCGGCAGGGCAGCCGTAGTAGCGCACGCGTCCCGGGACCTTGTTGGCGGCGAGCCAGTCCTTCACGGCGGTGGCCGCGAGCAGCGCCGCCGAGCCCAGGAGATTGTGGCCGCAGCCATGGCCGTGGCCGCCGGTCTCGATCGGACGATGCTCGGCAACTCCTGCTTCCTGGCTGAGGCCGGGCAGGGCGTCGTATTCGCCCATGAAGGCGATGACCGGACCGCCTTCTCCCCATTCGCCCATCAGCGCCGTCGGGATGCCCGCGACCTTTTCGGTGATGCGAAAACCCTGGTGCTTGAGCTCGGCGAGGTGTTCGGCAGATGAGCGGGCCTCAGTGTAGCAGACCTCGGGCATGCTCCACACCCGGTCGCTGAGCTCGATGAAACGGGTCTTGATCGCGTCGACGCCGCGCCAGATCTCGCTGCGGTTGTCCATCTCCGGTCTTGTCCTCTTTAGCCGATAGGAAGCCGGTATGGTTATCAGCTAAGTTCCCCGACGCCTAGCGATCCGCCGCGAGAGCAGCCATGCGGCCCGCGGCAAGGCGCGGAGGAGCGCGCGTCATCCTTTGAGCAGATGATGCTGCGATGGGATGCAGCGCGATGCTTTCGGCGGCGCAGCGAGAAGGGTGGGGACTCCGTCCTCGAATTTCGGAACTGCCGCCGTGCGCCGTTGCCGCGTCCGTCCTGGAACCATCGTTGTCCCGTCCTGTTCTCGTGTCAGGAGTGCGACCGCCATGCGGGCAGGACCGATCACCATCATCGTTGCATTGCTGCTGATTCTCGCAGCCGCCGTCATCTTCGCCTATCAGGGCATGACCCTGCCTGGCGATCCGATGCCGGCCGAGGGCTGGATCGCGCTCACGCTCGGCGTGGTGTTTTCGCTCATCGTGGGGATCGGGCTGATGGTGCTGTTGTTCTACAGCAGCCGCAAGGGCTACGACGAACCATCACAGTTCGGGGCTGATGATCATCGCGACTGAGACCGCTCACGCCGGGCGCGGCGGATGCTGTGTCCGCGGATGCCGGTCGTGAAGCAGCTTGGCGAGTTCGTGCCTCAGATCGTCGTGACCGCGCATCGCCGTCTCGAACAGCGCCTCCTGGATGTCGCGCGGCATGTCGCCCCAGACGCCGATGGCGGCGCTTCCGAGCAGCTCTGCGAACCGGTTGTCGTCCATGCGGCACCTCCGGACGATCTGACGCCCGAGAGCGGCAAAGGTTCCAGGCCCGGTTACTGCGTGGTGAACAGGACAACCGCAATCGCAACGGAGAGCGCGATCGCGGACACCGTCCCGGTGGTCGACAGCACGCCCATGCGCCGCAGCGCCGCTGCAAACACGATGATGATCGGGGTGGCGGTGACGAGGCCGAGCTGCGCTTCGGTCATGGACATGCTCCTGATGCCGATCCCGTAGCGCATCCAGGCGCCGTGCTGTTTGTGCGCCGACAAAGAGCATGTCTGCCGCCCCGACTAGCTTTGCCGACATCTGATCGGAGGTGGCGGTGTCGGCACTCACATACGAACCGGAACCAACGGAGCGCTGGGGCGTGCTCGACGGGTTGCCGGGCGACCCCATGATGTGGGTCCTGATCCTCAGCGAGCTCGTCGCTTTCGGCCTGCTGCTCGGCGCCTTCGTCGTGGCGCGCGCAGTCAATCCAGTCGTGTTCGCGGCCGGGCAGGCCATGCTGGACGGACCTCTCGCCGCATTGAACACAATCGTGCTTGTGACGAGCGGGTGGGCTGCGGCGCGCGCGGCGGCCGCGGCGAGAGGCGCATCGCCGCCCACCGCACGGCGTTGGATCATGCTGGCGATCCTGCTCGGCGCGGCCTTCATTGCCGTCAAGCTGACCGAGTATGGCAGGGAGATTGCCGCCGGCGCAGGCCTGGAGACGTCGCCGTTTTTCACGCTCTATTTTCTGCTCACGGGCTTCCATCTGCTCCACGTCGTGCTCGGGATGGTCATCCTGGGAGGCGTCGGTCGTCATGCCGCGCCCGACAGCGTCGAGACCGGGACGGCGTTCTGGCACATGGTCGACCTGGTCTGGATCGTGATGTTCCCGATCCTCTATCTGGTGGGATGAGTCATGGTCCGCGATCGCCTCACGCTCGCCTGGCTTCAATTGCTGAGCCTCGCCACCGCCACGCTCGCGGCCTCGCTGCTGCTGCCGAATCGCTGGCTCGCCGATGCTCTCGTGCTCGTGCTCGCATTGGCCAAGGGCAGGGTGATCGTGCTGGATTTTCTCGGCCTGCGCCATGCGCCCGCGCTGTGGCGGGGCCTGCTCACATCGTGGCTCCTAGGCCTGGTCGCGCTCGCCGGGCTCGCGGTGGCGATCCTCGCACTGGTCTGACGCGCCATCGCCATGCTGCTTGCGCCGCGACAAAGAGACTCCCGGCAGTGCCGGTAGATTGCCTTCACCATCGACCTTCACCAAACGGAAAGGACGTGTCATGGCGGAACGCCTGACCAAGTCTGCCGCACGGAACGTCTTCTACGGCGGTTCGGCCTTCTTCTTTGCGATCTTCCTCGGGCTCACAGCGCACAGCCACTACTACATGGTCACGACCTCGACCAGTGCGTCGACGCTGTCCGACGGCGTCGCTCGCGGCAAGCACGTCTGGGAGAAAAACTCCTGCATCAACTGCCACACGCTGCTGGGCGAGGGCGCCTATTTCGCGCCAGAGGTCGGCAATGTCTGGGACCGCTGGGGCGGCAGGCAGGACCCGGCCGCCGCGCGCGAGATGCTGAAGTCCTGGATGCAGTCGCAACCCTCCGGCGCGCCCGGCCGCCGGCAGATGCCGCAGTTCAACCTGTCCGACCAGGAGCTCAACGATCTCGCGGACTTCCTGCAATGGACCGACACGATCAAGCGCCAGGACTGGCCGCCGAACAAGGCCGGCTGAGCCGGCATCCCGCCCCCCGTCATGAGAGAGATCCGCGATGAGATATGAGACCCAGAAGGTCGCGATGCTGTATTTCTACGGCGCGCTGACGCTCTTCCTCGCTCAGGTCATCTTCGGCCTGCTCGCCGGCACGATCTACGTGCTGCCGAACACGCTGTCGGTCCTGCTGCCCTTCAACATCGTCCGCATGATCCACACCAACGCGCTGATCGTGTGGTCGCTGATCGGCTTCATGGGCGCCACCTACTTCCTGCTGCCCGAGGAGACCGAGACCGAGCTCTACAGCCCGCTGCTCGCCAAGATCCAGTTCTGGATGTTCTTCGGCGCCGCGGGGGCTGCCGTCGTCGGTTATCTCTTCCACTACCATGAGGGCCGAGAGTTTCTCGAGCAGCCCTTCATCATCAAGGTCGGCATCGTCGTCGTCTGCCTGATGTTCCTGTTCAACGTCACGATGACGGCGCTCAAGGGTCGCAAGACCACGGTGACCAACATCCTGCTGTTCGGGCTGTGGGGCGTGGCGATCTTCTTCCTGTTCGCCTTCTACAATCCGGCCAATCTCGCCGTCGACAAGATGTACTGGTGGTACATCGTCCATCTCTGGGTCGAAGGCGTCTGGGAGCTGATCATGGCCTCGATCCTGGCCTTCCTGATGATCAAGCTCAACGGCATCGATCGCGAGGTGGTCGAGAAGTGGCTCTACGTCATCATTGGCCTTGCGCTGTTCTCCGGCATCCTCGGCACCGGCCATCATTTCTACTGGATCGGCGCCCCCGGCTACTGGCAGTGGATCGGCTCGCTGTTCTCGACCCTCGAGGTCGCGCCGTTCTTCACCATGGTGATCTTCACGGTGCAGATGACGCTCAAGGCCGGCCGCAAGCATCCGAACCGCGCCGCGCTGCTGTGGTCGGTCGGCTGCTCCGTCATGGCGTTCCTCGGCGCCGGCGTGTGGGGCTTCCTGCACACGCTGTCCAGCGTGAACTACTACACCCACGGCACCCAGGTCACGGCGGCGCACGGCCATCTCGCCTTCTTCGGCGCCTATGTGATGCTCAACCTCGCCGTCATGGCCTATGCGGTGCCGCAGCTGCGCCAGCGTGCGCCGTATAACCAGTGGCTCTCGATGGCGAGCTTCTGGATCATGTGCACGGCGATGATGACGATGACCTTTGCACTGACCTTCGCCGGTATCATCCAGGTGCATCTGCAGCGCGTGCTCGGCCAGAGCTACATGGACGTGCAGGACCAGCTCGCGATGTTCTACTGGGTGCGGCTCGGCTCCGGCGTGTTCGTGGCGATCGCGGCGCTGATGTTCGTCTGGGCCGTGCTGGTGCCCGGCCGCACCAAGGAGGCAGCGCTGCCCGGCGCGCTGCAGCCGGCGGAGTGAAATCCCGCAGGCGGCGGCCTCGATGCCGCCGCCTGCATCCCCCTGATACGGAGAGTTGTCATGAAGCCCGCGCTGCACGCGATCCATACCGCCCCGTCGTTCCCCTCGTACACGCCGACCGGCCATGAATGCGCGCTGTTCGAGCATGCGTTCCGACATCGCCTGCCGGTGCTGCTGAAGGGGCCGACCGGCTGCGGCAAGACCCGCTTCGTCGCGCACATGGCGGCGCGACTGGGCCTGCCGCTGCACACGGTCGCCTGTCACGACGACCTCACCGCCGCCGACCTCACCGGGCGCTATCTGCTCAAGGGCGGCGACACCGTGTGGACCGACGGCCCGCTGACCCGCGCGGTGCGCGAGGGCGGAATCTGCTATCTGGACGAGGTCGTCGAGGCCCGCAAGGACGTCACCGTCGTGCTGCATCCCCTCACCGACGACCGCCGGATCCTGCCCTTGGAGCGCACCGGCGAGGAGCTGATCGCGCCCGACGGCTTCATGCTCGTGGTCTCCTACAATCCCGGCTACCAGTCGCTGCACAAGGCGCTCAAGCCGTCGACACGGCAGCGCTTCATCGCCATCGAATTCGGCTTCCTGCCGGCCGAGCAGGAGATCGTGGTGGTTGCCGCCGAGAGCGGGCTGGCGCCGGAGCGCGTTCGGCCGCTGGTGGCGCTCGCGCATCGGCTGCGCGCGCTGCAGGGCCATGACCTGGAGGAGGGCGTCTCGACGCGCTTGCTGGTCTATTGTGCGACGCTCGTCGCCGCCGGAGCATCCATCGCGGACGCCGTGCTCGCTGCGATGATCGAGCCGCTCACCGACGACGCCGACGTCAAGGCCGCGCTGCGCGAGGTCGCGCATGCCGTGATCGGGTGAGCCATGCTCGACTTCCTCGAACTGGAGGAGACCGTCGGCCGTGCCTGGCATCGCATGGTCGGCACGACCTCGAGCTATCCGGTCCATCCGGACCAGGCCGTCGCCCTGAACGAGATCAGCGGCCGCATCGCCGTCATGTTCCGCGCGCTGGGCGGCGAGAGCGGCGTGCAGATCGCCGGAGCCAAGGCGCGCAAATCGGGCCATCGGCTCGGCTGGCGCCAGCGCATTGGCCTCGGCGACGAATGCCTCGACCAGGCCGGGCGCGACGGCGCCACCGTGTTCCTGCCGGAGACCATCGCGCTGCTGCCGGATCGCGCGCTCAATGCGCAGCTCTATCACTGGCTCGCGGCGTGGTTCGCGACCATGGCAGTCGAGCCGATCGCGGAGCGCGATCCGCTGCGGCGTGATCTGCTGGCGCTGCGCCGGGCCTGTGAGACGACCTCGCTGGTGCTGGCGCGCTTCCCGGGGCTGGCGCGTCCGCATGCGCAACTCGCTGAAGCGCTGGCTGCGGCGCGGCCGCGGCGGCCGCTGCCTCGGCTCGAGCAGCAGGTCGAGCACATCGTCATGGCGCTGCTCGGCGCGGGCGCGCCGCCCAAAGGCGCGCTGTGGAATGCGGTCATCGCCGGCGGCCCGTTGCCGCAGGCCGCCCCGCCCGGCTATCGGCCGATGCTGCCGTGTCCGCTGTGGGGCGATTGCTGGGGTCGCGATGCCGTTGCCGCGGCGCGCGACGACGACGAGACGCAGACGCCCGCAGAGCAGGAGGGGGCACCCGACACCCGCAAGCGATTCGCGCGGCGCGAGCGCGACGACACGGCCAAGCGCGATCCATTCATTCTCAACCGCTTCGAGAAGATCCTCGCGATGGCGGAGATGGTCAATGTCGATCGTCCGTCCGACGATACCGACGATGACGACGCCCGCAAGGCCGCCGACGATCTCGACGAGCTTGCGATCGCCAGGCGCAAGGGGCGGCCGGCGAGCAAGCTGAAGTTCGACCTCGATCTGCCGCCCGAGGCGGTCGACACCGCGAGGCTCGACAGCGGCCGGCTGTATCCCGAATGGAATTATCGCAGCGGCGCCTATCTGCCGGATCATTGCCGCGTCGTGACCGGCGACGCCGCCGAAGCGGGCGAGGCGTGGGCTCCGGACGATGCGATGCGCCGGCGGATCCGCAGCGTCCGGCGCAGGTTCGAGACCTTGCGGCCGCGCCACGAGATCATGCGCGCGCAGGCCGACGGCCACGACCTCGACATCGACGCGCTGGTGCGCGCGCGCAGCGATCTCAATGCCGGCCATGGCGGCATCGACCGCGTGCACCTCGCGATGCGCCCGCTGGCGCATGATCTCGCGGTGACTCTCCTGGTCGACGTGTCGCTGTCGACCGATGCATGGATCGATGGCGTGCGCGTCCTCGACGTCGAGAAGGAGGCGCTGCTGGTGCTGGCGCATGGGCTGTCGGCCTGCGGCGACAGCCACAGCATTCTCACCTTCACCTCGCGGCGCAACTCGTGGGTCCGCCTGGAGACCGTGAAGGCATTCGGCGAGCCGATGAGCGGGCGGGTCGAGCGCCGCATCGGCGCGCTCAGGCCCGGCTACTACACGCGTATCGGCACGGCGGTGCGTCACGCCGCCGGCGAGCTCGCCGAGCGATCCGAGCGCAAGCGCCTGCTGCTGGTGCTGACCGACGGCAAGCCGAACGACGTCGATCACTATGAGGGACGGTTCGCGATCGAGGACACGCGCAAGGCGGTGCGGGAAGCGCGACGCGGCGGCGTCGCGGTGTTCGGCGTGACCATCGATGCGTCGGCGCAGTCGTATTTTCCAACCCTGTTCGGTCGCGGCGGCTACGCCATCGTCGGCAACATCCGGCGACTACCGGCCGCACTGCCGGCGCTGTACCGGCAGTTGGCGCACTGACGCTTACGTCGCCGGCTCGCGCAGATTGCGCAGCGACACGGGCAGGTGAGCCATCAGCTTGTCGAACTCGCCGGGATCGAGCTTCTCCCAGAGAATCTCGAAGATGCCGCGCGCCGCCGTGAGCGGATCGACCGGGAATTGCGGCGGCAGTTGGCGGAAGATGTCATCGACGAAATATTCGAGATGGCGGTCCTTGGTCGGGGTTGCCGCGTGGTGCCAGCCCTCGTAGTAGATCCCGCGAATGAGCATCGGCAACTGGACGCCGAAATTCACGGCGACGGCCAGGGGCATGCGGTCGCGCAGCACATGAAGCACGGCACGCAGTGCATTGTAGGCCTGCTGCCGGCTCGCCAGCGCGAGGCGCTGCTCGATGGCCTTCAGCCAGATGTTGGTTTCCTGGACGGTGTGATCCAGGGCGGTCACGCCGGTCTCGCTCATGTGGTTCTCCATGATGACAAGTGCACAGGACCGTTCGAGGGACGCCGAACGAGGTAACGGCAAGGCCTGATTCGCTTGAACGCCTTGTCAGTAGGTGGTGCGTCCGGGCCGGGCATGTTGACCTGCATCAAATCACGATGTCGTGGTCGGACCGTGAGGTAAATGGCGGGTCAACGGTCTGCCCAGCCGTTTACGATCCCTGGCTGCCGGAGCGGCACCGGCGGTCGGCAAGCCCATCCGTCATCTTACGGAGATCGTCGTGCCCCCGTGCACGGCACGCAACATTGGTCAGCAGTTCACTCTGACAAACAGCCATCGACAAACAGAACGTCTACAAATCAGCACGTCGCGATCTCGCGGCGCGGATCGCGCCCGAGTCTTGCTTGACGGAACCCTCTTCAAGGGAGAGGGCGCAGGGAAGGCCGGGAGCTCGCCGCCCCCATGGCCCCCGTGCGGAAAGAATGCACGGGGCAGGAACCACAGGTTCGGCCGAGACATCCCGGCCTTCCCTGCGCGACGGTGTTACGGCTTATACGCACTCTCCCCGGTGAACGGGCTGTCTTGCCACCGTCACCCGCGCGAGGCTGAAACCTCGTCGCGAGCTTGACGCCAGCGTCGCGGCGCCAGGACCATGCGATTTCGCCGTCCGCACCGTGCCGTTCGTCCGCAGGCATGACACCCGCTGCGACACGTCGCGTCCATCGCATCCCGCACTCCACGTCTCGTGACGTTCGCGACACGCCCCTCTTCATGAGGCGGGATGCGCGGAAATGTGCAGGTGATTTGCCCGACGGCGCAAGCGCCAAACGTGCGACGAACTAACACGACGGGCAATTCGCGCATGGCGGCCATGCTGATTCGTTCGTTCGATGGTGGCGGGATTTTGCGTCTACCCGTGCTCAGTCGGAGAGCGCATCTCAAGTTGGCATCGGGCTGCTGCCTTGGGGGTGGTGCGAGGTGGGCGCTGCGGGCGCTGAGAGACGCGCGACCACAGCGCTCCTCGTTCGCGGTGGCGAGCATGATGCCGAGCCACCGGAACGTTCGCGTCGCAAGTCTGGAACTTGCGCGACTCGTTCGCGCTGAACATCCCGAGATCATCGCGGGCCGGCGCTGCGCCGTCAGGTTGAACCGTAGTTGTCCTGCTTGTGAAGAACACGTCTTCGCTTGCTCGTCGCGACAGACTCACCTTACATCGGAGTCGTCCGAGGCGGAGAGATCGCGCGCTCGGCACCCCTTCAACTCACGAATCGACGTCGGCTCGCAATGCTCAAGTCTGCCCAAGAGAAGTCTGTTCACAACAAGCCTGCTCAAGACAAATCCGGCAAAGACCTTCCGCTGACCGGCTATGCCGTCGTGGTCGATGGTCAGATCAAGACCGAATTCAAGACCAAGGATGGTGCACACAACGGCGCGCATGACCTCAAGCGCCGGTTTCCGATGTTGCAGATCAGGGTGTACGACGCGGAGACGAAGCAGACCCACGACATCGAATTGACGCGGGCGTGAGACTGGCCCGCCGCGCGGGCCGTGGTGTTGTGAGGACGCAGGGCCGTTGCACCTTGTCGAGGTCGAAATCGCTGCCGATGTTTGAGCGTAGCATGCTCCTGATGTAGCCGAGGGTGCGGTCCGGGTTGCCGCGCCGTCACCCTTGTGGGAGAGGCCGCTGTATCGCGCGGTGGCGTGCGGGCCTGGCTGCACGCAGGCGACTGTTGGCCTGCGTGCAAGAGACGCCGAGATGGGCTGTTGCGGTCGCTGCGTGATCTGAGCCAATCTGCCTCATCTCCGACCATGCGAGCAGCCATCATGACCGAAACCGCCTGGAACAGACTTTCCGCCGCAGCGCTTCGCGCGCTCGCGGCCCGAGACGCGATCGTGCTGTTGCCGGTGGCCTCGACCGAGCAGCATGGTCCGCATCTGCCGACGGGAGTTGATGACTTCCTGTGCAGCGAGGTCTGCCGTCGCACCGCGCTGGAGCTGACTCCAGACTATCCCATCGTGGTCGCGCCGACCGTTTGGTGCGGGCTGGCCGACCATCACGTTCCGTTCGGTGGCACCTTCACCCTCAGCCTCTCCACCTACCACGCCGTGCTCAGGGACCTGTGCCGCTCGATTCTGAATGCCGGCTTCCGCCGCATCGTGATCGTCAACGGCCATGGCGGCAACATCCAGGCGCTGGCCACCCTCACCGGCGAACTGACGCGCGAGCTCAATGCGTCGATCGCGACGACGACCTATTTCATGGAAGGGCGGGAGACCATGGCCAAGGTCCTCGAGGATCAGGACGGCGTGATGCATGCCTGCGAAGCCGAGACCTCGATGATGATGGCGGCTCATCCCGGCCTCGTCGACGCGGCGAGGCTCGACGCGGCCTTTGGGCCGAGCTTCGACATCATGGGCTCGCTGGTGCCGTCGCTGAAAATGTTCAGATCGTTCGGCGACATCACCACCTCCGGCGTCGCAGGCGATGCGCGCAAGGCATCTGCTGCAAAGGGCGAGAAGCTGCTCGCCGGCTGCGCGGCGGCGCTGGCGGCGCGATTGCGGTCGGGCGAGCCATGGTCGACTGCAACAATTCCGCCGCCAGCCGCAAGACGACAGTGACGCGGCGCATCATCCCGAGAAGCCCGTCGCAGGCGGGCGTTTCTGGATGATGGGCCGCAAACGATGCGTCCACGGGTTTAATGGACGCATTCCGATCGGCAAGCTCAGCCGCGTTGTGTGGAAGCGGCGAGACACGGAGCCCCGATCGCGTCGAGGCCGCCCGCAAGACTGCGGCTCGCGTTTCGCACCTCGCTGCGAAACGTCTTCGCCAGGTTCGACAGCGGCCGCGCCTCCGACCACAGCACATAGGCCGAGACTTTGGTGCTCGGCGTGAACGGCCGTACCACGAGATCATGCCCGCCCTGGCGCGGCGAGAATGGATCGACCACGGCGACGCCGACGCCGGTCGAAGCCAGCACGCAGGCCGTGTTGCAGTAACGCACTTCGACGGTCGGCTGGAAGTCGGCATCGGCTTGCCGAAAGCTCTCGCGCACGGCTTCGCCGAGGCGCGTGCCGCGTTCGAGACCGATCAGCGGGAACCCGGCGAGATCCCGCGCTGAAATCACGTCGCATTCCGCAAGCGGATGCCGGGCCGGCATCACGCACACCATCTCGCCGGTGTGCACGACCTCATGGGCGATCCCGGGATGGTCAGACAGTCCGAGCGCGAAGCCGAGCTCGGCGACGTTGCCGAGCACGCCCTCGATGATGCCCTCGTAGCGGCGCACGTCGAAGAACATCCGCGTCTGCGGCCGGCGCCGCAGGAAGCCTGACAAGGTCGGCGGGATGATGCTGTAGGCGAGCGGCGGCGTGGCGACGATCGACAGATGACCCGTCTTCTGCTCGCGCAGGTCACGCACGCGGTTTTCGAGCCGGGCGTGCAGGGTGAAGATCGCCTCGCTCTCCTCATAGAGCGTCATCGCCTCGGGCGTCGGGAACAGCCGGTTGTTGACGCGCTCGAACAGCGTGAAGCCGGCCTGCGCCTCCATCGCCTTCAGCGCATTGCTGATCGCAGGCTGCGACAGCGCGAGCTCCTCGGCGGCAGCGACCGTGGTGTGGTGGCGGATGACCGCCCGCAGGATCTCCAACTGGCGCAGGTTCATGGCATGGTCGCCCTATTAGCCCGGGTGATGGTCTCGGCCAAAATATCATAGACCGAGGTCGTCCCGACTGGTTGCAATTCCTGCGCCGGTTTCGCTTCATTGATGCTTCTCTTGCGCGTCGCAGAGGGCGGTGCTGCCGCCTGCTGGAAAGGCATGACGCACAGATCGGAGGCAGAATTTTGAGCCGTATCTTCCGCGCCGCCGCCGCCCAGATGGGGCCGACCCAGCGCGCCGACAGCCGCGGGCACACGCTGTCGCGCATGATCGGGCTCCTGGAACAGGCGGCCGCCCAGGGCGCGAAGCTGGTGGTGTTTCCGGAACTCGCATTCACGACCTTCTTCCCGCGTTGGATCCTCGAAGGCGATGAGCTCGACAGCTATTTCGAGCGCGCGATGCCGAATCCGTCCGTTGCCGCGCTGTTCGACCGGGCGCGGGCGCTTCGCGTCGGCTTCTATGTCGGCTATGCCGAGCTGACGCCGGACGGACGCCGCTTCAACAGCTCCATCCTGGTCGATCCCGACGGCGAGATCATCAGCAAATATCGCAAGGTGCATCTGCCAGGCTCGGTCGAGCCGCGCCCGGGTGCCAAGTATCAGCAGCTGGAGAAGCGCTATTTCGGCTATGGCGATCTCGGCTTTCCGGCGGTGCGCGCGGGGAGCGATTGGGGCGGCGCCATCATGGGCATGATGATCTGCAACGACCGGCGCTGGCCGGAATCGTGGCGCGTGCTCGGACTGCAGGGCGTCGAGCTGGTCTGCGTCGGCTACAATTCCGCGGCCTATGATCCGAATGGCGGCAACACCGAGGATGCGTCGCTGCGCACCTTCCATTCGACCCTGGTGGCGCAGGCCAACGCCTACATGAATGCGACGTGGGCGATCGCGGTCGCAAAGGCGGGCGACGAGGACGGCAGCGGGCTGATCGGCGGCTCCTGTATCGTCGATCCCAATGGCTGCATCGTGGCGCGGGCGAGGACGCTCGCTGACGAGGTCGTCGTCGCCGACATCGACCTCGATCTGTGCCGCCAGGGCAAGGACAAGATGTTCAACTTCGCGGCCCATCGCCGGCCGGATCAGTACAGGCTCATCACCGAGCGCGCCGGCGTCGTCGAGCCGGTCGTGGTCGATTAGCCGTTCACATTGGGGAGTGTTGCAGGATGCGCCGTTCGTTGTTTGCAGGTCTCGTCATCCTCGCCTCGTTTGCTGCGGCGGGGGCGGCGGAGCTGCCCGCTGAGATCAAGCAGGCTGGCGTGCTCAAGCTCACGGTCAACTCGACCTACGCGCCGATGGAATATCACGACCCCGCCACCAACGAGCTGAAGGGTCTCGACATCGACCTCGCCAACGCGCTGGCGAAGCGCCTCGGCGTCAAGATCGTCTGGAGCGAGACGCCGTTCGCCGAGCTCATTCCGTCGCTGCAGACGAAGCGCGTCGACTTCATCATCTCCGGCATCTCGGATCGTGCGTCGCGGCGCGAGACCGCCGATTTCGTCGACTATCTCGTCACCGGTCCGCAGTTCTTCGTGCTGGCGGACAGCGATGCCAAGGCCGCGACCGATCTGTGCGGCCGGAAGATCGGCACCACGCGCTCGACCAGCTTCCCGCAGGAGATCGAGAAATGGAGCAAGGCCAGTTGCGAGGCCGCAGGGAAGCCCGCCGCGCAATATGCGCCGGGGGAGAACTCGATCGATGTCCGCAATCAGCTCAAGCAGGGCCGCATCGATGCTGCCGTGCAGGGCAGCGAGACCTTGCCCTATGCGCAGTCGCAGGAGGCCGGCAAGTATCGCATCGTCGGTGAGCCCATCGCCTTCGGCTACCAGGGCATCATGTTCCGCAAGGATGATGCCGCGCTGCGTGAAGTGGTGACCGAGCAGCTCAAGGCGATGATCGCCGACGGCAGCTACAAGGCCATCCTGGACACATGGGGGCTTGGGGCCAATGCGGTCCGCGAGCCCATGCTCAACGCGGCGCCGCAATGAGCCGCAGCGAGGCCCTGGCCGACGGCTTCCCGGATCTGTCCGGACACGGGATCGCGCGGCAGGCGCATTGGGGCCGCTGGCTCGCGGCCGCGGTCATCGTCGTCGTCCTCGTCGCGATCGGGCGGGCCTTCGCCAAGGGGCAGATCGAGTGGGTGTTCGTCGAACGCTTCCTGACGGCGCCGGTGATCCTGCGCGGCATCGTCAACACGATGGTCATGGCGGTCCTGGCGATGATGCTCGGAATCGCGCTCGGCGTCGTCGTTGCGATCATGCGGCTGTCGCCCAATCCGGTGCTGCGGTCGGTCGCCGCCGGCTACACCTGGCTGTTCCGCGGCACGCCGCTGATCCTCCAGTTGTTGTTGTGGTTCAATCTGGCGCTGGTGTTTCCAACCATCGGCATTCCCGGCCTGTGGAGCGCGCGCGCGGTCGATGTGATGACGCCGTTCCTGGCCGCGCTGCTCGGGCTCGGCATCAACCAGGGCGCCTACACGTCCGAGGTGATGCGCGCGGGCCTGCTGTCGGTCGATATCGGGCAATACGAGGCGGCGCAGGCGATCGGCATGGGACGATTGCAGGCGCTGCGCCGGATCATTCTGCCGCAGGCGATGCGCGTGGTGATCCCGCCGCTCGGCAACGAGTTCATCGGCCTGGTCAAGGCGACCTCGCTCGCCAGCGTGATCCAGTACCCGGAGGTGCTGCATTCGGCCGAGAACATCTACTACGCCAATTCGCGCGTCATCGAGCTCCTGATCGTCGCCGGCCTGTGGTATCTGCTCGTGGTCTCGATCCTGACGCCGCTGCAGATGCTGCTCGAACGCCGCTTTGCCCGCGGCATCGCGCGAGGCGGCCGCTGATGAGGCCGCTGGTCGCGATCCGCCAACTGAGCAAGCGCTTCGGTGAATTTCAGGCGCTGAAGCAGGTCTCGCTCGACGTCTTCGAGGGCGAGGTGGTTTGCCTGATCGGGCAATCCGGTTCCGGCAAGACCACCTTGCTCCGCTGCGTCAACCAGTTGACCACGGCCGACAGCGGCGGCATCTGGCTCGACGGCGTGCTGCTCGGCTTCCGCGAGCAGGACGGCCGGCTGCACCGGCTGTCGGAGCGCGAGATCGCGCGGCAGCGGCTCGCCTGCGGCATGGTGTTCCAGCGCTTCAACCTGTTTCCGCACATGACGGCGCTGGAGAACGTGATCGAGGGGCCGGTGCAGGTGCAGAGGCGCAGGCCGGCCGAGGCGAAGGACGAGGCGATGGCGCTGCTGCGCCGGGTCGGCCTCGCCGACAAGGCGGGCTCCTATCCGTCACAATTGTCGGGCGGCCAGCAGCAGCGCGTCGCGATTGCGCGGGCGCTTGCGATGAAGCCGCGGCTGGTGCTGTTCGACGAGCCGACCTCGGCGCTCGATCCGGAGCTGGTCGGCGAGGTGCTTGCCGTGATGAAGGAGCTCGCGACATCGGGCATGACCATGCTGGTGGTGACGCATGAGCTCGGCTTTGCGCGCGAGGTCGCCGACCGGGTGGTCTACATGGACCAGGGCGTGATCGTGGAGAGCGGCCCGGCCCGCGAGGTGCTGCGCGCGCCGCGCGAGGCGAGAACAAGAGCGTTTCTGGCAGCGGAAGTGGGGTGAGGTGATGGATTTGAAGTGGATCGTGTTGGCTGGACTCATGAGCGCCGCCGTGGCGGGCACGGCTCTCGCCGCCGAACTGCCGGCCGAGATCAATCAGAACGGCCTGCGCATCGCGGTGGTGCCGAACTATCCGCCGATGGAGTTCAAGGATCCGGCCACATCGACCCTGACCGGCTTCGATGTCGAGCTCGGCGAGGCGCTGGCCAAGAAGCTCGGCGTCAAGGCTGTCTGGCAGGAGACGAGCTTCGACCAGTTGATGCCGGGCCTCGCCACGCAGCGTTTCGACATCATCCTGACCGGCATGACCGACTACAAGAGCCGGCAGGACACCGCGACCTTCATCGATTATCTGCGCAGCGGCCCGCGCTTCTTCGTGCAGGCGTCGCGCGCGGCCGAGCTCAAGGAGCCGACCGCGCTGTGCGGCAGGAAGGTCGGCGCCTCCAGGCGCACCAAGTTTCCGGACCAGATCGCGGCCTGGAGCGAGAAGAACTGCGGATCAAGCCCGATCCAGTTCGTCGGCACTGAAGGCTCGGCCGACGCGCGGACGCAATTGAAGCAGGGCCGCATCGATGCCGCCGTGCAGGGCAACGAGACCTTGCCCTACATCATGGACCTCGAGCCGAACGCCTACGCGCCGGTCGGCGAGATGATCGCGCTGCAATATACCGGACTCGCGACGCCGGTGAAGGCGGACGAGCTCCGTGGCGCGCTGCACGCTGCGCTGGAGGGCCTGATCGCCGACGGCAGCTACAAGGCGCTTCTGGCGAAGTGGAAGCTCAGCGACAACGGAATCGAGAAGGTGCTGATCAATGCTGGACAGTAAGGCGCTCGCGGGGATCCCGGTCGTTCCCGCCAACACTGCGCCGCCGGCGCCGGACTATCCATGGCCTGCGCCGTACAGAGCGGCGATGTTCCTGTCGTTCGACATCGACGCCGAGAGCGCCTGGACGTCGAAGGATCCGGCGCACGCCGCGCGCCTGGTCACGATGAGCTTCGGCGGCTACGAGGCGCGCGTCGGCACGCCGAAGCTGCTCGAGCTGCTCGCCGAGCTCGATCTCAAGGCGACGTTCTTCATCACGGGATGGGCGGTCGATGCGCATCCGGCGATGGCGGAGGCCGTGCTGAAGGCGGGCCACGAGATCGGCCATCACGGCTATCACCATCTGCTGCCCGATCCGGGCGATCCCTTCATCGTCGAGGAGATCGAGCGCGGCTTCGAGGCGATCCAGCGTCGGCTCGGCATCCGGCCGATCGGCTACCGCGCGCCGTTCGGCGAGTTCTGCGAGGAGCTGCGGATAGCGCTGGTGCGCCAGGGAATCGTCTACACCTCGTCGTTCCGCGACGACGTCAGGCCCTATCGCCATTGCCTCGCCGACGGCAGGCCGGGCACGATCGAGATCCCGGTGACCGCGAGCTATGACGACTGGATGCACGGCCTGTCGGCGCGGTTCTCGCCGCGCTCGATCTTTCCGAAGGAGCATGTGCTGTCGATGTGGAAGGATGAGCTGGACGAAGTCCGCGACTGGGGCGCGATGGTGACGACCGTGCTGCATCCGCAGGTCTCGGGCCGGCCGATGCGCTTCCGCCTGCTGCGCGAGTTCCTGACCTACGCCAAATCGTGCCAGGACGTCTGGATCACGACCGGTGCCGAGATCGCCGCGAACTACCAGCGCCACGAGGCGGCGGAAGCGAAGGGCGCATGAGCACGACCGCGATCTTCGGCAGCTATGTGCTGACGCGCAGGGACGGCGCGCAGGACGTGCTGCGCGATCACTGGGTGGTGGTCGAGGGCAGGCGCATCGCGGCCGTGACGCGCGACAGGCCGGCGGCGGACGAGGTGTTCGATCGTCCGGGCCGATTCGTGCTGCCGGGGCTGTTGAACCTGCACAACCACATCTTCAGCGAGGCGATCGCACGCACGCTCACCGAGGACGGCAACGGCCGCCGCAACAACAAGAGCATCGTCTACACGGTGCTGCTGCCGCTCTCCAAGCGCGGCGCGGAGATCCTCACCGCGGAGGAGCGCTTGGCGATCGGCCGCATGGGCGTGCTGCAGCTCCTGAAGGGCGGCGCGACCACGGTGATGGAGCCGTTCCGCAACGCCATCCCGGAGCTGTTCGATGCGGCATTCGAGATGGGCCTGCGCTTCTACGGCGCGCCCTATCTGTTCTCGAACTCGGACGCCAAGGCGGATGCCTCGGGCACCGTGCACTATGCCGGTGACGACGGCGAAGCCGACATGGCGACCTGGAACGCGCTGCATCAGCGCTGGCACGGGCAGGGCGACGGCCGCATCCGGCTCGCGATGAGCCCGCACGCGACGGATACCTGCGGGCCGGATCTCTTGCGCGCGGCCGCGAGCCGGGCGCGCGAGCTCGACGTTCCCATCACGACGCACATGGCGCAGAGCCCAGGCGAAGTCGCGACGATTGCGCAGCGCCATGGCGGCCGCACGCCGGCCGAATATCTCGACTGGCTCGGCCTGCTCGGTCCCGATCTGCTGGCCGCGCACTGCCATGCCTCGACCGATGCCGACCTCGCGCTGATGGCGGCGCGCGGCGCCGGCGTGCTGAACTGCCCGCGCGTGTTCGCGCGCGCCGGCGTCACCGCCGCCTTCGGCCGCTTCGCCGCGCACGGCATACGCACCGCGGTCGGCACCGACGGCTACAACATGGATCTGCTCGGCGAGCTCAACGCGGCGTCGATGATCTCGAAGATCGCGCTGGGAAGCGCCGAGACGGCGAGCGCGCCGGAATTGATCGACGCCGTCACCACGACGGCCGCCGCCATGATCAAGCGCGACGATCTCGGCGTCCTCGCGGCGGGGGCGACCGCCGACCTCACCGTCGTCGACATGACGCATCCACATCTTCGGCCGCTACATGACCCGCGCCGCGGCCTGATCGCGCTCGCCAACCGCGCCAACATCGACCAGGTGATGATCGACGGCCGGCTGCTGATCCACGACGGCCGCTATCTCCACGGCGACGAGGCGGCCATCACCGCCGCGGGTACTGCTGCGATCGAGAGGATCTGGGCGCTGCCGGAGGCAGAGGCGGCATTCGCCGGCTGAATGCTGCTACCGCGTGCCGTAGGCGCGGTCGCCGGCGTCGCCGAGGCCGGGGACGATGAAGGCGTCATCGTCGAGGCCATCGTCAATCGCGGCGGTCCACAGGGTGACATCGGGATGCAGGCCGCGGACGCGCTCGACGCCTTCGGGGGCGGCGATCATGCAGACCATGCGGATGTCCTTGGCGCCGCGCTCCTTGAGCCGGTCGACCGCGGCGACGGCGCTGTTGCCGGTCGCGAGCACCGGCGTGACGACGACGGCCAGGCGCTCCTGCAGGTCGGACGGCGCCTTGAAGAAGTACTCGACTGCGGTGAACGTCTGCGGCTCGCGGTAGAGGCCGATATGGGCGACGCGAGCGGTCGGCACCAGATCGAGCATGCCGTCGACGAAGGTGACGCCGGCGCGCAGCACGGGCACGAACACCAGCTTCTTGCCGGCGATCTTGGCCGACTGCATCCGCGCCAGCGGCGTCTCGACCTCGACCTCGGTCAGCGGCAGGTCGCGCGTGACCTCGTAGCAGAGGAGCATGCCGATCTCCTTCAAGAGCTCGCGGAACGACTTGGTCGAGATCGACTTGTCGCGGATCAGGGTCAGCTTGTGCTGCACCAGCGGATGATCGACGACCGTGACGCCTTCCATGGCTTTCATCTCCGAAGCGTAGGGTGGGCAAAGGCGCGACGCGCCGTGCCCACCGCGATCTTAGCTCAGCTTGGAATGGTGGGCACGCTGCGCTTTGCCCACCGTACGCGCAACTGATCAGTTTCGTCATGGCGAGGAGCGAAGCGACGAAGCAATCCAGACGTCCTTCCCGCTTTGCTCGCAATGACGGAACCGCGAGGTCGGCGACCTCAGGCCCAAACCCCTTAAAACACCGTGCCGTCGGTGAGGATGGTCAGCGGCGGCGAACCGTCCGGGCGGCGGGCGAAGGCGAGCTTGCGGCCGGCGGCCCAGCTGCCGCCTTCGAGGATGCGCGCCAGCGGTAGCTGCTCCGCGGTCTGGCCGGTGCGCCGGCGGATCAGTTCGGCCAGCCGGTCGAGCAGGGCGACGGTCAACGCGCGCCATTCCACCACCAGCGGAGAATCGACCTCATGCACGCGCGCGGCATCGGCGGGATCGCGCAAGCTCAGCACACCGCCGTCGACGAACAGGCCGCCATTGCGGTATTCGGCGAGGCCGGTGAGGCCGTCGATGTTGTCCACCACAAGGCCGGCGCGCTGCAGCGGTTCGATCAGCGAATAGCTCAGCCATTGCGACAGCTTGTGCAGCGGGACGAGACCGGTGGTCGCGTCATCGGTGATCAATGATGGATGCCGCCAGCAATCGCCGAGCGCCGTGCCGTGCAGCGTCAGGCGTGACGGCCAGATCGGGCCGAGCTGACGCAGCACCTGCTGCAAAATCGAAGGGGCCTCGATGCGGCCGCCAGCAGCCAACCGATCGAACAGGCCACCCGGCCGCGGACCGTCCTTCGCACCGAAGACCTCGGGACTTGCCGCCACGACGGCGCCTAGCCGCCGCAGCAACTCCACGCGCCCCTCGAGCCCGACCAGCGGATTGTCGGCACCGACCTGAAAACCGCGTTCGAGATCCGCGACCGTGAGCTGCCTGAGCCTCGCCGCATCGGCCCGCAGCGGATCGCTCGCATTGGACGAGAACGCGCCGCTTGCGAACATCTCGAGGCTGGCCAGCGCCAGCCCCTCGGAGCGGCCGACGCTGAAGCCGCTGGCTTCGTCATGATAGCGCCACGCCGCGCCGGCGCCGGCGTCGAGCAGCACGCTCGCGATGGCGAGATCGAACTCGGCGCGCGCCCGCGACGCCGCATTCGGCCAATTCACTTTGTCGGCGATCGCGGCCCAGCGATCGACACCACCGACCACGAAATGCCGCCAGCGCGAGTGGAACGGCACCTCGCCGTCGGGATAGGCCTTGCGGGTCACATCAAGCACGACGTCGGCGATCGCGTCGAGCCGGGCGATGTCGATGCGGAAATGCGGCAGCTTGTCGGCGAGACCGAGCGCAAGCAGCTGATGCGACCGCTCGCGCACGGCGCGGGCCGACAGGAGATATGAGACGTCGTCCATGATCTGCTGCTGCGCTCAGTACTTCTCGAGCGGGCGGCCGACGGTGTCGCCGAGCGCCTCGGGTTTCTGCGGCTCCAGCGAGAAATAGCCGGCCGCCTTCTTGGCCGCGATCTCGACATGGGCGTCGGCGGGAATCAGCTCGTCCGGGATCGGCACGCGCTCGACGATGTCGACGCCCTGGCCCACCAGCGCGTCGTGCTTCATGTCGCTCATCGAGATGAAGCGGTCGATGCGTTTGATGCCGAGCCAGTGGATGACGTCGGGCATCAACTGCTGGAACCGGGCGTCCTGCACGCCGGCGACGCATTCGGTGCGCTCGAAATAGGCCGCTGCGGCGTCGCCGTCCTCCTGGCGCTTGCGCGCATTGTAGACCAGGAATTTCGTCACCTCGCCGAGCGCGCGGCCTTCCTTGCGGTTGTAGACGATGATGCCGAGCCCGCCGTTCTGCCCGGCCGCAACGCATTCCTCGATACCGTGGATCAGATAGGGGCGGCAGGTGCAGATGTCGGAGCCGAACACGTCGGAGCCGTTGCACTCGTCGTGTACGCGGCACGTGATCTTCGTTCGGCCGTCGTTCAGCTTGGTGACGTCGCCGAACAGATAGACCGTGGTGCCGCCGATCGGCGGCAGGAACACCTGCAGATCGGGCCGGGTCACCAGCTCCGGATACATGCCGCCGGTCTGCTCGAACAGGCCGCGGCGCAGACTGGTCTCGCTGGTGCCGAAGCGCGCGGCGACGCCGGGCAGGTACCACACCGGGTCGATCGCGACCTTCACCACCGAGACGCTGCCATTGGCATGCACGACGTCGCCGTCATGGACGAGGCGCTTGGCCGCGAGCGCTGCATGCAGCTCGGGGAGCTCGATGCGCGCCTTGGTCACGGCGATGGTCGGCCGGATATCGATTCCTTCCGCGATCTCGCCGCCGAAATTCTCGGCCACCAGATGGCCCCAGGGATCGAGCGCGACGATCTTCGCCGGATCGCGCCACTGCGCGAACGGGCCGATCGTGGCGGCGGGATGGGTGTTGGTGAGATCGGGGCGGCGGATCGGATCGAGCGCACCGGATGATACCGCGAGCGCGCGGTAGACCGTGTAGGAGCCACCATGGCTGCCGATCACGTTGCGGTCCTGCGGCCGCGACACGGTGCCGATGATCGGCCCGCGCTCGCGCGCGGTCTCGGCGCCCCAGTGGAGCGGGAAATTATGCTTGGCGCCTGGCACCGGGTGCGAGGTCAGGCGGATATGATCCGTGCGGTTGGAGCGAGTCATCGGACAGCCACCCCCAAAACGGCAACGGCCCGCCTTGACGACGGGCCTGAGCAGAACGCGTTCACGTTTTCCATGCATCAATATAGCAGTTTTTCTGCAGCAAACAAGGGTATCCCGGGCGGCATCTATTTGTAAACGAATGGTGACGACGGCCGGCTTGCAATGCAGCGCGGCCTCGCCCGCTGGCATGGCGCTTGCCTTTTGGACGCGACGCCGCCAGCTTGGCGCGCGTAGGGAGTCTTCGGCGGCAAAGGCGGCATGGACCTGATCATTCGCAACGCGGTGCTGGCGCAGCAGGGCGAGCTGCGCCGCGCCGATATCGGAATTTCCAAAGGCCGCATCGCCGCCATCGAGTCCGCGCTGCCGGCCGAGGTGGAGGAGCGCGACGCCGAACATTGTCTCGTCGTGCCCGGCTTCATCGAGACCCATATCCACCTCGACAAGACCTGCATCCTCGATCGCTGCAGCATCCGGGAGGGGACAGTCGCCGAGGCGGTGCGGGAGACCGCGGCGGCCAAGCGCAACTTCACGCCGGAGGATGTCTATGCCAGGGCGAAGCAGACCGTTGAGCGCTGCGTCAGCCATGGCACGATGCGGATGCGCACCCATGTCGAGCTCGATCCCGGCATCGGCTTCATCGCGTTCGAAGCCATCCAACAGCTCGCGCGCGACTACGCCTGGGCGCTCGATCTCGAGATCTGCGTGTTCCCGCAGGAAGGCCTGACGAACTATCCGGGCACCGAGGAGCTGCTGATCGAAGGACTGCGTCGTGGCGCGCGCACCATCGGCGCCGCCCCGTATTTCGACACCAACCCGCCGGCGCAGATCGACCGCATCTTCGCGATCGCGCGCGAACACGACGTCGACATCGACATGCATCTCGATCTCGCCGAGACGCTCGACCACATGCAGATCGAATATGTCTGCCGCAAGACCGAGGAGTACAAGTGGGGCGGGCGCGTCGCTGTCGGCCATGTCACGCAGCTGTCGCTGCTGCCGCCGGAACGCTTCAACGCGATCGCCGCGCAGCTCGCCAATGCCGGTGTCGCCGTGACCGTGCTGCCCTCGACCGACCTGCATCTGATGGGACGGCGGCAGGATCATGCGATCCCGCGCGGCGTGGTCCCGCTGGAGCCGTTGCGCGAGAGGGGCGTGACCTGCTCGCTCTCGACCAACAACGTGCTCAACCCGTTCACGCCCTATGGCGACGGCTCGCTGATCCGGATGGCCAACCTCTACGCCAATGTCTGCCACGTCTCGCGCCCTGACCATCTCGCCGGCTGCCTCGACATGGTGACCCATGATGCGGCGAAGCTGATGCGGCTCGGCAACTACGGCATCACCGTCGGCGCGTCGGCCGATCTCGTCTGCATCGATGCCGCCGATCCGACCGAGGCGGTCGCAACGCTGGCGCAACCGCTGTGGGGCCTGAAGCGGGGGCGGCCGTCGTTCTCGCGCACGCGCCCGGTGCTGCATCGGCCGGGATGATGGCGGCACCAGGTACTTTCGGCATAGTGGCACACGCCGCTCTCTCGATATCGGTTCGGTGCCGCCGGTCATCTCAGCGCTGTCCGATGCAGCGCCCTCTCCCCTTGTGGGAGAGGGCATGTACGGCCATCCGCGTACGCGGTCGGGTGAGGGGTCTCGTTCGACGAGTGCCGCTCGTGGAGAAAGACCCCTCACCCAACCGAGCTTGCCGAGACGTCATACATGCCCTCTCCCACAAGGGGAGAGGGCGCATATACGAACTGATTGTGGAGTTCCATCATGCGCATCATCAACGTTGCCGCGGCCCAGATGGGGCCGATCCAGCGCGCTGACAGCCGCGAGGCCGTCGTCACGCGCATGATCGCACTGCTGGACGAGGCCAAGCGCAGGGGCGCTGATCTCATCGTCTATCCGGAGCTGGCGCTCACCACGTTCTTTCCGCGCTGGTACATGGAGGATCAGGCCGATGTCGATGCCTGGTTCGAGCGCGAGATGCCCAACGCCGCGGTGCAGCCGCTGTTCGACCGCGCAGCGCAGCACGGCATCGCGATGTATCTCGGCTATGCCGAGCTGACGCCGGATGGGCATCACTACAACACGGCAGTTCTCACCGACCGCGCCGGCAACATCGTCGGCAAGTATCGCAAGGTACATCTGCCAGGCCACGAGGAGTTCGAACCGGAGCGCAGCCACCAGCATCTGGAGAAGCGCTATTTCGAGCCGGGCGATCTCGGCTTTCCCGTCTGGCGCAATCTCGGCGGCATCATCGGTATGGCGATCTGCAACGACCGCCGCTGGCCGGAGACTTATCGGGTCATGGGCCTGCAGGACGTCGAACTGGTGCTGATCGGCTACAACACGCCGTCGGTGAATTCGCTGAAGTCAGCGGAGGGACTGCAGCAGCGCCTGTTCCACAACCGGCTGTCCGCGCAGGCCGGCGCCTATCAGAACTCGTGCTGGGTCGTGGCGGTCGCGAAGGCTGGCGTCGAGGACGGTCATCACCTGATCGGCGGCAGCCTGATCGTCAATCCCGACGGCGAGATCGTCGCGGAAGCGCTGACGGAGGGCGACGAGGTGCTGGTCGTACCTTGCGATCTCGATGCGACACGGTTCGGCAAGGAGACGATCTTCGACTTCGGGCGGCATCGCCGGGTCGAGCATTACGGGCTCATCACCAGCCGCACCGGCGCAGTGCCGCCGGAGTGACCCAATGTTGTAGTTTGTAGGCGAAATCCTCGCGCTGATCTCGGTGCGCTCCCTCTCCCCGTTCTTACGGGGAGAGGGTTGGGGTGAGGGGCAGCCACGCGCACCGACCGTGCGGAGAGTCCCCCTCACCCGGATTGCATCTGACGATGCAATCCGACCTCTCCCCGCAAGCGGGGCGAGGTGCACCGAGGTCGCCGCGCGAGTGTTGCCACCAAACAATGCGCTCAGCTGGCAAACGCCACCGCGCCGAGCGCCATCGTCACCGCAGCCTGGGTCGGATCGATCACCGGGATGCCCAGCGCGTCCTCCAGGTTCTTGCGATGCCGCGCCATGCCGGCGCAGCCCATCACGATGGCGCCGGCGCCGTCCTCCTCCTTCAGCGCGCGGCCGACCGCGATCATCTTCGCCAAGGTGCCTTCACCAGATGCCGTCTCGGCCACCGTCATGTCGAGCGGACGCTCGGCGGCGAGGCGGTCCATCAGCCCCATCTGGCGGAGATAGCGGATGTGGCGGCGGATCGAGCGCTGCGCGATGGCGAGCACGCCGAACGTATCGGCGCGGGTCAGCGCGGTGAGCACGCCGCATTCGGCGATGCCGAGCACCGGCCGTGCCGTGGCCTCGCGGCAGACATGCAGCCCAGGGTCGCTGTAGCAGGCGATCACGAAGGCGCTGGAGGCGTTGTCGCCCTCGACGAAGCGTCGCAGCGGCAGAGTGACGCTGTCCGCGTCCTTCTGGCTCTCGATGCCGTAGGGGCCTTCCTTCAGTGTCTCGCAGACGATCTCGGGCCCCTCCGCGAACATCAGCGGCTTGAGCGCCGCCGCGAGACCGTCGGTGACCACCTGGTTGGAGTTCGGGTTGATCACGGTGATGCGCGGGCGGGACATGGGAGCTACCTGCTTCTTCAGTGTTGACGGCGCGTGACAGGCAATCACTATGCCACGGCTGACGCAATGGGGCCGATGCGGCCATCTCGCGTCGACGGCGTTCCATTTGACAGAACTAGGAGATCGCGATGACCGAGCCGGCCTACGACCTGATCATCCGGGGCGGGCGCGTCGCCACTACCGCGGATACGTTCGAGGCCGACGTCGCTATTTCAGGCGAGACCATCGCGGCGATCGGCCGCGCGCTCGGGCCCGCCAGGCGCGAGATCGACGCGCGCGGCAAATACGTTCTTCCCGGCGGCGTCGATAGCCATTGCCACATCGAGCAGCTCTCGGCTGCCGGCATCGTCAATGCCGACACGTTCGAGAGCGCGACGACCTCCGCCGCGTTCGGCGGCACCACCAGCGTGATCTCGTTCGCCGCGCAGCATGTCGGTATGCAGCTGCCGCAGGTGCTCGAGGACTACCACGCGCTGGCGCGCAAGGGTGCGGTGATCGACTACGCGTTCCACATGATCATTGCCGATCCGACCAAGGAGACCTTGGAGCGCGACCTGCCGGCGCTGATCCGGCAGGGGCACGGTTCGATCAAGATCTTCATGACCTATGACCGGCTCAAGATCGACGACGAGCCGCTGCTCGACATCCTCGTCGCCGCGCGCGAGGGCGGCGCGATGCTGTGCGCGCACGCCGAGAATCACGGCATCATTTCGTGGATGGTGAAGCGGCTGCTGGCACGCGGCTACACCGCGCCGAAATATCACGCCATCAGCCATGCGCGCTTTTCCGAGGCCGAGGCGTTCAACCGCCTGATCGGCATGGCGGCGCTGGTCGATCAGCCGATCATGATCTTCCACGTCTCGACCGCGGAAGGCGCCAAGGTGATCCGCGACGCGCGCGGGCAGGGGCTGAAGGTGTTCGCGGAAACCTGTCCGCAATATCTGTTCATGACGGCTGATGATCTCGACAAGCCCGGCATCGATGGCGCCAAGTGGATGTGCAGCCCGCCGCCGCGCCGCGCGCCCGACCAGGAGGCGCTGTGGCAGGCGCTGGCGCTCGGCGATTTGCAGACGATCTCGTCGGACCACGCGCCGTATCGCTTCGACGAAACCGGCAAGCTGCGCGCCGGTCCGAGCCCGAACTTCAAGCAGATCGCCAACGGGCTGCCGGGCCTCGAGCTGCGGCTGCCGCTGCTGTTCGACGCGATGGTGTCGAAGGGCCGGCTCGGCCTCAACAAGTTCGTCGAGCTGACGGCGACGGCGCCGGCGAAGATTTACAATCTGCATCCGCGCAAGGGGGCGATCGCGATCGGGGCCGATGCCGACATCGCGCTGTGGGATCCGGACAAGCGCGTCACGATCACGGATGCCGCGATGCACGACCTCGCCGGCTACACGCCGTTCGCCGGACGCAGCGTGCAGGGCTGGCCGGTGACCGTGCTGTCGCGTGGCCGGGTGATTGTCGATGACGGCAACGTCTCGGTGCAGCCCGGCTCGGGCCAGTTCCTCGCCCGCAGCGGCGGCGAGGCGGCGAAGCCGACGGGGCGGCTGGTAGCGGACATGGACCCCGAGCAGAATTTCGGGGCGACGCTGCTGTGAGGGCGCGAGCACACGTCGGCCGGTGGCCTCGTGCTTCGAGACGGGCGCTACGCGCCCTCCTCAGCATGAGGAGCGAGGGCGAGGTTCGCGGCGCGCGAGCCGTGTCCCCTCATGGTGAGGAGGCTGCGTCAGCAGCCGTCTCGAACCATGAGGCCCTCGGGGAGGCGTCTTTCGCATGCATGTCCTGATCTTCGGCGGGGCCGGCTTCGTCGGCCTCAACATCGCGCAAGGCCTGCTGGAGCGCGGCCATGCCGTGACGATCTTCGACGCAACAGGTCTGCCCGCGGCGGCGCAGCGTGCGTTTGAACCCTATCGCGAGCGTCTGCACCTGGTGCAGGGCGACGTCACCGATGCGAGCGCTGTGGCGGCCGCGATCGGCAATGGCTGCGATGCCGTCGTGATGGGCGCTGCGATCACCGCCGGAGCCGAGCGCGATGCCGCCGACCCCGAGCGCATCCTCGCGGTCAATCTGCTGGCGCAGGTGCCGATCCTGCGGGCGGCGCGCGGCAGCGGCATCCGCCGGGTCATCAACCTGTCCTCGGCGGCGTCCTATGGCGCGAGCGGTCAGCGCTTTGCCGTGCTGGAGGAGACGACGCCGTGCGAGCCGGTGTCGCTCTATGCGATCAGCAAGTTCGCCTCCGAGCGCGTCGCCGCGCGGCTGAGCGATCTGTGGAAGACGGATGTCATCAGCGTGCGCCTGTCCGCCGTGTTCGGCCCGTTCGAGCGCGGCGGCGGCGTGCGCGACACGCCCTCGCCGCAGGCGCTCATCGCCGCCTGCTGCGCGCGCAACGAGCCTGCGCTGCTGAGCGAGCCGGGCGACAAGGACTGGGTTTACGCGGTCGACGTCGCGGATGCTGTCTGTCTGCTGTTGGAGGCTGAGAAGCCGCAGCACGCGCTCTACAACATCTCCAACGCGGCGACGTTCACAGCCGAAACCTGGGGCCGCGCCTTCGCGACCGGTCGAGCTGGATTCACCTGCCGGCTCAAGGAGCAGGGGGAAACGCCGACGGTGCCGGTGTTCGCGCCCAATCGCGGCCGGCTGTCGACGACGCGGCTGGCCGAGGAGTTCGGCTGGCGCGCGCGCTTCGACTGCGCGGCTTCCGCCGAGCATTTCGGCCGCTGGTTCGATCAGTACGGGAGAGACTGAGATGAGGCTCAAAGCCAAGGTCGCCGTCATCACCGGCGGCGGCTCCGGCATCGGACGCGCCAGTGCTGTGATGTTCGCGCGCGAAGGTGCGTTCCTCGCGTTGGTCGATCGCGATGCTGCAGGCGCCGAGGAGACACTGGCGCTGGTGTGCAACGCGGGCGGCGACGGCAGCGTCCATGTCGGCGATGTCGGCGACGCCGACTTTGCCAAGGCAACCATCGAGAGCGTGGCCGCCGCGCGCGGCCGGCTGGACGTGCTGATGACCGCGGCCGGTTTCTCCTGTGGCGGCACCGTCGTCACGACCGATCCGGCGGATTGGGATGCGGTGTTCCGCGCCAATGTCGGCGGCACCTGGCTGTGGGCGAAAGTCGCCGTGCCGATCATGCAGAAGCAGAAGGCCGGCTCGATCATCACCGTCGCGTCGCAGCTTGCGGTCGCCGGCGGCAAGGGCAACAGCGCCTATATCGCCGCGAAGGGCGCGATCATCAGCCTGACCCGCACCATGGCGGTGGACTTCGCCACCGATGGCATCCGCGTCAACGCACTGGCCCCCGGCGCGATCGACACGCCGCTGCTGCGTCGGAGCTTCGCGCGCCACGCCGATCCCGAGCCGGTGCGCGAGGCCTCGCGCCAGCGCCACGCCATGAAACGTTTTGGCGAGGCCGACGAGGTCGCGGCGGCCGCGCTGTTCCTGGCGAGCGACGAGGCGTCGTTCACGACCGGTATCGTGCTGCCGGTCGATGGCGGGTGGTTAGCGGCGTAGAAATAGAGCCAACTTGTCTCTCATCGTTTGAGCGGAACCATCGCCGCAAGAACCGGTATGCTCCCTCTCCCCGTAAGGACGTAAGGACGGGGAGAGGGAGCGCACTGCTGTCGGCGCCATAGCTCGGCTCTCACCATCTGCGACGCAGCGGCTCGTGACAAAAATGACGGAATCCGGTTGTCATCTCTGTCACGCCGTTTCCGTAACTTACCGCTTCGTCGCCGCTCCCTTCCGATCACGCCCCCGCAAGATATCCGCGAGTGCCGCCGCATTCCGTGACAGCGGCTCGAAGCGCGGCGTCAGCAGATAAGCGCGCATCGGCGTCTTCGGCGCCAGGGGACGTGCCGCGAGGTCGGGCCAGGCGTGGCCGCGCAGCACGAACTCGTCGACGACGGCGAGGCCGGCGCCGGCGCGCACCATGGCGCAGGCGTCGGGCGTGTAGCGCACGATCGTGGCTGGCTCCGGGCCGCCGGCCAGGGCCGACGTGACGATGTGACCATAAGGCGTCTGCGGGCCGAAGCCGACCAGCGGATAGGGCAGCATGTCCTTCGGCCTGATGCTGCGCAGCCTCGTCAGGGCATGGTCGGCCGGCATGATCACGTGTAGCGCGCCCTCCGCAATCGTCTCTACCGCGACTGTCGGCTCGTCGACCGGCAGCACAGTGATGCCGAGATCGGCGCGGGCTGTGCCGACGCGGCCGACGATCTCCAGCAGGGTCAACGATTCGAACTCGACGCGCAGATCTGGAAAGCGGCCGCGCAGCCGCGACAGTGCCTCCGGCACCATGCCGTGGCCCGCGCTCGGGCTCGCCACCACGCGGATGGTGCCGGTGCCGCCGGCGCGCAGTTCGTCGGCGAGGTCGTTGATGCGCGCGACGCCGCGATGGACGTGCTCGACCTCGGCGAACAACCGCTTGGCCTCCGGCGTCGGCTGCACCCGGCCGCTGATGCGCTCGAACAGCTTGAGCTTGAGGCCATCCTCGGTATAGGCCAGCAGCCGGCTGATCGCGGGCTGCGATACCGAGAGCAGCCGCGCAGCGCCGCTGATCGAGCCTGTCATCATGATCGCGCGGAACACCTCGATCTGGCGCAGATTGAGCGGCATGCGACCTCTTGTCTCGCTGTGGATGGCTGTCGACTCTAGCCGCGGCTGCCGCCCCATAACAAGCTGTTATGGGCGGCGGACAAATCGGTATGGTCGGTCCCAGACCTGCTTTGCTAAGCTTCGCGTGCCGGGTGACATGACTGATGGAGAGAGCGTGAGCGACAGCGAGCGTTCCGATCGCGATTGCGCGTGTTTCATCCGGTGGCCGGCATGAGCGACGGTCTTGCCGCGCTGACGGCCCAGGTTCGCAGCGATCTTGCCAGGATCGCGCATCCCAGCATGCCATGGCTGACGCCTGTCACCGGTCCCGATGGCGGACCTGCGTTCGATGTGCTGATCGTCGGGGGCGGGCAATCGGGTCTCGCGACCGCCTTCGCGCTGCTGCGCTCCCGCGTCGGCAACATTCTCGTGCTCGACAAGGCTGAGGCAGGCCGCGAAGGACCGTGGCTCAGCTATGCGCGCATGCCGACCCTGCGCAGCCCGAAAGACTTCACCGGACCCGATCTCGACATACCTTGTCTGACCTATCAGGCGTGGCACGAGGCGAAGTTCGGCGGCGAGAGCTGGCGCAATCTTGATCTGATTCCGCGCGAATATTGGGCAGACTATCTCGCCTGGTATCGCGAGGTGCTCGACCTTCCCGTGCGCAACGGCTGCGACGTCGTCGATATCGCACCCGCCGCTGACGGACTGCTGCAGGCGACCGTGCGCAGCAAGGATGGTGAGACGACGATCCATGCCCGCAAGATCGTGCTGGCGACCGGGCAGGAGGGGATGGGCGACTGGAGCATTCCGGAGCCGCTGCGCCATCTGCCCGCCACGCGCGGCGCCCATTCCGGCGCCGAGATCGATTTCGACAGCCTGCGCGGCCGCCGCGTCGCCGTGATCGGCGCCGGTGCCTCGGCGTTCGACAATGCGGCGGCTGCACTCGAAGCCGGTGCGGCGCGCGTCGATCTGCTATGCCGCCGCGCGGAAATCCAGCTGATCCAGCCCTATCGCTGGCTGACGTTCCGCGGCTTTCTCAGGCACTTCTCCGAGCTCGACGATGCCTGGCGCTGGCGCTTCATGCGCGCAGTCCTGGAACTGCGCGAAGGTTTTCCGCAGCACACTTATGATCGCTGCGCCCGCCACGCGGCGTTCCGCCTGCAAGAAGGCGCGCCGGTCACGGGCGCGCGCGAGACGGCCGACGGCGTCGTGCTGCAGACAGCGAAGGGCGAGATCACGGCGGACTTCGTGATCAGCGCAACCGGCATCTCGATGGACTTCGCAAAGCGGCCGGAGCTGCGGCGCTTCGCGGCCAACATCGCGCGCTGGTCTGACCGCTACACGCCCGATGCGAGCGAACGCAACGATCGGCTCGGCGCCTTCCCTTATCTTGCAGACGACTATGCGCTGTGCGAGCGCAACGCGGGAGAGACGCCGTGGATCGGCAACATTCACGTGTTCGCCATCGCCTCGACGATGAGCTTCGGCGCGTCGGGATCGTCGATCAACGCAATGACGACCGCAGTGCCGAAGCTCGTGCATGGTTTGACGCGTGGGCTGTTCACGGCTGATATCGACAAGCATTGGGCGAACTTCCGGGCCTATGATGTGAAGCAGGCGACGGTGCGCCGTGGCACGTGATTTGCTGTTGAGCGTCGATGCTGAGAGTCGATCTTGTGCGTCGATCTCATGGTAGCGCGTCGCGGATCTCCGCCGACGCGCGATTTCAGTGCCGGATTTTGAGACCAATGAGGGAACAGGGGCGATGAGTTTCGAGATGTCCAAACGTTCGTTGTTCGCGGCGACCGCGTGGCTCGCGGTGATGCTGGCTGCGCCGTCGGTGCATGCGCAGAGCCGCGCCGAGACTCTGCGCTACGTCACCGGCGCCACCGTCAACACGCTCGATCCGAACATTCCGGGCTCGACGCGCGAGGCCTTCGCGCTGTCGATGTCGAGCTACGACCGGCTGGTGTCGTTCGGCCGCAAGCAGCTCAATGGTAAGTGGGTGTTCGATCTCGACACGATCACCGGCGAGCTCGCCGAATCCTATTCTGTCAGCGCCGACGGTCTGAAGATCACCTTCAAGCTGCGCCCTGATGCGAAGTTCCAGGACGGCTCGCCGGTCACCGCCGAGGACGTCAAATGGTCGCTCGACCGCTGCGTCACCGCGCCGATCCTCGGCAAGGCGCAATTGCTGACGGGGTCGCTGACGTCGGCCGATCAGTTCAAGGTCATCGATCCCCTGACGTTCGAAGTGACCTTGCCGAAGCCGGACAAGCTGGCGCTGCCGAACCTCGCCACCGTCTATCCGATCATCATCAACTCCAAGCTCGCCAAGGCGCATGCGACGGCCGAAGATCCGTGGGCGCTGAACTGGACCAAGGAGAATGCGGCCGGCAGCGGCGCCTACATCGTCGAGACCTTCAAGCCCGGCGAGCAGGTGATCGCCAAGCGCAACGAGGCCTGGAACCGCGGCACGCCGGACAAGCCGGCGGCGTTCAAGCGGCTGATCATCCAGTCGGTGCCGGAGCCGGCGACGCGCGCCAACCTCGTCGAGCGCGGAGACGCCGATCTCGTGATCGACCTGCAGGCCAGCGACGTGCAGTCGTTGGAGGGCAAGGGCAAGCTGAAGGTGATCTCGACGCCGCAGTATAATGCGGTGACCTTCATCTCGATGAACAACACCATTCCGCCGTTCGACAACGTCAATGTGCGCCGCGCGATCGCCTATGCGCTGCCTTATGACGACATGTTCAAGGCCGCGCTGTTCAGCCGCGGCGCGCCGCTCTATGGCGCGACCTGGGCCGACGGCAAGCCGCCGAGCGGCGGCTATCCGATCCCGCAGCCGATCAAGCTCGACCTGGAGAAGGCCAAGGCCTATCTGAAGGACGCCGGCATGCCCGACGGCTTCTCGACCACCTTCAGCTTCAATGTCGGCCAGGCCGCGACCGCCGAGCCGATGGCGGCGCTGGTGAAGGAGCAGCTCGCCAAGATCGGCATCAAGGTCGACATCCAGAAGTTGCCGGACGCGCAGATGTCGACCGCGATCAACGAGAAGAAGCTGCCGTTCTTCACCGAGGGCATCGTCGCCTGGCTGCCCTCGACGGACTATTTCTACCGCAACTTCTACACCGGCAAGCAGCGCTGGAACTATTCCTCGACCGACAATGCCGAATTGGAGAAGATCGCGCAGGAGGCGCGCTTCGAGGCCGACAAGGCGAAATACGAGGAGCAGGGCAAGGCGCTCAACGCGATCCATTTCGACCAGATGTTCCAGATCCCGATCTGGCAGGCGGCGCAGGATGCGGTGATGCAGCCGACGGTGGACGGCTACGTCTACCAGTTCACGCGACAGGTCGATTATCGTAACCTGAGCCGCAAGTAACCGGGACGGCTGAGGACCATGGGCACGATCGGCGCAACATTGCTGCGGGCGGGACGGCGTTTCGTCTCGTCGCTGCCGGCACTGTTCGGTGTCCTGGTCTTCACCTTCCTCTTGATGCGCGTGCTGCCGGGGGATCCGGCCGTGTTCTTTGCCTCCGGCCCCAATGCCGGCCAGGAGGAGATCGAGGTCATCCGCCGGCAGCTCGGGCTCGACAAGCCGCTGCCGAATCAGCTCGCGATCTACCTCTATGAGGTCGGTCGCGGCAACCTCGGCCGCTCGATGATGACCGGGCAGCCGGTCGCCAAGGATCTCAAGGAGCGACTGCCGGCCTCGCTGGAGCTGACCTTGACGGCGCTGCTGATCGCGCTGGTCTCGGCGGTGCCGCTCGGCGTGCTGGCTGCGCTGCGGCCGGGCTCGCTGGTCGATCACGGCGTCCGGCTATTTTGTTCGTTCGGCGTCTGCGTGCCGACCTTCGTCTCCGGGCTCCTGCTGATCTACGTGTTCTATTATCTGCTCGGTTTCGCGCCGGATCCGACAGGGCGGATCGATATCTTCACCACGATGCCGCCATCGCGCACCGGCTTCCTGATCATCGACTTCCTGCTCGCAGGCGATGTCGAGGGCTGGTGGGCGGCGGCGCGGCAGCTGATGCTGCCGGCGCTGACCATGGCGTTGTTCGTGATCGCGCCGCTGGCGCGCATCACGCGGGCCTCGATGCTGGTCTCGCTCGGCAGCGATTTCGTCCGCACCGCGCGCTCGGTCGGGCTGTCGTGGTGGCGCATCGTCGTCACCTATGCCTTGAGGAACGCGATCCTTCCCGTCATCACCATCGCCGGCATCGTGTTCTCGACCATGCTGGGCGCGAACGTGCTGGTGGAGAAGGTGTTCTCCTGGCCCGGCGTCGCCTCCTACGCGCTCGATGCGCTGCTGGTCTCCGACTACGCGCCGGTACAGGGCTTCGTGCTGCTGATGGCGACGATCTTCGTGATCGTCAATCTCCTGGTCGATGTGCTCTATGGCATCGCCGATCCCAGGGCGACGGTGGCGTGAGCATGAGCACGATAGAGACCGCCTCAACCCTGCGCCACACGGCCTTCGTGCTGCGCGGCAACCCGGTCACCGCCGTCGCGGCTGGCGGCGCGCTGCTGCTGGCGCTGATCGCGGTCTTTGCGCCGTGGCTGGCGCCTTACGATCCCGTTGCGTCCGAGGTCTCTGCCGCGTTGCAGCCGCCGAGCTCCGCGCACTGGTTCGGCACCGACCAGCTCGGCCGCGATGTGCTCAGCCGCCTGATCGTCGCCAGCCGGCTCGACCTCACGATCGCGGTGACGGCGGTCGCGGTGTCCTTTGCGCTCGGCTCCGTCATCGGTGCGCTGTGCGGCTATGCCGGCGGCCGTCTCGACAAGGCGGTCGGCCGCTTCGTCGACGTGCTGATGGCGTTTCCGCTGTTCGTGCTGGCGATGGCGATGGTCGCGGCGCTCGGCAACCGCGTCGAGAACATCGTGATCGCGACCGCGATCATCAACCTGCCGTTCTACATCCGCTTCGCCCGCGCCGAGGTGAACATCCGCCGCAATCTCGGCTGGGTCGAGGCCGCGCGTGCCTGTGGCGAGAGCCATGTTGCTGTCGTGCTGCGCTTCCTGTTGCCGAACGTGCTGCCGGCGATGGCGGTGCAGATGTCGCTCAATCTCGGCTGGGCGATCCTCAATGCCGCGGGCCTCTCCTTCATCGGCCTCGGCGTCAAGCCGCCGACGCCGGAATGGGGCATCATGGTCGCCGAGGGCGCCCGCTTCATCTCCACCGGGCGCTGGTGGCTGGTGGCGTTTCCCGGCTTCGCGCTGATGAGCGCCGTGCTGTGCTTCAATCTGCTCGGCGACGGCCTGCGCGACATCCTGGATCCCCGGATGCGCACATGATGTCTCGTCAGAACACAAATAGCTGGGGCGCATCCGAGGATGCGGACGTGACGGCGCCTGATATTTCCAAGCCGCTGCTCGAGGTCGAGAATCTCAAAGTGACCTTCTCGACCCGTCGTGGGCTCGTCGAGGCGGTGCGCGGCGTGTCGCTGTCGCTCCAGCCGGGCGAGATGCTGGGTCTCGTCGGCGAGAGCGGCTCCGGCAAGTCGGTGACCGGCTTTGCCATCACCCATCTGCTCGACAAGGCCGGCCGCATCACCGATGGCTGCATCCGCTTCAAGGGCCAGGACGTCACCCGGGCCGGCGGTGCCGATCTGCGCAGCCTGCACGGCGCGGCCATGGCGATGATCTTCCAGAATCCGCGTGCCGCGCTCAACCCGATCCGCACCATCGGCCAGCAGATCGCGGATGCGATCCTCGCCCATCGCCGGCTGTCGCGGCAGGAGGCGCATGCGGAGGCCTTGTCGCTGCTGAAGGCCGTGCAGATCCGCGATCCCGGGCGCCGCATGGGCGCCTATCCGCACGAACTCTCCGGCGGCATGTGCCAGCGGGTGATGATCGCAATCGCGATCTCCTGCAGCCCGCAGCTGCTGATCGCGGACGAGCCGACCACCGGCCTCGACGTCACCACGCAGAAGGTGGTCATGGATCTTCTTGCGAAGATCGCCGCCGATCGCGGCATGGCGACGATCCTGATCACGCATGATCTCGGGCTTGCCGCGCGCTATTGCGCGCGCGTGGTCGTGATGGAGCAGGGCAGGCTGGTCGAGGAGGCCGCGCCGCTGACACTGTTCCGCCGGCCGCAGCATCCCTACACCAAGCGCCTCGTTGCGGCCTCGCCGACGGCAACCTCGCGTGTCGAGGATCTGGTGCCGGACGGCGAAAAAATTCCCCTAGTCGCTGTGACGGAGCTGCCGCCGCTGCCTCACGGCACGCCGCTCCTGCTCGACGTCAAGGGCGTCAGCAAGCGCTTCGACGACGGTACGGTCGGCGTGGCCGACTTCTCGATGACCATGCGCGGCGGCGAGAGCGTCGGCCTGGTCGGCGAGAGCGGTTCCGGCAAGAGCACGACCTCGCGCATGATCTGCCGCCTGATCGACCCCAGCGCCGGCGAGATCCTGTTCGACGGCCAGTCGATCGGCCAAATCCCGGCGCGGGACTTCCACCGTTCCGAGCTGCGCAAGGACATCCAGATCGTCTTCCAGGATCCGAACGACAGCCTCAATCCGCGCTACACGGCGTTCGACTGCATCGCCCATCCGCTGCTGCGGCTGATGAACATGCGCTCGGGCGACAGACTGCGCCAGCGCGTCGAGGAATGCGCCGATCGCGTCGGCCTGCCGCGCGAGCTGTTGTCGCGCTTTCCGCATCAGCTCTCCGGCGGGCAGAAGGCGCGCGTCGGCATTGCTCGCGCGATTGCCTGCAAGCCGCGGCTGCTGGTGCTGGACGAGCCGACCGCGGCGCTCGACGTCTCCGTGCAGGCCGTGGTGCTGCAGCTCCTGAACCGGCTGCGGCGCGAGGACAACCTCGCCTTCCTGTTCGTGAGCCACGATCTCAATGTCGTGCGCATGATGTGCGACCGCACCATCGTGCTGCGCACAGGTCTCATCATCGAGCAGGGCGAGAGCCGGGCGCTGTTCGCCAATCCGCAGACCGACTACACGCGCGAGCTGGTCGACGCCGTCCCGCATATCGCCCCGCCGGTGGCTTTCGCGTCCGCCTGAGCAGCCCATAACATTCGATTATGGGTGGCGGACAACTCGGTATTGGGGACGCGAGGCACTGTCCTGTTAGTTTGTGCGCATCGCAAGTGCAGCCTCTGGAGCCATCGAAGCGCGCGTCATGACGGAGCTGATCGAACGCCTGCAACGCCTCGTCGGTGTCGCGCATGTTCTCGTCGCAGCCGAGGATCAGGCGCCTTATCTGCACGACTGGCTCGGCAAGTATCACGGGGCCACGCTGGCGGTGGTTCGGCCGGGATCGACGGACGAGGTCGCGGCGGTGATGGAGGCCTGCGCCGCCGCCCGCGTGGCCGTCGTGCCGCAGGGCGGACACACCAGCCTGTCGGGCGGCGCGACTCCGGATGCGAGCGGCCGGGCGATCGTGCTGTCCCTGTCGCGGATGAACCGCATCCGAGCGGTGGATCCCGTCGGCCAGACCATCGTCGTCGACGCCGGCATCGTGCTGGCGAGGGTGCAGGACGCGGCGCGCGAGGCCGGCCTGTTCTTTCCGCTCAGCCTCGGCTCGGAGGGCAGTTGCACCGTCGGCGGCAATCTCGCCGCGAATGCCGGCGGCGTCGCCGTGCTGCGCTATGGCGTGATGCGCGAGCTGACGCTGGGGCTCGAAGTGGTGCTGCCGGATGGCCGCATCTGGGACGGCCTGCGCGCCTTGCGCAAGGACAACACCGGTTATGCGCTGCGCGATCTCTTCATCGGCTCCGAAGGCACGCTGGGGGTCATCACCGGCGCCGTGTTGAAGCTGTTTCCGCAGCCGACCGCACGGGCCACCGCGTTCGTCGCGGTCGCCGATGCGGCCGCCGCGCTGAACCTGCTGCGGCTATCGCGCGCGCGTTGTGGCGATCGCCTCACCGCATTCGAGTTCCTGACCTCGGCAACGCTCGAGATGATCCTGCGCCAGATGCCGGATATACGGCTGCCGTTCGCTGCACTTCCCGGGGCTGCTGTCCTGATCGAGCTGAGCGATATCGGCGAGGAAGCCGCGCTGACCGCACGGCTCGAAACCACGCTGGCCGCCGCGATGACGGAAGGGCTCGCCTCCGACGCCGTCGTCGCCCAGGACGGCACCCAGGCCAAGGCGTTCTGGCGGGTGCGCGAGAGCGTCTCCGAGGCTCTGGTCCGGGAGGGCAGGGCGCTCAAGCACGACATCTCGGTGCCCGTCGCCGAGATCGCCGATTTCGTCACGGTCATGGACGCTGCGGTCGGCGCGGCGCTGACCGGCATCCGTCCGATGGTGTTCGGCCATCTCGGCGACGGCAACCTGCACTACAATCTGATGCGCCCGCTCGACATGAGCGAAGACGAGTTCTATCGGTACGGTCCGCGCATCACCCGCCTGGTCCATGACGAAATCACCCGCCGCCGCGGCTCGATCAGCGCCGAGCACGGCATCGGCCAGCTCCGCACGGCAGAGATGCCGCTGTGCAAGCCGCCGCTCGAGCTGGAGCTGATGCGGCAACTGAAGCGCACGCTCGATCCGCACGGCCTGATGAATCCCGGCAAGCTGCTGCCAGGCGGCTGACGTCGGCGGCCGCCGGAGCCGGAGCTGCGTCCAAGCCGATGTTCAGCGGGCGGCCCGTCGCGTCTCCGCCACCGTGGCACGGGTACCCTTCTGGAACAGATCGTCCAGGGCCGTTTCGATTGCGAACTCGAAGCGCGGGTCTCGTGGCAGCTCGCTGCCGAACACCGAGGTGAGCGACAGCAGCGCCGGCGTGAGCCGGCTGGCGACCGGGCCGGCCTCGTCGGCGAGCGCGCGCAACTGCGCCGCCAGCGGATCGCGCAGCGCGATCGGCTGGCCGCGCTCGTCCGTGCCGCTGACGTAGCGGATCCACCCGGCGACGGCGAGCGCAAGCCGGGTGATGGGAAGGCCGCGGGCGAGGCGGTCGCCGATGGTGCCGAGCAGACGCTGCGGCAGCTTCTGCGAGCCGTCCATCGCGATCTGCGCGGTCTTGTGCTTGAGCGCGGGATTGCGGAAGCGCTGCAGCAGCGCGGCGCGATAGGCTGCGACGTCGAAGCCTCCGAGCGCGGGCAGCGTCGGCGTCACCTCCTCGCGCATCATGTCCTCGACGAGGCCGGCCAGCTCGGGCTCGGCCATGGCCGCGGCGACGGTCTCGCAGCCCATGAGATAGCCGAGATAGGCGATTGTCGAGTGCGCGCCGTTGAGCAGCCGCAGCTTCATCAGCTCGAATGGGGCGACGTCGCGCACGAACTGTGCGCCGCTGACGTCCCAGGCGGGGCGCGCGCCGGCGAAATCATCCTCGATCACCCATTGGCTGAACGGCTCGGTGACGATGGGCCATGCATCATCGAGGCCGAGCGCGGCGCCGACGTCGGCGCGGTCGGCATCGGTGGTGGCAGGCACGATGCGATCGACCATCGTCGAGGGAAAGCGGATGTTGTCCGTGATCCACGCGGCGAGATCGCGATCGACCAGCCCGGCGAAGGCGATCACCAGACCGCGCAAGGTGTGGCCATTGGCCGGAAGGTTGTCGCAGGCGAGCACCGTGTAGGGCTGCAGGCCGCGCTGTCGCCGCAGTTGCAGGCCGCCGACGATGAAGGCGAGCGTGCTGCGGGGATGGCCGAGGTTGAGACTGTCGTGCAAGATGTCGGGATCGTCGACGCGCAACGCGCCGGTCGCCGGATCGTGGCTGTAGCCCTTCTCGGTGACGGTGGTCGAGAGGATGCGTATGGCGGGATCGGCGAGGCGTGCCAGAAGGGCCGCCGGATCCTCGGGCGCCACCGCAAGGCCGGTGAGTGCGCCAATGATGCGGCGCTGCCGGCCGGCGCCGTCGCTCGCTGTCACGCTGTAGAGCCCGCCTTGCGGTGCCAGCGCATCGCGGGTGTCCGGCGAGCGCAGGGAGACGCCGAGGATGCCCCAGCGCGGATCGTGCTTGAGCAGCGCATCGGTGTAGACCGCCTGATGCCCGCGATGGAACGCGCCGAGGCCGAGATGGACGATACCGGTTGTGATTGCTGCGCGGTCGTAATCCGGCTTGATGATGCCGGCGGGCAGGCGGGCAAGCGTTGCGGGGCTGAGACGATCCATGCCGGGACTTCAGAAGATCAGCTGCACTTTGCAGCATTCGGTCTGGTTGTGCTCGAAGGTGTCGAACGCGGTCGCGTAGGCGTCGAGCCCGAAGCGGTGGGTGATCAGCCGCTCCGGCTGCAGCGCGCCACTGGCGAACCAGTCGATGACCTTGGCGAACTTGCCGCTGTTGAGCCTGGAAGCGTGGATCGCGAGCTCCTTCGCGGTGACCTTCTGCTGCACGATCGTCGACGGCTCGGCCGAGAAGCCGAGCAGGCCGATGCGTGCGGCAGGCGAGGCGATCTCGATGGCCTCGGCGAGAATGGCGGGATGGCAGGCGGCATCGATAATCAAGGTCGGCGTCACATCGGCCGCGGCGAGGGCCTCGGGCAGGGCGGTCCTGGCGGTGTTGATGACGCGGTCGGCGCCGTTGTGCCGCGCCGCTTCGAGCCGGGCATCGATGCGGTCGGTGACGATCAGCTGCTTCACGCCGTAGACGTGCTTGAGCACCTGGATCACGGTCAGCCCGATCGGCCCGGCGCCGTAGACCAGCGCGACGTCTGAGGCGAACACGCGGGTGTGGTCGGTAATGTTGGCGGCGATCGAGAACGGCTCGACCAGCGGCGCCTTGTCGTCGTCGACGCTGTCCGGCAGCAGATGCGCGTTGGCCGCCGGCACGCAGGCATATTCGGAAAAGCCGCCGTCGCGGTGGACGCCGAGCACGGCGAGATGGGCGCAGACATTGGGGCGGCCGACCGAGCAGGGGTAGCAGTGGCCGCAGGCAACGACGGGATCGACCACCACGCGGGCGCCGAGCCGTGCGCTGACACCGTCGCCGAGCTTGTCGATGCTGCCGAAGAATTCATGGCCGATCACGCGCGGATAGCGCGCGAACGGGTTGCTGCCGTGGAGGATGTGGATGTCGGAGCCGCAGATGCCGGCGCGCTCGACCTTGATGCGGACCTCGCCCGTCGAAGGCTCGGGAACGGGGCGCGTTTCGATCGACAGGCGGCCGGGCCGCTCCACCACGAGGCTCTTCACGCGTTCCTCCATCCTTCTCGCCAATCTCGACCGCAGGCTGCCATCGTATAGCAACCCAAGAACTTGGATACAAGTTTTCTATTGAAAGCCTATTTGGTATCCCTTATAGGCTTGAGATACAGGAATGACATACAAAGGCCCCCGCAGCGGGCCGGCAGGGGAGGTTTGCCAGTGTCTTTGCCCACATCCATGTCTCGTCGCAGCTTCGTCGGCACCGCGCTCGCGGGAGCCTCGGCCTTGGCGTTCGCACCCGCCCGGGCGCAATCGGCGAAGTATCGCCTGCGTTACGGCACGGCGTTCCCCGCCACCCATCCCGGCGTCGTCCGCATCATCGAGGCGTCGGAGGTCATCAAGAAGCAGAGCAATGGTCTGGTCGACCTGCAGGTCTATCCGAACAGCCAGCTCGGCAGCGAGCCCGACATGTTCTCGCAGGTGCGCAGCGGCGCGCTCGACTTCATGTCGACGTCAGGCGTGAACCAGACGGTGGTGCCGATCGGCGGCATCAATGCGGTGGCCTTCGCGTTCGAGAGCTACGACCAGGTGTGGTCGGCGATGGACGGCGATCTCGGCAACCATGTGCGCCGCGAGTTCGCCAAGGTCGGCCTGCACGTGCTGCCGAAATGCCTCGACAACGGCTATCGCAACATCACGTCCGGTGCGAAGCCGATCGCCTCGCCCGACGACCTCAAGGGCTTCAAGATCCGCGTGCCCGGCAATCCGTTGTGGGTGACGCTGTTCAAGACGCTCGGCGCGGCGCCGACGCCGATCAATTTCGGCGAGCTCTATGCGGCCCTGCAGACCCGCATCGTCGACGGCCAGGAGAATCCGCTGGCGCTGATCCAGAGCGCCAAGCTCTACGAGGTGCAGAAGTACATCGCGCTATCAGGCCATATCTGGGACGGCCACTACATCTTCGCCAATGCAGCGCGCTGGAATGTCATGCCTGCCGACGTCCGCGACGCCGTCACCGCGGCGCTGTCGGAGGCCGCCGTCAAGGAGCGCCAGGACATCCAGAGCTTCAACGACAAGGCGCAGGCGGAAATGCAGGCCGCTGGCGTGACCTTCAACAAGGTCGACACCAAGCCGTTCCGCGATGCGCTGCGCACCGCCGGCTTCTACACCGAATGGAAGACCAAGTTCGGCACCGAGGCGTGGGGGCTGCTGGAGAAATCCGTCGGTCAGCTGTGAGACTTGCGTGAGAGACCGCGTAGTCGACAGCGTGCCTGCCACCGTCCTTCGAGACGCCTGCCTCCGGCAGGCTCCTCAGGACGAGGGCTGATTTCGCGGCGAGATCCTGCCCCTCATGGTGAGGAGCGTCGGCCTTGCGACGCGTTCAGGCGATGCAATTGCATCGCCTTGAGAACCATGAGGCCCGAGTAGTTTCGACTTCAGCTGCGATCGGTGGAAAAAACGGTCGGCCTGTGTGAGCCGGGGAGGATGCAATGGCCGTTGATATGACAGCGACGACCTCGGTGCCGTCGCATGGCGCGTTCGCGCGCTTCGATCATCTGCTTGGCCGCGCCGTCGAGGCGCTGGCTGCGGCGATCGTCATCGCCGAACTCGTTCTGCTCGGCGCGGCGACCGCCGCGCGCTACGTTTTCAATGCGCCGCTGATCTGGTCGGACGAGCTCGCCACCGTGCTGTTCGTGTGGCTGGCGATGCTCGGCGCCGTCGTCGCATTGCGACGCGCCGAGCACATGCGGCTCACCGCCTTCGTCCGCAATCTGTCGCCGGCGTGGCGGGCGCGCACCGATGCGCTCGGCCTGATGCTGGTCTGCACCGTCCTGGTGGCGCTGGTGATGCCGTCCTGGCACCACCTCGAAAGCCACCTGATCAGCCAGATGCCCGTGCTCGAGATCAGCGAAGGCTATCGCGAGGCCGCGATGCTGGTCGGCGTGCTGCTGATGCTGCTGACCGCGGTCGACCGGCTGATCCAGCAGGCGAGCCTCATGCAGATCGTCGGCGCTCTGGCGCTCGTGCTCGCCGGTGCAGGGGCGCTCTATGCCGCCGCGCCTGTGCTGGAGGAGCTCGGCAACTACAATCTGTTCATCTTCTTCTTTGTGCTCGTCGCCAGCGCCATGGTGATCGGCACGCCGATCGCCTTCACCTTCCTGCTCGCCACCGTGGCCTATCTGCATTTCAGCACCACCGTGCCGGTCCTGATCGTTCCCGGCCGGGTCAGCGAGGGCATGTCGCACATGGTGCTGCTGGCGGTGCCGATGTTCGTGCTGCTCGGCGCGCTGATCGAGATCGCCGGACTGGCGCGGGCGATGATCCTGTTCCTGGTTTCGCTCATCGGCCATCTGCGCGGCGGCCTGCAATATGTGCTGCTCGGCGCGATGTACCTCGTCTCGGGCATCTCCGGTGCGAAGGCGGCCGACATGGCGGCGGTGGCGCCGGCGCTGTTTCCGGAGATGAAGCAGCGTGGCAGCTCGGAAGGCGACCTGGTGTCGCTGCTGTCCGCCTCCGCTGTGATGTCGGAGACGATCCCGCCCTCGATCGTGCTGATCACGGTGGGCTCGGTGACGGGCGTGTCGATCGCGGCGCTGTTCACCGGCGGGCTGCTGCCGGCGGTGGTCGGCCTGATCGCACTCTCCGTCGTCGTCTTCCTGCAGACGCGCAAGGAGGACATGAGCGGCGCGCAGCGTTTCGATGCCAAGACGCGGCTGCGGCTGTTTGCGATCTCCATTCCCGGTCTCGGTCTGCCGATCGTGATCCGCTCGGCTGTGGTCGAGGGCGTCGCCACCGCGACCGAGGTCGCGGCGATCGGCGTCATCTACACGGTGCTGGTCGGCATCTTCGTCTATCGCCAGTTCGACTGGAAGCGGGTGTATCCCATCCTGGTCGATACGGCCTCGCTGTCCGGCGCGATTCTGCTGGTGGTGGGGGCTGCGACCGGCATGGCCTGGGCGCTGACGCAGTCCGGCTTCTCGCAGCAGCTCGTCGACCTCATGGTCGCCGTGCCGGGCGGCCGCTGGGGTTTTCTGCTGATCTCGGCGCTCGCCTTCGTCGTGCTCGGCAGCGTGCTCGAAGGCGTGCCGGCGGTGGTGCTGTTCGGGCCGCTGCTGTTCCCGATCGCGCGCATGATGGGCGTGCACGAGGTGCACTATGCCATCATCGCAGTGTTCGCGATGGGCCTCGGCCTGTTCACGCCGCCCTTCGGTGTCGGCTTCTATCTCGCCTGCGCCATCGGCCGCGCCTCGCCGGATGAGGTCATCCGCCACGTCTGGCCGCATCTCGCCGCACTCGTCGTTGCGCTGCTCTTAATCGTGTTCCTGCCGTGGATCTCGATCGGCTTCCTGTGAATCGGGTAGACTGCCGTCATGGATGACGATCTGACACCATTGACGCGACTGGACGGCAAGGCCGGTCGGCGCCTCGCCGACCAGGTCTATGAGCGGCTGCTCGAGGACATCGTGTCCGGCGCGCTGCCACCGGGCACGCCGATGGCCGAGCTCGACCTGTGCGAGCGGCTCGGCGTCAGCCGCACGCCGGTGCGCGAGGCGCTGATCAAGCTTGCCGATGTCGACCTCGTGCGCATCTATCCGCAGAGCGGCAGCGTGGTGGCGCCGGTCTCGCGCGAGGCGTTCGGCGAGGCGCAGTTCATCCGAGAGCATCTCGAATGCGCGCTGGTTGCCGAGGCCGTCCGCTACATCGATGCGACGGCGCTGCGCGAGCTGACCGAGCTCATCGACAAGCAGAAGGCGGCGGCGACGCCGGCGGAGTTCTACGCCCATGACGAGGCGTTCCATCAGACCATCGCCCGCACCAGCCGGCATCCGCATGTCTGGCAGGTGATCCGCCAGACCAAGATCCATTTCGACCGCGTCCGGCATCTCACCCTGATCGAGGACGCCGGCCATATTCCGCTCCTGATCGCGCAGCATCAGGAGATCCTGGACGGGCTGGCCGCCTGCAACGAGGCCCAGGCGGTCGCGGCGATGCGCCGGCATCTGCGCGAGGTGTTTCGCCGCGCCGACGGCATCTTTGCCCGGCAGGAGGAGATGGCGCAGGCCGAGCCGCGCACGCGGGCACGGCGGCGGCGCTGATCGCGCGCGTGATTCATTTTGGAAGGTGACGACATGGAACAGACGTGGCGCTGGTTCGGACCCGATGATCCCATCACTTTGCCGCAGGTTCGCCAGACCGGCGCGACCGGCATCGTGACGGCGCTGCATCACATCCCCTACGGCGTGGTGTGGAGCACCGATGAGATCATCAAGCGCATCGGCGTGATTGAAGGCGATTCATCGCTGCGGCTGCGCTGGAGCGTGGTCGAGAGCCTGCCGGTCTCCGAGGCCATCAAGCTGGGCGAGGGCGATCTGACGTCCTTGTTCGACAACTACCGCCAGTCGCTGCGCAACCTCGCCGCCTGCGGCGTCACCACCGTCTGCTACAATTTCATGGCGGTGCTGGACTGGACCCGCACCGAGCTCGCCTTCCGTCTGCCGGGCGGCGCCACGGCGCTGCGCTTCGATATGGATCGTCTGGCTGCGTTCGACTGCTACATCCTGCAGCGGCCCGGCGCCGAGGCGGAGTTCTCCGCCGACGTGCTCGACCGCGCCAAGGCCTGGGTGGCACAGGCGTCCGAATCCGACAAGGACCGGCTGCTCGCGACCATCATGGCCGGGCTGCCCGGCGCCTATGACCGCTATGACGTGCCCGGTCTGCGCCGCATGCTGGAGAAATATCGCGGCATCGGCCATGCCGAGCTGCGCGCCAACTACGCGCGCTTCCTGCGCGCGGTGGTGCCTACGGCCGAGGAATGCGGCGTCAGCCTCTGTGTCCATCCCGATGATCCGCCGCGTGACCTGTTCGGTCTGCCGCGCGTGGTGTCCTCAGCCGAGGATCTGCAGTTCATCGTCGATGCCGCCCCGTCGAAGGCCAACGGCCTCACCTTCTGCACCGGCGCGCTCGGCGCCGGCGGCCACAACAACGTCCCGGCGCTCGCCGAGCGGTTCGCGCCGCACATCCGCTTCGTGCACCTGCGCAACGTCACCAAGATGCTCGACGGCTCGTTCATGGAGGCGGAGCATCTGCGCGGCGACGTCGACATGGTCGCGGTCGTGACGACCTTGCTGAAGGAGCAGGCCCGGCGCAAGGCGGAAGGCGAGCCGGACTGGCGGATCCCGTTCCGGCCCGACCACGGCCATGAGCTCGCCGACGACATCGGCCGCGGCACCCATCCGGGCTATCCGCTGGTCGGCCGCCTCAAGGGCCTCGCCGAGATCCGCGGGATCATGACCGCGGTGGCGGCCATTAACCGCTTGCCGGTCTGATCCCGCCGGTGCCGGACAACCCGCTTGTCAGCGCGCGTCCCGTGGCCGAGGATGCCGGCCCGCATTTGCCCATTCGAGTTGAACAAATGTCGACCTCGCTCTTCGATCTCTCCGGCAAGACCGCGCTGGTGACCGGCTCCTCGCGCGGCCTGGGCCGCGCCATCGCGGAGGGTTTTGCCAAGGCGGGGGCGCGGCTCGTCATCAACGGAACCGACCCCGCGCGTACCCTGGCTGCCGTGGAAGAATTCCGCGCCGCGGGCCATCAGGCAGAGGCCTGTCCGTTCGACGTGACCGATGAGGACGCCGTCGTCGGCGCCTTCACGCGCTTCGACGCCGAGGGGATCGCGATCGACATCCTCGTCAACAATGCCGGCATCCAGCACCGCAAGCCGCTGGTCGAGTTCACCACGGATGAGTGGCGCCGCGTCATCGAGACCAACCTCACCAGCGCCTTCGTGATCGGGCGCGAGGCGGCCAAACGCATGATCCCGCGCAAGAGCGGCAAGATCATCAATATCGGCTCGCTCGGCAGCGAGCTGGCACGGCCGACCATCGGGCCCTACACCACGGCGAAGGGCGGCATCCGCAACCTGACCCGCGCGATGGCGGTCGAATGGGCGGCGCACGGCATCCAGGCCAATGCAATCGGACCGGGCTACATGCTCACCGACATGAACCAGGCGCTGATGAGCAACCCCGACTTCAACAACTGGCTGATGTCGCGCGTCCCGTCGAAGCGCTGGGGCCGGCCGGACGAGCTGGTCGGCACCGCGATCTTCCTGGCCTCGGAGGCGTCGACCTATGTCAACGGCCAGACCATCTATGTCGACGGCGGCATGCTGGCGGCGATGTAGGATCGCGGAAGACAAGAGACAGGGAGGCCGGCCATGCGTGCGGTCGTCATTCACGCGCCGAAAGATCTGCGCATCGACAGCTTTCCCGATCCGGCGCCGGGACCCGGCGAGGTGCGGGTCAAGATTGAGGCCGGCGGGATCTGCGGCTCGGACCTGCATTACTATCATCACGGCGGCTTCGGCACCGTGCGCATCAGGCAGCCGATGGCGCTGGGCCATGAGATCGCAGGCCACGTTGCCGCGGTCGGTGCCGGCGTGACCGGCCTCGCCGAGGGCACGCGCGTCGCCGTCAATCCGAGCCTGCCCTGCGGCCGCTGCAGCTATTGCCGCGAGGGGCTGCGCAACCAATGCCTCGACATGCGCTTCATGGGCAGCGCGATGCGTGATCCCCACGTGCAGGGCGGCTTCCGCGAGTTCGTCACTGTCGATGCCTCGCAGGCCGTGCCGATCGCGCCGTCGCTGTCGCTCGGTGAGGCCGCGATGGCCGAGCCGCTGTCGGTCTGCCTGCATGCGGCGCATCAGGCCGGCTCGCTGCTCGGCAAGCGCGTGCTGGTGACCGGCTGCGGCCCGATCGGCGCGCTGTCGATCCTGGTGGCGCGCTACGGCGGTGCGGCCGAGATCGTGGTCACCGACATTGCCGATGCGCCGCTGGCGGTGGCGCGCACGCTCGGTGCCAGCCATGCGTTCAATGTCGGGGCGGAGCCGTCGGCGCTCGATCCGTGGCGGAGCGGGAAGGGCACGTTCGACGTGCTGTTCGAGGCCTCCGGCAACCAGGCCGCCTTGCGGGCCGCGCTCGACGTCATGAGGCCCGGCGGCGTCATCGTCCAGCTCGGGCTCGGCGGCGAGATGACCTTGCCGCTCAACACGCTGGTCACGAAGGAGCTGCAATTGCGCGGCACGTTCCGGTTCGACCGCGAATTCGAGCTGGCGCTGCGGCTGATGGGCGAGGGGCTGCTGGACGTCAAGCCGCTGATCTCGGCTGCGCTGCCATTCGAGCAGGCGGTCGCCGCCTTCGAGCTCGCCAGCGATCGCAGCCGGTCGATGAAGGTTCATTTGACGTTTTGATGGATGGATTGACGCCGATGAAAGTCGCCTGCATCGGAGAGTGCATGGTGGAGTTTGCGCAGGAGGACGGCTCGCTGTTCCGGCGCGGCTTCGGCGGCGACACGCTCAACACCGCGCTCTATCTGGCCCGGCTCGGCGTGCCCACCTCCTACGTGACGGCGCTCGGCGATGATCCCCTGAGTGCCATGATGCTGGCGGCCTGGCAGGCCGAGGGCATCGACACCTCGGAGGTGCTGCAGGTCGAGGGCCGCGTGCCCGGCCTGTACATGATCGAGCGCGATGCCAAGGGCGAGCGCAGCTTCCTCTATTGGCGCGACCGCGCGCCGGCGCGCGAGCTGTTCGATCGCGCCGACCGCGACATGCTCGACAGGCTCTCGCGCTTCGACTGGATCTATCTCTCCGGCATCAGCCTCTCGCTCTATGGCGAGACCGGCAAGGCCAAGCTGCGCGAGCTCTTGACGGTCGCACGCAAGCGCGGCGCGCGCGTGGTGTTCGACGGCAACTACCGGCCGCGCGGCTGGGCCAGCCGCGAGGTGGCGCAGCGCGCGTTCCGTGCGATCCTGCCGCTGGTCGACGTCGCGCTGCCGACGCTGGAGGACGAGCAGATGCTGTTCGGCGATGCCGACGCCTCCGTCAGCCTGCGTCGCTTCAAGGACGCCGGGGTCAACGAGGTCGTGGTCAAGCGCGGCGCGCGCGGCTGCCTGATCCATGCCGATGGCGTGCTGGTCGACATCGCGCCACCTGCGGTGCTCAAGCCGATCGACACCACGGCGGCCGGCGATTCCTTCAATGCGGGGTATCTCGCCGCGCGCATCAAGGGCGCGCCGCCCCGCAAGGCGGCGTTGGCCGGCCACCGGCTCGCCGGTGCCGTGATCATGGCGCCGGGGGCGGTGATCCCGGCCACCGCGATGCCGCGGGACATTCTGACGATGAGCGAGGCGTGATGAACAATTTGGACAAGCGCGCGAAGCTCGATGCGGTCTTCGCGCTGGCGCCGGTGATCCCGGTGATCACGATCGAGGACGCGGCGCATGCCGTGCCGCTTGCGCGTGCGCTCGTCGCCGGCGGCCTCCGCGTCATCGAAATCACTTTGCGGACGCAGGCGGGGCTCGATGCCGCGCGCGCGATCATCGATGAGGTGCCGGACGCCGTCGTCGGCATCGGCACGGTGCTGACGCCGGCGGACTACGAGCGCGCCGCCAGGCTCGGCGCCGCCTTCGCGATCAGTCCGGGCCTCTCGCTCGGCCTGCTCGACGCCGCGAATGCCGGCGAGATGCCGTTCGCGCCGGGCATTCAGACCGCCTCTGATCTCATCGCCTGCGTGACGCGGGGCTATGAGCTGGTGAAGTTCTTTCCCGCGGTGCCGGCCGGCGGGCTCGCGGCGCTCGACGCGCTAGCGGGTCCCTTCCCGAACGTGCGCTTCTGTCCGACCGGCGGCATCAATGCCGGCAACGCCGCGCAATGGCTGGCGCACAAGAAGGTCGTTGCGATCGGCGGCTCGTGGGTCGCACCCGCGGCCGACATTAAGGCCGGTTCGTGGGCCGCGATCGAGCAGCGCGCCCGCGAGGCGACGAAGCTGCGCTGATCCAGCCTATCCACAACTTAAAATTTGTTTGTGTCCGACGCTTATCTTCGGCGGCAGTGGGGCTGCGCCGGCGCCTGTCACTCTCAAAAAGTATTACAGTCAAATAATATGACTAGTCATCCCCTGGGTTCCGTGAAATAACGGACGTCACCGGCCGTCGAGGCGGGTGAATAGGTGCGTCGGCACCGCTGTTCGCGGCGGCGCATCAAAAAACAGTACCTTTTTGGGAGAGAACGTCTGATGACCCTGAAAGCCCTCTTTGCGGCCTCGGCCACGGCCGCCTTGTTGCTTGCCACGTCCGCTGGCGCCGCGGAGCTGACCGTCGGCTTCTCGCAGATCGGATCGGAGTCCGGCTGGCGCGCCGCCGAGACCTCGGTCTCGAAATCGGAAGCCACCAAGCGCAAGATCAACCTGAAGATCGCCGACGCCCAGCAGAAGCAGGAAAACCAGATCAAGGCGATCCGCTCCTTCATCGCCCAGGGCGTGGACGCGATCTTCCTCGCGCCGGTCGTGGCTTCGGGTTGGGACGCCGTGCTGAAGGAAGCCAAGGAAGCCAAGATCCCGGTCGTACTGCTCGACCGCGACATCGATCCCTCCGGCAAGGACCTCTATCTGACCGCCGTCACCTCGGACAGCGTGCATGAGGGCGAGGTCGCCGGCGAGTGGCTCGCCAAGACGGTCGGCGGCAAGGCCTGCAACGTCGTCGAGCTGCAGGGCACGGTCGGCGCCAGCGTCGCCACCAACCGCAAGAAGGGCTTTGACGCCGTCGTCGCCAAGAACGCCAACCTGAAGGTCGTGCGCAGCCAGACCGGCGACTTCACCCGTGCCAAGGGCAAGGAGGTGATGGAGAGCTTCATCAAGGCCGAGAACGGCGGCAAGTCGATCTGCGCGGTCTACGCCCACAACGACGATATGATGGTCGGCGCGATCCAGGCAATGAAGGAGGCCGGCCTGAAGCCGGGCAAGGACATCCTGACCGTCTCGATCGACGCCGTGCCGGACATCTTCAAGGCAATCGCCGCCGGCGAGGCCAACGCCACCGTCGAGCTGACGCCGAACATGGCGGGGCCGGCGTTCGACGCGATCGTGGCCTTCAAGGAGAAGGGCACCGTTCCGCCGAAGTGGATCCAGACGGAATCGAAGCTCTACACCGCGACGGACGATCCGCAGAAGGTCTACGACAGCAAGAAGGGCTTGGGCTACTGAGCTGAAGCCTATGTTGTTGCCGTCGTCCTGGCGAACGCCAGGACCCATAGCCACCGATCTTTGTGAGGTCTGCGGTATTGGCCCAGTGCCTCAATCGATTATTCCGCGGTATGGGTCCCGGCGTTCGCCGGGACGACGAAATCAGGTGCTGGCGTCCGCTCATTCGGCGGGCGTCAGCTTCCTGGCTGATGTCCAATCGTCGCGCCAAGTAGTTCGTCATGTCTGATCCTTCAGCTCCGCCGGCGACGCGTCCAGCCCTGCTGGAGATCCGCGGCCTGACCAAGAGCTTCGGGGCGCTGAAGGCGCTTGACGACGTCGACTTCACCCTGGGTGAGGGCGAGATCCATGCGCTGCTTGGCGAGAACGGCGCCGGCAAGTCGACCCTGATCAAGGTGGTCACCGGCGTGTTCGCGCGTGACGCCGGCACCGTGCGGCTCGCCGATCGCGAGATTGTGCCACGCTCGGCCAAGGACGCGGTCGATGCCGGCATCGCCACGGTCTATCAGGAAGTGAATCTGCTGCCGAACCTCTCGGTGGCACAAAATCTCTACCTTGGCCGGCAGCCGGCGCGGTTCGGCGTCGTACGCGAGGCCGAGATGCGCCGGCGCGCGCACGCGCTGCTGCTTGATTATGGGCTGGACATCGACGTCGGCGCGCCGCTTTCGAGCTACTCGGTCGCGGTCCAGCACATCACCGCGATCGCGCGCGCCGTCGATCTGTCGGCGCGCGTCCTCATTCTCGACGAGCCCACGGCGAGCCTCGACCGCCACGAGGTCGAGATCCTGTTCAGGGTGATGCGAAAGCTCGCGGCTGATGGCATCGGCATCGTGTTCGTCAGCCACTTCCTCGATCAGGTCTACGAGATCTGCGATCGCGTCACGGTGCTGCGCAACGGCCGGCTGATCGGCACGCGCGAGATCGCCGATCTGCCGCGGCTCGACCTTATCAGAATGATGCTGGGGCGCGAGCTCGCCGAGACCACGCACGAGCGCGCGGCGAGCCAGCCCGACACGGCGCGGGAGGTCTGCGTCAGCTTCAAGGGCTACGGCAAGCGCGGCTATCTCGCGCCGTTCGATCTCGAGCTGCGCCGTGGCGAGGTCGTCGGGCTCGCGGGCCTGCTCGGCTCCGGCCGCACCGAGACGGCGCGGCTGGTGTTCGGCGCCGAGCGCGCCGACAGCGGCGAGGTCACGATCGACGGCAAGGCCATCAGGCTGAATTCGCCGCGCGATGGTGCCGGCCTCGGCTTCGGCTATTGCCCCGAGGAGCGCAAGACCGAGGGCATCGTCGCCGACCTCACCGTGCGCGAGAACATTGTGCTGGCGCTGCAGGCGCGGCGCGGGCTGCACCGGCCGCTGTCGCGGCGCGAGCAGGACGAGATCGCGATGCGCTACATCCGCATGCTCGACATCCGGCCGCCCGATCCGGAACGCCCGATTGGCCTGCTGTCGGGCGGCAACCAGCAGAAGGCGCTGCTGGCGCGCTGGCTCGCGACGTCGCCGAAGCTCCTCGTCCTCGACGAGCCGACGCGCGGCATCGATGTTGGCGCCCATGCCGAGATCATCCGTCTGGTGCGTGAGCTGTGCGAGCAGGGGCTGGCGCTGCTCGTGATCTCCTCGGAGCTCGACGAGATCGTGACCTATTCCAACCGCGTCGTCGTGCTGCGCGACCGCGCCCATGTCGAGGAGCTGAAGGGCGACGCCGTCGAGGTTTCCAGCATTCTTGCGGCGATCGCGGCCGATGGTGAGCCTGTGCGCGAGGCCGTGTCATGACGCTTCGCATTCCGCGCCGTGGTCTCGCGCAGGCGTTCGCGCTGATCGTGATCCTGATCATCGATCGCACGGTGTCGCCGCAGTTCTTCAATCTCCATCTGCAGGACGGCCGGCTGTTCGGCAGCGTCATCGACGTGCTCAACCGCGGCACGCCGGTGGCGCTGCTGTCGCTGGGCATGGTGCTCGTCATCGCGACCGGAGGCATCGACCTTTCGGTCGGCGCCGTCATGGCGATCGCGGGCGCCACCGCGGCGAGCCTCGCCGATACGCATTCGCTGCCGGTGGTCATTGGCTCCGCGCTCGCTGTCGGTTTGGTGTGCGGGCTGTGGAACGGCATTCTCGTCGCTGTCCTGCGCATCCAGCCGATCGTCGCCACGTTGATCCTGATGGTGGCGGGGCGCGGCATCGCGCAGCTGATCACCGAAGGGCGCATCGTCACCTTCACCTCGCCGGATCTGGTGTGGATGGGCAACGGCGCCGTGCTCGGCCTGCCGACGCCGGTCGTGATCGCGATCGGCATGCTGCTGCTGACTGGGGCGGTCGTGCGCGGCACCGCGCTCGGGCTCTTGATCGAGGCGACCGGCGGCAACGCGCGCGCCAGCGAGCTGTCGGGCGTCGGCACGCGCGCCATGATCCTGGCGGTCTATGTCTGGTGCGGCCTGTGCGCGTCGCTCGCCGGCGTGATCGCCGCGGCCGACATCATGGGTGCGGACGCCAACAATGCCGGGCTGTGGCTGGAGCTCGACGCGATCCTCGCGGTCGTGATCGGCGGAACCTCGCTGTTCGGCGGCCGCTTCAGCCTGGTGCTGGCGGTGGCCGGCGCACTGATCATCCAGGCCATGAACACCGGCATCCTGTTGTCGGGCTATCCGCCGGAGCTCAATCTGCTGGTCAAGGCCGTGGTCGTTCTCGCCGTCCTGCTGGCGCAGTCGCCGCGGCTCGGCGATCTCTCGCGCTTCACCGCGCGCTGGCGGAGGACCAAGCCATGAAGGCCTCGACCTCGGCTGCGATCACCGCCTTCGTGCTGGTCGCCGGCTTTGCGCTGTGCGCGCTGCAATTCCCGAACATCGCTTCGACCCGCGTCGTCGCCAATCTGCTCACCGACAACGCCTTCCTCGGCATCGTCGCCGCCGGCATGACCTTCGTCATCATCTCCGGCGGCATCGATCTCTCGGTCGGCTCGGTGATCGGCTTCACCACGGTGTTCACGGCGCTGGCGATCGAGCGCTGGGGCATTCCGCCCTTCGCCGCCTTCGCGCTGGTGCTGGTGCTGTGCGCGCTGTTCGGTGCCGCGATGGGCGCGGTCATTCACGTCTTCGATCTGCCGCCCTTCATCGTGACCCTCGCCGGCATGTTCCTGGCGCGCGGCGTCAGCTTCCTGCTGTCGACCGAATCGATTCCGATCACCGCCCCGATCTACAGTGCCGTCTCCGACTTCGCGATCCGCCTGCCAGGCGGCGGACGGCTCACCGCGATCGCGATTGCGATGCTGGTGATCCTGGTGCTCTGCGCGTTGCTGCTGCATTTGACCCGGTTCGGCGTCAACGTCTACGCGCTCGGTGGCAGCCGTGTGGCGACAGCCCTGATGGGCATTCCGGTCGGGCCGATGACCATCCGCATCTATATGCTGTCGAGCGTGCTTGCGGGCCTCGCCGGCATCGTCTTCTCGTTCTACACCGCGGCCGGCTATTCGCTTTCGGCCGTCGGTGTCGAACTCGATACCATCGCTGCCGTGGTGATCGGCGGAACCTTGTTGACCGGCGGACAGGGCTCGGTCATCGGCACCTTCCTTGGCGTCCTGATCCAGGGCATGATCCAGACCTACATCAATTTCGACGGCACGCTGTCGAGCTGGTGGACCAAGATCGCCACGGGGGTTCTGTTGTTCGTTTTCATTGCGCTGCAGCAAGGTCTGATGGCGCTCGCGCGCCGCTCATCCGTCAAGCCCGCCGCGGCCAAGCCGGTGGGGGCGCCGACATGACGACGTCGCACATCGTCTCGATTCCGACCCGGCGCGCGCATTCCAACCATGCCGAGGTCGCCCGCAGCATCGGCATCGACATCATCTCCGGCCGGTTGGGCGAGGGGGCGCGGCTTCCGGGTGATGCCGAGCTGACCGCGACCTTCGGCGTCTCACGGCCGGTGCTGCGCGAGAGCGTGAAGACCCTCGTTGCAAAAGGTCTGCTGTCGACCAAGGCCCGCGTCGGCACCGTGGTGCGCGGACGCTCGGACTGGAACATGTTCGATCCCGACGTGCTCGCCTGGCACCTCGACGCCGGCATCGACAAGCGCTTCCTCGCCGACCTCGCCGAAATCCGGCTGGCGATCGAGCCGCGCGCCGCGGCGCTCGCGGCCGAACGCCGCACGGAGGACGACGTCGCGGCGATGCGCAAGGCGATGGCGCAGATGGAGCGCGAGCCATCGACATCGGTGGCTTTCGCCGAGGCCGACCTGGCGCTGCACATCGCGATCGCCAACGCCTCGGGCAATCCCTTCATGCGCTCGATCGGCGCCGTCATCGAGGCGGCGTTGCGTGCATCGTTCGTCCTGAGCGCGCCAATCGAGACCGCCGATCGCGACACCGTGCTGGTCTGGCACCAGCGCATCATCGACGCGATCGCGGATGGAAACGCCGAAGGCGCCTCCGAGGCCATGATCGAAGTCATCTACAACGGCCGGCGGCGCCATGCGCAGTCGGCTGCACGAACGGACCAGGAATGAGCAACGACAACGAGAAGAAGACGCTGCGGAGCCAGGCGTGGTTCGGCCGCCAGGACAAGATGGGCTTCTACTATCGCTCGTTCCTGAAGAACAGCGGCACGCCGCAGGATCGCTTCGAGGGCCGTCCGGTCATCGGCATCTGCAACACCTGGTCGGAGCTGACACCCTGCAACGCGCATTTCCGCGTCATCGCCGAGCATGTCCGCCAGGGCGTGCTCGATGCCGGCGGCTATCCGCTGGAGTTTCCGGTCTCCTCGCTCGGCGAGGTGACGATGCGTCCGACCGCGATGCTGTTCCGCAACCTCGCCTCGATGGATGTGGAGGAGGCGATCCGTGCGCATCCGCTCGACGGTGTCGTGCTCTTGATGGGCTGCGACAAGACCACGCCGGCGCTCTTGATGGGCGCGGCCTCCGCCGACCTGCCTGCGATCGGTGTTTCAGGCGGCCCGCAACTGCGCGGCGTCTATCGTGGCCAGATCATCGGCTCCGGCACCAACATCATCTCGATGAGCGAGCAGCTGCGTGCCGGCGAGATCACCTTGAAGGAATTCCACGAGGCCGAGGCCGGCATGAACCGCTCCGCCGGCAGCTGCATGACCATGGGCACGGCCTCGACGATGGCCTCGATGGTCGAGGCACTCGGCATCGGCCTGCCCGAGAATGCCGCGATCCCCGCCGCCGATGCGCGCCGCAACCTGCTGGCCCGCATGGCCGGACGGCGCATCGTCGAGATGGTCGGCGAAGACCTCAAGCCATCGGACATTCTCACCCGGCAGGCGTTCGAGAATGCGATCCGCACGCTCGCGGCGATCGGCGGCTCGACCAACGCTGTGGTGCATCTGCTTGCGATCGCCGGACGTGTCGGCGTTGAGCTCACGCTCGACGACTTCGACCGTCTGTGTCGCGACGTGCACTGCCTGGTCGACCTGATGCCGTCGGGCCGCTTCCTGATGGAGGACTTCTACTACGCCGGCGGCCTGCCGGCGGTGCTGCGTGCGCTCGGCGAGCGCGGCCTGTTGCACAAGGACGCCCGGACCGTCAACGGCAGGACGCTGTGGGACAATGTCGCCGAGGCGCCGAACTACAATGCCGAGGTCATCACGCCGTTCGAGACGCCGTTCAAGACCGAAGCCGGCATCGCGATCCTGACCGGCAACCTCGCCCCCAACGGCGCCGTCATCAAGCCGTCGGCGGCCTCGCCGGAGCTGATGAACCACACCGGACGCGCCGTCGTGTTCGAAAGCGTCGAGGAAATGCACGACGCGGTCGACGACGACAATCTCGACATCGATGCGTCCTGCATCATGGTGCTGAAGAATTGCGGGCCGAAGGGCTATCCGGGCATGGCCGAGGTCGGCAACATGCCGCTGCCCGCGAAAGTGCTGCGCCAGGGCGTGCGCGACATGATCCGAATCTCGGACGCACGCATGTCCGGCACGGCGTACGGCACCGTGGTGCTGCATGTCGCCCCGGAAGCCACCGTCGGCGGGCCGCTGGCGCTGGTCAAGAATGGCGACATGATCACGCTGGACGTCGCTGGCCGCCGGCTGCATCTGCATGTCAGCGACGAGGAGCTCGCCGCGCGCCGCGCCGCCTGGACGCCGCCGAAGCCGCATGCGGCCCGCGGCTATCAGAAGCTCTACATCGATCACGTGCTGCAGGCCGATCGCGGCGTCGATTTCGACTTCCTTGTCGGCCGCACCGGCTCGCCCGTGCCGCGCGACAATCACTAAAGAGGTGCCCATGACCGCTTCCGCCAAAAAGCTCTACAAGGGCGTCTTCCCGGTGGCGCCGACCGTGTTCGACGCCGACGGCCGCCTCGACCTCGAGGGCCAGAAGCGCGCGATCGACTTCATGATCGATGCCGGCTCGCACGGCATCTGCATCCTCGCCAACTTCTCCGAGCAGTTCGTGCTGACCGACGACGAGCGCGATCTGGTCATGACGACCGTGCTGGAGCATGTCGCCGGCCGCGTGCCGATCATCGTCACGACGACGCATTTCTCGACCTTTGTCTGCGCCGAGCGTTCGCGCCGGGCGCAGGAGAGGGGCGCCGCCATGGTCATGGTGATGCCGCCCTACCATGGCGCGACCTTCCGCGTGCCGGATAGCTCGATCTACGAGTTCTATCGCGGCGTGTCCGACGCGATCTCGATCCCGATCATGGTGCAGGATGCGCCGGTCGCCGGCACGCCGCTGTCGGTGCCGTTCTTGGCGCGCATGGCCAAGGAGATCGAGAACCTCGCTTATTTCAAGATCGAGGTGCCGCGCGCGGCGGACAAGCTGCGGGCGCTGATCGAGGCCGGCGGCGTGGCGATTGAAGGCCCGTGGGACGGCGAGGAGGCGATCACCCTGATGGCCGACCTCGATGCCGGCGCCACCGGCGCGATGACCGGCGGCGGCTATCCCGACGGCATCCGCAAGATCATCGATCCGTATTTCGCGGGCGACCGCGAGGCCGCAGCCGCCGCCTATGAGCGCTGGTTGCCGCTGATCAACTACGAGAACCGGCAGTGCGGGCTTGCGACCTGCAAGATCCTGATGAAGGCGGGCGGCGTGATCAAGCACGACACGCTGCGCGCGCCGCAGCCGCCGATCCATCCGGCGACGCAAAAGGGCCTGATCGAGATCGCGCGCCGGCTCGACCCGGTCGTGCTGCGCTGGGGACGCTAGAGATGAGCGAGCTTCGTGTCGCCATCGTCGGCTTCGGCAAGATTGCGAAAGACCAGCATCTGCCGGCAATCGCCGCCACCGAGGGCGTGACCTTGACGGCCGTGGCGAGCCGCAACGCCTCGCTGCCCGGCCTGCCGCATTTCGGCACCATCGAGGAGCTGCTGCGCGATGGCCCCGAGATCGACGCCGTTTCCTTGTGCACGCCGCCGCAGGTGCGCCGTGCGCAGGCGCAGGCCGCGCTCGAGGCCGGCAAGCATGTGATGCTGGAGAAGCCGCCCGGCGCGGCCGTCAGCGAGCTCGATCCGCTGATTGCGCTCGCCGCCGCGAAGGGACGGACGCTGTTCGCGACCTGGCATTCGCGCTACGCGCCGGCCGTCGAGCCCGCGCGGGAATGGCTGTCGCAGCGTCGCATCCGCAGCGTCCGCATCGACTGGAAGGAGGACGTGCGCGTCTGGCATCCCGGCCAGGCCTGGATCTGGGAGCCGGGCGGTCTCGGCGTGTTCGATCCCGGCATCAACGCGCTGTCGATCCTGACCCGCATCCTGCCCGAGCCGGTCTTCCTGACCGAAGCGGAGCTGTCGTTTCCGTCCAACCGTCAGGCGCCGATCGCGGCCAACCTGTCATTGTCGACAGCCGGCGACCTGCCGATCGCGGCAGAGTTCGACTTCCGCCAGACCGGGCCGCAGAGCTGGGACATCCGGATCGAGACCGACGCCGGGCAGCTCAAGCTGTCGCTCGGCGGCGCGCGGATGACCGCCGATGACCAGGTGATGATCGACGAGAAGGAGCGCGAATATCCCGGCCTCTACCGCCGCTTCGTCGAGCTGACGAAGACCGGCGCTGGTGACGTCGATCTCGCGCCGCTGCGGCTGGTGGCCGACGCGTTCCTGCTCGGCCGCCGCCACTTCGTCGCGCCGTTCGAGGACTAGAGCGATGGCAGAGGCTGATATCACCAGGGATGTGTTTGGCAGCCTGCCGGACGGCCGCGAGGTCGAACGCGTCACCTTGCGCGGCGCCGACGGCTTCGAGGCGCGGATCATCACTTACGGCGCGGCACTGCAGGCGCTGCTGGTGCCGGATGCGCAGGGTCGCGTTGATGACGTGGTGCTCGGTCACGACGACCTGCTGAGCTACTTGCTGCTCCGGAAATTTTTCGGCGCGACGGTCGGACGCTACGCCAACCGCATCGCCAAGGCACGTTTCGTGCTCGACGGTCAGGACATCCGTTTGGAAGCGAATAATGGCGCGCACGCCTTGCATGGCGGCCCTGACGGCTTCGACCGCAAGCTCTGGCAGATCGTCGCCACCGAAGACGGCGACCAGCCCTCGGTCACGATGCTCTATGTCAGCCCCGACGGCGAGGCTAACTATCCGGGGCGGCTCGACGTCCGTGTCACCTATCAGTTGACCGGGCCGATGGAGCTGGCTGTCAGCTTCAGCGCCCGGACCACCCGGACGACGGTGGTCAACCTGACCAATCACAGCTTCTTCAATCTCGACGGCCTGGCCGCCGGCACCGATATTCTCGATCACCGTCTGACGCTCGCTGCGGACCACTACCTGGCGATCGACGAAACGGCGATCCCGCTGGAGGGGCCGCCGCACAGCGTTGTTGGTACGCCGTTCGATTTCCGCGACGCGCATGCGATCGGCGCGCGCATTCGTGCCGACGATGCGCAGATCAGATGCGGCCGCGGCTATGACCACAATTTCTGTCTGCGCGCCGGCGACGGCGTGCGCTTCGCGGCACGGATCGAGTCGCGGCGGTCGGGACGGATCATGGAGTTGCTCACCGATCAGCCGGGCCTGCAGGTCTATTCCGGCAACTATATTGACGCGACCGTGAGCGGCAAGGGCCGCGTCTATCGCCAATCCGACGCGCTCTGCCTGGAGCCGCAGGTCTGGCCGGACAGTCCGAACCGTCCGGATTTTCCGAGCGCGCGTCTCGCGCCCGACGACGTCTACAAGCACGAGACGGTGTATCGCTTCTCGATCGCGGGAGCGTCCGCATGATAGAGCAGGTGCCGACCACGATCCTTTGCGACGAGCGCTGCCATCTCGGCGAGGGGCCGACCTACGATCCTCACACCGACACCGCCTGGTGGTTCGACATCCGCGAAGGCCTGCTGTTCGAGGCCAATATCGGTAGCGGCGACGTCCGACGCCACGGGCTCGGCAGGATGGCGAGCGCGCTCGGCCGCATCGATGCCGTGAGGCAGTTGATCGTCGCCGAGGACGGACTCTATGTCCGCTCCGTCGCTGACGGCGCGCTGTCGCTGTTCCTGCCGCTCGAGGCCGACAATCCTGTGACGCGGTCGAACGACTCGCGGGTCCATCCCTCCGGGACGTTCTGGATCGGCACCATGGGGCGCAACGCCGAGTGCGGCCTGGGCTCGATCTATGCGCTGCATCGCGGTGAGATCATCCGCCTGTTCCCCAACGTCACCATTCCCAACGCAATCTGCTTCTCGCCGGATGGCGCGATCGGCTATTTCGCCGATACGGACGAGAACGTGCTCTACCGCGTCGCGCTCGACCCGACGACCGGCCTGCCGCGCGGCGAGCCGGAGGTGCTGCTGCGCCATGCCGGCGTCGGCGGGCTCGACGGTGCCGTCGTCGACGCCGAGGGGCGGATCTGGAACGCGCGCTGGGGCGGCGGTTGTGTCGATGTCTACAGCCCGCAGGGCGAGCATCTGCGCTGCATCGCGGTTCCGGCCAGCCAGGCGAGCTGCCCGGCCTTCGTCGGTCCCGGTCTGTCGCGCCTGCTGGTCACGTCGGCCTGGCAGGACATGGACGCGGCGGCCAAGGCGGCCGACCCCGGCCACGGCCAGACTTTCCTGCTTGAGGTCGGCGCCCGCGGTCGCGCCGAGCCTGACGTGAAGCTTTCGATCTGAGAGGAGGAACAATCGAGTCGAGCGTCGTTCAGCCTAACAGCTATCTGGTATCAAGATACGCAATCGCGTATTCCTAGTTCAAATCTGAAAATCTTAGAGGGAGTGAAGCATGCTGAATTTCAAGACCATCATGGCCGCCGCGCTGGCCGGCCTCGGCGCCGTGGCGCTGTCCAGCGCCGCAATGGCGCAGGGCAAGGCAACCGTCGGCATCGCGATGCCGACCAAGTCCTCGGCGCGCTGGATCGACGACGGCAACAACATCGTGAAGGTGCTGAAGGAGCGCGGCTACAACACCGACCTGCAATATGCCGAGGACGACATCCCGAACCAGCTCTCGCAGGTCGAGAACATGGTCACCAAGGGCGCCAAGGTGCTGGTCATCGCCGCGATCGACGGCACGACGCTGTCCGATGCGCTGAAGCAGGCCAAGGAGAAGGGCGTCACCGTCATCGCTTATGACCGCCTGATCCGCGACACGCCGAATGTCGACTACTACGCGACCTTCGACAATTTCCAGGTCGGCGTGCTGCAGGCGCAGTCGATCGTCGACAAGCTCGGCCTGAAGGACGGCAAGGGCCCGTTCAACATCGAGCTGTTCGGCGGCTCGCCGGACGACAACAACGCCTACTTCTTCTACAACGGCTCGATGTCGGTGCTGCAGCCGTACATCGACTCCGGCAAGCTCAAGGTTGCGTCCGGCCAGATGGGCATGGACAAGGTCGCGACCCTGCGCTGGGACGGCGCCACCGCCCAGGCCCGCATGGACAACCTGCTCAGTGCCTATTACGGCAACAAGCGTGTCGACGCGGTGCTGTCGCCCTATGACGGCCTCTCGATCGGTATCATCTCGTCGCTGAAGGGCGTCGGCTATGGCAGCGGCAACCAGCCGATGCCGGTCATCTCAGGCCAGGACGCCGAGGTGCCGTCGGTCAAGGCGATCCTGCGCGGCGACCAGTACTCGACGATCTTCAAGGACACCCGCGACCTCGCCAAGGTGACCGCCGATATGGTCGATGCCGTGCTCAACGGCAAGCAGGTGCAGGTCAACGACACCAAGACCTACAACAACGGCGTCAAGGTCGTTCCCGCTTATCTGCTCAAGCCGGTCGTGGTCGACAAGAGCAATTGGGAGAAGGTCCTGATCGAGGGCGGCTACTACAAGAAGTCGCAGGTCGAGTGATCACCGGTGGCCGGCGAGCGCGGTCATGCGCTCGCCGGCCACTCCAAGACGGCTCAAGTTGCGGGATACAAAGCGATGACGGCAATCCTCGAAATGCGCGGCGTCAGCAAGAGCTTCGTGGGCGTGCAGGCGCTCCGCGACGTCAGCTTCACGGTCGAGGCGGGCGAGATCCACGCTTTGGTCGGCGAGAACGGCGCCGGCAAGTCGACCCTGATGAAGGTGCTGAGCGGCGTCTATCCGTACGGTCGCTATGAGGGCCAGATCATCTTCGAGGGCGAGGAGCGGCGCTTCCGCGACATCAACGATTCCGAGGCGCTCGGCATCATCATCATCCACCAGGAGCTCGCGCTGATCCCGCTGATGTCGATCGCCGAGAACATCTTCCTGTCGCATGCGCCGCAGCGCTTCGGCGTCATCGACCGCGACGAGGTCTACCGGCGCACCCAGCAATTGCTGGCCCAGGTCGGCCTGAAGGAATCGCCGGATACACTGATCACTGATCTCGGTGTCGGCAAGCAGCAGCTCGTGGAGATCGCCAAGGCGCTGTCCAAGCGCGTCAAGCTGCTGATCCTGGACGAGCCGACGGCGAGCCTGAACGAGGCCGACAGCCAAGCGCTGCTCGACCGCCTCGTCGCCTTCCGCGAGCAGGGCATCTCCTCGGTCCTGATCACGCACAAGCTGAACGAGGTCGCCCGGGTCGCCGATCGCATCACGGTGCTGCGCGACGGGCGCAGCGTCGACAGCATCGATTGCCGCGCCGAGCCGGTCCTGGAGGACCGGATCATCAAGAGCATGGTCAACCGCGACATGGCGCACCGCTTCCCGGAGCGGCAACCCAAGATCGGCGAGCCCGTGTTCACGGTCGAGAACTGGTCGGTCTACCACCCGCAGCATACCGATCGGCAGGTGATCAAGAACGCCGACTTCCAGGTCCGCCGCGGCGAGATCGTCGGCATCGCCGGCCTGATGGGGGCGGGGCGCACCGAATTCGCCATGAGCCTGTTCGGCCGCTCCTGGGGCATCAACATCACCGGCCGCGCCCGCCTCGAAGGCCACGACGTCCATCTCACCAGCGTCCCGGCGGCAATCGATGCCGGCCTCGCCTATGTCACCGAGGACCGCAAGCAGCTCGGCCTGATCCTGGCCGACGACGTCCGCAAGAACATCACCCTGGCGTCTCTCTCCCAGGTCGCGCCGAAGGGCGTGATCGACGACATCGCCGAGCTCAAGGCGGCGTCCGGTTACCGCGGCCGGATGCGGATTCGCTGCTCGGACGTCTACCAGGAGGCCGGCCAGCTCTCCGGCGGCAACCAGCAGAAGGTCGTGCTGTCGAAATGGCTGATGACAGATCCCAAGGTCTTGATCCTGGACGAGCCGACGCGCGGCATCGACGTTGGCGCAAAGTACGAGATTTACTGTATCATCCAGGAGCTCGCCGATGCCGGCCGGGGTGTGGTGGTGATCTCTTCGGAGATGCCGGAGCTGCTCGGAATCTGCGACCGCATCTGCGTGATGAATGACGGCGCCTTCGTCGGCGAGTTCGCCGGGGCGGAGGCGACGCAGGAAAAGATCATGCGCGCCATCATGCGCAACGAAACCATCAAGAACCAGGAGACGGCCGCGTAAGCGGCCGGGAGGACGCCAGCAATGACCGACAAGACGGTTTCGCTCCCGGAGGAGAAGTCGCACAGCGGCTTCCTGAAGAATAATCTGCGCAGCTACGGCATGCTGCTGTCGCTGTTCGTGATCATGCTGTTCTTCCAGTTCATGACGGACGGCACCCTGCTGCAGCCGCTCAACCTCACCAACCTGGTGCTGCAGAACAGCTACATCGTCATCATGGCGCTGGGCATGCTGCTGGTGATCGTCACCGGGCACATCGACCTGTCGGTCGGCTCGGTCGCGGGCTTCGTCGGCGCGGTCGCCGCCGTGCTGATGGTGCGCTATCACGTCGACTTCCCGCTCGCGATCATTGCCTGCCTGATCGTCGGCGCCGCGATCGGCGCCGCGCAGGGCTATTGGGTGGCCTATTTCGGCATTCCCTCCTTCATCGTGACCCTGGCGGGCATGCTGGTGTTCAAGGGGCTGGCGCTGGCGCTGCTGCAGGGGCAGTCGGTCGGGCCGTTCCCGGGCACGTTCCAGAAGCTGTCGTCCGGCTTCATCCCTGAGTTCATGCCGAGCGCGGCGCACCTCTATCCGACGTCGCTCGCGATCGGCGCGGTGCTGACGCTCATCCTGGTCTATGCCAGCGTCAAGGGCCGCGCGCGCGAGGTGGAGCACGGCATCGAGGTCGAGCCGTTCGGATTCTTCGCTGCCAAGAACGTCGTGCTGGCCGGCGCCCTGATGTATTTCACCTATCTGATCGCCTCGCATCGCGGCCTGCCCAACGTGCTGGTCATCATGACCGCGCTGATCGCGCTCTACGGCTTCATGACCCGCCGCACCGTGGTCGGCCGGCAGATCTATGCGGTCGGCGGCAACGCCAAGGCCGCCAAGCTGTCGGGCATCAAGACCGAGCGGCTGGTGTTCATGACCTTCGTCAACATGGGTGTGCTGGCGGCACTGGCCGGCCTGATCTTTGCCGCGCGTCTCAACACGGCGACGCCGAAGGCCGGTCTCGGGTTTGAGCTCGACGTCATCGCGGCGTGCTTCATCGGTGGCGCCTCGGCCTATGGCGGCGTGGGGCGGGTCGGCGGCGCTGTCATCGGCGCCATGATCATGGGCGTGATGAACAACGGCATGTCCATCCTCGGCATCGGCATCGACTATCAGCAGGTCATCAAGGGCCTGGTGCTGCTCGGCGCCGTCTGCATCGACGTCTACAACCAGCGCCGCTGAGTTCGGCGCGCAGCGTCCGGCGACGCTGCGAGGTAGGGTGGGCAAAGCGCCGCCGCAAGGCGGCGCGTGCCCACCATGTTTCGGCACCCTCGTAGCAAAATGGTGGGCAAAGGCGCATTCGCTTTGCGAATGCGCCTTTGCCCACCATACGGTTCGATCGACCTACACCACGTGGAAATTCGACACGCTATCGTTGGCGAGCTGGGCGACGAGCTGCAGCTCCCAGTCGATATAGGCCTGCATCGCTTCGGCCGCGTTGTCGGTGCCCTCATAGGGCCGCTTGTAGACGTCGTCGGCAAGCGAGATCCGGGACTGCCGCTCCGTCTCCAATGCGTGACCCGCGGCCGTCCATGCGCGCGTGCCACCTGAAAGCACGCGGACCTCGCGCGGCGTCGCAGCCCGTGCGTCGGCCAGCGCGAAAGCCGCCTCGGCGCCGTCATCGCTGGTCAGCACGACTGCGCTACTGCCGGGCAGCTTGGCCAGATCGTTGGCAAAGCGCGACGCCAGCACGAAATGTGCGCCGGGAATGTGCCCGGCCTTGTAGCTCGGACTGCGTGTGAGATCGACGACGGTCCACGCCGCCGCATCGGCCGCGAGTTGCTCGGCGCTGATGGTCGCTTCGCCAAGTTGCGGCAGCGGCGGCCGGCGTGCGGCGCGGATTTCGGTTTCGGTGGCTGCAACGACATCCGGTCCCACGACCGACACGTCCCAGCCCATCTGCTTGAGCCACGACGCCGTCATGCGCGCGCGCACGCCGTCATCATCGAACAGCACCAGGCGGGCGCCGCGCACGCCGACCCATTCGTCGGTCGCTTGCACCAGCTGGCCGCCCGGCGCCGACGCGAAGCCAGCCGGATGCGAGGTGGCATATTCCTCGGGCGTGCGAACGTCGAGGCAATACAGCGTGCGCGTTCCGGCCTCGGCCTGATGGCGCGCGAAAGTCGCGGCATCCAGCACGCCGACGCCGACGCGCTCGGCCCAGGCCTTGGCATCAGCCAGCGCGGTCGCGTAGCTCGCCGCTGGCCGCTCCAGCATGCGCGCGGTCCTGCCGCGCTCGACCTGATGGCCGGCCAGGGTCCAGCCGATTGTGCCGTTGCGCAGCGCGTAGATCTTGTTCGGCAGCCCGGCATTGATCAGCGACTGCGTGCCGATGATCGAGCGCGTGCGTCCGGCGCAGTTGACGATGATCGTGGTATCGGGCGAGGGCGCCAGCTCGCGCGCCCGGAACGCCAGCTCGCCGCCGGGGACACTGACCCCGCGCGGAATGCTCATGGTGCGGTATTCCTCGAAGCGGCGGGCGTCGAGCACGACCAGATTCGACTCGCGCTCGATCAGCCCCTTGGCTTCGTCGGCCGACAGCGACGGCGTGTGCCTGATCGCCTCGACCAATTCGCCGAACGCTTTGCTCGGCACGTTGACGTCGCGGAACACCTCGCCATGGCGCGCATAGCCGGACAGTCCGCCATCGAGGACCGACACGTCGGTGTAGCCCAGCGCCCGGATGCGCGGCACCGCGCGCGCGGCATAGCCTTCGTCATCGTCATAGACGACGACAGGCACGTTTAGCCGCGGCACGAGATCGAGGATGCGCAGCTCGATCTGCGACAGCGGCAGCGACACCGCGAAGAACGGGTGCGACAGCGAATAGGGGCCTTCCTCGCGGACGTCGAGCAGCGCCACCTCCTCGCCGGCGCGCCAGCGCCGCCGCAACTCGGTCGGAGCCATCAGGCGCAGTTGATCAGGTGCATTGCGGGGCAGGTCAGGAATTGTCGGGGATGTCATTCGGGAGTCCGCAGGTGGGCTCCGCCGCGGTCTCCGGAACCGTTCATGCGTCCGTGGAGCAAACCTGCGGCATGGAGCGGCAATCACGGTGCGCAGCCCGGGCCGGGGCGCATGGGATGTCGCACCTGTGTGGCGGCATGGCGGCCGTTTGTCCAGCCCGCCGCCCCTGATTGCGCTCGGCAGCAGCGCCGGTCAGACGTGCGGTCCCAGCATGGCGATGTAGAACAGGTCCTCGCTCGAGAGCCCGGCGGACCGCCGCGGAAGAACGGCGGCGTTTCGTTCGGTCGTTCTCTGCTCCGACATGCGCTCGGAACGGAAGGTGCCGAGCCAGCCTTCAAACCACGAGACGTAGCGCACGAGATCCTCCGCAACTGCTGTGGCCACTCGACTATCACGCGGCAGGACTGCCTGGACAAGGGCCGTTGAAGCCGTCGCCCCGACTTTGACAAATCATGCTCGCTGTAACGCCTCGCCGGCAAATTCCTTTCCCGCTGCGCGTTCGTCGCACAGCTCTGCTTCTCCACCGGAGGCGTGAACGTCGCCATTCCGTCCCATCAGGTCGTCATGCCAATGGGTACGGAACGCCATCCAAGAGGCGTGATCCTGGAACGCGACCTCGGCGAACCACTCGACCGTGACTGCGCCGCTCGGCCAGTAGCGTTCCTGGTCATGCCAGCACACCACCGGCCAGCGCGGATTGCGATAGGAGCGGCCGGTCTCATCATGCAGCGAGGGACGGCCGAGGTGATCGATCAGCCACGCCATCACCTCGGGCAGGAACGTCGCGGCAAACGACACGCCGTGGCGTCCGAGCCGTTGCGGCATCCGCATGACGCGCTGATCGATGATGGCGAACGCCGGCGGCACGGCACCGACGTTGAACTGCCTGATCATCAGCAAGCGGAAGCCGCAGTCGCAGAGCTCGGCGGGAACGGCGTGGATCGCGGTCGGCTGTAGCGGAGCCGTGATGTTCATCCCAGTGCTCCCCGCGCCTGGCCGAACGTGAGGTCGATGGCGTGCTGCAACGCTGTGCGCGTCGGCACATCGCTGCGCTTCAGATAGGCGGTCAGAACGCGTGCCATCCCGTGTCTCCCGTCGGCATCTGCACACTGCTGGTCGCAGCCTTCGCAGATCGCCTTGCGTGGAGACGGACATCCGGTCCGAATCCGACGCGACGAAAATCAACAATCTCCGACATTGCTGCCGGTCAGGGAGGACACATCAAGTTTCGTGCCAGATGCGACGATCAGTGGAGGCGATGGCCGTCGGCGTCGTCTTCCGGTGTCGCGAGCTGCGCGATCGGGCTGGATTGGTGGTGGATCATCCGCCAGGCGCCGTCGATGCGCGCAAAGTGATTGGCCGCGGCGAGCGCCGCGCCATCCACCAGCTCGATGCAGAGCACGTGACCATGATCGCCGCTGACGATCGCGTGCGGATCCGCACAGACGATGTTCGGCCGGCCCGGGTTGGCGAGGATATCGCGCCAGCTGCCGATCACGGCGGCGCGGCCGACGATCGCCGGCCAGCCGGGATGAATGCAGGAGATACCGTCGCGATCGGCCCAGAGGGCGACGAGCGCCGCGAAATCACCGTCCGTGAAGGCAGCATAGAAGGCCGCATTGGCGGCCAGGATCTCGCGCTCGTCGCTCATTGTGATGAGGTGAGCCAAGCCGTTGCGAAAATCAAGCAATGTTTGGAAACGCACACGCGCGCGCCTGCAAAAACTTGCAAGCTTTTTGCAGGACCCGGTCGAGACGCGATCGCAACGCATCAGCCGAGGTCCTGCCATGCTCGAAACGGCCATTGTCGGAGGTGGATTGTGCGGAATGGTACTCGCGCGCAGCCTGCAGCAGCGCGGCAGCACGTTCGCTTTGTTCGAAGCCCGACATCGCCTGGGCGGGCGGGTGCTGTCGGCCAGGAGCAAGGGCGGGCTTGCGCTGGACCTCGGCCCGACCTGGTTCTGGCCGGACACCCAGCCGCTGCTCGCCGGCCTGGTCGCGGAGCTCGGCCTGTCTGACTTTGCCCAGCACGATGATGGCACGCATCTTCATCTGAGAGAGGCGGACAAGCCGGCCGAGCAGATCGGCGGGCCGCCGGTCCACCAGGGCGCGCGCCGGCTCTCCGGCGGCATGGCGAAATTGATCGAGGCGCTGGCACGCGATCTGCCGCAGCCCTTTATCCATCTCGGCCATGAGCTGATGCGCATCGTCGACTGCGGCACGCATGTGCGGCTGATCTTCGCCACAGCAACGGAATCGGTCGCGATCGAGGCCAGGCGCGCCGTGCTCGCGCTGCCGCCGCGGCTGCTGATCGACCACGTCGGCTTCTTTCCCGAGCTGGACGACGCGACCTTCGAGGCGATGCGTGGCGCCGAGACCTGGATGGCGGCGCAGGCCAAGGTCGTGATCGCCTACGACCAGGCGCATTGGCGCGACCAGGGCCGGTCCGGCAATGCGTTCGTCAGCCACGAGCAGGCCGTGATCGGCGAGATCTTCGATGCCTGCGATGCGGGCGGCGACCGCGCTGCGCTCGGCGGCTTCCTCGCATTCTCGCCCGATCTGCGCGCGGCCTTCAGCGTCGGGCTGCCGTTGCTGATGGACAGCCAGATGGTGCAGTTGTTCGGCTCCGCGCTGGAAGGCGGCGAGCAGCACTACCAGGACTGGGCGGCCGAGCGCTTCACCTGCAGCGCACTGGATCGCACCACGCCACGCGGCGAGCACAGCGAGATCGCCAATCCGATGCTGCGGCGGGCGCTGTGGGACGGGCGGCTGTATCTTGGCGGCGCTGAAACCGCAAGCTCCGCGGCCGGCTATCTCGAAGGCGCGCTGAACGCCGCCAGGCGCATCGAGCGCGCGATCGCCCGGGGCATCGGCGAGACCGCCGCGCCGCGCGCGGTCGCCGCGACCGGCGACGGGCTGTCGGGCAACGCCGCGAGCCTCGCCTGGTTCGGCGCCTGGGTCGCCGCGCAGCGTGACGCCGCGTTCGACGACTATCGGCAGCGGCTCAATCGCGGCCTCGCCGCGCAGCAGCGCGAGCAACTGACCCAGCTCGCTCTTCTCGGAGCCACCGAGCAGGTGTTCGCTGCGGCGCTGCAGGTGCTGGACGCACTGACCTTCGACATGCGCGACGTTGCCGTCGAGCGCGGACGCTCCGTCCTGATGCCGGAGATCCAGAAGCCGTTTCGCGATGTCATGCAGTCGCTGCTCGACGATGCCATAGCCTTCAACCGCACCTCCTGCGCGCTGTCGAACTTTCCGTTCGAGCACAAGCCGTCGAAGGATTATGTGCAGACGATCCTGCGCGACATCGCCGCCGCCTGGCAGGAATTCTCGCTCGCCGCGAACCGCCTGCTGCTGGCGAAGGCGGACGCGGCGCTGCGCCCGCCGACGAGAGTGCCGTCGTGAGTGGGACGGCATCGAGGTGCGCAACATGAAGCTGCAGATCGAACGTCCGACCATCGAGGCGATGGCGGCGGCCTTTCCGCACCTCGCCTCGCTGAAGGAGCAGTTGCGCTTCGGCGACAGGGTCGAGGTCGACGTGGCGCAGCTCGCGACCGCCGAGCTCGACTTCCTGCGCGACAGCTACCAGAAGGCCGGTCCCGAATGGCACGCCCGTGCGGCGCAGATCGCGACCCTGCAGCGCGCCTTTGCCGATTCCGGCGCCCGCTTCGCCGAGCACGAGCTGGAATCGGTGCTGCCGGCGATTGCGCGCTACCTGATCTCGGGCGCCATCCGCGGCTGGATGTTCACCGCCAACGTCGCCAGCCGTCCGTTGCCCTATGTCGTGACGCGGCTCGACTACACGGCGCCGTCGAACGACGAGGCCGGCCGTGTCTTCATCGAGCTCAAGGCCAATGCCAAGGGCGCGATCACCACGTCCACCTTGCGCATCTCCGCCGGCGACATCGTCGGCAGGACGGTCGCCGAGATCTTCGCCGCCAAGGGCTTCCTCAAGGAGACGCCCGAGCTGATATCCGCCTACGATGAGACGGCCGAGCGGTACTTCGCCTGGCGCGGCCGCTATGGCGCGCAGTTCTCCGGCCGCGGCATCGGCTTCTTCGCCGATGATCCGAACTCCTCGCATCGCGACATGGACTGGTCGCGCAAGGACGTGATCGTGCTGTCGTCGGGCGGCGGCAGCGCGCGCCTCGTCAACGACGAGGGCGTTCTCACCGAGCGGGCGCTGACGCTCGAGGTCACCGGCGACATTCTCGGGCAGTACCTGCGCAAGGCCGCCAAGAGCAATCTCTATGATGCCGAGCAGGAGGTCGCGGACTCCAGGGTGGCGATCCCGAAGGGCCTCTTCTGCAAGATCCCCGTCCATCCCTACATGCTGATGTTCCATCTCGACCTGCACCATTATCTCTGGGTGCACGCCGACGATTTGGTGCCTTACGCCTATCAGCCCGAGCTCAAGCAGAAGCTGGTGCTGCCGGAGGAGCAGACCGACCTGATCGACATTCTCACGGCCGAGATGGACCTGCTGATGGACGACATCGTCGCCGGCAAGTCGGGCGGCACTACGGTGCTGTGCGCAGGCCCGCCCGGGGTCGGCAAGACGCTGACGGCGGAGGTCTACGCCGAGATCATCGGGCGGCCGCTCTATCGCGTGCATTCCGGCCAGCTCGGGCTGAACGTCGCGGCAATGGAGGGCGCGCTGAAGGATGCGCTGACCCGGGCGCAGCGCTGGGGCGCGGTCATGCTGATCGACGAGGCCGACGTCTACATCAAGCGGCGCGAGGACGACATGACGATGAATGCCGTCGTCGGCGTGTTCCTGCGCGTGCTGGAATATTTCAATGGGCTGTTGTTCCTCACGACGAACCGCATCGACGACATCGACGAAGCCATCGTGTCGCGCTGCATTGCGTTGATCAAGTTCCAGGCGCCGGACGCCGCAGCGCGCGGCCGGATCTGGCGGGTGATGTGCGAGCAGTTCGGCTTGAAGATCGATGCCGGCCTGGTGGAGCTGCTGGTGGAGACGTTCCCGGGTGCCTCGGGCCGCGACATCAAGGGGCTGGCCAAGCTGGTCGCCAAATACTGCCACCACAAGGGCGTCGGTCCGACCATCGAGGTCTTCCGCCGCTGCGCCATCTTCCGCGGCATCGATCTCGGAGACCACGCGCTGCTGCCGGAAGCCGCGGAGTAGTCACGGCGTCGTCGTCTGCCCCAGCGTCGCCGGATTGTAGCCTTCCTCGCGCAGCACCCGCTGCACGACCGGCCGCGCCAGCATCCGCCGGTAGTGCGCGAGCAGGTTGGCCGGCAGCGCAATGCCGGTCTTGTCGGCCCAGAACGCGACGTAGAACAGGATCGGATCCGCCACGGAGAATTCGCCGCCGAGATAGGGCCGCGTGCCGAGCATCTTGTCGAGCACTGCGAAGCCTTTCACGACGATGTTGCGGCCGAGCGCGCGCACGGACTCCTGGTCGGCCTCGTTGCGGGTGAAGGTCGGCGTCGCAAAAATGCGCGCGAAGCCGTGGCCATGCACGGTACCGGCAATGTAGCTCATGGCTTCGAGCAGCCGCGTTTCGGTCTCGATATCCGAAGGCCATAATCCGGCGCGTGGCCGCGAGCGGCCGAGCCAATAGGCGATCGCCGGCACTTCCGTCAGCACACTGCCGTCGCTGCGCACCAGCGCCGGAATCGTCGATTTCGGGTTGATGGCCACATAATCGGGTTTGAAATTGTCTCCGGCCGGGAGATTGACGATATGGGCCTCGAACACCTCCTCGAGCTCTTCGAGGATGATGTGGATGCCGGTCGAGCACGATCCCGGCGTCATATACAACTTCATCGTGGCCATCATTGTCTCCAAGCCGACATCGCGCGCGCAGGCGGCATGCTTCATGCAAGGATCGGGACAGATCGAGAGTGACGCGCCGAGGCCCGCCAGTTCGGGCCGCTGCCGTCAGGTTTGCGACAGGAGACTCTTCACGGTCCCGCAGCTCCGTCGCCTCGTTGAGGGAGCGTCGCGCATGACGGAACGTGAGCCGGAAGTCTTCGTCATCTGTCCGACGACGAGCATCGCGCCGGGTGAAGCCAGGGCGTTCAGCCTGTCGCGGATCGGCGACAATGGCGAGGCGCGGCCGTTTCCGATCGTGATCATCCATACCGTGTCCGGCGGCTTCGTCGGCTATGTCAACAGCTGCCCGCACGAAGGCAAATGGCTGAACATCGGCAGCGGCCAATTCTTCAACGCGGAGCGCACGATGCTGCGCTGTGGCCGCCATGGCGCGATCTTCGAGATCGACACCGGATTGTGTACCAGCGGTGATTGCGAGGGCCAGAGCCTGGAGCCGATCGCGCTCGCGGTCATCGACGGCGAGGTCTGCCTGTGCGGCGTCGCGCTGGTGGAGGATACGAGCTTTCCCGATCCGTTCGATGATCTCGACGAGACCATGGAGATCATGATCCATCCCGAGTGAGGCATTCTTCCATCCGCCCGTCATTGCGTGGAGCGGGGGTGACGAAGCAATCCAGGGCCGCGCGCGTGGTCGTGGATTGCTTCGCTGCGCTCGCAACGACGTCGTCACGGTGATGGGGGCTCAGAACCCATCCGCCTTCGCGCCCCACGGATGACTTCCGGGCACCAGCGGCGCCTTGATGCCGGCTTTCTCGACATCGGCCTTGGTCTTGAAGAACGTCGCCTCGTGCACCAGCGTGCCGTTCTTCGTCGTCACCGCGACATAGCGCGCGACCGTGTCGATGTCGCACAGATAGCCGCCGCCGGGATCGGCGGCACTGCGCAGATTGCCGTCCCAGTCCACGAAGAAGCCGTCACTCGACATTTCGATCTCCATTTCGTCGTTGCCTCAGGTTTCGGGCTGATCGGCGACCAGTTGCGCATAAGCGCGCGCGACGATCTCCCGGCATTGCCGCAGGCGCTGATGCTCGGCCTTGCCGATGCTGACCATCTCGCCGCCGCCGTCATCGATCGCGGCCGTCACCGCCTGCATCGCCTCGAACAGGGCCTTCTCGAGCTGATAGATGCGCTCGCTGGCGCGCTCCAGATAGGGAATGGGATTGGCGCGGACATTGGCCTCGTGCAGCGCATCGAGGCTGAGCAGCGTGCGAAACCGGCGTTCGACCTGGCGCTGCTGCATGCCGAAATCGTGCTCGATGACGCTCATGGCCGGGCCTCGGGCGCGGCCGCCTTCGACGCCGCCGCTTTGGCGGCGCGGCGCAGCAAGGTGAGGCATTCGAGCGAGGCGGCCATGTCGAGCGCGGAAAAGCCGTCCAGCGTCTCGGTGCTGATGTCCGCGCCCTTGGCCAGCAGATGCGCGACCATTTCGGCCTTGCCGGAGGACGACGCATACATCAGCGCGGTGGCACCATTGTCGTTGCTGTTGTCGAGATCGATGCCGGCCTCGACCAGCGCGTCGATGGCGGCGAGATGCCGGCCGACGCAGGCGAGCCACACTGCGTTGTTGCCGTCGGCGTTCCTGGCGGTGACGTCGGCGCCGGCAGCGAGCAGCTCGCGGATGACGGCGACGTTGCCGAGATGTGCCGCCTTCATCAGCGGCGTGGTGCGATTGGCGATGATGGCGTCGACGTCGTCGGCGGGAAAGCCCTCGGCGGCGAGCCACGCCGCCAGGGCCGGACCGACGTTCGCCGCGCCGCTCCGCGCGGGATAACGCTGGCGCCACGCCTCATAGCCGCCGTCGAGGCTATAGACCTCCGCGAAGCCGAAATCGGAGAAGGTCTGCGCATACTCCTGGCTGGCATTGCCGTGATAGCAGTAGATCAGGATCGGCGTGCGCTTGGTCGTGCCGGCGATGATTTCGGAGAGATTGCGCTGGGTGAGATGCCGCGCGCCGGGCAAATGCGCAGTGTCGAACGAGGCGGGGTCGCGGACGTCGATGCGCAGCACGTCGTCGCGCTGCAGCAGCTCGGCCGCGTGGTCGACGTCGATGCGCTGGTACGGAATGCGCGGTCTCATCGCAGGTCTCCCGCTTCGTTGCGTGTGCGGCCCGGATAGGCGGCCAGTGTCGTGATGCGGTCATCGGTCAGGGCACGGCCGACGGTGAAGTGGTAGAGCGTCTGGAAATCGGCTGCGACGACGCCGAGCATCTCGTGCACGGAGTCGTCGAAGAAGCAGCCGATGCCGGTGCCGCGCAGGCCCGCCGCTTCGGCTTCAAGGTAGAGTACGTGGCCGATCAGGCCGGCCTCCCAATGCAGTTGCCGATAGCGCCACGGATGGTCGCTCACGGCAGGCGTGAACTCGGCGAGCATCGCCATCGCAAAGCAGCTATCGCCCGCGATCGCCTGGTGACAGCTCGCGGTGCGGATCACGCCGCGGCTGTCGGTCGGCAGCAGCCGGAACAACGGCAGATGGTCGGCTGCGCGCTCGACGTGCTGCCAGTCGAAGTCGGGACGCAGCGCGCGCCGCAGGCTGCTCTCCGCCTCGCCGTTGCGCGGTAGCGCATAGAGCCCGGGCGTGAGGCCGTCGACGCGGTGGACGAACAGCAGCGGATGCAGCCGTGGCGCGAATGGCCAGGCGGTCCATGGCGGCGCGGCGCGCGGCAGCAGCGCGTCGAGAAGGTGAAGGAACGCTGCGAGATCCATCGTGAATCTGGCGTCGAAGCGCTGCGCGCTGCGCCGGCTGAGAATGAGCTGGGCCGCGCGCGCGCCTGACCGCCGCGGCAGCGGCGGGCACTGCGACGGAACGGAGACCGCATCCTGCGCCGCACCGGCCGTGGCCGTGCTCACCTCGGGAATGACGGGCCAGCGATAGAGCGGATGGCGATCGAGCCGGTTCGCCTGGCCCTTCCAACTGTCGTCGATCTTGGCCGGCGATGGCAGGGCTGTCGGCGGCCGAGAGCGCGCATCGCGCGGCACGATCGCGAGCAGCACATCGGCGTCCTCGGTCTCGACGCCGGCGAAATCATCCGCGCGATCGAGTCCCATTAGTGCTGCGAGTTGCGCGCTGTCGATGCCGTCGATCACGTGCGCGCTCCAGCCCAGCGCAGCGGCGGCGTAGCTGACGGCGCCGATCGCATGTCCGAGGTCGAGCTGGCAGTAGCGGAACGCGCGCTCGCCATATTTCCACGCCTCGCGCCAATGGATCGAGGACAGCGCGAGCCACAGTCGCGGCTCGCCAGGCGATGTCGTGCCGCGACGGCAACGTTGCTCGAGCGCGTGATCGCGGCTGACATAGTGGTGAAGACCGTCGCTGAGCCCCGGCACGTTCTCCGCGATGACATAGGCCTCGGTCGGATGCAGATTGCCGCTGGAGGGATTGCAGCGCAGCGCCCAGCGGTCCGGGCCAAGCTCCTTCCATGCGGCCAGTCCGAACGAAAGCTCCAGCAGCAGTGCGACGCGGTCGATCGTCAACGGCTGGACCGGCGCCGTGGCGTCGCAGGCCTCGGCGAAGCTCACGGCGAGACGGTCCGAGGTCAGCGGCAGATGCAGCCGAGGGCTGCCGGCAAACTCGCGGAACGGATTCGGCTGCGCGTCCCAGTCCAGCGTCTCGGGTCCCGCCGCATAGCGCTTGAGACTGTGCTTGGTGCGGGCGTGATAGGCCAACGCGATGTCGGCGGCGGCTGGGACGTCCGCCGTGCCGGACGATGACACGGACATGCTTCCTCACAAGGCGCGACCTGCGCGGTCGCGCATGCTGGACGGTCGCTCGGTAACGGCGTCGGGCGGAGCAAGAACCGTTCCGAACGGCCGCAACTGCCTCCGCATCGTCATTTTGGAATGCGCCGGTCGGGCGCGGGCTCGGAGCTCATCGCCACGGCCGGTGGATCTGGAATCCAAGCGCCTCGCTGCGCATCGTCTCGGAGTGACGCGACGGGAGAGCGTGTCCGATTCCGAACAGCGCGACCGGAACTGTGGGCTTCTCGACATTTCAATGCCGGTGCGCGCCGGCCGATGCGCTGGCGTCGATCAGCACGGTGACCTTGGCCGCGATCGACAGCCACGCCCGATGCGCGGCGAGCTTGTGGCCGAGCTTGAAGCTGTCGGCCATGCGGGCCGCGAACGCCGGCCCCTCGGTCCCGTGCTGTTGGGCGATGATCCACGCGGTCTGCCACAGATCGGTCTCGCTGGTCACGGCGGATGCCTGCTAGAGATCGAGCACCAGCCGGTCGCCCTTGGCGCGCGACACGCACGGCAGGAAATAGCCCTCGGCGCGCTGGGCCGCGGAGAGGCGCTTGTCGCGATGATCGATCTCGCCGTCGATCACCCGTGTCTTGCAGGTGCCGCACATCCCTTGCTCGCAGGAGGTCGCGATCTTGACGCCGTTCTCCTCGAGAAAGGCGGTGACGGTCTTGTCGCCGGGGATCTTGAAGGTCGCGCCGGTGCTCTTGATGGTGACGTCGAACACCTTGTCGAGCAGCGCGGCCGCCGCCTTGGCGGTGAACCGCTCGACATGGATGCGCTCCTCGGCAAAGCCCTTCTGCCTGGCGAGCGCGATGATCGGATCCATCCACCAGTCGACGCCGCAGATGAACAGTTGCGTGTCGTCGGGTCGGTCGGCCAGCAGCTCGGCGGCCTTCAGCAACTGATTGTCCTCGCTGGATTCCTTGTAGTATCTGGTGTCTTCGGCGAAACGCGACGCCTCGATGGTGCCGCGGAACGAGTCCGGCGACATCAGCGCGAACACGTAGTGCAGCTCGAACGGGATGGTCTTGGCCTTCAGCGTGTCGGCGATCGACAGGATCGGCGTCACGCCGATGCCACGCGCCACGAGCAAGGCGCGCTTGGTGTCCTTGGGGATCTTGAAGCGGTTGCGCGGGCGGCTGACCTGCAGCCGGTCGCCCTCGTTGATGTCGAGATGCAGCGCCTTGGAGCCGCCGCGGCTGTTGCCGTCCTTCCACACGCCGATGCAGTAGCGGTTGCGCTCTGAGGCGCTGTTCAGCAGTGAATATTGCCGCGTCAGTCCATTCGGCAATGTGACGTCGATATGGCTGCCGGGGGTGAAGCCCGGCAGCGGCTGATCGTTCGCCGGAACGAGCTCGAACGAGGCCATGTTGTGCGCCTCGATGGCCTTCTTGGCCACGACGACCGTGTGCAGGCTGTCGGACATCTGACAACTCCATCTTGCGAGCCGGCTCATGAGAAACCGATGCAAGGGCGAGGCCAAACCGCGTTCGCCGCGGAGCGCGGCGGCTTTTCCGCTTGTGCTCGCTGCAGATTGGATGTATCAGCGTCGCCCGTTTCAACCCCGACGGTGTTCAACGCGAGAGGCCATCAGCCATGTCGAATCCACTGTGCGCGACACGATCCGTGCCGACGCCCGCAGTGCGTCCGGCTGATAGTTTCTCGATCATGTTGAACGACAATGGCAAAGTCATCGATTGCACGACGGCAGGAGGCCGAGCGCGCGCGGGTTGAAGCCTATGAGCTGACGCTGCGCCGCGCGGCACGGCCGACGCGGCCGCCGCCGGATCTGCACAACGCGATCCGCGAGGCGGGGCGTGGCTTCGAAGCCGACATCATCCGGGATCCCGAGAGCTGGAAGCCGCAGCTCAAGACGCGCGATGCCGCGCGCCTGCGGCTGGCGGCGGCGCGGCATCTGTTCGCGCGCTATCCCGTGCCTTCGCATCTGGAGCAGATCTGGATCGAGGCGTCGGGGCTCGGCCACGACGAGATCGTCCGTCGCAAGCGCTGGTACATCGCGGCAGCCGGTGGCGGCTCGCTGTACAAGGCTGGCGCGTCGGCGTTCCTGTCGCGAAAGGAGGTTCACGGCTTCCTCCATCCTTTCGGGCAGGTCGGCTTCGACGAGGCGATCTGGCAGGCGATCGCGCGGTCCTACACGGGCGATCCGGCGATCGTGTCGCGGATCACCCGGTCCCGGATCGCGCGGACGCCGCGCGGCGAGCACGCGTTCTGGCGCGAGGCGGCGCAGTTCTTCTGCGCGCAGCCGACCACCGTCGAGGAGATCGACGATCTCTGCGACTACATCGCCGACCGTCGCCGGCGCGAGCGGGCGTTCAGCCTCAAGGGCCGCTCGCTCGCGGCGCTGCGCCGGCTGGCGCGGGAATGGCACCGCGATCTCGCGGTGATCGCCCGCATCGAGGCGGCGCGCCGGCGTGCCGAGATGGCGCGTCACCGTTCGGCAGCGCAGGCGGCGGAGCTTGCGGCGCATTGGCCGGGCGCGCAACTCGCGGACTGGTCGTGGAGTCCGTCGGCCAAGGCCTTCGCCAAGCGTGACGAATATGTGATCACGCAGCTGCGGACCGCGGAGGACCTCGTCGCTGAGTCCAGGGCCATGCGTCACTGCGTGTCGAGCTACGCGACGAGGTGCATCGCCGGCCATTCCTCGATCTGGTCGCTGCGGCATCGCCATGGCGGCGCGGCGCAGCGGCTGCTGACGATCGAGCTCGATCGGCAGCGTCGCGCGGTGCAGGTGCGTGGCTTCGCCAACCGCGTGGCTCACGCCGGTGAGCGCAAGGTGCTGGAGCGCTGGGCCAAGGCGCGCGGCATCGACCTGCCGGAGACATGATCTGCGTCGCCCGTTCCGGGCGGCGCAGGTCGTGCGCGCCAGTCAATGCGCGTCGATCGCATCCGCCTTGGCGCCGCCGGCGACGGAATAGCGCATCGGCACCTTGCGGGTCTTGAGGAACGCCTCCAGGGTCTCGCCGCGGAAGGCTGCGTAGACCTCCGGGTTGGAGACGCCGATCACCGCGGCCATCTTCTCCAGCACGAAGAAGCTGACGCCCCGCCTGATCATCTCGATCCAGCGGCGGTTCTTGATGAGCTCGCGCTCCTCGCCCGTGAGCTCGTACTCGTCCGCGAGCGCGTCGAATTCCTCAACAAATCTCTTGCGATGCGCGGGGATCACGAGCCGGTGCAGGAAGTCGTTGATGCGGAAATTGGCCTGGCTGCGGCGATGCGTGAACGGATAGGTGCCAGCCAGCGTCTCGGCGCCCGCGAGCTCGTGTCCGATATGCGCGCGATAGGTCGCGACCTCCCGCGGATCCGGCGCGCCGCCGAGATCCTCGAACACCAGGGTCGCGATGTTGGTCACCGACGGCGCGTAGGTCTGCCTGTGCACGAGCCTCACCTTGTCCGACAGCGCACCACGCATGATCAGCCACATGATCACCTCGGCGCCTTCCATGCCCCCCTTGACCGCATAATCGGCGATCCGCATCGCCGTGAGCCGCTCCGGGTCCTTTTCCAGCAGATCGAGGAATTCGTTGTCCCAGTCCTCGTTGAGAAAGCCGGCACGCTCGCCATGCACCTGGTGCGACAGCCCGCCGGTGGCGAAGATGGCGACTTTCAGATCCTCCGGATAGCTCTCGATCGCCTTGCGCAGCGTCTTGCCCAGCTTCCACATCCGCTTCGCATTGGGGATCGGCAGCTGCAGCACGCCGACCTGAAGCGGCACCACGCGGCCCGGCCACGGGCCGCTGGCATCGCCCATCATCGACAGCGGCGACAGCAGGCCGTGATCGACCGGCTTGCCCTGGAAGAACGACATGTCGAACTCGTCGGCGACCATCGCCATCGCAATGTGCTGCGACAGGCCGAGATGCCCCTTCGCCGGCGGCACGTCGCGCGGTCCGCCGCCCTCGTCGGCCGCGACATAGCGGTCGTCTATGCCGAGCGCGAACGCCGAGTAGTGATCGAAGAAGAACGAGGTGATGTGATCATTGTAGATCATGAACAGGACGTCGATGTCCTTGCGCTTCACCCAGTCGCGCACCGCCGCGAAGCCGTCGAAGATCGGCTTCCAGGCAGGGTCGCTCTGCTTGTTGGTGTCGAGTGCGAAGCCGATGGTGGGCGAGTGCGATGCGCCGATGCCGCCGATGATCCGGGCCATGTGTCCCTCCGCGAAATGGGCCGCGGCTGACTGTCACCCGCGGCCGCGCCGGGGCCGACCTTACGAAGTTTCCCATGCTAGACAATCATGCTAACGTGCACGGATCGTTTCTCTCGATGAACGAGAGCCCTAGGATGAAATGGCGGATCGAGGACATTCCGGTGTTCCATGCGGTGGTGGCGACCGGCGGCATGACCGGTGCCGCGCGGTCGCTGGGCATGCCGAAATCCTCGGTCAGCAAATCGGTCGCCCGACTCGAGCAGGATCTCGGCATCCGGCTGTTCGACCGCAACTCGCGGCGCGTCCGGGTGACCCGCGAGGGCGAGCTGTTCTTCCAGCAATGTCAGAAGATCCTGGACCAGGTCTCGGAGGCCGACGCGGTCATGACCGGGCTCTCCGGCGTCCCCAGCGGCCGGCTCTCGGTGGCGCTGCCGCCGGCGTTCTGCGAGGAGATCCTGGCGCCGCAGCTCGCCGAATTCCACCGCCGCTATCCCCGGATCGAGCTCGACGTCGAGGCGACGACGCGCGCGATCGACATGCTGGCCGACCGCTTCGACATCGCGGTCGTGGTCGGCGTGCAGGAGAATTCCGAGCTGGCGCAGAAGGTGCTGATCGGCGGCCGCCTGATCTGGGTGACCAGCCCCGCTTATCTCGCCGCGCACGACATCGGCGAGGACGTCCGCGCGCTTGAGCGCCATCTCATGATCTGCGAGCGCCGCTACGGCGACCGCACCCTGGTGATCAAGCAGCATGGTCATCTCGTCCGCTTCGACGTCGGGGCGCATGTCGCCCGCATCAACAATCCGCTGGCGGTGCGCCGCGCCGTCGCCCACGGCGCCGGCATTTCCTTTCTGCCGGAGCACTATTGCGTCGAGCTGCTCGGCGAAGGCCGGCTGGTCGAGATCGGCAGGGGGGTCGTGTTCGACACCCGCGCCGCGCAGCTCACCGCGATCTTTCCGAGCCGCAAGCTGATCTCCTCGCGCGCCCGCGCCTTCCTCGATTTTCTCGAGGAGATCTGCAGCCCGTCCGCGCGCGGTTGAGCGGGCTGCTGCCAAAACGTCACATGACAGGCCCCGGAAAGAGGTCTAAGACGCGCGGCTCTTGAGTTGACCTCTTACGAGAGCCGCCATGAATCTGCGCCAGCAATGGGAAGATCAGGCCGCCCAGTGGCTCGCCTGGGCGAGGGCGCCGGGCCATGACAGCTTCTGGCGTCATCATCGCGAGCAGTTCACCAGCCTGCTGCCGGGGCCGGGTGCGCTGACGCTCGACATCGGCTGCGGCGAGGGCCGGTTGTCGCGTCATCTCAACGCCTCGGGGCACAGGGTGATCGGCATCGACGCTTCGCCCTCGCTGATCGCGGCGGCGCGCGCCGCCGATCCCGCCATCTCCGTCGTGCGCGCCGATGCGGCATCGCTGCCGCTGGCCGATGCCTGCGCAGATCTCGCGATCGCCTTCATGTCGCTGCAGGACGTCGATGCGATGCCGGCCGCAGTGCGCGAGGCGGCGCGAGTGCTGAGGCCCGGCGGCCGGCTGTGCATGGCGATCGTCCATCCGCTCAATTCGGCCGGCCGCTTCGCCAGCCTGGCGCCGGACGCGCCGTTCGTGATCCAGGGGAGCTACCTGGACTCCTTCAACTACAGCGATCCGATGGAGCGCGACGGCTTCAGCATCATCTTTCACAGCGCGCATCGTCCTCTGCAGCGCTATTTTGCGGCGTTGGAGGAGGCGGGCTTCCTGATCGAGGCGCTGCGCGAGCCGTCGATCCCCGAAGCGGCGATCACCCGCGACAGCAGCCGGCGCTGGCTGCGCGTGCCGCTGTTCCTCCATCTGCGCTGCTTGCGCCCGTAGGGCCGGAACGCCGCGACGCGCTCCGGCTTCGCGCGGGCGTCACCCGCGCCGGGCCGCCTCGATTGCTGCAACGTCGATCTTCTTCATCGTCATCATCGCGCCGAAGACGCGCTTGGCGGCGGCGCCGCCTTCGGTCATCGCATCGGTGAGCGCGCGCGGCGTGATCTGCCAGGAGATGCCCCATTTGTCCTTGCACCAGCCGCACTGGCTTTCCTGGCCGCCATTGCCGACGATGGCAGTCCAATAGCGGTCCGTCTCCGCCTGATCATCGGTGGCGATCTGGAACGAGAAGGATTCGTTGTGGGTGAACGCAGGTCCGCCATTGAGGCCGAGACAGGGGATGCCGCAGACGGTGAATTCCACCGTGAGCACGTCGCCAGCCTTGCCGGAAGGGTAGTCACCCGGCGCGCGATGGACTGCCGTCACTTTGCTGTCCGGAAACAGCTCGGCATAGAAGCGCGCGGCGGCCTCTGCGTCCTTGTCGAACCACAGACAGATCGTGTTCTTGGGCTTTGCCATGGCAGGGCTTCCTTCCATTTCAGTGCAGGCCGCGCGCTGGTTCACGACGCGGCGCTCGGGGTTGTGATCGCGCCGGCTCGTCGCGATCCGGCTTGATCCAAGGACGCAGCCGCCGGCCGCGATCCGACATCATGATCTGCCTTGGACGAACTTTTTGTGGCCGGCCTGCGCGGCGGATTCTTCATCACGCAGCAGTTGTAGCCGGGGTGCGGCCCTGTCGTGTAGGCTCGCGGGGGGATCGACCGGTGAGTGGGGGTGGTGAGATGAGCGTCACGCGTGCCGCGCGCCGGGGTGTGTTCACCCTGCTGGCATTGGTGGTCCTCAGCGGCCACCGCGCCGAAGCCGCGTTCGACTACGCCCGCTACAAGGAGGCCGGTCTCGACGACCTTCTGGCGCTGCCGCGCCCGGCCAAGGGTGTCGACATCAAGACGGGTGCGCCGTTCAAGCTCGAGGTCATCCTCGCGAGTGCCGGGGGTCCATGTCAGACGGGGTTCTTGAAGAAGTCGATGGCGATGTCGGGCTTCGACCAGGTCGAGAAGCTCGGCGTCTCGAATTGCATCACGGTGCGTTCATCCAAGGGGCGGGAGCTCAAGGTTTTCGTGCAGGACATCGTTTATGGCTTCCTGCCGCGCGAGGTGAAGGTCGGCGGCAAGCTGACGCTCTATGCCGTCCACATCTACACCTCCGCCGAGGGACCCGGACTGCTGGTCAACGAATTCCAGACGGTGCAGCCAGCCGCGCCGGCTCAGCAGCAGCCGTCCGAAGCCGGAATGGCCTCGTGCGGCTGCTGGTCGCTGCGCGATCATCCCGGTATCGATGTCGACGCCGGGACGGAGGGGGCACCGATCGGGGTGATGGAGGATGGCGTCGTGGTCAAGGTGGAGGCGGCCGATCAGGCGCCCGCTGACCTGCCGCTTGTCGGCGGCTGCGGGCGCTACGTCGTGCTCAAGCACAGCTATCCGAACGGCGCTGTCCTCTTCACCCGTTATGCCCATCTCGGTCGTCTGGTCGATGGCAAAGGCGAGATGCCGGCCGTCGGCGCGCGCTTCAAGCGCGGCGAGAAGATCGCCGAGGCCGGCCCCGGCAAGATCATGCATTTCGAGTTGCGGCCCGTTGCGCAAGGCAACGCGACGGTGGATTCCGGGTGGACTAAGCAATACGACGGGATTGCCGACATGGAGTGGTCACGCTACGAGCCGGTGGATCCGAGGAAGTTCGATCCCGACGCCTTTGGCGGTCTGGGCAAGCGTGGGAAGTAGGCGTCGACATGGTGAAGACTGGGGGCCGCATTCAAGCGGTGCTTGTGGGGATCGCCGCGGCGATGCTGACGGGGTGGCTCTCGCCATCGGCGCATGCACAATCGGCGCCGCGACCGGCGTCGCCGCCGCCGGCACGTCCGGCGCCCTCACCACCGGCGCCAGCCGTTCCTGCCGATCTGAAGGACTTGCGCGGCGAATGGAAGCGCGCCGGCGCCGGCTTCGGCTGCGTCGTGACCCCGCCGCGCGAGCTGTCACAGGAGCTGTTGCTCGCAGTCATGGCGCGCGCCTGCATGCGGCTGGGCCCGCTGGTGGTCGGCGACGGTGCTGACACGGCGACCGCTGCGCTCGGGCAGCCCCACCGCACCTTGAAGCAGGCGCAGGACAAGGTCGCCTGGATCTATTTCGTCGGCCAGCGCGAGCACTATCCTTATTTCGTGGTCACCGTGGCCGCCGATAAGATCGTCGCGCTGCAGGTCACCGGCGACGGCACCACGACGGCTCCGGGCTACGAGCTCAGCAGCGTCGGTCTCGGCGCCCCCACCGACGATCTGGTGAAGGTGTTCGGCCAGCCCAACCATTTCGAGCCGAGCGAATTGAAGGGCGTCGAGCTCTGGACCTATCCGCCGCATGCGTTCTCCTTCGAGCTCAAGGGCGGACGGGTGATGTCGATCCGTGTTGGGAAGTCGTGATCCGGCTCCACTGATTGCGCAGCGAAGCCGGATTTGCGTATCGCGGTACGCTAGCCGCCGGGCGACTTTGGCGGTTCCGCGCCGCCGTGAGCGGCCTGCTCGGCGCCATGGGATGACGGCGGAACAGCCTCTGACGCTGCCGGCGCCTGATCCGTCTTGGCGCCTGAGGTCTCGGCCTTCTTAACGTTGTCATCAGGGTTCTTGGCGTCTGCGCCCTTGTTGCCCGAACTCTTATTGTTCGAGCTGTTGTCGTTCGAGCTCTTGGCGTCCGGCGCCTTGTCCGGTTTCGGCAGCTCGATCAATGCCGCGCGCGTGGCCTGCACGACCGGCGCGGCGGCGTCGGCGTTGACGTGGAAGAGATAGTCCTCCGCCGACCGCGTGAACAGATAGCCCCCACCGGCGTCCTTCTTGTAGCGATAGGTCAGCTCGCTTCCATCGGTCCGCTTCAGCGTGACGGTGACGTCGGGCGCATCCGTCTGCGCCAGCGCCGCCTTGCCCTTGCCGCGCACGTTATCGAAGGGGGGATGCGCCATCGCGCTGACCAGGGCGTCGATCTTGTCGGGCCGCGGCTTCTCGTCCTTGCCGAGCCCCGCCAGCGTGAACTTGCCGTCCTTGCCATCGATGGTGACGTCGCCGACATTGACGCTGGCGATCTTGTCGCGCGGCGTGTCCAGCATGTCGTGCTGCATCCAGGCGCTGGGCTCCGCGCCGATGTCGTAGGTCGCCAGCTCGACGGCAAAGACCGGAGAGGCATCGCCGGCCCGCACATGCACCTGGCGATACGCCGGCGAGGTCCCGACCAGGAGCTCACCGACCCGGCTGCCGCCGCTCGTCAGCACCACGCGGCGCTCATGAACCTTTTCGGTGACCTTGAAGCGCTCGGCTGCGGCCTCGGTCTTCGCGATCGGCCAGCCCTTCTTCAGGCCGGCGATGCGGTCGAGCAGGCCATTGACCTTCGTCGTGTCGGCGGGAAAGTCGGCCAAGGCGGGGATCACCCATTTGCCGTCCTTGCGCGCGAGGGTGACGGTGTGGCCGGCATCGTCGTCGATCGCGACCTGATCGACCTTGGCCGGCGCGAACGCGACCAGCGGCTCCTTGGCGTCGAACGCGGCATGATCGGAACGGTTGACCGCGAAGGTGAGAGCCAGCGCGAGCTGGCCACCCAGCAGCGCCGTGAGCAGGATGGGAAGCCCTTTCATGTCCGCGCCTCCGCGATGCCGAGCATGTTGAGATATCTCCGTTGGGCGCCGAGCCGCAGCGCGCGGCGCACGATGTAGACGAGGGCGAGCCCTGCGAGCGCGAGCGCATAGTTCAGGTATTCCCAGAACATCTGGCCGCCGCTCTGCATCGGGGCGAGCGTGCGCGAGAACTGGCCGCCGCGGCTGCGCAGCGCCAGCAGCCCGCGGTCCTCCAGCGACCAGTCGACCAGGTTCTGTGCGAAGTCGAGCGGCGCCAGATACTGCGTGCGGTCGACGCTGGAGGCGAGCTGCAGCACGTCGTCCGACAGGAAAGTGCCCGAGCCGATCACGATCAGCCGCGCGCTTTCGGGCGAGCGGGAGATCACGCCGGTGATGCTGGGCTTGGCGTCGGCAGCCGCCGTCTTCGCCGCGTCATCGGGCTTTGCATCAGCCTTTGCGTCGGGTTTGGGCTCAGCAGCGTCCTTGGCGAGAGGCGATGGCTTGCCGGCGAAGAACGACGTGAACTCGCCCTCCATCATGGCCCCGAGCAGCTGGCGCCCCTGCTTGTCGGCAGGAGGGAAGCCGGTGTCGGGATGCGCCTTGAAGTCCGGCACGACGTTGGTCGTCTTGGCGGTCCATGAATGCGGCGAGCTCTGGATCAGATCGACGATCTTTCGCTTCTTGCCGACCTTGTCGGCGTCGATCGTCAATGGCGAGGCCCAGGACAGCGTCAGCTGCTGGGTGCCGGCCGAGGGTGCCGCGCCCTGCGCCAGCCCGTCGCTGCGGATGTCGGCGAAGAACGGGTAGTCCATCAGCCGGATCTGCCGCACCTTGATGCCGCCGCCGACGTCGCGCTCGCTCGGGATCGGGAACGAGGCGTTCTGGCGGTCGAGCACCATGCTGTCGCCGACCTTCACGCCCTGGAACGCCAGCCAGTCCTCCAGGCCGGACGGCGTCTTGGTCACGTCGAGATTGCCGCGCAGCGACGGCTGATAGGGCGAGGTGGCGACGATCACCGTGCCCCCCTTCATCAGGAACTGATCGACGGCGAACAGCTGCTTCTGATCGAGCTGCTGCGGCGAGGCGACGAACAGGATGTCGGCGCGTTCGGGAACGCGTCCATCCTTCAGCTGGGTGGCGTCGACGAGCGTGTTCTCCTGCAGCTTCTGCTGCAGCAGATCGAACGACGGCCCACTGCTGCCGGGGATGCCGAGCTGCGGCATCGGCTGCTGCGCCGGCGGGGTGTACAGCGCGACGGTGCGCAGCGCGCCGGGCGTGAAGCGCTTCAGCTCGGCGTCGATGTTGCGCTTCAAGCCGTCCTTGTCGAGCTGCTCCGGCAGCTGGATCTGCTCGGTCTTGTCGCCGCTCTTCAGGATCAAATGGAACCAGAAGCGTTTCGGGTTGAGCAGGCCGACCGAAAGCGGCTCGAGGCCGTATTCGTCCTGCAGGGTCTTGGCGATCTGTCCGCCATCGGCGTCGGGATCGACGATCTTCGCATCGAGCTTGCCCGGCGTCTTGCTCTGGTAGTCCTTGATCAGCTCCTGCAGCGCGGTCTTCAGCTTGGCGAGCGGCTCGGGCAGGTTCTTGGCCGAGATATAGGCCTCGAGCGTCACCGGCTGCGGCAGGCCGGCCAGAACGTCGCCGGAGCCGCGATAGCCGTTCAGCACCTTCTTGATCGCGCGCGTGATCGTATACTCGGGATTGCGCAGATTGACGTCGAGCTCGCTGTCGCCGTCACCGCGCTCCTTGACCTCGATGAGATCGCGGAAACCGAGCGTCGTGTACTCATCGCCATATTTGACGAGGATGTTGAAGTAGGAGTTGGTCACCGACGCCTGATACTTGCTCGAGGTCTGGAACGGCACCGGCTGGATGCCGTACTGCTTATTGGCTTCCGCCTCGAGCGCGGCGTTCTGCATCGGGTCGACGAACTCGACCCGGACCTTGCCTTGTCCTGCGATCTCGTACTCCTTCAGGAGATCGCGCAGCCGCGGCACCAGCGGCGCCAGCAGCGGGTGGGTCTGAGCGCTGAAATAGCCGCGGATCAGCAGCGGCTCCTGCAGCTGGCCGAGATAGCTCCTTGTCTCGTCCGAGATCGAGTAGATGTGTCCCGCGGTGAGATCGGCCCGTGCGGCCGGGAGCTGGCCGAGCCACAGGTTGACCGCGACGAGATTGGCCACCGTGAGCGCGGCCACCATGCGCCAGCGCCGGTGCTGCGGCGCGCGGCCCTGCGACGACCAGCGTAGGCTCTCCAGCACATAGAGATTGAGCACCAGGAAGACGCCGAAGATGCTGAGATAGTAATAGAGGTCGCGCAGGTCGATGACGCCGCGGGCGATCGACTCGAAGCGCGACCCGGCCCCGAGCTGGCGCAGCAGCTCGCCGCCTTCGTTGCCGGTCAGCGAGGTCAGCGTGTTGGAGCCGAGCAGATAGAACGCGCCGCAGATCAGGGTGGAGACGATCAGGCTGATGACCTGGTTGTCTGAGCGGGCGCTGACGAACAGGCCAATCGAGATGTAGGCGGAGGCGAGGGCCAGCGCGGCGAGATAGCCGCCGGCCACCGGTCCCCAGTCGAGCCGGCCGATCATGGAGACCGTGATCGGGAGCGGCAGCGTCAGCGCCAGCGCGATCGCAACCAAAGCGAGGCAGGCGAGGAACTTGCCAAGGACCAGCTGCAGCGGCGCGACCGGCGATGTCAGCAGGAACTCCAGCGTGCCGGCGCGCCGCTCCTCGCTCCACATCCGCATCGTGATGGCCGACACGATGAAGATCATCAGCACCGGCATCCATTCGAACAGCGGCCGGACGTCGGCGATGTTGCGGGCGAAGAAGCGGTCGACCCAGAAGAACAGGAACAGGGTGACGGCGAGGAACGCGGCCATGAAGATGAAGGCCGCGGGCGAGGCGAAGAAGACGGCCAGCTCCTTGCGAGCGATACGAAGAACGTTATGCATGCAGGGCCTCCGGGGTCGGCGCGCCGGCGCCGGTGATGTCGGCAAACAGGGTTTCGAGATCGCGCTGTTCGGGATGCAGGGCGAACAGATCGAGCTTGTTGTCGGTGATGACGCGGGCGACGGCCGGCGCCACGGCGCTGGCCGCGTGGCCATTGAGGTTGAGGGCATAGGCATGGCCGGGCCCGGCCGCCGTCAGCCGCTCCACGCTCTTCACGAGCCCAATCCCCGTGACCAGCCGCTCGATCAGGTCGGGCGGCCCGCTGGTGACGAGACGCAACCGGCCGGGACCGCCGAGATCGCTCATCCTTGTGTCGAGCGCCAGCCGGCCGCGGTTGATCACCAGCACGCGCTCGCACACGGCGCGCACCTCCTGCAGGATATGGGTCGACAGGATCACGGTGGCGGTCTTCGCGAGATCCCGGATCAATCCCCGCATCTGCGCGATCTGCGACGGATCGAGGCCGTTGGTTGGCTCGTCGAGGATCACGATCTTCGGCTTGTGCAGGATCGCCTGTGCGACGCCGGTGCGCTGCCGGTAGCCGCGCGACAGGCTCGCGATCGGCGCGGTGGCCTTTTCCGCAAGGCCGGTCGCGGCGATGGCATCGCGCAGCGCCTGCGCCCGGGCGCCCGGCGGGATTCCTCTCAGCTCCGCCGCGTAGTCGAGGAATTCGACCACTGTCATCTCGGGATACAGCGGACAATTCTCGGGCAGGTAGCCGATCAGTGCCTGCGCCTGCCGGCGCTGCCTGCCGATGTCGTGGCCATGAATGGTCGCCGTGCCGGCGGTCGGCTCGAGATAGCCCGTCAGCATTTTCATGATAGTGGTCTTGCCGGCGCCATTGTGCCCGAGCAGGCCGACGATCTCGCCGTCGCCGACCTCAAAGGAGACGTCGTCGACGGCGGTGAATGACCCGTATTGGCGGGTCAGGTGTTCGGCGGAGATCATGTGACGTGTCGCTCCTGAGTTAGCCGTCGCGGCGCCGGATCCTGATCGACATGCAGGATCGATCACCGGCGGCACGCGCGTCGGATGCAGCTGAGAGGATCGGGCCGACCGAACCGGTGGTCGTCGGCATGGAAGCTGAGAGATCGGCGCGCCGAGCGCAGCGGTTCAGAGCGGCCCGGCCTATGCGATGGGGGGAGTCATCATCCGGAAGAGCACATCGTGCGACGAAGCCTTGTGCAACACCTTGGGAGATCGTGAAGCGTTTGTTTCCCGCCGTTCTGTTGGTTGCGGCTAACTAATCGAACGCGAGCAGATGAATCAAGCGGGGGCAGCCGCCCTGGATCGATCACGACCGGTCAATTGGATGTGAGCGGGCAAGTCGAACGCACGTGCTGCGCCGACCGCGATCCGCGCCGGTGCGCATGACTTCGACGGCTGCGCGTGGCCTGGGACTTGGCCGTCGTGGTAATGAGGGCGTCACGGTCCACGACATCCCGGCGATCTTCGTCCGCTCGCAAGACCGTGCGTCGGAGCGCGGCTCCTTTCGGGTCGTCGGACCGGAACTACCCGTCGCACGACTGTGATTTGCGCGGCCGTGACGAGTCGCCTGGTAACCTTTCCCGGTCTGAGATCGTATCGTCGAATGGCAGCATCCGGACACGCGGGTGGGAGGTATTCAATTGCACAAGAGGCAGCCGCGCATCGTGCGCATCACGCACCGTCCCAGCGGCGAGGTAATCGCCGAGGGGCCTGTCGGACTCTGGGACATCACGCCGTTCGAGGGAAACTTCTACATTCGGTGGCGCTGCCTGAGAACACGCCATCTGCGTCCGAACTGGATTCCCGGACTGTGCATCTACAAATTCCTGTATGTGTGGCTCGACCTGGAGCTCCCGGACGGCCGGCGCGAGCCGTCGATCGGATGGCTGTACTGGCTGCCTAATCCGCTGTTCGCCTTCATCGCGTTCCGGCCCGCCGTTCCGCAGTTTTCGCCAGCGCTTGCCATCGAGGAACTGGCGCGGTGAGCGTTGCGAGCCGGCGCGAGGTGATCGGCGGGCTGCTGACGGCGCTCATAACGCGCGCGGGATCCGCTTCGGCTGCATCCGCCGCCGACGACGTGCCTGCCTTCACAACCGGCCGTCACCAACTCACGCTGTTGCGGCCGCAGCAGAGCCTGCCGGCGATACGGCTGTTTCGCCTCGACGGCGGTACGCTCGATCTCGCCGCGCTACGCGGCGCGCCAATCGTACTGAATTTCTGGGCCTCGTGGTGCGCGGCCTGCCGCATCGAGCTGCCGGAGCTCGATCGGCTTGCACGCAGTGTCGCGCGCCAGCGCCTGCACGTCCTCGCGGTATCCGAAGACCGCAGCGATCGCGACAGTGTCGGTCGCTTCGTGCGCGCGCTGAGGCTGACGTCGCTGTCCATCTGCCTCGATCCGAACGGATACGTGGCGCAATCCGGAGACGACGGTGGCAGGCCTGCGCCGTTTACGCTGTATGGCATGCCGATCACCTATCTGATCTCGGCTTCAGGTCTGATCGTCGGATACCTCCCGGGTGCGGCCGACTGGTCGTCGTCGGCGGCGGCAGATCTGCTCGAATATCTCGGGTGCAACTGAGCGATGAATCGCGAAGCAGTCAGCGTAACCTTCCGATGCATTGGAGCGAACCGATGGACAGGCGCGCCGATGGCCGCCAGACACCTGCAATGTCCGCAGGCTGAAACCCGGAGAATGGAGGAATTCGCATGTCCAATCGCACGCTGTCCGCAATGATCGTCGGCGCATTTGCGGTCGCTGCCGGCGCGCTCGCCGTCACGTCCGCCTCAGCGGAGACGATGGCCAAGGGCGACATGGAAAAGATGATGAAGGCCAAGCAGGCCGAGACCATGAAGGCCATGAAGGACGGCAAGATGGAGAAGTGTTTTGGCGTCGCGCTGAAGGGCCAGAACGACTGCTTTGCTGGCGCCGGCACGACCTGCGCGGGTACCAGCACGATCGATTATCAGGGCAATTCGTTCAAGCTGGAGCCGAAGGGGACTTGCACGACAATGCAGACCCCCAAGGGTCCGGGTAGCCTGACGCCGAAGGCCTGAGACATCGTCGGCGGGCTGCTTGCGGCCCGCCATTTCTCTCGATCGGAGTCTGCACGTGGCACGCGCGCAATTCTCGACGGCCGGCCGGATCCCTGCGCGGGGCGGCGTCGGCCTCAAGGCCGAGCACTATCGCGGTATCGTTGAAACGTGGCCCGATATCGGCTTCTTCGAAGTCCATGCCGAGAACTACATGGGCGCGGGCGGGCCGCCGCATCGCTATCTCACGGCCGTTCGCGAGCGCTATCCGGTGTCGCTGCATGGAGTCGGATTGTCGATCGGGGCCGATCGGCCGCTCGACCAGGCCCATCTCGGCCGTCTCAAGCATCTGGTCGACCGCTACGAACCAGGGTTGTTTTCCGAGCACCTCGCCTGGTCGTCGCACGGGAGCGGCTTTCTCAACGATCTGCTTCCGGTTCCCTATACGAGCGAGACCCTTATCCGCGTCTGCGATCACGTCGACGAGGTGCAGAGCGTGCTCGGCCAGCGGATGCTGCTGGAAAATCCATCGACCTACGTCGCGTTCACCGAGAGCAACTGGTCCGAGCCCGACTTCATCGCCGAGGTCGCCCGCCGCACCGGCTGCGGGCTGCTGCTCGACGTCAACAACGTCCATGTCGCCGCGACCAATCAGCAGTGGGACCCGCATGGCTATCTCGCCGCCTTGCCGCTCGCGCAGGTGTTGCAGGTCCATCTTGCCGGCCACGCCCGCGAAGTCGACGAACATGGCAGGCCGCTGCTGATCGACACCCACGACCGACCGGTCGACGACGTCGTCTGGTCGCTGTATGCGCATGCGATCCGCGCGACCGGCCCGGTGCCGACATTGATCGAGTGGGACGCTGAGGTGCCGCCATGGCAGGTGCTTGCGGCGGAGGCCCGCCACGCAGAGGCCGTCATGCTCTCGCCGTCGCTGGAGGTGGTCTGTAATGCCGCCGCTTGCTGAACGTCTCGGCGGCTTTGCGCGCGCACTGCTCGATCCCGCGCAGCCGGTGCCTCCAGGTCTGGTCGGGCCGGACGGGAGGCCGAGCGACCGCCGGTTCGGAGTTTATCGCAACAATGTCGTCGCCGGCTTGACCGCAACACTGAAGGACGCCTACCCGGCGGTGTATCGCATCGTCGGAGCGGAGTTCTTCCATGCCATGGCGCGCTGCTATCTGTCGTCCGAGCTACCGAGCTCGCCGATCCTGCTCGACTATGGCAGCGGCTTCGCGGCGTTCATTCGCGGCTTCGCGCCGGCGTCAGTGCTGCCGTATCTCGCCGACGTCGCAGCGATGGAGCGCGCCTGGACCGAGTCGTATCATGCGGCGGAAGCCGAGCCGGTCACGCCTGCGGCTTTCGCCGCCGTAGCGCCGGCCGATCCGCCGGCCCTCCGCCTGCACTTGCATCCATCCCTGCGGCTGGTGTGCTCGGCGTTTCCCGTGCTTACGGTCTGGCAGATGAATGTCGCGGAGGGAATTGCTGGCCCGGTCGATCTTGACGCGGGCGGTGGTGAGGCGGTTCTGATCGTCCGTCCCGAAGCCGATGTCGTGGTTCGCGCGATCCCGTCGGGCAGCCTTGCGTTCGTTCAGGCCTTGTTGGCCGGTCGGTCGATACTGATGGCGGTCGAAGACGCGCTGCGCGAGGACGCCGGCTTCGACCTTGCCGGCACCCTGCACGATCTGATCCATGGCGGAGCCGTGATCGGCTCCGACCACGTGACGATGGCGGAGGCGTCATGAGCGCGGACAGCCGGGCTCTCGCGTTGCCCATGTCGGATGCGATCGATCGGCTCGTGCGGCTGGCTCTGATCGTCGCGCCGCCGATGCTGCGCATCGCGCTTGCGGTGCCGTTCTTCAGATCCGGGCTCACCAAATGGGATGGCTTCCTGTCGCTGTCACCGGCCGCGGCGTATCTCTTCGAGGACGAGTTCAAGCTGCATCTGTTCGGTCAGGCCTATGATTTTCCCTGGCCTGCGGTGTTCGCTCATCTCGATGGCGTGGCCGAGATGCTGCTGCCGGTTCTCCTGGTGGCCGGGCTGGCGACCCGGATCAGCGCGCTCGGGCTGTTGGTCATGACCGCCTTCATCCAGCTCGTCGTCCCGGATGGCTGGGCCAATTTTCATCTGCCCTGGGCTGCGATGGCGGTTGCGATCATCGCGCTCGGGCCCGGGCTCATCAGCCTCGATCATCTCGTCCTGTCGCTCGGTCGAAAGCTGGAGGGCGCCGATGGGCAGTGACCAGAGCGGTCCTGCACCGCGGCTGAGGCTCGTCCCGGTGGACGCGCCGAGCGGGGCGGACCTCAAGCCGGGACGGCGCGCGCTCGATTGGGCGATTCTGATGGCGCATGCCCAGGAGGGTGATCGTGTCGCCTATCAGCGGCTGCTGCAGGAGATCACGCCCTACCTTCGCTCTCTCGCGGCACGGCGCTGCAAGCAGCGCAGCGACATCGAGGACGCGGTGCAGGACGTGCTATTGACCATTCACTCGGTCCGCCACACCTACGATCCGACGCGCCCGTTCGCGCCGTGGCTGGTGACCATCACCAACCGTCGCCTGATCGACCGAGTACGGCGGCAGTCGCGCCAATGGCGGCGTGAGACTGTGTTGTCTCCCGAGCACGAGATCGCAGCCGAGCCCGAGACCGGCGTGGAGGCGGCGCCCGACCGCCGCGAATTGGAGCTGGCGATCGACAACCTCCCGCCCGCACAGCAACAAGCCGTGCGCCTGTTGAAGCTCAGGGAGCTGTCGCTCAAGGAGGCCTCGGCGGCAACCGGAATGTCCACGACCTCATTGAAGGTGAACATGCATCGCGCTCTGAAGAGTCTTCAGAAGCTGCTCATTCCGCGGAACGAGCCATGATCAAGACCGGCGATCTGATCGACTCTCTTGCGAACGATATGCGGCCGGTCAAGCGGCTGCGGCCGCCGCTGCTGCGTGCCTGCGGCTGGCTGATCGGGGCAGGCGCCGTAGTGGCGCTGCTCGCCGTCAACCAGGGGATCCGTCCGGATCTGGCGCAGCGTCTGCACGATGCGCCATTCGTGACCAGTCTCGTCGGCTCGATCCTGACCGGCGTGCTGGCCGCGATCGCGGCATTCCTGGTCAGTCTTCCCGACCGCTCGCGGTGGTGGATGCTGCTGCCGATGCCGGCGCTGGCGCTATGGCTGTCCAACATCGGCTATCAGTGCCTCACGGACTGGGTTGCGGTTGGTCCCGACGGCATGAGCCCTGGCGAGGCGGCCCGCTGCTTCACGACGCTTGCTGTGACGAGCCTGCCGTTGTCGCTGGCCCTGCTGGTGATGCTGCGCTACGCGGCGCGTCTGCGGCCGACCATCGTCGCCTTGACCGGCGGCCTCGCCGTGTCCGCGATCACGTCGACGGCGCTCGCGCTGTTTCATACGATCGACGCCTCGGTGATGATCCTGATGTGGAACGTCGGAACGGCTGTCCTGCTGATCGGCGCGGGTGGCCTGTTCGGACGTCGGATGTTCGGCTGGGTCGCGCCGCGCGTCTTTGCGCAGGACTGAGCTCGCGGTCGGTGGACTGACGGGGACCGTAACCTTCGTCGTGCTTGGAGCGAACAGTCTCCGGGCTCAGGCGCAGACAGCCCCTCGGGACGCGCATCGCGCGTCGATGTTCACAGGCGCGAGGAGATTGAGACAATGCAACGATCGAAAAGCCTTGCCGGGTTGGCCAGTGCGGCGCTGATGCTGGCGGCGCTCGTGCCGTCCGGCGCCAGCCGGGCTGCCGATGCGACCCATCTGTCGTTCGTCACCCATGCGGCATTCTTCTCGGCGGAGACGAAGCAGCCGAAGCCGCTCGATCCCCATGCCTTCGTCGCGGACGCTGCGGCGTCGGCCGCCGTCGGGCCGCAGAACATCTCTCACGTCGCGGGTTTCCGTCCGGCCTTCATCGAGCAGGATGCGAAGACGGCCGTGGTCGCCAATGCGAAGGGCGAGCCGATCGGCTTCACGCTCGGCGACTGGCTCGCGGCGAGCGGCAGCGTGACGCTCACTCCTTCGGCCGGCGGCAAGGTCGAGATCGCCATGAGCTTCGACCATCTGAAGCCGGGCGGTCACTACAGCCTGTTCGAGAATCACTTCGATCAAAAGCCGGTCGGCTTCACGCCGCTCGATGGCACTGCGACGGCCAATGATTTCGTGGCCGGGCCGGACGGCAGGGCGAAGCTGACGATCATCGCGCCGCAGCCGCTGACCCACGACAACGCCGTGCTGCTGGTCTATCACAGCGACGGCATGACGCATGGCGCGAAGCGCGGCGACATCGGCGTCAATGCCCATCACCAGCTGATCGCGCGGATTCCGGAATAGATCATCGGCTGCGATCCCGCTGGGCGTCACGCGCTGCGGGATCGTTGCCAGCGGGCTTCGATCCAGGACTCCCAACTCGTCGTCAGTGGCTTGCGCTCCGTCATGGCCGGCCGGACCTTTCGTCAGAACGAGGATGCAAGGTTACCCACCGGCCGCGACCATCGGCGAAAATAATGATTGCTGGTTTTCAGAAAACATGCTTATATCTCTGCAACTCGCCTCGAGCAGAGGGACGTACGCGTCGTCACGAACGTGGAGGCGGGCTGCGATGGACGTGACGGCTGTGCCAGACGAGCGCAGCCGTGACGGACGGCGAAGTCGTGTGGTCCTGGCCTCTCGACGCTGAGGTCAAGTTCGCGGTCGTTGCTTATGGGCACGCGCGGGCGATGGGGGCAAGAAAGCCGATCCCCAGGGAGAGCACGAAGGACACCGTAAAGCCATCGCGCGGGGAAGGCCGGGTCTGTCCGGCTGTACCTGTGGTACCTGCCGCCTGCATTCTTTTGAGCAGGCGGGCCACGGGCCTCAGCCGAGGTCCGGCCTTCCTCGCGCCCTCTCGATTTTCAGGAGGGACATGATTGCCGCATCACCTGCGCCTCATGGGCGGCGGGAAGGCGGCGTCGCGTCTTTATGGGTTGTCTCGGGCACAGTGTGATGGAAGGCGCCAACCGCGATCTCAGCCGTCGTCACGGCCTTGCACAGGGACCCATAACCCCAGGAAGATGTGTGAGGCACGCTGGTGGATCGATCTCGCTTCACCACCATGGCCGGTGGCTATGGGTCCCGGCGCAGGGCCGGGACGACACCGGTTGTGACGCGCGAGCTCTGGCAAGCGAGACATCGACCGACCGGCGCCACCATCGCGGTTCGCCTCACGCTTCCAGCGCCGTCCTGATCATGCGCGCGAGATCGGCGCTCATATACGGCTTCGCCAGCAGCAGCACGTCGGCATCGAGCCGGCCATGATGCACGATCGCGTTCTCCGTGTAGCCCGATGTGTAGAGCACCTTCAGTCCGGGACGGCGCTTCTCGGCCTCGATCGCGAGCTGGCGGCCGTTCATGCCGCCTGGAATGATGACGTCGGTGAACAGCAGGTCGATGCGTTCCGGATTGTCGATCAGCGCCAGGCCCTCGGCGGCGTTGCTGGCGGCGAGCGTGCGATAGCCGAGCCGCCGCACCTGCGCGACCACGTAGTCCCGCACCAGCGCATCGTCCTCGACGATCAGAATGGTCTCGCCGCCGCGCGCCACCGCCGGACGTGCCGTGTCGGCGGCAGGCAGCTCCGGCGCGCCCGCGGCCCGCGGCAGATAGAGCTTCACGGTGGTGCCGTGGCCTTCCTCGCTGTAGATCTTGACGTGGCCGTTCGACTGCTTGACGAAGCCATAGACCATGCTGAGCCCGAGGCCCGAGCCCTTGCCGACGTCCTTGGTGGTGAAGAACGGCTCGAACACCTTGTCGAGCAGCGGGCCGGGAATGCCCTGGCCGGTGTCGCTGACCGCGATCATGACGTAGCTGCCGGGCTTGGCGTCGCGGTTCAACTGCGCATAGTGCTCGTCGAGCGTGACGTTCTTGGTCTCCAGGGTCAGCTTGCCGCCGTCCGGCATCGCGTCGCGGGCGTTGAGCGCGAGGTTGAGGATCGCGGTCGAGAGCTGGCTCGGATCGATCAGCGCCGGCGCGCTGTCATGCGCCAGCATCGATTCGATCTCGATCTGCTCGCCGAGGGTCGGCCGCAGCAGGCGGCCGGCCTCGACGATGAGTGCATTGATGTCGGTGGCGCGCGGCTGCAGCGGCTGGCGGCGCGAGAAGGCGAGCAGATGCCGGGTCAGATCGGCGCCGCGCTCGGCGGCGGCGCTGATCATGCCGGCGATGCCGGCGAGCTGGGGCTTGTCCTTGACGGCGTCGGCAAGGATCTCGATCGTCCCGGTGATGACGGTCAGGATGTTGTTGAAGTCGTGCGCGACGCCGCCGGTGAGCTGGCCGATCGCCTCCATCTTCTGCGCCTGACGGACCTGGGCCTCGTTGGCCTCGATTTCCTGGAATCGCCGCACCATCGCTTCCGCGGCGCGGCGCTGCCGGATCTCCTCCTCGAGCTGCGCATAGGCTTTCTGCAAGGTGATGCGCGTCGGCAGGACCAGAAGCTGAGGCAGCATCTTGATCATGATGACGATGATTCCGATCGAGGTGACGCCGAGAAAGACGTTGATGATGTCCGTGATGGTCGAGGTCGGCACCCAGAGATCGACGATCGCGAGCAGGCGGGTGACCCCGACGACGGCCACGAAGGTCGCAAGCGCCCCGACGATGCCGCGGAACATGACGTCGCGCCAGCGCCGCCGCAGGAACGTGCCGACGACGAAGGCGATGGTGAAGAAGGCGCTGGCGATCAGTCCGTTGGACACGACCTGCAGCCATGTCCATGCCACCGCGCCCTGCAGACCCGCCGCTTGCACCGTCAACGTCGGCATATGCAAACCATCCTCAACAACGCAACCCGCCAAATCCGGGCTCGCCCGGTCTGTCGTCGTCGCAACCCGAACGGATCATTCAGCTTTTCGTCTCGGGTGCAAGGGCAATGGCGGCTTCGACGTGCATCGCGGCAGGGCGCCCTCGCCGCGAATGCCGCTCCGCCGCGCGGCGTCAAAAGCCTGCCACACATCCTTTACCGCCCGGTCACGCGGTTGTTAACGCGCCGACCTAAGCCGCTCGACACCGTCATCACCATGGGGAATGAACGAGATGTCGAACACGATCGCGCACAACCGGCGCGAGTTCCTGCGGCTGCTCGGAGCGTCGGCTGCGACCGCCGCCCTCGGCCAGAGCATCGAGCGCGCGCATGCCATTCCGGCGTTCAATCGCCACGGCAGCATCGAGGACGTCAAGCACATCGTGGTGCTGATGCAGGAGAACCGCGCCTTCGACCATTATTTCGGTGCGATGCGCGGCGTGCGCGGCTTCAACGATCCCCGCGCGGTGAAGCTGCCGAACGGCAACCCGGTGTGGCAGCAGCCGAACGGCGCGGGGGCGGTGATGCCGTTCCGCGTCGACAATGCCGGCCAGGTCTATGTCGAGGACGTCGCCCATGGCTGGAACGACGGTCAGAAGGCCTGGAACAACGGCAACTACGACAAGTGGATCGCCAACAAGGGCACCACGACCATGACCTGCATGAACCGGCAGGATCTGCCCTGGCACTATGCGCTGGCCGACGCCTTCACGGTGTGCGATCAGTATTTCTGCTCGGTGATGGGACCGACCGATCCGAATCGCTACTACCTGTGGACCGGCTGGGACGGCAACGATGGCAAGGGCGGCGGACCGGTCATCACCAATGCGGAAGCCGGCTACGACTGGACCACGTTCCCGGAGCGGCTGGAGAAGGCGGGCATCTCCTGGAAGGTCTATCAGGACATCGGCACCGGGCTGAATGCAGCCGGCTCTTGGGGCTGGACCCAGAATCCGTGGATCGGCAATTACGGCGACAACTCGCTGCTGTATTTCCACCAGTACCAGAATTCGCAAGCAGGCAGTCCGCTGTACGAGAAGGCGCTGCGCGGCAGCAACATCGCCAATGGCGGCACGTTCGAGAACCTGTTCGACGGGCTGCGCAACGACGTCCGCAACGGCACCCTGCCGCAGGTCTCGTGGATCGCAGCTCCCGAGGCGTTCAGCGAGCATCCGAACTGGCTGCCGGGGCCGGGCGCCTGGTACATCTCCAAGGTGCTCGACATCCTGACGTCGAATCCGGAGCTGTGGAGCAAGACCGCGCTGATCATCAACTACGACGAAGGCGGCGGCTTCTTCGACCATGTCGTCGGTCCGTACCCAGCGATGTCGCAGGCCTGGGGACAGTCGACCGTCGATGTGAGCACGGACCTCTTCGCCGGCGATGGCAGCCACATGGCCGGTCCCTACGGCCTTGGCGTCCGCGTGCCGATGCTGGTGGTGTCGCCGTGGTCGCGCGGCGGCTTCGTGTGCTCGGAAGTGTTCGACCACACTTCTGTGATCCGCTTCATCGAGCGCCGCTTCCACCACAAGGCGCCCGATCTGTTCGAGAGCAACATCCCGGCATGGCGGCGGGCGGTGTGCGGCGATCTCACCTCGGCGTTCAACTTCACATCGCCCAACGAAGGCATGGCGCCGCTGCCGAGCACGGCCGGCTACAAGCCGCCGGTCGCCGACATCATCTCGGGCGCGCGCTTCGACGACTATCATCCGGTGCCGCCCGCCAAGCAGGTCCTGCCGCAGCAGGAGCCGGGCATCCGTCCGGCGCGCGCGCTGCCCTACGATCTGCGTGTCGACGGCGATGCCGATGCCGCGCACAAGACGTTCGGAATCCGCTTCGTCAATCCGGGGCAGGCCGGCGTCTGCTTCCACGTTCGTTCCGGCAACACCGCGGCCGGCCCGTGGAGCTACACCGTCGAAGCCGGGAAATCGCTGCACGGCGTGTGGGACCTCGCGGCCAGCGCCGGCCAGTACGATCTGTCGGTGTACGGGCCGAACGGCTTCTTCCGCCACTTCAAGGGCGGCGTCGCCACCACCGCGGCGCTCGTCGATGTCGATACCGTCCATCTCTGCGATTGGGACGACGGCGACGATGCCCGCAGCCTTGCGATCGCGCTCACCAACAAGGGCGCGAGCTGCGTGGTGACTCTGGCCGACAACTACACCGGACGCAGCGAGCGGCACCGGCTGCAGCGCGGCCAGCGGCTGGAGACGCGGGTTCGCCTGCAGCAGACCCATGGCTGGTACGACCTGACGGTCACGACGGACGGCGACGCCAACTTCAACTGGCAGCTTGCAGGCCACGTCGAGAACGGTCGGCCCAGCATCAGCGATCCGGCGATGGGCAGGATCGCCGCGACCTGATCGCAGACGACGGCGGGAGGCGCCCGGAGCAAACCGGGCACCTCTCACGACGACGAAGCGACGAGGCCTTCGTTGGTCGCATCGTCGGCATTGGGATCGCCTGGCGCGGTGGCCCAGGCGAGCTCGACCAGGGTGACGATGCGGCGGCCGGCGCCGTCGAGCTGGCAGACGATGAGGCCCTGGTCCTCGATATAGGTCAGCAGGCGCTGCGCCCGGCGCAGCGAGTGCGATCCGTAGGCGCGGGCGATCGCGGCATCGCTCGGGCAGGGGCGGCCGTCCTTGGCGGCGCGGGCGATCATCATGAACACGCCCTGCATGTCCTCGGGGAGCAGCGAGGCGCGCAGCGACACGTCCTGCCAGCCGGCGTCGTCGGCCGCGTCGTCGCCGCCGAGCCCGGCGCGGGCGCGGGTCAGCATGCGGCGGAATTCGTTGAGGTCGGGCACGGCCGTGCCCAGCCCCTCGATGCGGCAGCGGACGACGAACTCCTGGTAGAGCACACCGACGGCGCGGAAGCCGGCGTCGGGCTCGGCCAGCACCGCGCGCAAGACGCGCTCGACGCGGGCTTTGCGCTCGGCGAGCTCCTCCTCGCTGACGGCGGGCGCCGGCGGCTCGGGGCGCAGCTCGAGCGCAGCAGACTTCGCCGCCATCAGCTGGTCGAGCAGCTCGGGCTGCGGCTTGCGCTGCGGCCGCGCGTTGGTCTCGGGCGGCGGTGCGGCGAGAATCACCGCGCGGGCGTCTTCGAGCGACGCTTCCGGCAGCGGCATCAGCCGCGGCGTCGCGTTGCGCGGCTTGGTGTCGGTCGGGCCGATGCGCAGGCCCAACGGCCGGCGCGACAGCGCGGGGCCCAGCGCCATGAACTGGCCGCGCTCGAGGTCGCGGAACGCCTCGGCCTGGCGCCGCTCCATGCCGAGCAGGTCGGCAGCGCGGGCCATGTCGATGTCGAGGAAGGTGCGGCCCATGAGGAAGTTCGAGGCCTCGGCCGCGACGTTCTTGGCGAGCTTCGCCAGCCGCTGCGTCGCGATCACGCCCGCCAGCCCGCGCTTGCGGCCGCGGCACATCAGGTTGGTCATCGCGCCCAGCGACGCCTTGCGGGCCTCGTCGGAGACTTCGCCCGCGACGGCCGGTGCGAACAATTGGGCTTCGTCGACCACGACCAGCATCGGGTACCAATGGTCGCGGGAGATCTCGAACAGGCCGTTGAGAAAGGCGGCCGCGCGCCGCATCTGATTCTCGGCATCGAGGCCTTCGAGGTTGAGCACCGTCGAGACGCGATGCATCCGGGCCCGTTCGCCGGCGACCTGCAGGGCGCGCTCGGTGTGGTCCTCGGCCTCGATCACGAGATGGCCGAATCGCTCGGCCAAGGTGACGAAGTCACCCTCGGGGTCGATGATCGTCTGCTGCACCCAGGGCGCGCTCTGCTCCAGCAGGCGGCGCAGGAGATGCGACTTGCCGGAGCCGGAATTGCCCTGCACCAGGAGCCGGGTCGCCAGCAGTTCCTCGAGGTCCAGGGCGGCAGGCGATCCCGCCGCCGTCTGCCCCATCTCGATCGCAACCGTCATGTGCCCCGACTCAACCCCGCTTCACGCAGAGGCTGGCGCTTAACAAGCGCAGCCGCGCACGTCGAGCGTTTGCGTTGGACTGTCCCAAGTTGCGAGATCGGCTGTGGATGGACGGATGGATCCCGCCGCGCCGCCGAGTTCCTCGTTGATGCGCTCGTTGCCCGTTCTGGCCAGTGCTTGGCGCCCGCGCGCATTTCACGATATTGTGCGATGAAAAAGGGGCCAGGAGTGAACGAGCATTCGGATGCCGGTCGCGCGACGTTTCAGGCGTTCGCGCGCGGGGCCGACTTCCTGCAGGGAGGCGGGGAGATGGGAGCGCTCATGCGCATCCATGATTGGTCACGGACGCCGTTGGGGCCGCCCGAGAGCTGGCCTCAGTCGTTGCGCACGTCGATCAGCACCTGCCTGGACTGCGCGTTCCCGATCCTGATCTGGTGGGGCCCGGAGCTCGTCATGCTCTACAATGACGAATATCGCCCGATCCTCGGCTCGCAGAAGCATCCGGCCGCGCTCGGGGCGCCGGGGCACGCGGTATGGTCCGAGATCTGGGAGGTCATCGGCCCGATGTTGCGGCACGTCGTTGGGCTTGGCGAAGCGACCCGTTCGCGCGACATGCCGCTGTTCATCGACCGCCATGGCTACCTCGAAGAGACCTATTTTTCGTTCTCCTATTCGCCGATTCGCGACGAGACCGGCGGTGTCGGCGGTGTCTTCACCCCCGTCATCGAGACGACGGCCCGGGTCGTGGGCGAACGCCGCATGCGGACCTTGCGCGATCTCGCCGCGCGCGGCCGTGCCGACAGTCTGGCGGATGCTTGTCGCGAAGCCACCGACGTCCTCGCCGAGAATCCGCATGATGTCCCGTTTGCGCTGATCTACCAACTCGGCGAGGACCAGCGATCGGCACGGTTGCTGAGCGCCGCAGGGGTACACCCGGACAGTGCAATCGCGCCGGCGCAGATTGCCCTCGACAGCGATGGGGACGGGCTGTGGCCGGTCCGGGCGGCGGCGCGCGCGGTGGCGCCGATTCGCGTCGTGCTGGATCGTGCGAAATTTGCCGGCGTCCCGACCGGCGCATGGCCCGAGCCGCCGCAGCTGGCACTGGCGCTGCCGGTTGCGACGGGGCGGGAGCAGGCGACGGCGATCCTGATCTGTGGCGTCAATCCGCGCCGCGCCCTCGACGCCGAGCATCAGGGCTTCTTCGATCTGATGGCCGCTCAGCTCGGCAGCGCCTTCGCCGAGACGCTCGCCTATGAGCAGGAGCGGCGCCGCGCTGAGACGCTCGCCGAGGTCGATCGCGCCAAGACCGCGTTCTTCGCCAATGTGAGCCACGAGTTCCGTACGCCGCTGACGCTGATGCTCGGTCCGCTCGAAGATGTGCTGCGGTCGCAGAGCTTGCCGCCGGCAGATCGCGACCGGTTGGAGATCGCCCAGCGCAATGCCTTGCGGCTGCTCAAGCTGGTCAACACGCTGCTGGATTTCTCGCGGATCGAGGCCGGCAGGATGCAGGCGGTCTACGCGCCGGTGGACCTCGCGAGCCTGACCGCGGAGATCGCCAGCACCTTCCGCTCGGCGATCGAAGCCGCCGGCCTCAGGCTGATCGTGGATTGCCCGACGCTGCCGGAGCCGGCCTATGTCGATTGCGAAATGTGGGAGAAGATCGTCCTCAACCTGCTCTCCAACGCGTTCAAGTTCACCTTCACGGGCGACATCGAGGTCCGGCTCGTCACCTGCGATCGTCATTTCGAGCTGAGCGTGAAGGACACCGGGACCGGCATCCCGCAGCACGAGCTGCCGCGGCTCTTCGAGCGTTTCCATCGCGTCGCCGGCGCGTTCGGCCGCACCCATGAAGGCTCGGGCATCGGGCTCGCACTGGTGCATGAGCTCGCCAAGCTGCACGGCGGATCCGTCGCGGCGACCAGCGAAGCCGGGCAGGGGAGCACGTTCGCGGTCAGAATCCCCAGGGGACGAAGTCATCTCCCGTCCGATGCGGCGCCGGCGCAGGAACCGATGCTTCGCGGTGCGCGGCCGTTCATCGCGGAGGCATTGCGCTGGCTGCCGGATCCGCCGTCGCTCGACGCGCATGCCGTTCCGGACATCGACATCACCACCACGTCAGCCGACAGGGCCGGGCCGCGCCCCCGCATCCTCCTGGCCGACGACAATGCCGACATGCGCGACTATGTCCGCCGCCTGCTCGCCGCGCGCTACGATGTCGAGACCGTCGCCGATGGTGAAGCCGCGCTCGCGGCCATCGCCCGCGACAAGCCCGACCTCGTTCTGTCCGATGTGATGATGCCGCGCATCGACGGCATGCAGTTGCTGGCACGGCTGCGCGCCGATGAACGGGTCGGTACCATCCCGGTGATCCTGCTGTCGGCCCGGGCCGGAGAAGAGAGCCGCGTCGAAGGCATGGAGGCCGGTGCGGATGATTATCTGATCAAGCCGTTCAGTGCGCGTGAACTGCTGGCGCGTGTCGAGGCGCATCTCAAGATGGCCCGTCTGCGTGCCGAAGCGACGGAGCGACTGCGCGCCAGCGAGGAGCGCTATCGCGCTTTCGTAACCGCGAGCTCCGACGTCGTCTATCGCATGAGCCCGGACTGGCGGGAGATGCGCCAGTTGCAGGGCAAGGACTTCATCGCCGATACGATGAAACCGAGCCAGGGCTGGCTCGCGAAATACATTCATCCGGACGATCAGGCGCAGGTGACTGCGGCGATCAGCAGGGCCGTCGCGACGAAGGGCATGTTCGAGCTGGAGCACCGCGTGATCAGGATCGATGGCAGCCTCGGCTGGATCGATTCGCGCGCCATCCCCATTCTCGGGCGTGACGGCGAGATCATCGAGTGGTTCGGGACGGCGCGCGACATCTCCGAGCAGAACAAGGCCGAACGGGAATTGCGCAAGAGCGAGGAGCGCCTGCGCAGCGCGGTCGAGGTCGGGCGGCTCGGCCTGTGGGACTGGAACGTCGCAACCGGCGAGGTCTATTGGTCGGACGAGCACTTTCGCATGGAAGGCTATGCTGTTGGCGAGCTGACCCCGAGCTACGAGGCCTGGGCGGCGCGCATCCATCCCGACGATCGTCCCGCAGCCGAAGCCGCGCTTCACCGCGCGATGGAGGCGCACCAGGAATATGTCAGCGAGTTTCGCGTGGTGCATCCGGGCGGCGCAATTCGCTGCCTGTACGGCCGTGGGCGCTTCTTCTATGACGACGCGGGACGACCGATCCGCATGACCGGCGCCATGGTCGACGTGACCGAGCGGCGTGAATGGGAGGAGCGGCAGAAGGTGCTGGTGGCCGAACTGCAGCATCGCACCCGCAACCTGCTGGGCGTGGTCCGCTCGATGGCCGACAAGACGGCGCGTGCCAGCGCCGATCTCGGCGATTTTCGCGCCCGCTTCCGTGATCGGCTGGATACGCTGTCCCGCGCCCAGGGCCTGCTGTCCCGCCTCAAGGAGAATGATCGCGTCACCTTCGACGATCTGATCCGTAGCGAGCTGTCGGCTGTCGCCGGCGGTTCGGAGCGCATCGGGCTGTCGGGACCGTCCGGCGTCAGGCTGCGGTCGTCGACCGTTCAGACCCTTGCCATGGCCCTGCACGAGCTCGCCACCAACGCGGTCAAGTATGGCGCGCTGGCGCAGCCCTCGGGCCGGCTCTGCGTGGTCTGGTCGCTCGAGCGCGAAGGCGCGGAAGGCCAGCCCTGGCTGCATATCGAGTGGCGCGAGAGCGGCGTCGACATGCCGCCGCCAGCCACGATGCCCGTCGGCACGGGGCAAGGGCGCGAGCTGATCGAACAGGCCTTGCCCTATCAGCTCAGCGCGAGGACCTCGTACGCTTTCGCATCCGACGGTGTCCGTTGCACGATATCGATTCCCGTTTCGCTCACCACACTGGAGCTTGAGGATCATGCCTGAACGCTCGCTTCGCGACCGTCATATCCTCATCGTCGAGGACGAGTATATGCTTGCCGACGAGCTGCGCTGCGCCTTCGGTAGTGCCGGCGGCACGATCCTGGGCCCGGTCGGAACCGTCCCTGACGCGCTCGCCTTGATCAAACGCGAGGGGCGGATCGAAGGCGCCGTTCTCGACGTGAACCTGCGCGGCGACATGGCGTTTCCGGTCGCCGATCTGCTGGTCGAGCGCGGCGTGCCCTTCGTTTTCACCACCGGCTATGACGAATCGGTGATCCCGGACCGCTTCTCGAAGATCCTCCGCTGCGAGAAGCCGATTGCCGTCGATGGGATCATGCGTGCGCTTGGACGCCTGATCAAGAGGACGGCGCCGCAATGACGCGCCGGTCGGATTGAGCCGGGCGCCCTCACACCTCGCGCCGGCTGAGGAAGGCGAGCCGCTCGAACAAGTGGACGTCCTGCTCGTTCTTGAGCAGCGCACCGTGCAGCGGCGGGATCAGCTTGCGCGGATCGCGCTCGCGCAGCTGCTCGGGACCGATGTCCTCGTTGAGCAGCAGCTTGAGCCAGTCGAGCAGCTCGGAGGTCGACGGCTTCTTCTTCAGGCCGGGCACGTCGCGGACCTCGAAGAAGATGCGCAGCGCTTCCTCGACCAGCCGCTTTTTGATGTTCGGGAAGTGCACGTCGACGATCCGGCCCATCGTATCCGGATCGGGGAACTTGATGTAGTGGAAGAAGCAGCGGCGCAGGAACGCATCCGGCAGCTCCTTCTCGTTGTTGGACGTGATGATGACGATCGGGCGCAGCTTCGCCTTGATGGTCTCGTTGGTCTCGTAGACGTGGAATTCCATCCGGTCGAGCTCGAGCAGCAGGTCGTTCGGAAACTCGATGTCGGCCTTGTCGATCTCGTCGATCAGGAGCACCGGCCGCTGCTCGGCCGTAAAGGCCTCCCACAGCTTGCCGCGCTTGATGTAGTTCTTGATGTCGGACACCCTGGAGTCGCCGAGCTGGCTGTCGCGCAGTCGCGAGACGGCGTCGTATTCGTAAAGGCCCTGCTGCGCCTTGGTGGTCGACTTGATGTGCCAGGTGAGCAGCGGCGCGTTGACGGCCTTGGCGACTTCCTCGGCCAGCACGGTCTTGCCGGTCCCCGGCTCGCCCTTCACCAGCAGCGGGCGCTCGAGCACGATCGCCGCATTGACGGCCACTTTGAGGTCGTCGGTGGCGACGTAGTCCTGGGTGCCGGTAAATTTCATCGCGTCTCGCTCATCGTTCGAACTTGTGTTGAGTGGCTACGCAGCGGCAACGCCGCTGCGGCTTTGAGATGATGGCTGCCATCGGAAGCAGAAATAATCAAGCGCGCCTGATCAATGAGAGGATCACGAGCACGATGACGGCGCCGATCGTGGCGTCCAGGATCGCCCCCAGCGTGCCGCTGGCAAGCGCAATGTGCAGCGCCGGCAGCACGTAGCTTGCGACCAGCGCGCCGATGATGCCGATGACCATGTTGCCGATCAGGCCGAAACCTGCGCCGCGCACGATCAGCCCCGCCAGCCAGCCCGCGACGGCGCCGATGATCAGTGCTGCAATGATACCCATGAAAGCCCCCATTCCGCCTGTTGTTCCAGGGATTGTAGAGCAAAATGCCGGCGGGTCCAGCGTGGGGCGTGGAGCGGCCCTTGACGCGCCCTCCGGGCCGCGCGATCTAATGGGCATGTTCCTGCAATTCTTCACAGCACTGCGCGACGCGCAGGTCCCGGTCTCCTTGCGTGAATATCTCACGCTGATGGAGGCTGTCGACGCCGACCTCGCCGAGCACTCGGTCGAGAATTTCTACTATCTGTCGCGCACCGCGCTGGTAAAGGACGAACGCAATCTCGACAAGTTCGATCGCGTGTTCGGCTCCGTGTTCAAGGGGCTGGAGAGCCTGCTCGACGCGATGGAGAAGGCCGAAATCCCCGAGGAATGGCTGAGGAAGCTGGCCGAGAAATACCTCACCGAGGAAGAGAAGAAAGAGATCGAGGCCATGGGCTGGGACAAGCTCATGGAGACCTTGAAGAAGCGCCTGGAAGAGCAGAAGGGCCGTCACCAGGGCGGCAACAAGTGGATCGGCACGGCGGGCACGTCGCCGTTCGGCGCCTATGGCTACAACCCCGAAGGCGTCCGCATCGGCCAGGAGAAGAACCGCAACAACCGCGCCGTGAAGGTGTGGGACCGGCGCGAGTTCAAGGATCTCGACGGCAATGTCGAGCTCGGCATCCGCAACATCAAGGTGGCGCTGCGCCGCTTGCGCAAGTTCGCCCGCACCGGCGCGCCGGACGAGCTCGATCTGGACACCACGATCCGCGAGACCGCCAATCACGGCTATCTCGACGTGCACATGCGGCCCGAGCGGCGCAATGCGGTGAAGGTGCTGGTGTTCTTCGACATCGGCGGCTCGATGGATTCGCACATCGCCCAGGTCGAGGAGCTGTTCTCGGCCGCCAAGAGCGAATTCAAGCACATGGAATATTTCTACTTCCACAACTGCCTCTATGAGGGCGTGTGGAAGCAGAACAAGCGCCGCTTCACCGACCGCACGCCGACCTGGGACGTGCTGCACAAGTACCCGCACGACTACAAGGTCGTGTTCGTCGGCGACGCCTCGATGTCGCCTTATGAGATCATGGTGCCCGGCGGTTCGGTCGAGCACGTCAACGAGGAGCCGGGGTCAGTGTGGCTCGACCGCGTCATCCGCACCTATCCCCACGCGGTGTGGCTCAATCCGGTGGCGCAGAAGCATTGGGACTATTCGGAGTCCACCACCATCATTCGCCGCATCTTCTCCGAGCGCATGTATCCGATCACGATCGAGGGATTGGAAGCGGCGATGAAGGAGCTGGTGAGGTAAGGCGCTCGTTCTGCGGCGCGCGATGCAAGGCCGTCGTTGCGGGCGGTCGCGATAGCGACCAAATCCGGAATATCGAGCTTGTGCGATCGGCTCTGGATTCCGGGTTCGGTCCTGACGGACGACCCCGGAATGTAGACGCGAAACGACGCCGCTCGGCGGCTGGAAAAGACGAAGGAAGAAGACATGCCCCAGACCATCACGCGCGGGATCAAGGCGCTGCTCGATGAAGCCAATGCCGAGATCGAGACGCTCTCGGCGGCTGAGGCGATCGCGGCGGCGAAGCGCGACGATGTCGTGATCGTCGATATCAGGGACCCCCGAGAGATCGAGCGTGAGGGCAGGATTCCCGGCGCGTTCTCGTGCACCCGCGGCATGCTGGAGTTCTGGATCGACCCGCAGAGCCCCTATGCCAAGCCGGTCTTTCAGCAGGACAAGACGTTCATCTTTCATTGCGCCGGCGGCCTGCGCTCGGCGCTCGCGGCCAAGACCGCGCAGGACATGGGCCTGAAGCCGGTCGCCCATATCGGTGGCGGTTTCGCGGCGTGGCGCGACTGCGGCGGGCCGGTCGAGGCCTGGGCGCCGAAGAAGAAGGATTGATCGCTGCCCGTCGCACGCGGGCTTGACCCGCGTGTCCATCGCTTCGACAAGGTGGATCGCCGGATCAAGTCCGGCGATGACGATCGAATGTGAAGCCCGGAGCTTTTGCGCATGACCATCCACGACGACCCTCTCGTCTCCACCGACTGGCTCGCTGCGCATCTGGGCGATCCCAAGGTGAAGGTGCTCGACGCGACCTTCAAGATGCCGGGTGTGCTGCCGCTGCCGAAGGACGATTACCTGAAGGCGCACATCCCCGGCGCCGTGTTTTTCGACGTCGACGAGGTCTCCGACCATTCCAATCCGCTGCCGCACATGTATCCGAGCGCCGCGCAGTTCGGCCGCGACGCCGGCCGGCTCGGCGTCAGCAATGGCGATACGGTGGTGGTCTATGATTCCGGCGGCTGGGTCGCCGCGCCGCGCGCCTGGTGGATGTTCCTGTCGTTCGGCCACACGGATGTGCGCGTGCTCGACGGCGGGCTGAAGAAGTGGATGGCGGAGGGGCGCCGGGTCGAGAGCGGGCAGGTCACGCCGGCGCTTGGCACGTTCAGCGCGACGTTCGATGCCGCGCGCGTGCGCCGGATCGAGCAGATGGTTGCCAATCTCGCCGGCAATGCCGAGCAGGTGATCGATGCGCGGCAGGCGCCGCGCTTCGCGGGCGAGGTCGCCGAGCCGCGGCCCGGTCTCCGATCCGGCCATATCCCCGGCAGCCGCAATCTGCCCTATGCGGAGCTGTTCGACGCGGCGACCGGCGTGATGAAGCCGCTAGACGAGCTACGTAAGGCGTTCGGCGCCGCTGGCGTCGATCTCGCCAGGCCGATCGTCACCTCCTGCGGCTCCGGGGTGTCGGCGGCGGTGCTGACGCTGGCGCTCTATCGTCTCGGCATCCGCGACACCGCGCTCTACGACGGCTCGTGGTCGGAATGGGGCGTCGAGAACGGTCCGCCGGTTGCGACCGGGCCGGCCTGATCGCTAGCTCCGCCTACCGCGTGCGCGGCCCGGCAGCCTGCTGGACGGCCGCCTGCGGTTGACCAAATGGCTGCTGTCCGAATGGATCGGGGAACGCGGTTTGTTGCTGCAGTTGGGCCGCTGCCTGCCGCGCCGCCCTGACGCGCTGGGCGATGCGCCGCTGCTTGGCGCGGCGCGCCGCAACCTGCTTCTCCCGGGCCTGGCGCTTCTTGAGGATGCTCCGGCGCAACTGAACGCTCGCGACCTTCACCGAGGCACGATGCTCGCCGGCCGCGGGCCGCTCCTGGTGCGCCGGCTGCTCGGCCAGCGCGGCGAGCTTGGCCGCGATCGGGTCGAGCACCGCCGGAACGGGCGCGGCGGCGGCTGCGGTCGTCATCATCGGATCGGCGCTGGCGAGAATCTGAGGAGCCGGCGGCGGCGGTGAGACCACGGCGGCCGCAGCTTCGGTCGACGCCGGCGGCGGGGGCGGCGCTGCAGTCGCGGGCGAACTGTCCATGCTCGGCCTGTCGGAGACTTTTTCGACCGGAACGACGATCGAAGCGGACGTGTCCGGAATGGGGCGCTCCGGTTTGGTGCTCTCGATCCGGTCGTTCGTCACGGACGCGGTCTCGACGATGGCGGAGGTGCGGGACGTGTCGACCGTTTCCGCCGGCAGCGAGGGCGTAGGCACATCGGTGGCCACCGCAACGGGCGTCGCCTCGGGCGTCTCGGCGGCCGGCGCCGCCGTCGACGGCGCGCTCGGCGGCTCGGACGCTGCCGGGGGAGCATCGGCCACGACCGGCGGCGGCGTCACCGGCGGTGTCGGAATCGAATCCACCCGCAGCACCGCGAGCACCGGCGTGGGTTCGGCCGGCGGCAGGAACGTGGTGAAGCCGGAGGCCTGAGTCGTGCGCCAGGACGCGTTGCTGACGAACTGCTCGTGGGCCGCGCGCAACAGGGCCGCAGCGCCCATGCCGAAGATGGTGAGAGAGATGGAACAGACGATCGCGGCGACCAGAAAACGAAAGCCGGGAAGCATTGACGGTAACTCTCGCCACGGCAGCGTGACTGCCGAGACCTTAGAGCCAGTAGGGAACGCGGTGATCACAGGGAATGCCGCGTTCGCGACGAGGCCGGCTTCTGCCGTGCATCGCGAATCAGGCTCAGGTCAGAATACCGGAAGTGTTCCCGCCCGCTCGGCAAATCACGGCATCCATGGGGCCTGCGGGGGCTCCGCCGCACTTTTTCAGCGGCGTGAGACTTCCGTGCAACGACGGAGACATGATCACAAATTGCCGAAGTCGGGCCGCTCAGGCCGGAATTGTCTTGAATGCGCCGCTATCTTCGGCCATCTGGCACAGCAAAGGTCCCAATCGGCGGCTTGGGGATACTGCAAGGGCGATGATGATCAGACAAATCCTGACGGTTTGCGCGGTCGCGGCAGCGGGCGTGACGGCAACTTCGTTTGCCGAGGCACAGCAGGTCTATCAGACCGCGCCTGGAGCGTACTCACCGGCGCCGACGCCTTACCCGGCCGATGCGCGCGGCCAGGGGCAGGATTTTGACGCGCTCGACGATGAGAATGCGCCTGGCAATTCCGCGGCGTTGCCGCCGCCCGGCCCGGTGATCTCGCCGGACGATCCGCGCTACGGTCGTCCAGCCAATGCGCCGGTTTATGGTGCTGCGGCTCCGACCGGTCCCATCCTTTCTCCCGACGATCCTCGTTATGGACGTCCGGCCGGTGCGACGGTCTACGGAGCCGCTCCGACCGGCCCGGTGATGTCCCCGGATGATCCGCGCTATGGCCGCCCGGCTGGTCCGCCCCCGGTAATCTACGGTGATCGTCCTGCCTCCAGCCAGCAGGCCTATGGTGGCGCCAGCGCGCCCGGTGGCGACGCAGGCGCGCCGCGGCCGCCCGGCGCCGTCGGTGGCGCTCCGGCCGTCGCGGGCGCGGCACAGGCCCCGGCCGCCGGAGATCGGCCGATGACGGTGGCAGCTCTGCCGCCCGAGGAACAACCCGATGCGGCGCCGGCGCCGCTGCCGCCGAACCTGCGCCGCCAGGAGGTCGACTTCGTCACCAAGGAGCCGCCGGGAACGATCGTCGTCGATACGCCCAACACCTACCTCTATCTGGTGCTCGGCAACGGCCGGGCGATGCGCTACGGCGTCCGTGTCGGCCGCGAAGGCTTCACCTGGACCGGCGTGCAGAAGATCACCAAGAAGACCGAGTGGCCGGACTGGTATCCGCCGAGCGAGATGATCGAGCGGCAGCCCTATCTGCCGCGCTTCATGGCCGGCGGTCCCGGCAATCCGCTCGGTGCCCGCGCGATGTATCTCGGCTCGACCGTGTACCGCATCCACGGCACCAACCAGCCGTCGACGATTGGCAAGTTCGTGTCGTCGGGCTGCATCGGCATGCTGAACGACGACGTCGCCGACCTGTTCGACCGGGTCAAGGTCGGCACCCGTGTGGTCGTGATGCCGGGCGGTGCGCCTCCAGGTTCCAGCAAGAACATGGCTGCTGCCGCGGCCCCGGCGCCCGTCCAGGCCCAGGCGACCGTGCCGGCGGCTGGCCAGCCCGCCAACATGCAGCCGCTGCCGCCGCCGGTGACGATCCGCTGAGGCGGGCGCGTGCGAGCTGATCACGTTGAAAACACCCTCCTCGGAGGGTGTTTTGCTGTGAGGGCCGCTCTCGTCTGCTTTTAAGCCAGCCGGCGCGGCGGCTCGGCCCCTGCGAGCCAGGTGGCGATGCAATCGACCATCTGGCCGTAATGGGCGCGAAAACTCTCCTCGGTGACGTAGCCGAGATGTGGTGTGAGCACGACGTTGCCGAGCCCGCGCAGCGGATGGGTGACCGGCAGCGGTTCCACCGAGAACACGTCGAGCCCGGCACCGGCGATGCGCTGGTCGCGGAGCGCCTGCAGCAGCGCGGCCTCGTCGACGATCGGCGCGCGCGAGGTGTTGACGAGATAGGCGGTCGGCTTCATGCGCGCGATGTCGGCCGCGCCCACCAGCCCGCGTGAGCGATCGCTGAGCACGACGTGGACGGTGATGACATCGGCGGCGGTGAACAGCTTCTCCTTGGTCGCGTAGCCTACTCCCGCCGCCTCGCAGCGTTCGGGCGTCAAATTGGGACTCCAGGCGATCACGTTCATGCCGAACGCCTTGCCGAGCTCTGCGACCTTGGTGCCGAGCTTGCCCAGCCCGATTACGCCCAGCGTCTTGCCCTCGATCTCCACGCCGCCCAGCGCCTGCCAGGGCTCCCCGGCGTGCATGCGCGCGTTCTCCTGGCCGATCCTGCGCGTCAGCTCCAGGATCAGGCCCATGGTGAGCGGTGCGGTGGGGTCACGGCCATATTGCGTGCCGCAGACGACGACGCTGCGTGCCTTGGCGGCCTCCATGTCGATGGCGGCGTTGCGCATGCCCGAGGTGATCAGGAGCTTCAGCTTCGGCAATCGCTCGATCAGGGAGCGGGGCAATGGCGTCCGCTCGCGCATCGCGCAGATGATGTCGGCATCGGCGAGCGCGCTGGCGGCCGCTTCCTCGTTGCCGAACGGCTGTGTGAAAGCCGTCACATCCACCCTGTCGGCCAGCCGGGGCCAGTCGGCTAATGAGAGGGCTGTATCGTAATAGTCGTCGAGGATCGCACAGCGCAGCCGTGTCATCGGCAGGGTCCATTCATCGGGGGACGGCGGCAATGGTGAATGCCGTCAGGAATGGAGCCATGCTTGCGCGCAACGGGCTGGTTGCGCAAGGCATCGTGACGCTCTTACGCGGACCCAGGCGACGTCAATCGAGGCGGGACTTCAGCCGGAACGCGGCGTCATGGCCGTACTTGGCGCGCCAGGCGGGGCCGGGGCCGCGCATGTAGTGCAATTCTGGCCGGTACGGGTTGAAGGCGCGCGCGACGAATTCGCGCCAGAAGCCGCGGATGTCGTCCGCGATCCCGGATCGGTCTTTGCGGTGTGCCGCCGAAGCGGGCAGGGAGGCTGACGTGAAGGCTGCCATGACGGGCTCTCGCTGTTGTCGGTCGCGGCTTTTGCCGCTTGGGCACGCGGGTCTTGCGGGCCGAGACCGAGTGTCCCGCCGAATTAATTAAAAGATGGTTGCAATTGTCGTGATCGGCCGCACACAAGGTGCCGGACCCGTAATCGTCCGTGGACGGCAGGCCGGGCCGGCGCGAAGTTTGACCGGGATTCTCCCGGCATTTGTTCCGGCCGAGACCGGCTCGCCGGTTGCCCTTTGGGGACCGCGCGGTTACATCAGCGGCAACCATTTTCCGAAAATTCCGGCAGGCTTCAAGGGACACGCGATGGCGCGCCAGTTCGTCTACTTCATGCAGGGTCTGTCCAAGACCTACCCGACCCGCAAGGTGCTCGATAACATTCACCTGTCGTTCTATCCGGACGCCAAGATCGGTGTGCTCGGCGTCAACGGCTCGGGCAAATCGACCCTGCTCAAGATCATGGCCGGCATCGACAAGGACTATACCGGCGAGGCCTGGGTGGCCGAGGGTGCCCGCGTCGGCTATCTCGAGCAGGAGCCGCAGCTCGATCCGAAGCTCACGGTGCGCGAGAACGTCATGCTCGGCGTCGGCAAGCAGAAGGCGATCCTCGATCGCTACAACGAGCTGGCGATGAACTACTCGGAAGAGACCGCCGACGAGATGACCAAGCTGCAGGACGAGATCGAGGCGCAGGGCCTTTGGGATCTCGACAGCAAGGTCGACCAGGCGATGGATGCGCTGCGCTGTCCGCCCGACGATGCCGACGTCACCAAGCTGTCCGGCGGCGAGCGTCGCCGCGTCGCCTTGTGCAAGCTGCTGCTCGACCAGCCCGAGCTGCTGCTGCTGGACGAACCGACCAACCATCTCGACGCTGAATCGGTGTCCTGGCTCGAAGGTCACCTGCGCAATTATCCGGGCGCGATCCTGATCGTGACCCACGATCGCTACTTCCTCGACAACGTCACCAGCTGGATCCTGGAGCTCGATCGCGGCAGGGGCATCCCCTACGAGGGCAACTATTCGTCCTGGCTGCAGCAGAAGCAGAAGCGGCTGGAGCAGGAGGGCCGCGAGGATGCCGCGCATCAGCGCACTTTGGCGCGTGAGCAGGAGTGGATCGCGGCGTCGCCGAAGGCCCGCCAGGCGAAGTCCAAGGCGCGCTACCAGCGCTATGAGGAGCTGCTCAAGAAGGCCAGCGAGAAGCAGACCCAGACCGCGCAGATCATCATTCCCGTCGCCGAGCGGCTCGGACAGAATGTGGTCGATTTCGACGGGCTGTCCAAGAGCTTCGGCGATCGCGTGCTGATCGACAACCTCACCTTCAAACTGCCGCCGGGCGGCATCGTCGGCGTGATCGGTCCGAACGGCGCCGGCAAGACCACGTTGTTCCGCATGATCACGGGACAAGAGAAGCCGGATGCCGGCACCATCACCATCGGTGAGACCGTGCATCTCGGCTATGTCGACCAGTCGCGCGACGCTCTCGACGGCAACAAGACGGTATGGGAGGAGATCTCCGGCGGCAACGAGCTGATCCTGCTCGGCAAGAAGGAAGTCAACTCGCGCGGCTATTGCTCGGCGTTCAACTTCAAGGGCGCCGACCAGCAGAAGAAGGTCGGGGCACTCTCGGGCGGTGAGCGCAATCGCGTGCATCTCGCCAAGATGCTGAAGTCGGGCGCCAACGTGCTGCTGCTCGACGAGCCGACCAACGATCTCGACGTCGACACCTTGCGCGCCCTCGAAGAGGCCTTGGAGGATTTCGCCGGCTGCGCCGTCATCATCAGTCACGACCGCTGGTTCCTCGACCGTATCGCGACCCACATGCTGGCCTTCGAGGGCGACAGCCACGTCGAATGGTTCGAAGGCAATTTCCAGGACTACGAGAAGGACAAGATGCGCCGTCTCGGCCAGGACAGCGTGATCCCGCACCGGGTCAAGTACAAGAAGCTGACGCGCTGATCTCAGGACATCGCGAGGCGCGACGCTGTCTTCGTTCCGGGACAAAGCGTCGCGCCCAGGCTGCGGCCAGTTGTCGCTTCCATGTGCGACGTGATTGCGTAGATAGTCGTTCCGCAATCCCATCCAGCCGCGAGAAAATCCCATCATGTCTTCCCCCGACGCGACCCTGTCCTCCAAGGGCGGAGCGCTGCGCCCCATACCCATGCTGATCTTCGGCTCGCGCTGGCTGCAGCTGCCGCTCTATGTCGGGCTGATCATCGCGCAGGGCGTCTATGTCGTGCTCTTCCTCAAAGAGCTCTGGCACCTGTTCGCCCACGCCTTCGATTTCTCAGAGCAGCAGATCATGCTCGCGGTGCTCGGCCTGATCGACGTGGTCATGATCTCGAACCTGCTCGTGATGGTGATCGTCGGCGGCTACGAGACCTTCGTGTCGCGGCTCAATCTGCAGGGCCATCCGGACGAGCCGGAATGGCTCAGCCACGTCAATGCCAGCGTGCTGAAGATCAAGCTCGCCATGGCGATCATCGGCATCTCGTCGATCCATCTGCTGCGCACCTTCATCGAAGCCGGCGCGCTGTCGTCAGGCAAGTCGAACTACACCGAGACCGGCGTGATGTGGCAGACCATCATTCACACGGTCTTCATTCTCTCCGCCATCGGAATCGCCGTCGTCGACAAATTGTCGAATGCCGCGATCGAGGAGGCGAAGCAGGCGGCGGGGCATTGAGCGGAAGAGTCGAGTTCCGGCGCATGGCCTGCTGACGTTCACAAGCGCCGCGAGCCATGCTAACCCTATTGCATGGCTCGGCAGTTGCTCTTCGGTTTGCGCAGGCTCGTCCTGATTGGTGTGGCGCTCTGCATCCTCGGCGATGGCCAGGCGAGCGCCGCCGACGGCGACTTCACCCAATTCGTGGCTTCGCTCTGGCCCGAGGCCAAGGAGCAGGGCGTTTCGCGCGCGACGTTCGATGCCGAGACGCGCGAGCTCGAGCCCGACTACAAGCTTCCCGACCTGCTGCTGCCAGGCCGTCCGGCAACAGGCGCTCCGGCGCAGGCCGAGTTCGTGCAGGTGCCGGCCGACTACATCAAGGAAGCCTCGATCGCGCGGCTCGCCGCGTATGGCCAGAAGCTGATCCAGCAATATCGTCCCGCGCTCGCCGAGATCGAGCGCCGCTTCGGCGTTCCGGGACCTGTCGTGCTCGCCATCTGGGGCCGCGAGACCGATTTCGGCCGCTACGCGCTGCCCTACGATGCGCTGCGCGTGCTGGCGACGCAGGCCTATGTCGGTCGCCGCAAGGACCAGTACCGCACCGAATTCATCATGGCGCTGAAGATGCTGAGCGACGGCGTGGTGTCGCGCCGCGATCTCAGGGCGTCATGGGGCGGGGCGGTCGGGCTCACACAGTTCCTGCCGTCGGAGTACTACAAGCACGGTGTCGATCTCGATGGCGACGGCAAGGTCGATCTCTGGCATTCGGTGCCGGACGCGCTGGGCTCGGCGGCGCTGCAGCTTGCGAACAAGGGCTGGCAGCGCGGCGTGCGCTGGGCCTACGAGGTCAAGCCGCCGGCAAATGTGGACTGCGCGATCGGCGTGCCGGAGGTGAAGAAGCCGATCGGCGAATGGCTGCGCGCGGGCTTCGTGCCGGTGCGCGGCCAGCGGTTGAGTGCTGCCGAGCAGCAGCAGCCGGCGTCGCTGCTGCAGCCCGAGGGCATCTATGGTCCGGCGTTCCTGACGACGGCGAACTACTTCGTCATCAAGGAATACAATTTCTCCGATCTCTACGTGCTGTTCGTCGGTCACCTCGCGGATCGCATGACGAGCCCGGCCCCGTTCGCGACACCATGGTCGGCGTCGAAGCAGCTTCGGAGCAAGGACGTCGAGGCGATGCAGAAGGGCCTGATGCGGCTCGGTCTCTACGGCGATAAGCTGGACGGCAAGGCCGGCATGCAGACCCGTGCCGCACTCGGCGTATTTCAGAAGAAGGCGGGCCTGAAGGTCGACTGCTGGCCGAGCGAATCAGTGCTGCAGGCGATCGACGCCGCGCGCTGATCGAGTGAAATCAGCCGAGCAGGCGGGCAGCAAAAAGCCCGGCCGCAGGGCCGGGCTTGTTGCGAGCTATGCGTCGTCGGGATCAGTAGCAGACGCGAACCGGGCGGGACACCCAGCCATAACCGTCCCAATAGCGCTCACGACGCCACACGCACGGCGGCGGGCCCGGCGGAGGGGCTTCGACGTAGACCGGACCGCCATAGGCCGGACGGCTGGACGCGATCGCGCCGCCGAGCAGGGCGCCGCCGATCAGGCCGGCAGCCACGCCGGCACCGACGTCGCCGGCCTTGGCGGCCGGTGCCGTCATGCTCAGCGAACCGGCGATGGTCGCAACCGCAAGCACTGCGGTCAGGATCTTCTTCATGTTCCGAGATCTCCTGGAAGGCGCCCTCGCGAGCGCCGGGTTGGTGATTCACGCACGATCAGGGCCGTCAGCGTCGCGAGAAAACACGACAATCCGTCAACCCTTCGTAAACTCTGTCCGACCTGATGCGACGGAAAAACGGTTTTTTCTGGCCGTGTCAGCCGCCGTTCTCGAAATTCCGGTGCAAGGTCATGGAATTAATGAAGGTGAACGATCACTCGCAAACCCGGACGCGGCGAATCCGCCAGCCGTAGCCGTCCCAGAAGCGCTGGCGCTGCCAATAGCAGGCGTAGCCAGGATCGGCGATGTAGGCAGGCCCGCCGTAATAGGAGTAGCCCGGCCCGTAAGAATATCCGGGCCCATAATAATAGGGATTGCTGCCCGCAGCGATGGCGCCACCGATGAGGGCGCCGCCGAGCAGGCCGGCAGCGACGCCAGCGGCGACACGACCATTGCGCGCTTCAGCAGGAGCAGGGGCCAGCGCTGCGGTCGACAGCGTCGCGACGGCGGCCAGAGCCGCAAGAGTCTTCTTCATGACCTTAACCTCTCTCACTCCAGGTCGGCGGATCGCGCATCAGGCGATACGGCAGGTTCACACATCCCGCTTGAATGATCAATGAACGGGCGCGTCCCATTGGACGACCCATCTCCGGGATACGTTCAATGCTGCATTGCACAAAAGTCGCCGCCGGTCAGGAGCAGGCATGACCCCCGTGATGACGATCGTCGTGGCCATCGGATTGACCTCGGCCGCCTGCTACGCGCTGCTGGTTCGCGCCGGCCGCCGGCCCCACCACCGCCGCTCGTCCGCGGACAGCACCAGCGTCGATTCCGATGGGGCGTCCAGCTCCAGTCAGGGGAGCGGTGTCGCAAGTTGGTTTTCCAATACCTCGTCGGACGTGATGGGAAACCCGATCGACGGCGGAGGTGACAGTGGCGACGGTGGTGGAGGGGACGGTGGTGGGGGCGACTGAGTTGCAGCGGCTTGATCGCCGCCCGCCCATATTCGGCGGCAACTTTGATCTGCGGCAAGCTCGTATAGTTGGAGGCATTCTAGATTGATCGGGAAATTGGAATAGCTTCAAAAGCGCCGTTTTCCCTTTGCGCGGGTAGCTGTGGATGACTATCGATACCTGACCAAGGACGATTGGCCGGTTTCTCATGATTGTTTGTTCCTGCAACGTCATCAGCGATCACGACATCCGCAACGCGGTAAAGTCCGCGGACGAACTGCCGCGGAACCCGAAGCAGGTCTACGGTTGCCTGGGGTGCAGCGCGGAATGCGGCCGCTGTGCGCGCACGATCAAGACGATCATCGACGAGGCGCTGGGTCCCTGTGCCCGCGCCTGCCAGGCCGGCTGTCAGCACGGCCACCATCATGGGACGACGCCGGCGAAGGCGATCGATGACGACCTTCAGAGCCGTTTCGCGCTTGCTGCCTGCTGACAGGCATTGCACTCGGTCGCGTCGTTCTCCGCCCGAAAAATGCACATGAACGGGGGTCGTCTCCGCACTTCGAACCTGTTATTGAGCGCCTGCGGCCTCTAACTTTTTCGGAGCTTATCCATGCAGGGCGACCCCAAGGTCATCGAATATCTCAACAAGGGATTGCGCAGCGAGCTGACTGCCATCAACCAATATTGGCTGCACTATCGCCTGTTGAACAATTGGGGCCTTCTCGACATGGCGAAGGTCTGGCGCAAGGAATCCATCGAGGAGATGGAGCACGCCGACAAGTTCACCGACCGCATTCTCTTCCTCGACGGCTTCCCCAACATGCAGGTGCTCGATCCGCTGCGCATCGGCCAGAACGTCAAGGAGATCATCGAATGCGATCTCGCCGCCGAGATCGGTGCGCGGACGCTGTATCAGGAGGCCGCCACCTATTGCCACGGCGTCAAGGACTACGTGTCGCGCGACCTTTTCGAGCAACTGATGAAGGACGAGGAGCATCACATCGATTTCCTCGAGACCCAGCTCGACCTCATCAACCGCATCGGGCTCGAGCTCTACACGCAGAAGCACGTCGGCGGCCTCGAGAGCGAGCACTGACGGCGGCGGCGAGGGTGCAGTCCGCTTCGGAACGGGGCGATTCAGGGCTGGTGTTTCAAGCCTTGAATCGACCGCCTTCGACCTTCGACCTCGGGCGTGCCTACTGGATGATGCCGAAGGCGGTGACAGGCACGACCCAATAGACGAGCTGCGTTCCCGCAAACGCGCTCCTGAGCCGCTCCAGTAGCCGCTCGAGATCCTCTTCCGGCAACACGATCCGCACGACGACCTCGTCGGCATGTCCTTTCACCCGCTCTGCGGCGCTCCGCAGCCGGACGCGCGCGCCGTGTCCGGCCGCTTCCGAGGCGGTGAAGCCCGTCACGAGATCGGTCTGCTCGCTCAGATGGTCGAGCACCTCGCTGTGAAGCGCATCCGGCACGATCAGGGTCAGGCAGACGGCTTGGCTGCTCATGTCGCTTCCTTCGCAGCGGCGCCGTAGCGGCGATACAGGATCGGCAGCAGGATCAGCGTCAGCAGCGTGGACGACAGCAGGCCGCCGATCACGACGATCGCGAGCGGACGCTGGACCTCCGATCCGGGTCCCGACGCAAACAGCAGCGGGATCAATCCCAGCGCCGTGATGCTCGCCGTCATCAGCACGGGCCGCAGCCTGCGCTTGGCGCCTTCGACCACGATGCGCCGCTCGGGGACCCCGTGAGCGCGCAATTGGTTGAAATGAGACACCAGCACGACACCGTTGAGCACGGCGATTCCGAGCAGGGCGATGAAGCCGACCGAGGCCGGGACGGACAGGTACTCGCCACTCAAGACCAGCGCGAACACGCCGCCGATCAGCGCAAAGGGAATGTTGACGAGGACGAGCAGGGCCTGGCGCACCGAGCCGAACGTGGTGAAGAGCAGCACGAAGATCAAGCCGATCGCGACCGGCACCACGACGGACAGACGCGCGGCCGCACGCTGCTGGTTCTCGAACTGCCCGCCCCATGTCAGCCGATAGCCGGACGGCAGCGGCAGCTCGGTTGCGACCCTTTGCTGGGCCGCCTGGACGAAGCCGACCATGTCGCGGCCGCGGACATTGCTGCGAACCACGCTCATGCGGTTGCCGTCCTCCCGGTCGATCTTCACCGGGCCGTCGACGCGCTGGATGCGTGCGACCTGAGAGAGTGCGACATGCTGGCCGGACGCAAGCGTCAGCGGCAATGCCGCCAGCATCGTGGGCGCCTGCCGCGTGGCCTCGCTGCCGCGGACCAGGATCGGCGTCCGGCGTCCCTCCTCGAGCGCGGTGCCGATCGTCCGGCCTTCGATCTGCGTGCGCAGGGAGGCCGAGATCGAGTCCACCGTGAGCCCGAGGCGGCCCGCCTCCATGCGGTTGACGGCGATCGTGTAGTACTGCGCGCCTTCGTTGAGCGTCGTGTAGACGTCCTGGGCGCCGTCGATGTCGGACATGATCGCCGACAGCTTGGCTGCGATCTCGTTGAGCTTGGTGATGTCCGGGCCGAAGATCTTCACCGCGACGTCGCCGCGCACGCCGCTGATCATCTCCTGCACGCGCATGTCGATCGGCTGCGTGAAGCTGAGCGAGACGCCGGGAAAGCCGGTCAGGACCTCGCGAAGCTTCTCGAGCAGGGCATCCCGATCGCTGGTCTGCCTCTGGTCCGCCGGCTTGAGCACCAGGAACGTGTCGGTCTGATTGGGGCCCATCGGATCGAGCCCGAGCTCGTCGGAGCCGGTGCGCGCGATGATGCCGGCGACGTCGGGCACCTTCATCAGGGCCGCCTGCAGCCGGGCATTGATGGCGAGGGACTCGTCGAGATTGACGGACGGCAGCGTCTCCACGCTGACGATGACGTCGCCTTCGTCCATCGTCGGCATGAAGGTCTTGCCCAGCTGGGTGTAGCCATATCCTGCGGCAACGAGGCCGACCAGCGCCGCTATGATCACCTTGCGCTCGTTCCCGAGCGCCCAGTCGAGCGCGGGTGCATAGACGCGCTGCGCTGCGCGGATCAGCAATGGATCGTCATGCGACGCGGATGTGAGCACGAAGGATGTTGCGACCGGAAGCACCGTCAGCGCCAGCAGCAGCGACGCGGCCAGGGCGAAGATGATCGCCAGCGCGACCGGAATGAAGAGCTTGCCCTCCAGCCCCTGCAAGGTCAGCAGCGGAACGAACACGATGATGATGATCAGGACGCCCGAGGCGACCGGCTGCAGGACCTCGCAGACGGAGCGGTAGACGATGTGGATCAGCGGCGTGGTGCTTGCGTGATCGTGCTTGGCGAGATTGCCGACGATGTTCTCGACCACCACGACCAGCGCGTCGATCAGCATGCCGATTGCGATCGCAAGGCCGCCGAGACTCATCAGGTTGGCGGACATGCCGACAGCCCGCATCACGATCAGCGCCATTACGATCGCGAGCGGCAGGCTGAGCGCAATCACCAGCGAGGCGCGCCAATTGCCGAGGAACAGCAGCAGCAGCACGAC